>JAUNJZ010000017.1 GCA_030533085.1 Synergistaceae bacterium
TATGTGACATTTTCTCTGAACTTTTAAGGTGACATTTTCTCTGGCTATTGACAGTGTTAAATTTAAAAAAAGTAAAAAATATTTTACGGTCCCATTTCTGCCGTAATGAGACCGTAATTTCTATAGATGTGATGTGTGTCAGAGTAGGAGCACCAGAGAAAACGAAGTTCCGTGCGTTATTTATTCGTGATGCGTTTTCCTGATAAGCATGATCACGCCGGCTTCGTCCTGCGTATCAAAATAGTTGAAACCGCTCTGGTCGGGTCGGCGCCCTCGGCTAAAAGTCTTCATGCCTCTCTCCTCGCAAACCTTTTCGCCATCGTTGACGTCGTCAACGACAAAACCAATGTGGTAGACGCCCTCTCCATGCTCTTCAAGAAAGCGTTTCTGCGGACTGTCATATTCATCGCATGGCTGGACAAGCTGTATCTCGACATCCCCGACGAGCGCTTCCACGTAACGAAGCCCCATAAACCCCTCCATGCCAGGCACATCAAGCTCTGTATACTGAGTAAGCGGCGGATATTCCTTCCAGGGGCCGATGCCAATGGATTCAAAATACTTGACCTTCTCCTCAATGCTGCGCACGGCGATACAGATGTGGTGAAATTTTTCAAACGGATAACTCATCTTATTCTCCCTTTCCTTGCTATAGAATACATATACATTTTAGCTATTTCAATGAAGATTTTTCGTTATGCTATTCAGGTTTTTCAATAAGAGGTCTTTTCTTGCCTAGAACAGGCTCGCCATTGATATCTTTCCAGTATATACCAATGCCAAGGTACGTAATCACAACTGCCACGATTGGGTTCATCCATAACAAAAATGCGTATGGGAGATAAGTCAACGTAGCAACACCAAGTGTTCCGGCGCAAAAAACTCCGCCTGTGCACCATGGAACTAGGCCAGCGGTAAGAGTTCCCCAATCCTCAAGCGTGCGGGAAAGCATTCTGGGATGTAATCCCATTTTATCAAAGGCAGGTTTATAGATACGCCCGGGAACTGCTATAGAAAGATACGCGTCGCCAAGGAAACAATTGCTTAATAGCGACGAAACGCCTGTGGCAAAAATAAGCCCTGGAACTGTTTTTACGCCTTTCATAATCGTTTCCAGTATAACGTTGAAGAAACCACAACATTCCATCGCGCCGCCAAAAGCGAGCGCGAGAACCATAAGAGACACTGTCCAGTTCATGGACTGTAGTCCTCCACGGTTAACAAGCCTTGTAATATCTTTTGCGGCCTGTATCACAACTTCAGGCGCCACCGAGAGCTCGTTATCAGCAATGAACTTTGTAATGATGCTTATATCTTCAACAGCGGTAGATAGCGTTTTTGCAAGCGTTGATGTATATCCATTCTGTAACGCGTTGAACATATCAACAGGCCCGTGCCCCTGTACGGCGATAAACGCCATCGCGATCAGTATACCAGCCCAGATGCTAGGCAAAGCCGGCTTTTTACTTGCAGATAGTCCGATTACTACAAGCGGCGCAATAAACGCAATTGGGCTAATCCAGAACTCATTACGCATTATGGCCAGCATCGCATCAATTTTGGCACTTTCGAGGTTGCCGCCAGAAAATTGAAATCCCATAAATAACAGTATCACTGATACTATCACGAAAGTGGGTCCTGTAGTCCAAATCATAGCTTTTATGTGTAGGAAAAGATCTGTACCCGCGACAGCAGGTGCTAAAATTGTCGTATCAGATAGCGGAGACATCTTATCCCCAAAAAATGCTCCGGATATTATTGCTCCAGCCACAATAGGTGCAGGTATCCCAAGCCCTAATGATATTCCTAAAAGGGAAAGGCCTATCGTCCCTACTGTGCCCCACGACGTACCTGTTGCCAAAGACACTATAGAGCATATAATAAAACTGGCGAGCAAAAATATTGATGGTGATAATATCTCCAGCCCATAATATATCATGGAAGGTACAATACCAGATGTTATCCATGTACCGATAACCACACCAACCGTCCACATGATAAAGATTGACTGCATTGCCACCAACACGCTATTTATCATACTCTCTTCAAGAGTACGATAGCCAATTTTTAAAAACGCTACCCCACAGAAACATACAATACAAGTTGCTATGACAATGGGGCCATGGATGTCAACTTTCCAGAACAATACTCCAAACATAATCAGCGCAACAATTATCGAGCTTATAGCACAAACTAACAATAATGAAGGTTTACGCGGTTCCATATTTTTTCCTCCCTTTCATTCCATAACAAGACTCCGGAAATACGTTCGCGACTGGCTGTCCCTGCTTTTGATATTAACGCGCTTTATACATTTTCATCCTCTCCCCCCTCCGATATAGGAGCTTTTTGTTATTTGTATTTATGGTCTGTTTGTTATTAAAAAGCTCCGATATTTACAACCTTTGTTTGTATTTATTTAATATTCCTATATAAAATTTAAATTAAGAACCCTTCTTGTAGGGGATCTTCTGGTTCCAATACGAATTGGTTGAATCCGGTAATCCACGCCTGTCCGGAAACGCGCGGAATAATTGCTTGCTTCCCACCGACATAAGTAAGTCCATCTATAGTGCCAACAAATTTCGTACCAATTATGCTGTAGCTTTCCAAATGTTGACTTAAGGACATTACCCCATTATGATGTAGCAAGGCCATTCGAGCACATGTTCCTGTTCCACAGGGAGAACGGTCTATCGCGCCGGGGTGACATGAGGCTGTTTCAATGGAGCTTAAATTGCCCGTGCTTGTTGTGACCATGTCATCTGTAAAAATCACACCATAAATTTCATTGATTTCTGGAATCTCGGGATGCGCAACATTTAATTCAGAATTGCCCCATTTTTTTAACCATATTGCAAATCTATCAATATCATTTGCATATTCAGGCATGACTCGGATATCGAGATCTCGTGCCTTTACAAAAATATAAAAATCTCCACCATAAGAAACCGTAACTTTTACTTTTCCAATATCAGGAACGTCAACTTCTATATCGTCTGTATATAAAAAAGACGGTACATTTTGAAAAGACACATTTGTTACAATACCATCTCTTACTATTGCCATCGCATCGATTCTTCCTGCAGGCGCATCTATACGCACAATATTTTTACCCTCAAACGGGGTGACAATGCCTGTCTCTAGAATAACCTTCACTACGCCTATAGTAAGGTGCCCACACATAGTAGCCTGACCTGTTGTGTGCATATAAAGGACGCCCACATCTCCATCTTCTGTAACAGGTGGCGTTAACACTGCTCCAAACATATTTGTGTGTCCACGTGGCTCGCGCATTAGTAAACTTCTTACACTGCTCAAGTTTGTCTCAAACCATTTCATTTTGTCTATCATCGTATTCCCACGAATTTTTGGGAGCCCTGATGTTACAACCCTTACAGGTTCTCCCGCCGTGTGTGCGTCTACCGTCGTGATAATTTTCGTAAAATGCATATATCTTTTTCCCCTTCCTACGCTTGTCGATAAAAATAGACATTC
Organism: Synergistaceae bacterium; assembly: GCA_030533085.1. GTDB lineage: Bacteria > Synergistota > Synergistia > Synergistales > Synergistaceae > JAUNJZ01. Next base: position 3,499 of record JAUNJZ010000017.1, read on the forward strand.
CACATTAGGTAAAGCATTATCTTGCTATAATCAACCCAGCGCGTATTGTATTTTAATTAAATTAATATACAATACTCCCCCTGCGCTCAAGATATAATTTTGCACACACAAAAAAACAATTAAATAACTATAATCTTAATAGGACATCTCATTTGTAACATTATGTCACTATGTTTTTTAGATGCCATTTTTAGTTTAAAAAATTTTTGTATTTAATGTGTATTCAATATAAAAATACAAAAAAACACCTTAATCTTAAGTTATTGATGAATGTAATGTGAAGTTTATTTTTTCCCCCTATTTTTTTAATCCATATAATTCATTTTAAATTCCTTAAACGCCTGCCAAGTGCTTTCTTTAACATTATCAAGATGTAACGATAGCTTTTCCGTAGCGAGGGCTATGTCCCTTTTCTCTATCGCATTAAGTATGTCAAGGTGCTCCTGCTTGGACTTCAGAAGACGGTTCGGCATCCTCCCGGATATTCGACGAAAAGTCTCAAGCTGCGTGTTTATTGTATTCAGGAAGGCTACCATCTTTGAATTCATACAGTATTTCATAATCGTCTTGTGCAGGATGATGTCACTTTCATAGAACGATTCCGCGGAACTGTCCGAAGAGAGGGCTATCAGCTTCTCGTGAAGCTCTTTCAATTCCTCGTCTGAAGCCTTTTCAATACATTGTTTCAGAGAATATAATTCAAACAATTTTCTTATTTCGCAGCTCTCCGTCACATCTTCATAAGAAAAGCTCCTGACGTACGTTCCGCGGTTGCGCACTTTGTACACAAGGCCGTCGGCCTCAAGCCTTCTGAGCGCTTCTCTCAGCGGCGTACGGCTGATATTGAGCTTCTGTCCGATATCATTTTCAATGATAGGATCATTGGGCTTCAGCTCAAAATCGGTGATAAGCTCCAGAATATAATTGTATGCCTGCTCGCATAACGAATCTTTTGACATTTTCTCATTCCAATCCATCTGTTATCATATAAACATATGATTCATATTTTTACATCTGCCACATGCCTTTGTATTTATATTGCATACAGTATATCAAAATAATATTTCCTGTCAAGTCTCAGAGCAAAACTGGCAAAAATTGAACGGCATTCCGCAATCTTGACATTGGAACGCTGTCAGACTGGAAGGCAGTTTATTATGATGCTTTCTTTCAAAAGGAGCTCCAGATGAAGCTTTCTTCATATTTGCGGAAATCGCGCCAGGTAAGTTCTCCCTGTATCTCAGGCGCAGAATGTTTCAAAATGCGATCGCAAATGCAGGAGAAATATTTCGGTTCGGAGACGGAACCGCCAAATGTCTGGCCATAGACCGCATAGTCGCGGTCTTTATGATAATGGCCAAAGTACCAGCGTGAGAATGATGTTTTCTTCGCTACAGCTTGAAGATATTCCGTTACCCTGGTCTGTTCGACTGGCCGCTGTTCCCTGTTTTCTTCTTGCAGCAGGTATTTTGCAATCTGGTACGGCGCGTCGTGCGTCAGTATGAGATCTACCCGCCAGCCGACACCCTCCAGCTCTTTTTCTCCTCGGACATACTCCTCTTCCAACGGCTCTTCCTGGGGCCACCAGTTTTTCCCCTCTTTCCGGAAGGCCCTGTCGAAGCTTGTCGCCCCTCCAAAGCACCATATCCGATAACCGTCTATGATATATATGTGTCCGCGCGACTTGAGATGCAGGACATGAGGACGGAGCACCCCGACAGGGCCTCCAAACTTCTCTTCCACATCAAGGCTGTATAGTCTATCAAAGTTTTCGTGGTTGCCGTCTATAAAGAGTGTCGAATAAGGCTGTTTCTCCAGGTAGTCTAACGCCTTTTCCTCTCTCCTATCGCTCCCCCTCGACCACAGCCAACCGAAATCTCCCGCGATAATGACGTAATCATCCTTCGTCAAATCCTTTGCAGTCTGGCTGAATGGCTTTCTCCACAGCTTCGACGATTCATATTTATCACCGTGAATATCTCCTGTCAGATACAACACTCCGCTCACCCCCTCCGTGTACGATATATTCCGTCCACTCGTGTAATATAATTATATAACACTGCCAGTGTAAGATAATACCCCTGGGTAGCCTAGATGATTACTTATGCACAGACACAGGTCAAATTTGAAGTTATCAACACCCTTCAGGACGGCAAGAAGCGCGTCGGGCGGTTGATTTTATTCAAAGAATGCCAGAAATACTACCGCGGGTTGCAGAATTGGCTGTCCGAAAAAGGCTGGCTGAACGATAGTTGCCTTGCTGCACAGGACAAATTCAAGAAGTATCCTGACTACTTCCGAATTCCGTGTTAAAGGCAAAAAACGGCAGAGAAACGCCAGCGGCTAACCAGAAGCCAAAATCGACAACAATAAAGATAGAAGGTACAGCCGCAAGCGGCTGTGAATTGAAAGAGACCATCAAACCCAGGATCAAGCATTCCTCGCCACACCGTTTTACTCGCGTCCACGGCAAACATGGCCGCTGTGCTTGCGTGTAGAAAACCGCGAGGTCAATCTTTTAATGGTTTTGTGTTTTTCAGCAGCAGGCTGCTGCTGCACTCGCGGTTTTATCTTTTAAAAATTGAACTGAACAAACATAAAAAAGCAAATGAGGAGATAGCGTATCTCCTCATTTTTTGATTTTCTCTCTTTATACTCTTTAGGAAAAAAAAGCCCCTAAAAAGCTAGTGATAGCGCAGGGTAAAAAAAGGCAACACGCCTGAAATCGGCTATTTCCACGCCTGAGATGGGCTATTTAATTTCTCATCGCTCATCATAAATAATAAGCTGTGATTCATTCGTGAACTTAATGGTTAAATTTATCCGGCTGTCTTATCGTCCATTTATCTTTGCTAACTTCTCTAACGCTATACTTGTAATTTTCCAGCTCCTGCAACGCTGGGAGAAGCTGCCGATCGCGCCATTCCCATAATCTTAGCTTGCGCTCCGATCCTACTGCATTACGTATCTGCTGCGACGTCAAAGAAATATGATGGCGGCAGGTTAGCAACCAAAATAGCCCTCGTGCAACGCTTGACTCAAGTTGATTGCACAGATCGGCAGAAGCGAGCAATGTGTATTGCTTATTTTGGGGCATAATCAACTCGTGGGGGAATATATGTATGGTACTTCCGGTGCGACCAAGCTGCCGCTGTTTAATGAACGACCAGATATTACTTATCCTCACGCCGCTGTTATTTCCGTGTCTCCGCAGTGATTCTGGACTATTAGCGTATTCTATTTTAAGAGATACGCCGCCAATGGATTTCAGCGAATATAACAGCGTTTCCTTGGCCTTGCTCGTCCTCCGCGTCAAATCGTATAAATCCGACATTCTAAAAGAACTCATTAAAGTGCCAGGAAAACGGCCGCTATACTCGCCAGTCAAGCGTTCGTAGCCATTCTCCTGCACAAGCGCCATCGCGGCCAAAAAGACGCCCATGTCAGGGTTGCAAACCAATGGCCTCGGGGCTTTAATTGTAAGTATATCGCCCCATTGGTTTGTACGTGTGATGATTAATTTGCCTTGCTCGCGCCGTAAGCCATTGGTCGATGAGCTCAATTTAGTAGCGGCGAAAAGGCAATTTTGAAAAATCGGGTGCGGTAGTCGAACATTACGACCATCTCCAGGCGTAATCTCAGCACGAACCGGAGTAGTCTCAGGCTTGTCAATAATATTATTCGTCATATGCTATATCCTATTGGAATCATCATTATAAGTTAATACTCCGGCATCGTTTCGAACCAACGTAAAAGGCGGCACCGGCTTATGGTTATTAGCCTTGGCGAGAGTCACTCGCACTTTGTTGTCAGCTATTTCAGGTCGATCATACAAGTATTCGCTCTCGCTCGCCTTTCGTATTTTGTCAAGAGTAAGCATCCAGCGAGCGCCATCAATAATTGCCGAAGCGCCGCGCGCCGCCTGCTGCATTCCGCCGCTGCCGTTATACGCCGCGCTTTTATTAACATGGTGACAAAGCAATACTGCCATATTACAGTCTGCGGCCAGCTGCTCAAACCGCTTGATTACGGCATTCATTTCGTTGTTATCATTTTCATTGGCTTTGTAAAATTGCACAAGTGGATCTAAAATCAGCACATCCGGCTTGATATCGATTAACAGCCGATTTAACAGGTCGTAACTGTCATTGCTGGTTATGCTCGGCGCGCCGTGGCCGTGCAAAGGTGCAATCATAAAATTATCGGCAACATCAGCCCATCGCAGCTTAGCCTGGTACTTGCCTATAAAACAATGCCAAATTGAATATAACCTGTTGCTGATTTGATCTCGGGTATCTTCCGCGGGCAGATACAAAATACGGATAGGTTCCTGCAATAAGGGAAAGGCAGATCCAAAGATATCAAGGCCTCCAGCCGCCGCCGCCAAGCCATACTCAAGGCAAAAATAGCTTTTGCCAGTTCCACCAGCCGCAGCCAATATCCCAACCATCCCGCGCTCCAACCCAGGCAGAAACTGAGGCGTATTAACATATCCTCTCGCTGGAATATTAAGCATCCAATCGCGAGGCAGCATGTAACGAAGCAGCCCCTCTGCCTCTGGCGGTACCGCCGGGCTCTCCGACGTTAAAGCCTCATCAACGATTTCCTTGAACATGTCTCGTTTAAGACCTTCATCAATTGTTATGTTATTGTCCTGCATTTAGTTACCTCCATTATTATTCACGCGCCTTAAGCAATCAATCCCATTCAGCCCCCGACACTCCGACCGTAAACAGCCCAGCGTCTCACATCTCGCGGGAGCCTTATATTCCGCCAGTTCGTTCCGCGCGGCTTCTTCTCCCGGCCACTTCGCTTCATCCGTGGCCGACAGTTCCATCCAGAGCTTAATTCCACGCTCTCCGTGTACTTTTCGCAGCGCCGCTCCAGCTGAGAGCCACATCGAACGATTCCAGCGTTCGATGTCATTAAATAAAGGGCAATTCGGCAGCTTAATGGGCTTATCATCTCGCCGCCGATATGCTGTACACTTCCACGCGCCGCGTTCTGGCTTTGTATTGGCAAACCCCGGCATCCTAAGCACTCGTGCAACATCCGCAACCTTTTCATCCGCTCCTGTAGCCACTGCAATTCGTCGCACCTCGGCACATATCTCAATAATGGAGCGGGAATCATCAGGCAATAGCCGCCAGTAACATTGATATCGACCGTCAGAGGTAGTAATGATCCAATCAGGTGTGGGGATGTCAGCCCAGCCATTGCCGTGGAGAAAAGCATCTATCGCTAATGAAGGATTATCGAAATCTGCCCATACAGCACGGGGCATTAACATGTCTTTACTTTGACGGCTTTTAGCATCAGGGCGTAAGGTACACACTGAAAAGTAAATGTTGTAGCCTGCATTATTCCAATCATGAAGTTTCCGTTGAAAATCCTTAGATAAAACCTCATTGCGGCTCATAAATTTAGTAATTGGCCGATACTTCAGTACCTCCGGCGACTTCGCGAAAACGCAAAGGCGATCATCCGGCAAATACAATCCGCCGCATTCAGCACGGAAAAAACTCTGCAAAGAGCAGGATTCGTAAAAATCAATATGGGGTAGCATATAATCAACTCCGAAGAGAAGGAGAAAAGATAAAACCAAGGGCGCTGTTCTTATTGCTGAGAAAGCTCAAATCCCGGTGTTCGCGCAAATATATCACTCGACATACCGACAAGTAGAATTGTAGCGCGGCAGCTTATCAATCCATTCATCAAGTTCTTTTTTTACATATCGTACTCCGCCGGTTGGCGAACTGCCTTTAATTGGCGAGATTACGATATAAGGCGGCCCCTGAATATCCCCATACATGCCCTTATCACGAATCACCTGTAGGGTTTTTGTACTTATACCAATATAAGCAGCTGCCTGTCTGCTGTTTAGGATGGGTGGGTAATCATCCTTTGCCATTATCTGATCCTCTGTCTGCGCTGCGGGTGTTGCTGTGGGTTTTTGTTTCATGTGGTAGGTAAATCCTCCGTAATTGAAAAGAATGTGCCTGCTCGCGCTGATGGAGCCGGCGGAAAGGGGTACGTCTGATCTTTAACTAACTACAGAGAATATATTTGCGAATTTATACACCTCCAACGAAACAGAGGAAAAACGCGCGAAGGAGAAACTGTCGCAATAGTACAATAATTTTAAGGAGGGCACTAGAGAGGGATAAGTGAGTCTGTATTAGCTTATCTATAGCTTAATCAGCCGCGAAAAATAACAAAAAAGACTCAGACGAAATCGTCTGAGTCCTTGATATCACTGGAGCCGGCGAGGGGATTCGAACCTCCGACCTGCTGATTACAAGTCAGCTGCTCTACCAGCTGAGCTACACCGGCCTTTATTCTCCTTTTCAGAGACGGGAGTATTATACCTTATTTCATAAACTTGTCAAATAGCGCATCAGCTGTTTGTCTGCTGAGCGACGAGATTTTCCGCGCTGTACAGCTGGCGCAGCACCGGCTTTTCTATCTTGCCTGTCGGGTTGCGCGGTATATCGGCGAATATTATGCGGCGCGGGCGCTTGTAGCGCGGCAGGTCGAGACAGAAGTCCTCGATATCCTTTTCCGTGCATGCGACGCCGGCCTTGAGTTCGATTATCGCCGCCGCTATTTCGCCGAGACGCTTGTCCGGCAGCCCTATCACCGCCGCATCCTTTACAGCGTTGTGCGCGCGCAGGAAATCTTCGATCTGGACGGGGTAGATATTTTCGCCGCCGCTGATTATCACGTCTTTCTTGCGATCCACGAGGTAGATGAAGCCATCTTCGTCCTGACGCGCCATATCTCCGGTAAGCAGCCAGCCGTCGCGCAGCACCTCCGCCGTCGCGGCCGGGTCGTTATAGTAGCAGCTCATGACGCCGGGGCCTTTTACAGCCAGCTCGCCGACGCTGCCGTCCGTTATCGGCCTGTCGTTTCCGTCAACTATCTTCACCTTCCAGCCGAAGCCGGGAATGCCGATAGCGCCTACCTTGTCGATGTTGCCAAGTCCGAGATGCACGCAGCCCGGCCCTATCGACTCTGACAGTCCGTAGTTCGTGTCGTATTTATGCTTCGGGAATATTCTGCGCCATCTTCCAATAAGGCTCGGCGGCACCGGCTGCGCTCCGATGTGCATCAGACGCCACTGCGAGAGGCTGTAGTCTTCCAGCCGAATCGTTCCAGCGTCGATGGAATCCAGTATGTCCTGCACCCATGGAACAAGGAGCCAGACTATCGTGCATTGTTCATTTGAGACAGTCTCGATTATTGTTTTCGGATCCGTTCCCTTGAGCAGTATCCCCTTGCTGCCGGAGATGAGGCTGCCGAACCAGTGCATTTTCGCGCCTGTGTGGTACAGCGGCGGTATGCACAGAAAGACGTCATCGCGTCTCTGTCCGTGGTGGCTCTGCTCCACCTTCGCCGCGTGCATAAGGCTCTCGTGATTGTGCAGTATCGCCTTAGGGAAGCCAGTCGTCCCCGACGAGAAGTATATCGCCGCGTCGTCTTCGTCGGAAAGCGTAATGCGCGGCGCGTAGCTTGAAAGGTTCGCCGTCAGGTGCAGGTAGTTTTCAGCGAAGCGCGGACAGCTGTCGCCGATGTAGAAGCGCAGCTTGACATGTGGTATCCGCTCGCATATATCCTCTACGCGGCCGATAAATTCCGGCCCGAAAAAGAGCGCGTCAACGTCGGCCAGGTCGAGGCAGTATTTTATCTCTTCAGCCGTGTAGCGGAAGTTGAGCGGCACGGCCAGCGCCCCCGTCTTGAGTATGCCGAAGTATATCGGCAGCCATTCGAGGCTGTTCATCATCAGAATGGCGACCTTGTCGCCTTTTTTGATGCCGCGCGAGAGCAGCAGGTTGGCGCAGCGGTTCGCCTTTTCGTCAAAGACGCTCCAGGTTATTTCGCGGCGGTAGCTCTCCGTGGGGCTGGATTCGATCAGTTCGTATTCCTTCCACGTTACGCGGCGTACCTCCCTTACCTCCGGGTTGATTTCCACCAGCGCCGTCTCGTGGCAAAATTCTCTGGCGTTCCTCTCAAGCAGATCTGTGATTGGCATTTTTTCTTCCTCCTTAAACTTCGCATGGCTTATTTCGGAGGAAGGGACAAAAAAATCCCCGTCCTCCGCGCTTCAGAGGACGGGGAATATGCCCCGTGGTACCACCTCAGTTTGACGCTTTCTCACGAAAGCAGTCCTCATCGGGTACGGATAGAACAGCTATCTTATACCCTGTCCGCTGTTACGGGCGACCCCGTCGCAGCCTACTCGGGATAGCTTTTATGGATACACCTTCCCTTTCGGTGCGCTGCTCCTGGAATGTATTTCAGTTCGCCCGTCCGCCGCCTCGCACCACCCGGCGGCTCTCTGAAGGACTGACGGCGCTCTTACTTCTTTCCCGTCATCGCATTTGTTTATGCAACGCTCGGAATATTTTTACGCAGAGTTCGATTTATGTCAAGCCCCCGCGGCATTCCGTTTTTCGTCATGCTCTGCCTCGCCGCTATATCCGGACGTTTGTATGGAAAATTGCTTTGTTGTGTTGGCGCGGAATGTAATATATGATAGTTATATAAAAGCTTTATCTGAGAAAGGCGGGGGACGGTATGCCTGTTTGGGAAATAATAGGGCCTGTGATGGTCGGCCCCTCTTCGAGCCACACGGCGGGAGCGGCGCATATCGGCCGGATTGTTCGTATGTGCTGGGGAGGCGACGTAAGGAGAGCGGAGCTTTACATGAGGGGCAGCTTCGCAAGTACAGGGGCGGGACATGGCACGGACAAGGCTCTTATCGCCGGACTGCTGGGAATGAGGCCGGACGACCCCGACATACGGCGGGCGCTCACGCTCGCTCGCGAGGCCGGTATGGAATTTTCCTTTTACACGGAGGAGGTTGCCGGCGCGCATCCAAATTCCGTCCGCGTCGTCGTTTCGGAGGGTGAGCGTTCGATGGAGGTGGTGGGCTATTCCATCGGCGGCGGAGCCGTGATTCTTCATAAGCTCGACGGCTTTCAGGTCGATATATCCTGCGCCCTTCCGGCTGTGATCATCATGAACCGCGACGTAAGCGGGGTGGTAAGCGCCGTCACCTCCTATCTGTCGGCGCATAATGTAAATATCGCGACGATGAAGCTGCACAGAGACACGCGCGGAGGGCTGGCGACGATGGTGATAGAGCTTGATTCGGCCGACGAACGCGTGGATATATCGACGATAAAAAATTTGCATCCAGGAATAGTGCGCGTCATCGGCATAGAGGGGGAGAATTAAATGCTTAAGGCAGTTGGAAAAATTGTCGCCCTCGCATCGGAGCGCGGGATATCTTTCCCGGAGGCCGTTTTGATACTGGACGCAGCGGAGAGCGGTGTCCCGGCGCCGGAGATACGCTCCAGAATGGCGGAGCGGCTGGCTGACATGCGCCGGAGCGTGCGCGAGGCTTGCGCAGGAGGCGTATGCTGCCGCATAGAGGGGGCGATGGGGCCGAAGCTGCGGGGCTATCATGGCGCTATGGCGGGAGATTTCCTGATGTCGGCTGCTGCGACCGCGATGGAAGTCGCTTCGTATAACGCGGCGATGGGGCGCATCGTGGCCGCCCCTACCGCCGGAAGCTGCGGGATACTCCCCGGTATGCTCTTCGCGTGGGAATATTTTCACGGCGGAGATAGGGATACGGAGAGGCTGCTGACAGAGGCACTGATAACGGCGGGGGCTATAGGCGAAGTCACTGCCTTCCGCGCGACGCTCGCCGGAGCCTACGGAGGCTGTCAGGCGGAATGCGGCGCGGCGGCTGCAATGGGGGCGGCTGCGCTCGCCTATTTACAGGGAGGCAGCCCCGCCATCTGCGCGCACGCGGCGGCGATGACCTTCAAATCTGTGCTCGGCCTCGTGTGCGACCCTGTCGGCGGCCTGGTTGAATGTCCATGTATCAAGCGCAACGGAATACTCGTCGCTAACGGCACGATATGCGCCGATATGGCGCTTGCCGGGATAGAATCCGTGATACCGCTCGACGAGGTGATAGACTCTATGGGGCAGATAGGGCGCATGATGGCCCCAGCGCTGCGCGAGACTTCGCAGGGCGGTCTCGCCGTAACGCCGACCGCGGCCGCGCTGATGAAGAAGCTGGGCGAAACAGGAAAGCTTGGAGGCTGATAATTTATGGCTGTTATAATCAAAGACGGAATAATCGGAAGGGCCTCCGGCTCTTTTCGCGGCGACATTCTGATAGATGGCGAGAAAATCGCCGCTGTCGGCGGCTCTATATACTGCGGCGGCGCGGAGGTCGTCAACGCGGCGGGGCGCTATCTCCTGCCGGGGGGCGTGGACCCTCATACGCACGTGATGCTGCGTGTCGGGGAGAACTCCGTATCCGACGGTTTCAAGGCGGCAACGCGCGCGGCGCTCTTCGGCGGGACGACGACGATTGTTGAGCATCCATCCTTCGAGCCGCAGGAAGCGCCGCTTTCGGCAGCCGTCGAGCGCACCGCGGCGGAGGGTATCGGAAGATCGTACACAGACTTTGGAATACATCTCGTATTTCAGCGTTACGGCGACGATATCGCGGCGGAGCTGCCTACTATGACCGAAGCGGGATTTCCCACGGGAAAGGTCTACACCACCTACGGCGGCAGGCTTACGGACGAGGAGATTTTTCCGCTGATGCTGGCAATGAAAGAGGCGGGAGGGCTGCTTCTCTACCATTGCGAGAACAACGCCGTAACAAACGGCCTCGCCGCCATGCTGAGCCGCGAAATGCCGGCGGCGCGCGAGAGCTGGCCTCTCAGCCGCCCGGATTACTGCGAGGCGGAGGCTGTGCGGCGAGTGCTTGCCCTCTCGCGCGCCGCCGGCGTTCCGGCCTATATCGTCCACCTTTCGACAAAAGAGGGGCTGGAAGAGGCAATACGCGCGCGCCGCGCCGGACAGATGGTCTATCTGGAGACATGTCCGCAATATCTGACGCTGACAGAGGAATGCTACAAAAGGGATAACGGCCTTGACTTCGTGATGGCTCCGCCGCTGAGAAAGAGCGGAGACTGCGACAGGCTCTGGCGCGCCCTCGGGCAAGGCGATATAGACGCCGTCGGCACGGACCACTGCTCATTCAGCAGGGCGGACAAGGAGCGGCTGGGGGCGGAGAATGTTTTCAAAAGCCCCGGCGGCGTACCAGGGATAGAGACGCGCATGGAGCTGCTTTTCTCCGAAGGGGTGATGAAAAACCGCCTTTCGCTTGAGCGCTTCGTCGCCGTCACCGCGACAAATCCGGCTTCAATCCTCGGTCTGCGCGATAAGGGGCGAATAGAGGCGGGAGCCGACGCGGATCTGATACTTATCGACCCGGAGAAGAGCGGAATTCTTTCCGCAGAATCGCTCCATCAGGCGGTCGATTACACCCCTTACGAAGGGATAATGGTCAATGGCCGCGTGACCGACGTTTGGCTCCGCGGCGCGCGCGTAGTCGAGGAAGGGCGTCTGACGGCGGAGCGCCCCGCGGGCAGGCTGCTGAAAAGGCGTCTGTAATTTGAAAGGTTAATAAAGTGCTAACTAAATGCGCCGGCCGCTAAACAGCCCCAAAGAGAATGCGAGGCGAACGGCGCATTTAATCAGCGGAATCGATTTCTCTTCTCAAAGCATAGATAGTTGGAGCAACTCTAAGTCAAGCGCTTCGCGCCCCTTTCGGGGACGGCCGCGGCGCTTATTCTTCACAGGCCACGCAAAAGCCGTGTCCGACTGCGATAAAAGAGGGCTTCACTGTGATAAGGTCGGCTTTCAGCTTTTCCAGCGCGGCGGCGGAGGGTATGCGGTCAAGGCCGACAGCCGCGACTTCATCTTTCCATTTGCCGGATATCAGCCTGTTTGCCCCGTTTCCAAAACGAAGCATCAGGTCTGAGCTGTAAAAGATACCGCTCTTCCGTTCAAAGCAGACAAGGCCGTTTTGCAGATGCGCTTCGGAGGGATAATCAAAAAACTGCAAATCCAAATCTCCGTCCTTTATCTGTTTTTCCGCTGAGACCGGTAAGAGCTTCCCCGTATATCCATACCCCGGCAGCTCCCTTGCTCCGAAATTAGAGCAGATGACTTGAAGCTCCGGATATGCTTTCTGAAATACGGAAATCCCACCGCATTCGTCGGACTCGATATGGGATACAAAGATATATTTCAGCTCACGCCCTTGCAATATCTCTTTGATTCGCGGCAGCGCCGCCTCCGCCTGCGCGGAAGTACCGGCCGCGAACAGAATGGACGGCTCCGCCGCCAGCAGATACTGATGAATTGTAAAATCCATCGGCGGAATATAAGCTGAAAACTGATATAGATTCTTAAAGAGGCTTTGCATATCTTTCTCTCCTTAAAAGCGATATTTGCCGCTTAATATAGCAAAAGGAAGAGGAAAAAGGCAAGCGCGGCTGTCGTGAAAAAGGCGGCGCGCCCCCGAAAGAGCCTCGCCGCCTGAAAGAGGGCGCGCCGCGGCGCGCCTTTTATTTTCCTTGCCGCGCGGATCTCAGAGACGTTTCCAAAGCTCCGACGCGCATTCGCGCGCCTTGGCGAAGATCTCCTCCGCGTCGAGTTCGACAAGCTTCCTGTCCCGCATCAGCACTTTTCCGCCGGCAATCGTCGTTATGACGCTGCGCGCCGAAGCGCCGAATAGCAGATGTCCGTTGATATTTTTCTCGTTCAGCTCCGTCGGGGGAAGATAATCCAGAACTATCAGATCTGCGGCGTAACCGGCCTTCAGCCTGCCGAGCTTTACGGGGAAGGCGCGCTCCGCTATCTCCGCGTTGTTTTCAAAGAGCATGGCGGGAAGCTCCCCCCAGCCCTTGTTGGGATGGTGGGCCGCATGTTTGCAGAGGGCATTGCCCATTTTGTAAGACTGGAGCATATCGCAGAGGTAGCCGTCCGTTCCGAGGCCGAGAGTGACGCCGGCAGCCGCCAGCCCGGCGACATTCGCCGCCCCCACAGCGTTGCCCATGTTCGATTCAGGGTTGTGAACGACGGCGGTATCCGTCTCTTTAAGAAGCTCGCGCTCCTCGTCGTCTATGTGTATGCAGTGAACGAAGACAGAATTTTTCCCGGTCAATCCGAAATCGTGGAATCTCCGCACAACGCGCGCGCCATGCTTTTCCACGCACTGCGCCTCGTCGGCGGCGCTTTCCGCGACATGGACGTGGAAGCCGTTGCCGCGCCCCTCCATCGCCTCGCGGCACTTCTCAAGCGTCTGGTCGGAGAGCGTGAAAGAGGCGTGCAGGCCGAACTTGCCAGATATCATCGGGTCGTTCTCCTGCTCTGCCCAGTCGATGAAGCTGACGTTTTCCCGGATGCCCTCGTAAGCGATTTTCTGTCCGTCTCGGTCGGAAACCTCGTAGCAGGCGGAGAGGCGCAGCCCGGTATCCTTCGCGCCCCGCGCCAGCTCGCGCAGACTCCCGCTCACCGCGAAGGGGCTGGCGTGGTGGTCTATCATCGTTGTGCAGCCGCACTTTATCGCCTCTATCATCGCCGTCATCGCGCTGTAATAGACGTCGCGCAGCGTGAGAGCCTTGTCCAGCCGCCACCAGAGCTTTTCAAGCACGCTGGAAAAATCCTCCGCCGGCTCGCCGGGGACGTTCATCCCGCGCGAGAAAACGCTGTAAATATGCATGTGGCTGTTGATAAAGCCGGGCATTATCAGCCCGCCCTTTGCGTCGATGAACTTTGCCGCGGGATACTTTTCGCGCAGCACCTTTGTGGGGCCGACCTGATTTATCGAGCTCCCGTTGATCGCGGCGCAGCCGTCGGCGATGAAGGGCATCTCCGGGTCGCGCGTTATCAAAGCTCCGTTGCCGACTAACAGCATGACAGTTCCCCCCTGATATTTTTTTGTTTTGAAAAAAAGCAGCGCCACCCGCGCGGAGCTTCTCTCCGGAAGCGCGCGCGGGAGAGCTTCGCCGCCTTTATTTGCAGAGAGCTACGGCCTCTATTTCGACGAGAACGTCCTTCGGCAGACGGGATACCTCGACGCAGGAGCGCGCAGGAGCGTCTTTCGCGAAATACTTCGCGTAGACCTCGTTGACCTTCGCGAAATCGTTCATATCCTTTATGAATACCGTCGTCTTGACGACGTCGTCAGTCGTCAGCCCCTGACTTTCAAGCACGGCCTGCATGTTCTTGAGAGCCTGCTCGGCCTGACAGGCGACGCAGCCGGGGACGACCGTCATTGTGGCGGGATCGAGCGGTATCTGCCCGGAGAGATAGAGGAAGCCTCCGGCCCTGACGGCCTGCGAATAGGGGCCTATCGCGGCAGGCGCCTTTTGTGTGCTTATTATTTCTTTTGACATTTGATTTTTCTCCCTTCAATTTAGTTTTAACAATCTAAAAAATTTTCTGATTGCGTAACTCTATTCTACACCATTTTTTGAAATTTTACAGCCCCGCCTGAGAATATCCGTCAGGCACAATGGCTGTTTGCAATTCTTTTTTAAGATGTATAATATTTACATTCAGATGGATAATATCAGGCTGAAGTTGCCTGTTGGGAGGGCGGCAGATGGGCGAAGAATTCAGGATCATCGGAAAATCACTCCCGCGTTTTGACGGGCCGGTCAAGGTCGCGGGCGAGAGCAGATTTCTCGCGGATATTGACATCCCGGACTGCTGGGTCGGAGGCGTCGTTCGCTCAGATACGCCGCGCGGCCTGCTGAAAGGGATAAGGACGCTCCCCGCCTTTGAGGAAACGGGGGCTGTGCTTGTGACTGCGGCGGATATTCCGGGGGAAAACTGCGTCGCCATCGTGCGCCGGGATTACCCCGCTCTTGCCGCGCCGGATATAAACTACGCGACGCAGGCGCTGGCGCTCGTGGCAGCGCCGGACAGGGAGCGGCTGGCCCGCGCTGCGGCCGCGGTAGAGGTCGATATAGAGCCGCTGCCGCCGATATTCACCGTTGAGGAATCCGAAGCCCGCAAGGAGCTGATCTGGGGCGAGGACAACCTTATAGACCATTACCGCACTGAACGCGGAGAGTTGGAAAAGGGCTTCGCGGAGGCCGACATGGTGGTGGAGGGAGAATGGGAAACGGGGCTTCAGGAGCAGCTGTATCTGGAAACGCAGGGCATGGCGGCCTGGCGCTCCGGCGACGGTATCGAGCTGCTCGGCTCGATGCAATGTCCCTTTTATGTCGTGAACGCGGTGTCGGTCGCTCTTGGGCTGCCGCATGAAAAGGTTACTGTACGCCAGAGCGTGACGGGGGGCGCCTTCGGCGGCAAGGAGGATTATCCCTCCATTCTGGGTGTTTACGCGGCGTTGTTGGCGTGGAAGTCGGGGCGGAAGGTGAAAATGATTTACGAACGCTCGGAGGATCTGCTTGTCTCGCCAAAGCGTCATCCCTCAAAAAGCCGTTACCGCATGGGGCTGACGAAGGAGGGAAAGATAACGGCGCTGGACGTCGATATCAGGCTTGACGCGGGGGCCTACACGACGCTTTCGCGCGTCGTGCTGCAAAGGACGCATCTCCACGCGGCCGGCTGCTATTATGTGCCAAATATCCGCATCGAGAGCCGCGCCTGGGCTACGAACACGCCGCCGAACGGGGCCTTTCGCGGCTTCGGCGCGCCGCAGGCGATATTCGCGATGGAGCGGACGATGGATCTTGCCGCCGAACGGCTTGGAATCGACCCGCTCGACATCCGCCTGCTGAATACGATAAAGCATGGCGACCGCTTTCCATACGGGCAGATCATGCGCGAGGGCAACAACGCGGAGGCTGTGCTGCTGAAGGCCGCGGAGCTTTCCGACTACAGAAGGCGGCGCGAGCTTCTTTCACATCAGGGCGGCGGACGTCTGCGCCGCGGCATAGGAATATCACTCGGCCTCCACGGCGGCGGCTTCACCGGTTCAGGAGAAGAGAAGATGGGGACGACGGCCAAAGTGACCTTTGACGGAGAAAAATTCCGCATCTATACAAGCAGTACGGAGATGGGGCAGGGAGCCTCGACCGTGCTGCCTATGGTGGCGGCGGAGGCGCTCGGAGCGGAGCTTGAGGACGTTCTCTATATTGAGCCGGACAGCTCGCGCACACCGAACACGGGGCCGACCGTCGCGTCGCGTACCACGATGTACGCCGGAAAGGCGGTGCAGGACGCCTGCGAAAATCTTAAAAAGATGATAGAAAACGGCGGCGCGCCGCTTGCCGGAAAGGCGCTGACGGAGGCCGCGAAAAAATATCTGCGCGACAACGGCCGCGCTGAGGCGCTCGGCTATAACATATTCACGGACGGCCAGAGCTGGGACGAAGAAAATTTCACCGGCGACGCTTATCACGGCTACGCGTGGATAGCGAACGCCGTTGAAATAGAGCTTGACATGGACAGCTACGAGGCGACTCCGCGCTTCGCCGCGATAGCGGCGGAGGTCGGACGCGCGATAAACCCGATGCAGGCGAAGGCGCAGCTCACGGGAGGGGTGCTCCAGGCCTTCGGCTGGGCGCATATCGAGGATTTGAAGGTGGACGCCAATGGGCGTTACACGGCGGCGCACATGAACGCCTACATGGCGCCGACGACGCTCGACACGCCGGAATGGAAGGTGGAGCTGCTTGAAGATCCCTGCCCCGCCGGCTGCTACGGCGCGAAGGGGCTTGGCGAGCTGCCCTGCGACGCGGGAGCCGCCGCCTTTGTGGCCGCGATAGACCACGCCGCGCAGATTTTTTCACACTGCGCCCCTATGACCGGCGAAAAAATATTCGAGGCGATAGAAAAGAGAGACAACGGTGGTGAATAAAATATGAGAATCGAGCTTACTGTAAACGGACGTCTCCGCCACGCCGAAGTTCCCCCGATGAAGCTGCTCATCGCGGTGCTGCGCGAAGAGCTTGGGCTTTGCGGGACAAAAGAGGGCTGCGGCGAGGGCGAGTGCGGAGCCTGCTCCGTAATAATGAACGGCAGGCTGACGAACGCCTGTCTTGTCCCCGCGGTACAGGCCTCCGGCAGCGAAATACTGACGATAGAGGGGCTGGGAAGCTCGCGCGATATGGACGCCTTACAGCGCGCCTTCGTCCTTGAGGGCGGCGTTCAGTGCGGCTTCTGCACGCCGGGAATGATCCTCGCGGCGCGCGCGCTGCTTGAGGAAAATCCCGACCCGTCGGCGGAGGAGATAAAAGAGGCTCTGTCCGGCAACATCTGTCGCTGCACAGGCTACGAGCGCATATACAACGCGGTGCGCCGCGCGGTCGCCGAGGGCTATTGCGATACATTCAGAAAGCGCGAAAATCTCTGCTCCGGCCAGCTCCCGCAGCCAACCGGCGAGGGCGATGAAAGATTCCTCCTGCCGGAGAGCCTGCCGGAAGCTCTCTCGATGCTCGCGGAGAATCCCGGGGCCGTAATACTCGCCGGAACGACAGATATCGTTCCCGATATGAAAAACGGCAAATTCCACGCCGAAAAGCTGCTGGATATAAGCCGCCTTAAAGAGATAAAGGGGATATACAAAGCCGGCGGCGAAATACATATCGGCGGCTGCGCGACGAACGGCGATATAATCCGCAGCAGTCTGATCAGAAAATATCTGCCGGCGCTCTGGGAGGCCTCGCGCAGAAGCGGCGCTCCCGCCGTGCAGAACCGCGCCACCGTCGCCGGCAATATCGCCACGGCCTCGGGAGCGGCGGATCTGCCGACAATCCTTCTGCCGCTGGGGGCGCGCGTCCTCCTTGAAAGCGTCAGCGGAAGCCGCGAACTGCCGCTGGAGCGTTTCATAGCGGGCTACCGCCGCACGGAACGCCGCGAGGAGGAGCTGATCGCGGAAATCATCATCCCAACGCCGCCCGCGGGCAGCTACCAGAAATTTTTCAAACGCGGCTCGCGCCGCGCGCTGACGCTGTCGCGCATCTCTCTGGGCTTTTGTCTGGAAGTTGAGGAAAATGTGATAAAAAGCTTCCGCGCCGGCGCGGGGAGCATGAGCCCCGTACCGATACGGCTGCCTAAGACAGAGGCTGCTATCGAGGGGAAACGGCTCGACGAGACGCTGATAGAAAGCGCCGCTTTGGCTGTATCGGAAGAGCTTACGCCGCGAAAAAGCGCCGCCTGGAGAAAAAAGATGGCCTCGAATATGCTGCGCACATTCCTCCGCGAAGTCGCGGAGGCGGAAGCGCGCAAAGCGAAGATAGAAGAAATTCCCGACAACGAACGAGAAGGCCCCAAACGGCTGAAAGGCTTATAAAAGAAAAGAGGCGAGGAATCGCGGCTCGCGCCGAATGCTCCGCCTCTTGTTTTATGCCGGCTGCCGCTGGAAACAGGGGAAGGTGGCCGCGCCGCTCCTAATCCTCGCCTTCCCGCCTGATATCGTAGGCGCAGAAGCTGTAGGCTTCATCCTCGCCGCTTCTGCTGACCACTGTGGCGCTGACAGTCGCCGTCAGCCCTACCTTTGTGAAGCACTGCCGCGTAGTGAGGCAGTCGCGCTCCGTGCCGATCATCTCGGTAAGCGGACATTGCCCGCAGGGGGCATCTCTGCCAAAGAGGATGCTGTAGCATTTCCGCCCCTTTTCCGCCTTGGGGAAGCTCTTTTTCAGCTCTTCGTTGAAATAAAGAAGCGTCATATCGGAGTCCGTGACGAAAATCCACTGCCGCAGGCTTTTGATGACAGCCTCCTGTATTCGGAAGTTTGCGGCGAGCTGCTGCTGCGAACGCTCCTTTATGATATAGCTGCCGATGATATCCGCGAGCAGGCTTATCGCCTCTATTTCACGCGAGGTCGGGCGGCGTCCGTCGTTACGGCAGTCGTCAAAGCCCAGAAGGCCATGCCTGACCCCCTTGTCGCTGAATACGCATTGCAGCATATTGAATACTCCCTCGCTCCTCAGACGGTCGCGGTCTTTCTGCTTCTCCATCTCGTCGGGGCTGCTCAGGAAGAAGATGTCCGAATCCTTGAAGCGGCTGCAAAAGTGCGGATATTCATCAACCGGACGCATCGGGTAGTCGGCGATGACGGAGCTGACCCCCTCCTGACAGTATTCAAAGGTGCAGCCCAGCTTAGTGCGCTCCGCGTCATACTCGAAGATATAGCCGCGGCTCATATCCAGATAGCGGCAGGCTACGGAGAGAGCCAGCTTCACCGCCTCGTCAAATTCATTCACAGTGTGGAGTATTTTGAAAACATATTCCGTGATGTTGTCGCTGTAGGATTTTTGCCCCTGCGGCTGGTCGGGGATCGTTATGACATTGCAGCCGTCGGCCCTCGCCAGCACTTCGCGCGGATCGATGATGTCCTGATAAAGCACGTAACGGTTTTTTCCGTTCTTCTTCGCGTCGTAGAGCGCAGTGTCCGCTTTCTGATAAAGCTCCTCGAAGGTCGTGCCGTCCTGCGGGAATACGGCTATGCCGATGCTGCCGGAAGTGGAAAATTTATCATAGTTCTGCCGGAAAGCCGCGCGGATATCCAGCGCCTTGCTGTGGATGAGCGACATGGAGGGGATATCCTTCATCAGTATCATAAATTCGTCGCCGCCTATGCGCCCGACGATATCCGTGCCTCGGAAGGTCGAGAGCAGCTTCCTCGCCAGATCTCCGAGGACGGTGTCGCCGTAGAGGTGGCCGAAGCTGTCGTTCACCGTCTTGAAATTATCTATATCGCAGATAAAGACGGCGTGTACCTTATCTTTGGATGAGGCGGCGAGAAAATCCTTTATCAGCTCCTGCGTCGCTCCCTTGTCCAGCAGTCCGGTCAGGCTGTCGATACGCGCCTGCATCATCAGCTCTTCGCGTTCGCGCACCTGGTCGCTGATATCCTTGACAATTCCCACGACGCGCACCACATTGCCGTCAATATCGACGATAGGATTCCCCTGCACCCGGCACCAGATATAATCGCCTTCGAGCGTCCTCATACGAAAATCGCTCTGATGCAGCCCCTCCTGCCCGGAAAGAGCCTCGCCGATGAGAGCCTTGAAAGCTTCGCGGTCGTCGGCATGTACGGCCTCGCTAAGCTTCTGATCTCCGAAGATTCTCTGATACGCGGCGGAAAAATACAGGCTGTCGTCAGACAGATTCCAGTCGAAAAGATATTCGTCGGCGTTTTCCGTAACGATGCGGTAACGCTCCTCGGAAAGGACGAGCGCTTCGGCGTTGTGTCTGGCCTCCGTGTTGTCCAGGACCAGATGGTAAAAGGATTCCTCTCCGCCGCTTCCTCTGACCCTCCGGCCGCGGTCCAGCACCCAGCGGCAATTCCCATTCGCCGTAACTATACGGTATTCCAGAGAGAGCACAGTCCCGGCCTCCGTCAGCGCGAGGATACGCTTTGAGACATTTTCGCGGTCGTCGGGATGGATCGTATTTAAAAAGCTGTTCTGATAATGCTGCTGAAATTCATCCCTGCCGCACTCGAGCAGATTCAGATAGCCGTCGCTGATATCCGTCACGGTGAGCCTTTCGTCCGACAGACTGCGCGAAACGCCTCCGGGGATGTTGGCAGTGAGCGCTTCAAGAGAGCTGTTGGCGGAGTCCGCCTCCTTCGCCTGACCGCTCAGAAGCCGCCATGCCGCGATGCTGGCGGCCGTGAAAAGGGCGAGGATCAGCGCGCCGAATACGACCGTTATCTTGAGAAAGCCGAGGAAGCGTTCAAGCAGCGCGGGGGCCGAAATGACCGAAACAAGATACCAGTCGTTCACGCCGAGGGGGGCGTAATTCAGATAGCGCGTCTCTCCGTCCGCGCCGTAGCGGAAGACGCCGCTTCCATGTTCCCGCATATTTCTTTCCATAGCGGCGCGCAGCTCTTCATATCTGCCGTCTATCCTATCCTGCCCCTTGAAAATGTTGGAGTTCTTTCGGAGTACCGCGTCGCTTCTTTCCGGCGCGAAGATAACATTTCCCTCTCTGTCCACCACATAAGAAAAGCCCTTTCCGCCGAAGAGCGGCGAGGAGAAGAGCAGCGGAAAATTCCGGCGGTCGACCTCGGCGTAGAGCACGCCGCGCACGCCGTCATGATCCCTTATCGGCGCGGCGAAGACGACGGCGTCTTCCCCATTCGCGTTGTTGGGATCGGACAGCTCGGAAATATTGGGCATACCGCCGATAGCCTTGAGGAAAAAGTCTTTATTGCCGACATTGGCGGAGGTCGAAGCTGTTGAAAGAGAATAACCGCTCGGCAGCGCGACGGCCATGCGGTCGAAGGTCATGCGCTCGGAGCCGATCCGCAGTATCCTCATCACCTGCGGGTTCATTATCTGCTCCTCGCGCGCGACCAAGTCCGCCGTAGCGCTCAGAGAGGAGAGCAGGCTCGAAAGCCGCTGATTTATTCCGGCGGAGGAATGTTCCGCGTAATCCATGAGATTGTGAGTTGCCGGATGCTCGATAGCCTCTTCCATCGCGTATCTGTACCAGACAAAGATAGAGACGAGCGCCACGCAGAAAAAGAGTGCAAGCAAACAGAACGCTGACTTACGTCGTAAACTCAAAAATGAGAACATTCCATCGCCCCTCGATATATGTCATCCGATAAGCAAGATAGGTCGGATACTACGATATATTTTAGTCACAACGCAAAAAAAGTCAATTATCGAAAGAAAACATAAACCGCCGAAAACTGCGCTCTGTACGGCGTTTCGCAGGAATCGGCGTAAACGGTTGACGGAGCGGGCGGGAAATCAGCCCTTTTTCTTGCCGGCCCCTTCCCAGACCATAAGTATCACAGAAATCACCACAAGCGGCAGCGCTATCAGCATGTTGACGTGGAGCTGTTCTCCGCCGATGAGCCAGCCCAGCAGCACGGCGACCACCGGGTTGACGAAGGCGTGCGTGGAAACGCGGTTTGCCGGCTCCACGCGCATGAGCCAGAGAAAGGAGCTGTAGCCGACGAGCGAGCCGAAGATGACAAGATAGCCAAGCGCCAGCGCGGAGCGCGCCGAAAAGGCCTGAAACTCTGGAAATTCCCCCGTGACGCAGGACAGCCCGTATTGCAGCGCCATCATCACGGCTCCGCCGCAAAGCATCTGCATCCCCGAAGCTGTCAGCGCGTCGCTGTGAATATTCGGATTGGCCGCGATAAAGGCGCCTGTGACCCAGGTGAGGCTTGCGAGAAGCAGCAGCAGCATCCATAGCGTGTAGCCGGAGCTGAAGGAAAGCTCCGCGTTAGGATCTCCCGCCACAAGCACGCAGACGCCGGCGAAGCCGAAGGCGATACCGGCGTAATGGCGCGGGAGCGGCTTTTTGCCGTTGAAAAACAGCCAGCCTATCAGGCAGAACCATAGAGGCTCTATGGAAACGAGCAGCGCCGCTATCGACGACGGCACGACCATCTCCGCCGTCGTGATGAGTCCGTATGTGACGGCGAAAGGAAGAAGTGAGGCGCGAAAGGCCATCTTCCAGCCGGAGGCGGTAGGCAGGCTCTTCGTCAGCGAGAGACGGACGGTCAGCAGTATCGCCCCAGCCGCCAGGAAGCGCAGACCGCCGGAGAGCAGCGGGGGAATCGTCTCGACGGAAAAGCGTATCGCAAGATAGGTCGAGCCCCATACCACATAAAGCAGCAGATAGGCGACGATTATAAGCCAGCGCGCCGGCCTCTCCGCCGCCGCGCCGCAGCCGGCGCTCATCTTACCACCGGAGCCGGCACGGCCTCCGCGGCCTTTATCAAATCGGCGGGGGCCAGCTTGAAAAGCAGCCCGCGATGTCCGGCGTTGACGGTGATAAAGTCAAAGGAAAGGGCGGAGCTGTCGATTATCACCGGATATTTTTTCTTCGTGCCCAGCGGCGAACAGCCTCCGCGAATATAGCCTGTCAGCCCCTGCACCTCCTTCAGCGGCACGAGGGCGGCGCTTTTATCACCGCTGGCGGCGGCCAGAGCCTTAAAATCAAGCTCGCGCCCCGCCGGCACGCATACCATCATCACGCCGCTTTTGTCGCCGCGGCAGCAGAGCGTTTTGAAGGTGCGCTCCTCCGCGACGCCGGTCTTCGCGGCCGCCTCCTCGGCGGAAAGATTATCTTCATCTATCTCGTATTCCAGAAGTTCAAAGGCTATCTTCATTTTTTCCAGAAGCCTCACCGCGTTTGTCTTTTTTTGAGCCGCCATTTACATTTACCTCCATATCTCTGTCGCGTATAATGAAGAAGTATAACGCAAAAACGACGACAGAGGGAGCTGTTGGTATGAAAGGATATTTTGACGGGGCCTCGCGCGGCAATCCCGGAGAGGCGGGGGCGGGGGCGCTGCTTATGGACGACGACGGAAATATCGTCTGGGAGACGGCGAGCTTTCTCGGAAAAAAGACGAACAACGAAGCGGAATACAGAGCCGCGATACTGCTTCTGAAGGCCGCGCGCGAACGCGGAGTGAAGGAGCTGCTGATGCGCGGAGACAGCAAGCTCGTCGTCAGCCAGCTCTCAAGGGAGTGGAAGATAAACCTCCCCCATCTGCGCGAGCTGGCGGCCGAAGCGTGGCGCGCCGCGGAGGGGATGAATGTGAAATACGAATGGATACCACGCGCGGAGAATAAAAGAGCGGACAGGCTCTCCAACGAGGCGATAGACAACGCAAAGTGAGCGGGGGCGGCTATGGCTTTTTGCCCGGAAGTTGAGGTGAACAAAAAATGCGGACAGCCGCAATATATGTCTGAGAGGTACTTATGATTATACAAGGGAGGTGGCCCGGCGGCGGGCTTCCGCCGGGTCGGAGGGAGTGTTGACTTCCATCGGTGAGACTAAAAATCACAGGACAAAACCAAAACCAACTCTCCCCCAGCCCTTCGGGCAGCCCCCTCAGCGAGGGGGCCAAAGGGCAAAGGCAACACCCTTTCCCATAGGTTTTGCTTGGCGTCTTATTTAACCTTAAAGTAAATGCTGTCGCCCTGCGTGGTCAGCGTCTTTTTATTTTTGAATATCATGCCGTCGATATCGCCGACGGTGATATCGCGCAGGTGGCGGCGGCATTGCTTTTCCATATCGGAGTATATCCCGTCCATTATATTTGCCATGCCGGAGGCGATGAGGCATTCCATATCCATGTCTCCCGAACGCCAGGCAGGGCCGATAAATCTCGCATTGACGGCCTCGCTGACATCGAGCAGCGTCACAGCGCCGGGGTCTCCTGTGAAGGAGTAGCCCCCTGACGAGCCTTCCTTTGTCGCGACAAGTCCGGCCGCTTTGAGCTTTCCCATCACCATTCGTATGCGCGCCGGGTTGGTGCAGACATTTTTTGCCAGCTCCTCGCTGGAGAGACAGCAGCCCTTATGGTTGAGATATACCAGCGCGTGAACCGCTATCGCAAACTCTCCCGTCATCTACTCGCATCTCCCTCGCGCCCTTCGCGGGATTTTTTATCTGTAACGTAATTATAAATATTACATATCTGCTGTCAAGGAAGCGGCCGCGCTCCGCCTCTCTGCGCGAACGGCTATATCTTTATGAACTTAACGCTGTTGCCGCGCGCCGCGATGATTTTTTCAAGGTCGGCGAAGGAGAGCCAGAGCGTCTCCCTGTTGTCGCAGGGGTGCAGGCCGAGGCGCGGGCGGCCGCGGAGATCTTCGTCGATCAGCAGCTCCACATTTGCCGCGCAGTCGTTGAGCACTCCGAGCGGAGTGACGGCCCCTTTTGTCAGTCCGAGGTTGGCCATAAGCCGCTCCTCCGACGCGAAGCTGAGGCGCGTGCTGCCTATCTGCCCCCGTATCGCCTTGAGGTCGGCGCTTTTGGCCTCGTCCAGCACGACGAGAAAATGACGCTTTCCTTTTTCGTCGCGGAGGAAGAGATTTTTGCAGACGTCCTCTATCTTCATCCCCTCTATCTCCTTCATCTCGTCGATAGTGTAAACCGGGGCATGCTCCGTGACTTCAAAGGAAATTCCCATCTCCGCGATTTTCGCGCGCACCTCTTCTTTTGTCAGCGGCAAATCCATCTTCCTCCTTTTTATCTTTATATCGCTATCATTATAAGCCGATTTTTTCCTTTTTTCACTGGACATTAGCCGCGCTTTGGTCAAAAATATAATAGAAAAATTTTTCACGCATGGGGAGTGCCTGTTTTGGATATAAACGATCTTTTTCGCGCAATGAGAGGACGGCGGCAATGGACGCAGGGAAGCGGGGACAACGGCGAGGGCTGGGATGATGAAGGGACTTCGATGCCGCGTATTGAGCTGCCGCGCGTAAAAAAAATATGGTTCGCCGCAGGCGGGCTTTTCGTGCTTTTTACGATCGTCCTTCCCTGGCTGGCCTCTTTCATGACGGATCTTTACTGGTTTGAGGCGCAGGGCTTTGAATCCGTATTCTGGCGGCGTTTTTTCGCGCGCTGGGAGCTTTTCTTCGCCGCGCTGATACCGGCCTTTGCCGTTTACGCGCTGAACTGGCGCGTGGCGTGGCGGCGCGGAGCGCGCCTTTTTGACGAAGGGTACGGAGAAAGTCAGGCGCGCCGCCTAGGCAGGGCGGTTCTCGCCGCTGCGTTCGTCGTGGCGCTTTTCAACGCCCTCAGCGCGATGGGCATGTGGACGGAGCTGCTGAAATTCCTCAATCCTGAACCTTTCGGCGAGACAGACCCGCTTTTCGGCATCGACATCGGCTTCTATGTTTTCAGCCTGCCTTTCGTCAAGTTCCTACAGAGCTGGGGGCAGGGCGTGCTGATGCTGGCCCTTATCGGCAGCGGCGTCATATATTTCGTCACCCGTTCCGTATCATTCGAGGGGGGACGCCTCTATGTCGCCCCCGCCGCGCGCCTTCATCTGACGCTGCTCGGCGCGCTGATACTCGCCCTCTGGGGGGCGGGCTACTGGATAGCGCGCTATGAGCTGCTTTTCTCCCCCAGCGGCGTCGTCTTCGGCGCGGGATATACCGACGTTCATGTCATATTGCCGGCGCTCACCATTCTTGCCTTTGCGATGTTCGCGGCAGCCCTTTTCCTCTGCCTCAACTTTTTCAGGCCGATGTGGAAGCTCACCGCGATCGTCGTCGGCCTGCTGATCGTTACGGGCTGGGCGGCGCGCAGCTTCGTCCCCGGACTTATCCAGCAGTACCGCGTGAAGCCCAACGAATTTGAGCTTGAAAAGACTTATCTCGGCTACCACCTCGATTATACCCGCCGCGCCTTCGGCCTGAACGACGTCGCCTCCGTGGCTTTCACTCCGGAGGCGGAGCTGACGCATCAGGAGCTTGAGGAGGATCGCGAGACGCTGCAAAACATACGCCTCTGGGATTATTCGCCGCTTCTGCGCAGCTACAGGCAGCTGCAAGCGATACGCACCTACTACAACTTTCAAGACGTTTACATAGACCGCTACGAAATCGACGGCAGCAGCCGCCAGGTCATGCTCGGCGTTCGCGAGCTGGATCTGTCCAGACTGCAAAATCCGACATGGGTCAACACTCACCTTGAATTTACCCACGGCTACGGCGTGGTGATGAATCCGGTCAACGAAATTGCCTCAGGCGGTCTTCCCTTTTTCTTCATGAAGGATATTCCCGTGCGTTCGACGGTCGATATCCCGCTCACGTGGCCGGAGATATATTTCGGCAGCGCCTCTGACTCATACGTGCTCGTAAAAACAGAGGTAAAGGAATTCGATTACCCGATGGGGGCATCGAATGTGCGCTCCGACTACGAGGGGGACGGCGGCGTATCTATAGGCTCCATGTGGCGCAGGCTGCTCTTTACGCTCCGATTCCGCGATACGGAGATACTTTTTACAGGAGCGCTCACGCCGGAGAGCCGCGTCCTTTACAACCGCAATGTGCGCCGCGCCTTTTATGAGATAGCTCCTTTCCTCATCTACGACGCGGACACCTATCCCGTGCTGGAAGAGGGACGGATAAAATGGATGCAGGACGCCTTTACCTGGTCGGAGCGTTACCCCTACTCGCGCCCCTTCGACAGCGGCGACGGAACGCTGGCGCGCTTCCGCGGCGTGAATTACCTGCGCAACAGCGTAAAGGCGATTGCCGACGCCTACACAGGACGGATGGAGTTTTACGCGGTGGACGCGAGCGACCCGCTGATACGCTCATGGATGAAAATATTCCCAGGCCTATTCAAAGAAAAAGAGGAAATGCCGGAAGAGATGTGGCGGCATGTGCGCTATCCTGAGGACTTTTTTGAAGTTCAGACGGAGGTCTACACCACCTACCACATGACGGACACAAATACCTATTACAACCGCGAGGACGTATGGGAAGTGACCCCCGTCGGACGCGAACGGCGCATACAGCCCAACTACGTGACGATGAAGATGTGGGGCGAAAAATCGCCGGAATTTGCGATAATAGTCCCCTACATGCCGCTGGGACGCGACAATCTTATAGGCTGGATGGCCGGACGCTGCGACCGCAAGCGCTACGGCGAGCTGCTTGTCTATCAGTTCCCGAAGCAGAAGCTGATATACGGCCCCGGGCAGGTAGAGGCCCTGATAGACCAGAATCCCGAAATATCCGCGCAGCTTTCGCTCTGGAGCCAGCGAGGCTCCGACGTTATACGCGGAGATCTGCTCGTCGTGCCGATAGGAAAATCGCTGCTCTATGTCCAGCCGCTCTACCTCAAAGCTGAAAAGGGGGAGCTGCCGGAGCTGAAGCGCGTCATCGTATCGACCGGAGGGCGCGTCGCCTGGGATGAAGACTTCGGCGGCGCGCTGCGGCGGCTGATGGGGGAGCGGGAGGCCGCCCCCGACGGAACAGAAAAAGAAGATAAGAAGAGCCTCCGGCAGAGTGAAATATCCGACGACGACATAAAGGGGCTTGCCCGTCAGGCGCAAAGTCTATACGAGGCGGCGCAGAGCGCGCTGAGAAACGGCGACTGGGCCTCATACGGCGAAGCCGTCAAAGGGCTGGGCGAAGTGCTGGAGCGTATGCAGGGGGCGTCGGAATAGATGTTCGCGCTGCTCTTCGGAACCTTCGCCCTCTTCGCGGTCATTCTGTTTACCTTTGGATTCTACCTCTTTTCCGCCTACGTCCTCTTCCGTATCGGAGAGAAGTTCCGCATCGGCTCCTATCCGGCCTTCCTCGTCCCCGTCTACAATGTGATGCTTCTCTGCGACTGCGCCGGAATAACGCGCTGGACGGCGGCCGGCATAGTGATGCCCGGCCTCGCGGCGGCGCTGCTCGGCATATTCATTCCGCTGGGCGACGCGGGATACGCGGCGCTGGCCATATTCACATTCAGCTGGATATACCTCTGGGGAAGCGTCGCGGAGAGATTGGGGAAGAATTTCTGGCTCTGGGGACTGCTCACCGCCTTTCTGGGAGGCATACCGATCCTGTTTCTTGCCTTCGACAGCTCGCTTCCGTCAAGAGGCCGCCGGCAATGATATGGGCGAAAGAGGCGCTTAAAATGAATTTTGTCAGAATCCTGGTCATACTTTTGACTCTTCTCGCCGCCCCGTGCCGCGTGCAGGCGGCACGCAGCGCGAGCCTTGACGCGCTCATAAGCGAACAGGCCGCCGCGATAGAAGTCAAAGAGGACGGCGGCTCGGAGGAAAAAAGCGCCGCTGACAGCTTTGAGCTGCCGCCCGTTTACAAAGCGGCGCTGAGCTTCATCATATCCCCTGAGACGCGCCGTTCGACAGAGGCGGAGGCCGCAGCTTATTTTGAAAACGGACGGCGCGACAAAGCGGCCTCCGTAATAGGGCGCGCCCTCGGCGTCGCGAATAAATATTCGCTCTTTTATCTGGGCAGCTTCTGCCGCAGAGTTCTGCCCGCTGCCGGCGGAGCGGAGGCTCAGGCAGAATTTCTCAGCGGCTTCCTCCGCGGCTATTCAAAGGCCGGCGTGCTTATCTTCACGACGGAGGCCGTCAAGGAATTCGCGGCCTACCCGATGAGGCGCGGCGCGCCGTGGCGCGAAGTGCCGGAAGTTGCGGCGGCGGCCGGAAAAGGAGAGCGCATATACAGGGGAAGGGGGCTTATATTCATCCCCTTTGCCTACGGCTCCAAATTCAAAATTGATATAATATCCCAAAAGGGCGGCGACGTTAAAATGTGGAAAATCCTGCCGGAGGGGGTCAACGCAAAAAGCTGGTCCGGCGGGAACTGGGAGAAAGAAATCACCGTGCGCGGCGACGTAAAATTCTAAGCCCCGCAAAGGCGGCGGAAAGCCGCTCAATTTAAAGATAGGGAGAGATAAAAAAAATGAAAAAAACAGCTGCGCTCGTTATCCTGCTGCTGACCGCGCTTATCTGCTGCGGCGCGGCCTCGGCGGACGACAGATGGGACAAAATGGTGGCTCAGATGGAATCCAGAGAAAAAATAAGAAACGAAGGCCCCGCTTTCCTCTCGCAAATCGCGCTGCTTGCGCCGGCCGGAAGCGACGCGGAGCTTTGGCGACTCTCCTACAGCGCCCCTTCATTACAGACGGCGGCCGCCGCCGGCGTCGCGCTGGTCAAAAAATGGTTTCCCGACGGAGACCCGGCAAACTGGGAAGAGGTAGTCGGTTTCTTTCCCTCAAACAGCTATGTGCCGCGCCAGCTCGTGGCGGTAAACGCGCTCTTCAACGCCGTCTCCGCCCTCTCGCGGATGGAAGAGGGAAAATATGCCGCCGCGTGGCTGATGCTGCGCTTCGGCGAGTCCTCGCGCGGCAGGCTGATATTCATCTACAACATGCCGGAGCAGTTCAGAAAAACTCTCGACAGGCTGATAGCCGAAACGTCGATGCCCGGATATTGGGAGAGCGACAAAATAGAAGGGCCGTGGCCCTTCGTCCCGCGCTATAATGGCACAGTCCTCTACGACAGAGCCGTAACGGAAAACTACCAGTTCCTCAACGGAATGGGCGGCATAGCCGGCAGCGGCCCCTACGCCTGGGACCGCGCCCGCGGCTTCGTCTACCGCGTAATAGATCCCAACAACTCGATCTGGATAAAAGGGCGCGACTGAAAAAGGCAAGACAAGCGCGCCCCCTCCTGCCGTGCCGTGGGGGCGCGCATTTTTTCGCCTTTACTGAAATGCTCTCCGCTTAAACAGCGCCGGCGTACAGCAGACGCGGCTGCGCGGTTAAGCTAATAATTCGTCAAGGATATCGGCTGTAAGGCTCAGCGCCTCGGCGTCGGTCTCCTCCGGGTCGCGTCCGGCCTTTTCCATCTCATCGAGGCGCTTCATCGCCCCTTCGATGCGCTCGGAGACGCCCGCCCCCTCATATCCTTCCTTCAGCGTCTGTATCTCCTTCTCGTCAGTCAGCCTCTTTGTCAGATAGCCAAAGAGAAAAACCGGCGCGCTGAGAGCGGCCAGACGCTTGTCCGAAGCGCACCACGGCTCCGCCAGATAGGTCGCGTCGTTGACAACATCCTCCAGCTCCTCGTCGATATCCTCATCAGCCTCTGGGAAATCCCAGATATTGATGATAAAAAACGGAACGTCAGGCGAAAGCGATATGGCGTAATTTATCGCCTCGCGCACCTCTCCTTCATCAGCGCCGCTCTCCAGCAGCGCGATAGCGCGCGCGTGCTCTCCGACAACGGATTCAAGCGGGTCGGCTTCCAGCGAAGCCAGAATATCGTTATACAGCTCAAGCTCCAGCATACAGCGGTAAAGCAGCGTGCGGCTGGGGAAAGCCCCCTCGTCGTCGAAATTCGCGAACTCCTTCGCTACCTCGTAAGCCTCTTCGACCTCCCCCTCCGCCAGCAGCGAATAGCCGAGATTCATCATCACCGTGCTATAGACGAGCGCGTCCCTGTCGTCGTCTATCAGCGACGGCAGCTCCCTGGCCTCCACTACGGCGCGAATGGCGTCAAGAGCCTCGCGCAGCATATCGAGATTTTCTACCGCCTGCTCATATTCCATCGTCTCCCAGACAGCCAGCTTTCCGTAAGGGCTGCCCGGCTCCAGCTCAAGCAGCTTTTCGCCGATCTCCTTTATCTCCTCGTCCGTCTGCGCCTCATCCAGCATATCGAGCAGTTCGTCTCTTGTCATGACTATATCCTCTCTTCATTCAGTTTTTTTTGCTCCGTCAGCCCGATCGAGTCAGGCGGAGCCTCTATTCTGACGACGTTGCCAGAAACATGATGTTGTTTCTGTAAAGCCTCATCATATAAATAAACCTTCCGCTTATCTCGCGGCGCTGCCGTCCGTCCAGCACAGGGCCGAAAAGACCAAGCCCCTCCAACAGCGCGCCGACCTCCTTCTCCGTCACGCGATGATCCAGCGCGAGAATGATCTGCTTGCAAAGGCTCTCATACTGAGCCTCGCCGTCCAGCAACCCGCTCCTTCTGTTCCTTTCATGCTCTCGCCACTCCGAAACGGTAAAGGAAAGGGCGACATTCATCAGCCTGTTGCTCTCCGCCGTCATATTGAGATAGAGGACGATATCCTCGTTATACTCCGCGGCGAAATTCCCGTTCGGCATCTGAACGAGAGACTCCGAAAGACCTCTCTGAGAAAATCCCCATTTCACCTGGTCAAAGGCGATTCCCATCTGCGTCAGAAAAACCGGCAGCGTAATGCCAAGCTCGTCGGCGCGCGCGCAGAACGGACACAAAAAAATAAAGAGCGCCGCGCAGAACGGCATCAGCTTCTTCATCGCCATCATCCCCCCGACGCGCTGCGTTTAAGCAGATTATAGCAAAAGAACAATTTTCGCAAGCTCTTTTTAGGAGTAAAATATCAGACGGAAAATACGGAAGGAGTTTTGAAATGGCAAACCGCATAAAAAACATTCTCAGGATAAGCGGCGGACTTCTGATAATCGCCCTTGCCTGCGCGCTCTTCGCCCCCGCAGCTATGGCCGCAGAGGGAGACAGCGCGGTAGAAATATACTTTGACAGCGGCGGCGCGGCGGACTTCATGGGAACGGCCTTCTACCGCGCCGGGGCGCTCTGGGTACCGGCGGAGGCGCTGCGCCTCCTGGGGGCGGATATAGACGACGCCCCCGGCGGCAAAGGCTTCGTCGTAACCGTATCCAACCCCGCGCGCGCCTTCGACAGTCCGGCCCTCAGAACGCTTGCCGGGGATAAGCTGAGCCTCAGCTTCCCCTTGACGGAAGAAGCGGGAATATCATACTTCAACGTAAACGGCATGGAAAAGCTGCTCGGCCTCGCCTGCGACGAAAGCGGCGGCGCCGTGACCTTCCGCCCCGCGCAAAGCGGGCGCGCCTACGACAGCGGCGGCGCGGCGAAAAAAGGCAAACTACCCGCCGGAAAGCTCACTCTGGCGTGGGAACACGTCACCCGTGAAAACCCCGACCTCGCGGCGCAGGGAAAAATAAAAGGGCTGGACGTACTTTCTCCGACCTGGTTCAACCTCGCGGACGCGAACGGCGGAATAGCCAACCGAGCCTCCGCCGCCTACTCGCGGACGGCGCGCGAAATGGGCTATAGCCTCTGGGCGCTCGTCTCCAACAGCTTCAACGCCCAGATGACGACCGCCTTCTTCAAAAACGCCCGCGCGCAAAATCTCTTCATAGCGCGCCTTATCGCCTACGCTAAACTTTACGGCCTCGACGGAATAAACGTCGACTTCGAGGGAATGAGCGACGAACACCGCGACCCATACACGCGCTTCTTCTCGCGCCTAGCCTCGGCGCTGCGCGCGGAGGGGCTTATCGTATCCGTTGACGTCTTCATCCCGGCGAACACAAAGTCATCGCGCAGCCACAACCGCGCCCAGCTTGCGAAAGATGCGGACTACCTGATGCTCATGGCCTACGACGAGCACTGGCGCACATCGCCGCGCGCCGGCTCCGTCGCCTCGCTCCCCTGGGTAAAAAGGGCGGTCGAAGGAACTCTCGCGGAGGGAGTCCCCCCCTCGAAGCTGCTGCTTGGAGTTCCCTTCTACATGCGCCGCTGGGAAGAGACGAAAAGCGGCGGCGGAGTAAAGGTAAAAGGCAGCACGCTGACAATGGCCGAGGCGAGAGCGCTGGCGGCAAAGACGGGGGCGCAGCTCCGCTGGCTTGAAAACGAGGCGCAGCACTATTTTTCATATACCGCGAACGGAAAAAACTACAAAATATGGGTGGAAAACGCCGAGTCTCTGGCAAAAAAGCTTGAGCTTGTAAAAAAACACGGACTGGCCGGCATGGCCGGCTGGCGAAAAGGGCACGAAGAGCCTGATATATGGGAAGTAGTGGCGAGAATGATGGAAAAATAAAAGAATCCCAGCAACGCCGGAGACTCCGGCGCTTTATGACGCGACATGTGCGGTACTTGGCATGAGTCCTCTCAGAACGTACACGACCAGAACAGAGTTAGAGAGACATTTCAGTCATAGAATATCATAGCATTCGCTGAACTACATAAAATAAAAAATGGAAAAGAGCTAGACTCCTTGGTATCACTGGAGTATAGCCCGCTTTTCTCGAAAATATCTGCAAAAGTCGGGAAAAAAGGCTGCGCGTGCATCACGGCGACGTCAGCATAGACAACGTGGACGATCTGCCTCTGATGCGCTTCCAAAGCAGCCGCTAAGAGCCGGAGGCCTCAAAAAACACAAATAAAAGAGCGCCGCAAGGCCGGCCGCGCGGCCGTCGTGTTATACTTCTCTGTGCGAACGGAGGAGATGCGAGTATTGACGCGGCAACCCCATGAGATATTAAAGAAAATATTCGGCTACGACTCCTTCCGCAAGGGGCAGCTGGAAATAATCGAGGCGATAGCCTCCGGCCGCGACGCGATCGGCATTATGCCCACCGGCGCGGGAAAATCGCTTTGCTATCAGATACCCGCAATCATGGCGGAGAGGACGGCCGTCGTTATATCCCCGCTGATCTCCCTGATGAAAGATCAGGTGGACGCGCTGCGGCAAAACGGCGTGCGCGCGGCGACCATCAACAGCGCGACAGAGCGGGATGAGGCCGCGGAGATATTCCGTGAGACGCGGCGCGGCGGCATGAGCCTGCTCTATGTAGCGCCGGAGCGGCTGGAGGGGGGCTTCGCCGAATTTCTGCGCTCGATATCCCCGCCGCTCGTCATTGTCGATGAAGCGCACTGCGTCTCGCAGTGGGGGCACGACTTCAGGCCGTCATATCTGAACATCGCGCCGGTCGTAGAGTCATTGCCGCGCCGTCCGGCCGTCGCCGCCTTTACCGCCACAGCGACGCCGGAGGTGCGCCGCGACGTCATATCGCAGCTCGGACTGCGCGACCCATTTTCAATCACGACCGGCTTCGACAGGGAAAATCTTTTCTTTCACGTTGAGCACCCCGCCGATAAAAACGCCGCCGCGCTGCGCTACATAAAGCAGTTTCCCACAGTATCAGGCATCGTCTACTGTTCGACGCGCAAAAATGTGGAGTCCTTCTGCGATCTGCTGAGGGCGAACGGAATAAAGGCCGTGCGCTACCACGCCGGCCTCTCCGACGCGGAACGCGCGAGCAGTCAGGAGGCTTTCATCTACGACCGCGCCCCTGTGATGGTGGCGACCAACGCCTTCGGAATGGGCATAGACAAATCAAATGTCCGCTATGTGCTGCACTACAATATGCCGTCAAACATCGACGCCTACTATCAGGAAGCGGGGCGCGCGGGGCGGGACGGCCTGCCGGCCGACTGCGTGCTTCTTTACGGCGCGCGCGACATAATGACGGCGCGCTTCTTCATAGAACAGAGCCAGGAGGAGACGCGCCCCGCCGCGAGGCGCAAGCTGCGGGCGATGGTGGATTACTGCCATACTACCGGCTGTCTGCGCGCCTTTATCCTGAACTATTTCGGCGAAAAAGAGGTCGCTGAAAGCTGCTCCGCCTGCGGCAACTGCACAGGAGAAACGGAGCGGGCTGAGATAACGACGGAGGCGCTGAAGATACTCTCCTGTGTCTACCGCATGGCGGAGGCGAGCGGCGGCCGCGGCTACGGCAGCGCGATGCTCGTCAACGTGCTGCGCGGCTCCGCCCGCGCCGACGTGAGGGAGGCAGGCTTTGACAAAATATCGACCTACGGGCTGCTCCGCGAGCACAGCGCCCGGACGGTGCGGGAAATGGTCGATTTTCTCGTCGCGGAGGGCTATTTAAGAATGGGCGACGACTTCCCCACGCTCTCTTTCACCGGACGGACGATGCCCTTTCTGAAAAAACCGACGCCGCTCGTCATGCGCAGGAGCGAGGAAAAGAAGGCGTCGGAGGAACGGATAAAGAAACGGTCAACGATCTCAAACGCCGCCGACAGCGCGCTCTTCGAGGAGCTGCGCGCCCTGCGCCGCGCGATAGCCGCAGAAGAGGGGATACCGCCATACGTGGTATTTTCGGACAAGACGCTCACGGCAATATGCGAACTGCTGCCGGAGGATGAAGAAGACTTCCTTGAAGTGCCCGGCGTCGGCGCGGCAAAGCTGGAACGCTACGGCGAAGCCTTCCTGACCGCGGTAAGGGAATGGCGGCGCAAAGGGCAGGCGAAGGGCTGAGGAGCTGATTTAATTGAACTTACTGAAAGAGGGGGGGACGGTATAGAAAAACATGCGCCGCTTGCGAGAACCCTTTAGACATTGGACAAAAGGTTCTTTGCAGATGTCAATATAAAAATATCTTTGCGTGTGCTTTCTTATCTTTTATAAGGCATCAGTACCTGTGGGATTGTGTAAATGTAGTCGACAGCGCTTCCTGTTGATGCTCTTATGCTGAGGCACGGCACGCTTTCCTTTACTCATTCAACATGGGGATAAATCTGACGGAACTATTTTATCGGATTCTGTCCCCTGTCATATAAAATTTTCGTAATAGCCATTCTTTCTTGATATGTCTGCTCCTGCTTTTTTTAAAATCGGGATCCACCTCTCTATTGTTCTCTTATCGAAGCGTGTTGCCGGCAAAGTTATGTTCAGACTTGCGACTATCTGTCCGAGGTGGTTGAAAATTGGTACACCAATACCCGCCGTATCGTCACGACGCTCTTTATAACTTACCCAATAGCCGTCTTTACGGGTTTTTTCTAAGATCTCTTCGATTCTTTTCCTGTCTATTATCGTATGTTCTGTCAACTTAGGAAAACCTACAGTTGATTCCAACAGGTCAAGCTCTTTTTTTGTCATACCTGCCATCAGGATATTCCCGGAAGCGCCGCCATGCAAATAGTTCGATGCCCCTATCTTTGCCGAATATCGTATAGACAGGTCGCTCTCAACTTTGGCGATACAAATTTTTTTGAATCCTTTCCTGATAAAAAGGGAAATCGTTTCATTTGTTTCCTTTTTCAATTTTTCCATAAACGGGCGTGCCAAAGCAACGATGTCTATGGATGAAACCGCCGCATTTCCCAGATATATCATACTGGGGCCCAGGGAATAGAGTTTCGAGTTAGAATCAATATCCAATAATCCGCAAGTTGTCAAGGTATTTAAAAAACGATATAACGTCGCTTGCGGCAGATCCAACCGGCTATTAATCTCTGCAAAACTCAATCCGTTTTTTTCGCCAAAAAGTTCAAGGATCTTATAGGCTTTATAAACGGACATGATGATAGACTTTTTATTTTCTATCTCTTCGGTAGGAGCAATGTTGTCTCTATCTTTCAAAAGCGATCCGTCCTTTTGTGTATATGTAGCCTTACACCATACTGCTAAGAATTATAATCTCATTTAGCCGATGTTTTCAATTAACAATTTCAAAAAAATGCTTGCAGAAAAAGAAATCCCCTTCGGCACATATCATCATGTTGTAAGCATGCTGCCATAAGGGAATTTTATGTAGACCTCAGAGAGAATATTAAACGCCTAAATAGTTTTTTTCAATAATTTCATAAATGAGCCCGGCTTTGCCAAGTTATCAAATCTCTGCACGTTATCGCATATTTCTTCCATCGTTTCCTTTGGAATTGCTTCTTTGGCCATGTTTTTGAACTTTTCACATAAGTCCAGGTATCTGACGGGCATTTCAGGTGCTCCCTTTAAAATATAAACGGTTTTTTCAAAAAACTTCCCATTTTTCAACTCTATACGTACTTTTGCTCCACGCTTTTGGGGAAATTCAGATGTTACTTCTTTGTCAACATAAACATGTACAAGAGAACTTAACCTTACACGTTTGTCATCATGAATATTTTCTTCTTTTAGGTCGCTTATGTCAAAAGAACCCCGGAGCAACGCAGTAGCTACACAATATGGCGTGCTGAATCTGGCTTGCTGTACATCATGTGGAGTTTTTGCCGTACCGGTTAATCTGTACGCTATAGGATGTGTGCCTATATTGATTCTCTTAATATCATCCGCCGTTATATTATGCTCCAAACATAGGGCAATTGTACCTTCAATAGGGGCATGGGTATGACGGCAAGTAGGGTAAAGCTTAACATACGTATCTTTGATCTCATAATTTTTTCCAAGGCCATCAAGCATATTTGCCACATCGACATTATCGTCGGACATTGCCCGAAACAGCCCATCCGTACCACTAAAAGGCATATCCGGCGCTGTAAACCCATTTTTTGCCATTATTGTCGCGTTAATCCCAGCAAATGCCGCATGTCCTACCATTGCGCCTTTAGATGCTTGTCCCGAATGTGTCGCTTCCATAATTCCTGAGGTGAAGAGCGCCGATAATGACAGGGCTCTGGCTGTTTCATATAAGTTCAAGCCTAAAATCGAAGAAGATGCAGCGGCGGCTCCCATTGTCCCACAGACGGAGGAGGGGTGAAAACCATTTTCTATTAACAGCGGAGACATGCTTCTAGCAAAACGATAAGCCACATCATACCCGATAACGACCGCGAGTATAGCCCTTTTACCGCTCACGTTAGTTTTTTCCGCTAAAGAGAGCACAGTAGGGACAACAACAGCCCCGGCGTGTATGCCTGCATTTTTATGTCCGTCATCCAGCTCAACGGAATGAGCGTAGGCACAGTTAATGGCTGCCGCCATAGGGAAAGAGACTGTTTCTTTTCTTCCAATAAGAGTCGCGTCTCCACGGCACTCCATCTCCATTGAGGTATCTATTATTTTGTTGCAATATTCCCAGAGCGAGGAGCCTGCCATAGCGGCAGCTAAGATGTCTATTATCCTTTCCTTGGCACATTGGACAACGGACTCATGCAACTCTTCATATTTTGTCTCAGCGGCAAACTGAGATAAAGCATTCACGACTACTTCCATTTAAGTCATCCTCTATATGTATGTATGAAGAAAGAAAATTTATGATTTCTTCGTTCTTTCTGTAGCGGCTTTCATTTCAAAATAATCCAGACGTTCAAACATATCACACCCAAGATCCCAACGCTCTTGTTTAGTGGTGTCGCCGCGGTTCAAAGCGTCTATGGCTTTTTTTACCTTTTCTGGGGTTGCCGGCAAGGTGTAAATTCTTATGCCCGTCGCATCGTATATCGCATTAAGCACGGCGACATGTCCGCATGATTGATACGACTCTGAGCACCCTGTAGAATTTTGAGGTCCATATTCCCGAGGAGTTTCGTTAAAGATTACCTCCGCATTGTCCGGAATATCATTTATTGATGGGATCCCAGCTCCGGCCATAGTTCCATGTTTCTTCATATCGTCATAATTCTCCGTAAGCGCAAAGCCAACACAGTGTGACATACCGCCAAGCGCTTGTCCGGTTACAGCCAGCTTGTTTCCAACGATGCCGATATCGGAGACTATACGATAGCGTAATACTTTCGTTTTGCCTGTCTTCATGTCGACCTCTACTTCACACAAATTCAGGATAAAATTCTGTCCGACACTGTCAAAACCATGCCCTGTATATTTATCTATGCGTTCAACATCGGACGGCGATTCATACTTCCCAAAATACTTCGTCGGGATTCCTTCTTGAACCATTTCTAAATAGCTCCTGAAAGAACCGTCTGGTTTGCGCATTGCATCAATCAGTTTGTCCGCTGCAATTTTCGTAGCCCAACCTGCCATGTGGTGAGAACGACTGGAGGAGGCAGAACCGGTATTTGGGCATAATCCAGTATCATTCTGTACAAGATGTATCTGGTCGGGGCGCAGGGTAAGTTCTCTGAGACACCTGTGCGTATGGGCAAGCGTACCGATATCCGCTCCCTGTCCCATCTCTTCCCAAGTGTTGTAATGCGTCACGCTGCCATCTTCGTTCAGCTCCAGAGCTACTTCAGCGCTGTCATGTGACTTGCCCACGTGATAACCGCCGAAACTTACTCCTACCCCATATTTTTTATCAGCGGTATTTTTACATTTTGCCTCTTCCTTCCACTGCCGATAATATGGACGCATCTGGTCCATCATTTCGCACATGGGATAATGCCTATAAGACATCGAGTTTGGTGAGAGATCTCCTTCCTTAGCCGCGTTAATATATCTGAATTCAAAAGGATCTATGCTTGCCTTTATTGCCAGCATATCCATCAGGCTCTCACTTGCCATGTATGCCTGTGGAGAACCAAAAGCTCGGAAGGCGATACCAAAATTACCATTGCTGAAACACATCTGTGAGAGGCCTCGGATGTTTGGAACATTGTACGGATATCCCAGGAAGCGAACGGTTTTCGTCGTAAGGGTTGTGGACGCGTCGCTATAGGCTCCGTGGTCAATACCCATGTGGAATTCTAAAGCTGTAATCTTGCCATTCTCATCGCAGGCCAAGCGCGCATTGGTATATGACGCGGAGCGTTTGCCTGTGTAGTGCTGATGTTCAGGATATGACAACGTAAGCGACACAGGTTTATCAGTTGCCATTGCACACACTGCAACCAGGGCGGGCATCTGAGCCGACATCGTATAACCAAAACTACCGCCTACTGTGTTCTGTATCAGACGAACCTTTCCCTTTGGCAAACCGACGGCATCCGCCAGCGCAGCAATATTGCCGTAGAGATTTTGGCTTTTACAGTGGATCATCATCACGCCGTCCTCGCCCCAATATGCCTGCGCGGTGTCCGGCTCTATCGGCAAATGCGGCTGACGTGTAGTTGAGAAGCTGCCATCAACAGAATATCGGGATGTTTTGAATATTTCCCTGGTGTCATCACCCTTAAACAGCGGCTGCTCAATATATACATTCGGCGATTGCTCATGAACCCTGATGGCGTCTTTTGCGGCTGCCTCCATAAAAGTAAGATACGCCGGCAGTTCTTCATAAACGACATTCACCTTTTCAGCCGCCTCACGCGCTTGTTTTCTCGTGTGAGCCGCAACAACTGCAACTACATCGCCATAACGAAATATTTTTTTATCACATATAATGGGATGATCCAGCCCGTCGCTGTAATAATGAGGACTTCCGAGCGGCGGTATTATGCGTAAAACGTTTGTGCCTTTAACGTCCGCTGCGGTTATTATTTTTTCAACTCCAGGCATTCTCTCAGCTTCGTTGCAATCAATCTTCACTATTTTGGCATGATGGACTTTAGCTTGTACTATTGCCAAATGCCAGACGTCGTCTGACATCTGAGCGGCAAAGTCTTCACCATAGTCACATACACCAAGCACCTTAGCCAAGGATCCGGGACGAGGGTAACTGGTACCGTAGATCTCAGTTCCTGCCTCGTAGTGATAAGTAACATCAGACATCACTGCCTCGCCCCGCATTACTGTTGCAGCTGCCATCACAGCATCTACGATCGGTTTATAACCTGTGCAGCGACAGAGATTACGGTGCTTATTGAACCAGTCGCGTACTTCCTGGCGTGTCGGACTCGGATTAACTTGCAGCAAGGCCTTCGCCGACATTAAGAAACCCGGGGTACAAAAACCGCACTGTACCGCTCCGTACGTAATAAAGGCCTGCTGTAGCGGGTGCAGCGCCTCTGAAGTTCCTAATCCTTCCAGCGTTTCAATTGAAGAATATTCCTTTATATCTTTAGCTCTTTTTATGCAAGAACGAACGACATCTCCATCTATCAATATTGAGCATGAGCCGCACTGTCCAGAGTCGCAGCCTATCTTCACGCTTCTGAGACCTAATCTGCGTAAGAGGTCGGCTAAGGATTCTTTTTCTTCAAAGGTAACAGTTTTTGTAGTTCCGTTAATTATAAAATTTCTTTTTATCATGTCAGTGAGCAAGCCTCCTTTACACAGCGCTATTCTCTTACATAGACAAAGCCGTCCATTAACCTTCTTGCAGTGCGGCCTATCATGGCGCAACTAACGTCAACGCCGTCCGGAGTAGAATCTACCTCTGCCTCTACCTCCATGATTCCAAATGGATGCCCTATCTTCAGTTTTTTACACACATCATTGCCGCCAGTAACTATTTTATTGACAAGCGTGCCTTTAGTATTAGCAGCTACTATCGTACAAACCGCTCCGGTTCCCATGTAGGCTTGAATCATGCGTCCCATCGAGAAAAGTCTTCCTACAATATCGATGTCTTCTTTCCGTATCACTTTTCCATCAGGGGTAACATAACTGACCGGTTCTGTATATATACCTATCTTAGGCAGCGTCTGGCTGTTTTTTGCCGCATCTTCAAGATCTTTCGCAAGTCCTATCGTAATTGCTGCCGTGACGCGTATTACCTCAAGCAAACGTGTTATCTCTTTATAATCTGATCTGGCCTCGAATTCATAAGGCGATT
Organism: Synergistaceae bacterium; assembly: GCA_030533085.1. GTDB lineage: Bacteria > Synergistota > Synergistia > Synergistales > Synergistaceae > JAUNJZ01. Next base: position 44,788 of record JAUNJZ010000017.1, read on the forward strand.
CTGTTCCTTTCAATCCGAATTGCGACGCATGGACGAATACAACCGGATTGGCTGCGTCAACAAAAGAATATTCATATATTTTGCCTTCAATCTCTATAGTGTTAACGGGACTCCCGCTAGGCAAGGTTTTCCCTGATACGGCCCCCTGGGGTCGGTTGAATTCGAGCAATATTTTTGCACCCGTACCAGGGACCCCGTCAATGGAGAAATCTCCCTCTGTTACCGCTTTGCCATTCTTTACCGGGACACGCGCGTTTATTATCTTTTTAGTGTTTACGTTATATATCCTGACCCTAGTGACCGGCTCAACAGCTTTAACCAATCCCTCGTCTATCGCAAAAGGGCCTACAGCTGAGGAAATGTTGCCGCAGTTCATCGTCTTTCCGACTATTGGGTGATCAACGCTGACTTGCCCGAAAAAGTAATCGACGTCAGCGTCATCTCTTTCGCTTTTTTTAATTACCGCGACCTTGCTGGTAGATGTTGTGGCTCCGCCCAGTCCATCAATCTGGCGAAGGTCGGGGCTGCCAAAGGCACTTAGGATTATTCTATCCCGCTGCGCTTCGTCTTTTGGCAGATCCTCGTCGTGGAAGAAAAGGGCTCGACTGGTTCCGCCTCTCATAATTACGCATGGTATTTTTGTATTCGGCTTCATTTACAGCAATCCTCCAAAATCGTCATATAATCTTTGAGAGTCATCTTAACTGGGTTTCTATAGTGATAAAACTTTCTATATTGCTCGTAGCTGTCCTGAGCTATTGTTTCCAGATCTTCCCGGGATGGGTTAAAATCAGACATTTTCATTGTTATCCCAACGTCGCTGATAAGTTTTTTCAATCCTTCAACAACAACTTCCCCTATGTCAGCAATACGTGCGCCACGTGTGTCCAGATCCATAGCGTCCGCAATGCTGCGGTATTTTTCCATTTGCGCCGGAAAGTTAAACTTTGCCACGGAGGGCATTACCATTGCAATGGACATGCCGTGGTTAACGTGAAAGTGCGGCCCGACATGCCGGCCGATACAGTGCATATTGCCACATCCCGTATTGTTAAATGCCAAGCCGCCCATTGCGCTTCCGGTGATGAGATCCAGCGCGGCCTGCCGGTTTTCGCTGTTGCCGTAAACCGCCCTCAGATTACGGCTTATCAACCTTATCCCCGAAAGAGAAAGCGCCTCTGTAATAGGGTTTGCTTTCAGAGCTATGTAAGATTCAAAGCTATGGCTGAGTGCATCAATGCCGCAACAGGCAATCAATCCGCGAGGGCAACTTGCAATACTGTTTCCATCAAGAAACGTGACACTTGCCGCACCAAATACACGATGCCCTACAGTAAACTTGACATTCCTTTCCTCGTCATGCAGGACCGCCATATTCGTGACTTCTGACGATGTACCAGCAGTAGTTGGGATTGTGAAAAGCGTTACCGGCGGTGTTGAATATTTTTCGTATCCTGCCCACTCGGGGCCCTTGCCGCCGTTTGCAGCAAGAACACCGGCAAGTTTACATATATCTATAACGCTACCGCCGCCTATAGCTACAATCAAATTACAGTTGTTTTTTTTAATAATTTCGCAAACCTCATCGACATTACGGAGCGGAGCCTCTTCTTCCGCTTCTTTCCATTCTGTGTAGGGAAATTTTCCCTCCTCGATATAACGGATGCAATTTGCATAAAATTCTGTCTTGCTGACATTTGAATCTGTGACGACAAGTATTTTTTTACATCCGTATGCCTTTATTTCGTCTGGAAGCTGCTCTATGCAGTTTGTCCCGACGACTACCCTCGTATGAGTCTCGTAACTAGTGTTTCTCTGATGATAGAACATCTTTTTCTACTCCCTTCTCATTATCAGATTTAGCATGTTACATAAGAACGCTTGGCAGCCAAGTGACCATTGGCGCGGTAAGACAAACTATCAGCAATCCTACCAGCATGACATAGAAAAACGGCATTATTCCTTTTATTACATCCGGAATCTCAACGTCAAAAATTCGTCCTGCTATATAGAGCGAAGCCGCCATGGGAGGCGTTACCATCCCGATAGCCAGATTGGCAACCGTCATAGCGCCAAAGAAAACAGGGTCTATTCCAAACTTCAAGGCTATAGGATGAAGAATAGGAGCTAACATTACAATGGCTGAAGAGCCGTTCTCAATCATACCGGCAAAGATATATATAATGTTAACTACAAGCAGAAACTGCCACGGGGAGCTGAGGCTTTCTACCGCCATTGCCGCCAGCCGCTCCGGAATTTGTTCTCTGGTAAGCACAAAGCTGAGGCAGGATACGTTACCGATTATAATGATAATAGTTGCCGCAGCGACGCCGCTCGTAAGTAAAATCCTTGGCAAATCTTTAATTTTTATGCTTCTGCTCCAGAACATACCGACCAGCAACGCATAAAAGACAGCTGTTCCTCCAGCTTCAGTCGGCGTAAATATTCCCGAATATATCCCTCCCAATATTATCACCGGAGTTAACAATGCCGGAATTGATACAACAAAGTTTTTAACCAGATTGCTTAGCGAGAAAGGCAGGATAGTGCCGTAATTATGTTTTTTGCATATGTAAAACTCATACACCATCAGACAAAGGCCAAAAACAACTCCAGGCCAAACTCCCGCCAACAAAAGTTCTCCGACAGACGTGTTGGTAGTAACACCGTATACAACCATTGTAATGCTTGGTGGTATCAAAGAACCGAGAGGCCCGGCGGCGGCTACGGAACAGGCGCTGAATACCGGAGGATATCCGTCTTCTTTCATTCCTTTAGCCATGACTGACGATATCGCGGAAGTGGTTGCAGGCCCGGAACCGGAAACCGCTCCAAAAAACATACAGGCCAGTGTGGCAATGATCGCCATGGAACCTCGTACGGAACCGGCCAAAGATTTAGCGAGATTGACAAGTGCTTGAGATATCTTACCTTCATACATCAGATCTCCGGCTAATATAAATAGCGGTATTGCTATCAGCTCAAAGGAATTTATACCGTTAAACATGCGTTGAGCGAGTACTATCAGATAACGCAGGTTGTCCGTGTAAAAAAAGTACGCAACGGCAGTAAGTCCCAGCGAAAACGCTATCGGGAGTCCAACAAGCAAAAACACTACAAGGCAAAGAACCAAAAATACACCAATACTCATTTATACTCACCTCAAGCCCTTTTTAAGAAAAATTTCATGGTGTTTGCCGTGTGCTCTAATTCAAAGAGAAACATTGACAAAAAACCTATTGGAAGAATTATGTAAACGTATAATATTGGAATTCTGACAGTCAGGCAGGATGTTCCAATACTGTTCAGACAAAAAAGCACTGTCTGTTTGAAGATAACGGCGAGAAAGAATAGCGCTAAAATTTGGGCGAAGAGTTTAATAATGTTTTTCAACATAGGCTTACTGGCAAGCAAATAAGGCATTATGTCAACAGCCAGCTGTTGTCTGTCATGCATAGCTTTGGAGCTCGCCACCATCGTAAGCCAGACAAAATTATATCTGCAAAACTCTTCTGTCCATGCGGCAGGGACATGAAACAGGAACCTGTTAAGTATTTGAAAACCTATTAGCAGGCACATGCTGCCCATCAACAACCATGTAAGCAGGCTTATTACTTTATACCACTTTTCAAGAACACGCCAAACCATATACGCCAGCTCCTTTTACATTATTTTTGTTGACGTTTTATCAGAATTATTCAGTTGTCAAGTTCAACGGTAAATTGGGAGGAGTGTCTCTGCATGAAGATATTACGCAGAGACACTCACGTTATTAATATTTATTTCTGTTTCTGTATCCTGTTGAAAATTTCCATAACTCCGGCAAACTGCGGATCTTCATATACGGGCTTGCAGACATCTCTCCACTGCTGAAGCTCTTCTTCGCTAAGCTCTATAACTTCACCGCCACCCTTTACGAATCCGTCATAAGACGTTTGGGTATCTTTTACATGGTAGGCTCTTTCCGCTTTCGTCGCGTCACGCGCGGCACGCGTAACGATATCCTGCTGTTCCGGCGTAAGCGATTTCCATAGCTGCATGCTCATGATAAACGGCTGTGTGTTGAAGTTCATATTGATCTTTGTAAAATATTTACCAACTTCAAACATCTTGGAGGTATAGACATTGTTTATCGTCTGAGTTTGTGCGTCAACCGTTCCAAGTTGCAAAGCAGAATATACCTCGCCAAATGACATTGGCGTTGTGACCGCTCCGAATGCTTTACTCAATGCCGCATAGCTGGGACCTTCCTGAATCCTGAGTTTTTTCCCTTTAATATCAGCAGGCGTGCGTATCGGCATTCTTGAATGTATTTCCGCAAGTCCGTTTCTCCAGAACGCCAGCACCTTAATTCCCTTGGATTCCACAGAAGCCCTTAGCTCGTCACCGATCGGTCCGTCAAGGACTTTATCAGCATGATCCCAATTGCTAAAACAATATGGCATTGTCAGAACACCAAATTTGGGCGAGTATGCTTCAAGGATGATTGAAAAAACTGCCGCAAAATCCATCGTTCCCATAGAACAACTCTCTGCCAAAGCGGATGCCTTGCCCATAGTTCCATTAGGGAAAATAGTGACTTCCATTTCTCCTTTGGAGTATTCCTTGAGCAATTTGGCAAACTCCGTCGCGCCAACGTGATAAGGATGTATTTCCGGCTGCTCATGAGCTAGTTGAAGTTTCATTACCGCATAAGCCGGATCCGTCACATATCCCGCAATCGTAAAACATAAAACACAGCAAAGCGTAAAAAATATTTTTGTAACTCTTGTCATTTTTTTTATCCCCCTCCTGAGATATAGAGCCTATCTTTCCATAGAACAACTTTTCAACCTGACCGGCCGCACCGCCAAACGATTCGTCATTTCTCTTTTTCAATCACCCCTATTTCTCACAATGCGGAATAAATTTCGTATTATGATAATAAAAATATTAGCATTATTATATCAGGTTGTCAACACTCAGCATCTTTATTACTGTTCTGCGATGATGTCACTACATAAGTGTTCTGAAATAATGCCATTATGAAACAAGATATGATAATGATGAAAGAAAGGAATTTAAAGACTTTGAGACTTTTCATCTGGATATTGACAGAGTTTTGACGCTTTGGAGAGCATTGGACTTCAGCATGAGCAATGTATTTCGAGGCTTTTGGTTCCCATATTTTTGCAGGCATTTCGAGTTTTTTGAGTATCATGTCCCACTTTCAACGATAATGGATATCTGAACGCTGTCGCTAAGGAATATTAAGTTTGTATTCATGACGCAGCAAGAGTAAGATAAGCGTACGGAAAAGGGAAAAGCAGCGAACACAGTATGCAAGCAACCTGACCGTTGGACAGCGGCATGTGCCGCAGAACTGTCAGCCCCAACAATGCTTCCTGAAAATAAAATACTTTGAGACTTGTACAGCGAGAGCCTTTCAGGTGCGTTTGATGAGGAGGTCCCTTTGGATGCAGAATCGCTGATTTTATTTTGTATATTCAGATTTACCGCGCTTTACCAGGCGCGTTCGTATATTTCTCTTACTGCCTCTTCCGTCAGCTTTCGCGGGTTGTTGTTGATAAGCCGCGTCTCTTTCATCGCGGCGGCGGCCATTCTTTGGCAGGCGCCGCGCGGGATATTGAAGTCGCGCAGCCGCGTCTTTACGCCGCATTCCGCGCCGAGGGCGATCATAGCCTCAAGGGAGGCGGAGGCCGCCTCTCCGGCGCTCATGCCTGTCGTGTTTATTTTCATCGCCTTCGCTATCGGCACGAATTTTTCCGGACAGCCCTCAAGGTTGTATTCCATCACCCAGCGCAGCATGGCGGTGTTGGCCTCGCCGTGCGGAATGTGGAACTCTCCTCCGAGCGGGTAGGCCATGGCGTGAACTCCCGCCGTGCCGGACATGGCAAAGGCCATTCCGGCCGTGAGGCTGCCGTAGGCCTGAGCGGTGCGCGCCCCGACATTGCCCGGCTCGCGGACGCAGGCGGCGAGGTTTGGGACGATCTTTTCTATCGCCGCAAGGGCGAGGTCGCGCGTCAGCGGATTTGTGCCGAGCGAAAGATATGACTCCACCGCGTGTACGAGCGCGTCCATTCCGGCGGCTGCCGTGATGTGGGCGGGGAGGCCGAGCGTCAGCAGCGGATCGACGAGCGCCGCGTCCGCCACGATATTGCCGCTGGCGACCCCCTTTTTCGTCTTTTCTTCCGGAAAGGAGAATACAGCGACGGCGGAGACTTCGGAGCCGCTTCCCGCCGTCGTCGGTATCATCAGTGTGGGCAGTCCGCGCGCGGGAACGCGCTCCGAGCCGACCATGGCGGCGATATCCATGTCCGGATATTTTGCCAGCACCGCCGCCATCTTTGCGAAGTCCATCGAGCTGCCGCCGCCAAGGGCGATGAGGCAGTCTCCGCCAAGGGCGCGGATATCGGCAGCCGCTCTGTAGAGCAGCTCCGCCGGCGGCTCCGGCTCCACTTCGCCCCAGTGGGAGGGGGTCATTCCGGCGCTTTTCGCCGAGTCGAGCAGCGCCGCGAGCGCCGCGCTTTTGGCCATGCTGCGTCCGGTTATGAAAACTGGACGTTTCGCCCCCAGAGCGGCCGCTTTTTCGGCGGCCAGCGCGGAGCAGCCGGCCTCAAATATGACCTCGCGCGGCATCCTGAAGTTAAAGGGGCGCGCCATTATATTTTCCATCGCGATTTTCCTCCTTATCTTCCGACCAGCGCCGGAACGCCGAAGGCCTTTTTGAGCACCGGCACTGTGGAGCTTGAATCCGTCTCGCCGCAGAAGAAGAGGTCGTTGTCGAAGCCAAGGGCGGAGAGTATCTTTCCGTGAGCCGACTCCTGACAGAGCGCCGTTATATCGGGGCCGAAATGATGCCAGAGCGCCATCGCGGCCATAGCGCCGTCCGTCAGCTCCATCTCCTGAGCGCCGTTCGCTGGGGCGAGCGCCAGCATCTTTTCAACCAGCATTCCGGCGCAGACTGTGTCTTCCAGCGAAAATTCACCGTTGCGCCCCGCGCAGAGTACGCCGATATTCTTACCGGAGCATATCGCGTCCCAAGCCACTGCCTCCGCGTTCCGCGCGCAGCCAGCCAGCACGCGCTCGCAGCCCTCTGAGGCGCGCATCAGCGCGCGGGTCCCGTTCGAGGTCGTGATGATAGCAAAATCCGGCGCGCCGGCATTTTGCAGCTCTACGGGAGAATTGCCGAAATCAAAGCCGGGGGCGGGCAGCCCGCCGCGCTCTCCCATTATCTTCCAGTCCTCGCCGAGCTTTTCTTTCATTTCAAAGGCGGTATCGACCTCTGTCACGGGTATCAGCACCTCGCCGCCCATGTCAAAAAAGGTCGTTATCTGCGTAGTGGCGCGCAGGAGATCCACGACAATGCGCACGTCATGTTCTTTCAGAGCTTCGCACGGCAAAAACGCCGCGTCAAATATGTATTTCAACTGACCACGCCTCCATATGTTCTGTTGATAATAAAGATAGTTTATAATATATTCATATACATTCAACAACCGGCGGAGCGAAAAGCGACGCCTCAGTAATGATACGCCACACGGGCGGCTGTGCCAACCGGAGGGCGGCGGAAAACAGAAAAATTTTTCGCGTTTTTTCAGAATGAAAAGGAGGTCGAGCGGCAATGAAAATTCTTATCGCGGTGGATTTCAGTCAGATAGGGCGGGAGGCGGCCTTCCGCGCCTATAGGTACGCCATGGATCTGAGGGCGGATGTGACCTTTCTGCATATCGTCCCGTCGACGCCCAATGTGACGGAGGGCTACAATCTGCATTTCTTCGTCTCGCCGGAGGCGCGCGCCACGGAGGCGAAGGTGAGGGAGGCGGCGGAGCAGCAGCTTCGCAGGCTTGCCGACGATATACGCGGACGCTACGGCGAGCTTCCGCATTCTCGTTACGACTGGCGCGTCGAAGTGGCGGAGAATGCCGGCACGGAAATAGTACGTATCGCCGAAAGGGACGGCTATGACGTGATAGTCATCGGCAACAAGGGCTACAGCACGCTGGAGCGTATGCTGCTCGGCAGCACGGCTCTGAAGGTGATCAATCAGGCGACATGCTCCGTCTGGCTGTATAAGCATACGGAGAAAGAGGATATCTGACCTTTTACCGACACGGCAAGAGGGGCGGCTCTTTCGACATGAAAGCGCCGCCCCCTTAAAATATTGCAAAGGCGGCTAAATATTACGCCAGCGCTTAAAGCCCCTGCCGACAACCTCATTTGCCTCCGTCACGACCATAAAGGAGCCGGGGAACTTTTCGGCGAGGAAGCGTTTCAGCTCCATCGTCTGCCGCGGCATCAGCAGGCACATTATCGTGAAGCCGTCGCGGCGCTTGTAGCCGCCCTCGCTTGCGAGCAGCGTGCAGCCGCGCCCCAGCTTTTTGCTGATGAAATCGACCACCGCCTCTGTATGTGAGGTTATGACGAATACGAGCCGCCTCTTATCGAAGGAGGCCAGCACGCCGTCCATGGACATGCCGCAGATATAGCAGGAGATGAAGCCGTACATCACCTTTTCCAGGCCGATTATACCGAAGGATACGGCCAATATCGCCATGTTGAAGTAAAAGCTGAGCCGGCCGACCTCCATGCCGTAGCGTTTTCTCAGCACCGCGAGCACGACGTCAAGGCCGCCCGCGCTGACGCCCTCGCGGAAGAGCAGCCCGCTGCCCAGCCCCTTTATCACGCCGCCGGTCACGGCGACGAGGAATATATCGCTCATCATCGGGAACTGAACGCGCTGAAGCAGCTCAAGGACTAATGACAGAAGAAATACGTTTATCACAGACCAGATAAAGAATCTCTTCGAGAGGGTGCGCGCCCCCCAGACAAGCAGGACACAGTTTATCGCCAGCGTTACGTAGGCGGGATTCAGCCCGATAGTATATTTAAAAAGCACGGCGATGCCCATGAGCCCCTGATCGGCAAACTCGTAAGGTATCGTAAAGCCGACGACTCCGACGGCGTAGACGACTATGGCGATGAGCGAGAAGAGCAGCGTCTTCCACTCGGTGAGCCACAGCAGGCGCGCCTTCTTCCACAGATGTTTCAGCTTCAGTTCATCGGCCGGACTAATGTTTGACGTCATACTTCTCTTCTCCCCGACTGTAATTTTATCGCGCCAATTATATCCGATATTATCCATATCCACTGGTAATTTATTTACCCCCAACCGTCTTTTTTTACAACAGGCATTTCTACCAGCTTCAAAATATTATCTTTGACAGAGTGGGAATATGCAAATGCTGTGATAAAATGTACTGTGAAATTAAATCAGCGGGAGGAATAAGAAATGGCGGCGCCTATGCAAATCAGCCTGGAAGAGATAATCTCGATGCTTCTTCAGCGCGTTGAATCTCTGACGGCAAGCGACGAAAACAGCAAGACGAAGCAGAATATAATCAACAGGGTGCTCTACGAGAAAGGCATTCTTACCGACGAGGACGTTCTTGCCTCGGTAAAAGAGGAATACCGTATGCTCAAAGAGCTGGGCGTGATACAGTCCGAGCCGGACGAAGCGATGTATCAGACTATCACCGACGGCATCCTTCAGTGGATAAAGGGCGACGTCGAGGGCATCAAAAAGTCTATGGCAGAATACGAAAAGAAGCTCCAGCAATTCGCCCGCGAAGAGGCTGCGAAGAAGCCCAAAATCGAAGTTGCGGGGGCGAATGTCCTCAACCAGCTTGACGCGGCGGCAAGCAAAGCCGGAAGCAAGCTCATCATCTAAGCGGCGCGCCGGAACGTCACATTCCAGAAAAAATCGGCGGGAGCTCAGCTCCTGCCGATTTCGTCTGTTCCGGTGAGGCGCACTCCTGTCCCTCCGCGCCTCGCCTTTTCTATTTCCTGACTTTAGCACTTTCTCCCAATCAAAAAGGCGCTGAACTGTTGGT
>JAUNJZ010000066.1 GCA_030533085.1 Synergistaceae bacterium
GTATGTGACATTTTCTCTGAACTTTTAAGGTGACATTTTCTCTGGCTATTGACAGGGGGAGCTGAAAAACAGAAAAAAATCCTCTTCCGCCGCCCTTTTTTCCCGCTCAAAACGGGAGGTTTTTTCAGGACAGGGAAGAAGGCTGCCCCGGCCGGCGCGGCCGCCATCTTCATAAAATCCACACATTTTGTTCATAAAATCGTCATAGCGCCTTGATATCATTTGTACAGCAGATAAAAAGAGGCCGCATATAAAAAACGGTCAAAATCATAAGGGAGGAAGAGAATGATGAAAACGAAGTTGAAGGTAATCGGCGCGGTGGTTATGGTATTGGGGCTGGCTGGAGCGGCGGCGGCTTATGGTCCCGGCGGCGGGATGGAGCAGCGCGGAGACTCGCGTCCCCCGCAGCTTACGCAGGAGCAGCGCGCGCAGTTTGACGCGATGAGAAAGATACGCGGCGAGCTGCGCGAGGAGATGCGCAGCGAGAAGCCTGACAAGAGCAAGGCGAGAGCGCTTTTCGCGAAGGAGCTCGATATGAGGGAGTCGATGCTGGAGGCGCGTTTCAACGAATTTCTGAGCAACCGGGAAGCCCATAAAGACTGGCGCAGATTCAGCGGCCCCGGCGGCAGGGCTTTCGCGGAGAATAACAAGCCGTGGCGCGATCTCTGCGAAGAATTGAGGAAGGAATATCCGAACAAGGCCAAGGCGAAGGAGTATTTCGCGGAAGCCTCGAAGATACGCCGCGAACATGCGACGGCGCGCTTTGAGGAGATGCTGAAGGATCCATCGAAGTACGAAGAACGCTACGGCCGCCGCCACGACCGCAGGACGCCCAACTTTTGCCCGAATTGCGGCACTCCGCTGGGCGGAAGAGCGCCGCGCGGCGAGATGCGCGGATCTGTCGCAGATTAAAATTATCATGCGGACGAGTTCGGGCGGATATGGAGTCCGCCCGGACTCCATAATGGATAAAAAGATAATATAATTGTCGTCGGAGCAACAATATATATTGAGAGAGATGGTCGCATGAAGATACTGATTGTGGAAGATGAAAAAGCTATAGCCGAGGTTGAAAAGGCCTATATAGAGCGCGAGGGCTATTCCGCGGAGATAGCCGGCGACGGGCTTACGGGGCTTGAAAAGTTCCGGTCGGAAACTTTTGACCTTGTGCTGCTGGATATCATGCTGCCAGGCATGTCCGGCACCGATATCTGCCGCGAGATACGCCGCGGCTCCAACGCGCCGATCATCATGGTAACGGCAAAGAGCGGCGAGGAGGATATTGTCGCGGGGCTTGACGCGGGTGCTGACGATTATATAGTGAAGCCCTTTTCCCCGCGGGTGCTGATGGCGCGCATCAGGGCCAATCTGCGCAAGGGGGCCTCCGGCGAGGCTGGCGGCTCGGAGCTTATAACTGTCGGAGGCTCGCTCGTGATTGATCCGCAAAATCTGACGGTGAAAAAGGACGGCTGCGAGGTCTCGCTTACGCGCAACGAATTTATGATACTTTCCAAAATGGCCGCCAGGCCGGACAAGACGTGGAGCAGAGACGACCTTATAACCTACGCGCTCGGTTACGAGTATGACGGTTTTGAACGCTCGATAGACAGCTATATAAAGAATATCAGAAAGAAGCTTTCTGATCCGCGGCATGAAAACGGTTTTATCCGCACGGTTCACGGCTTCGGCTATAAAATTTCGGAGTAGGGATATATGAAGAAGCATTCGCTGCGGTCGAAGCTGATTTTTCACTATATGGTGATAGTGGTCGTCTGTATGCTTGTGATCCCGACGGCCATTTCCGAGCTGCTGGACAGGCAGTTTAAGAGCTTCGCGAACGAACGTCTGACCGGTTATATGAACGAGCTTACGGAGTACTTCGCCTCGACCTATGCCGGCAACGGCTCCTGGCGCGGCGACTGGCTTCCCAGAGGCGCGGACTTTCTTCGCTGGCCGCTTGTCGCAGTGAGGCTTACGGACGCTGATGGCCGCTTCGTGCGCAGCTACAGCCTTATGCACAAGCGCGGCGGTCCGCTGCGCGCCCCGGCCGGAAAGGGGGGGCGCCCCTCCGACAATATCTCCTATCCGAACGAATTGCAGTCCGGCAGCCGCGATATACTGGTGGAGGGGCAAAAGGTAGGAGAGCTGGTGTTCGTATGGCTGCCCTTCAACAGAAGTCCGGAGGGGGATTTTCTCAGGAAATTCAACAGGATAATGTATTACGCCGTCGCCGTGATGCTGATAATCTCGGCTATGATAGCCATTTTCATGGCGTATCGGATAAGCGCCCCCGTTCTCAACGCCGCAAGACGCGCGCAGCAGATAAGCGCCGGCAGATATCGCATGAACGAGCAGATGGAGTCGGATATAACGGAGCTTCAAACGCTGATCGAGAGCGTAGACAGGCTCGGCGAGAGCCTTGAGGCGCAGGAGGAACTGCGTAAGCGGCTCTTAAGCGATATGGCTCATGAACTGCGCAACCCCATAACTATAATTAAATCACACCTGGAAGCTATCGAGGACGGCGTATGGGAAGCGTCGCCTGAGAGGATCCGGCTGACGGTGAGCGAAGTGGACAGGCTTTCGCAGCTGATATACGAGGCGGAAAAGCTGACCTCCATTGAAGGGGCGGGGCGCGCTCTCGCTCTGGAGGATACGGACGCCTCCGCCGTGATGGAAAAGGCGGCGCTGGTATTCGACCCGCTCTATAAAAACAAGGGCGTCGAGCTGAAGCGCGATATAGAGGCGGATGTGATGCTGGTAATGGATGGGGCGAAGATGCGCCAGGTGGTGGAGAATCTTCTTTCAAACGCTCTGCGCTACACGGACGCGGGCGGCTCCGTCTGCTTTTCAATGAGAGGCGAGGCGGGGGGAATGGTCGTGACAGTGTCCGACAGCGGCATCGGTATAGCCGCTAAGGATCTTCCATATATATTTGAGCGCTTCTACCGCACGGACGTCTCGCGCGCGAGAAGCAGCGGCGGTCTTGGCATAGGTCTTGCGATCGTAAAGGCGATCGTCGAGGCTCACGGCGGGACGATAGAGGCCGACAGCGTTCCCGGCAAAGGCAGCCGCTTTATTATGAAAATTCCCGGAAAAAGCAGGGAATAAAGGAGAGTGTTTCTGATGAAATTCAAAACTTTGCCGCTCGCGGCGGCGCTGACGCTCTACGCCGCGGCCGCGTGGGCCGCCCCCCTGACGATAGAGGAGTGTCTTACGGCGGCGATGGAGAATAATCCGGATCTGGTCGCGGCGAAGGAAAGCGTTTCCGCGGAGAGGGCCACGGTCGGTCAGGCCGCGGCGGGCGGGCGGCCGCAGCTTTCGGCCGGAAGCTCCTACAGCAGGGGAGGAAGCGGCCTCAGCGGCGCCAATAATTCAGGCAATTACAGCTCAAATATCGGCCTTGAACAGTCCATCAGCGACTGGGGGCGGCGCGATGTAAGCATAAGGCGCGCCCGGCTCTCTACCGAAGCGGCCTCGGCGGATTACAGAAGCACGGTAGAGACTGTGATACAGGACGTCTATGAAGCCTATTACGGGCTGAATCGCGCGGCGCGCGAACATGCGGTGGAGCAGACGCGCTTTGATAATTTTGAAAAACGCCTCAAATGGGCGCAGGCCTATTACGAGGTAGGCACCAAGCCAAAGATAGAGGTCACGAAGGCGGAGGCGGATCTTGCCGCCTCAAAGCTGGCAATCGTCAGAACTCAGTCTTCAATGGAGCAGTATCGCGCGGAGCTTGCCAACGCGATGGGAATACCGCTGATGGAGATAACGGAAGTCGTCGATATCCTTGATTATCAGGAGTGGGGCATCGCCCTCGACGAGGCTGTGGAGCGGGCGATGAACGAACGCCCCGAGCTGATAGCGAAACAGAAAAGGGTCGATTCCGCGCGCAGCAACGTTACTCTGCAAATGAAAGGGCTTTCACCCTCTCTCTCCGCGTCGGCTGGATATACGGCCTCCGGCAGTTCACCCTTCAGCGACAGCGAATGGACGACGAAGTTCTCTCTCTCCGTTCCGCTGAGCGACGGAGGGCTGACGAGGGGGAAGGTCGAAGAGGCGGAGGCGCTGCTTCGCGCTGCCGAGGCGGAGATGAAGAGCCTTTCAAATTCCGTGACGCTCGAAGTGAGAAAGGCATGGGAGGCGCTTCGCGAGTCGAAGGAGGCTCTCGTATCGTCGCTTGAGGCCGAACGCAGCGCGAAAGCCACGCTAGAGCTGGCGCAGGGTCGCTACGCCGCCGGCGTGGGCGACAATCTTGAAATATCGGACGCGGTGGACAGCTACGCCACCGCCTCGTCAAATACGGTGCTCGCGCTCTACGGATGCAAGACCGCGCAGCTTGACCTCGAAAAGGCGATGGGAGGCCTGAGATATGAGTAAGATCACGGCAAATGGTAAAAAATTCAAATTCAAAGCGGCGGCGGCCATACTTATCGCTGTCGCCGCGGCGGCCGGAGGCTGGTACTTCTGGAGCACGCGCACCCCTGACATAACCTATAAAACGTCGCCTGTAGCGCGGGCGGACCTTCTCTCGACGATACAGGCCACAGGGACGCTTAGCGCGGTAGAAACCGTCGATGTCGGTACGCAGATATCCGGCACTATAAAAGAGCTCTATTTTGATTATAACAGCAGCGTAAAGGCGGGACAGCTGATAGCGCTGATGGACGCTGCGACGCAGAGCGCGGAGGTGGCGCAGGCCGAAGCGACCGTCGCGTCGGCTCAGGCGGATGTCATGAGCGCGGAGGCCGCGCTCGACGAGGCCACGAAGAATCTTTCCCGCACGCAAGAGCTGGCGAAGAGGGATCTGATAGCGAAGGCGGACGTAGATACGGATACGAGCACCTGGATCAAGGCGAAGGCCACGCTGGCAGCCTCCCGCGCCAAGGTCGCGCAGTACCGCGCGGCGCTGGAAAAGTCGCGCATCAATCTCAATTACACAAGGATATATTCGCCGGTCGACGGCGTTGTCGTAGCCAAGAACGTTGAAGAGGGACAGACAGTCGCCGCCAGCTATCAGACGCCGTCAATAGCCGAAATAGCGCGCGACCTTACGCAGATGCAGGTCGAAGTCAACGTTGACGAAGCCGATATCGGCGGCGTCCATGAAGGACAGCTCGCGACCTTCAACGTTGACACCTACCCGTCGGAGAGCTTTGAAGGCAAGGTGACGCAGGTGCGCCTTTCGCCGGAAACGACAGACAACGTAGTCACCTACACGGTCATCGTCAAAGTGCAGAACCCGGATGGCAAGCTGCTGCCCGGCATGACGGCGAATGTTTCCCTCATACTTGAAAGCCGCGAAGACGTACTGATAGTCCCCAACAGCGCCTTCCGCTTCAAGCCCTCGACCGGTCAGAGCACGGAAATGGGGCCGCCCGGCCCGGGAGGCGGAAAACAGAACATAGCCGAGGTGACGGCGCCGTCAGTCTACCTGCTTGAAAAAAAGAAGCCGGTAAAAGTCGAAGTCGAAAGGGGCATCACCAACGGACAGAGTACGGAAATACTCTCTGGACTGAAAGAGGGCGAGCGCGTCATAACGGGTATCATCGTCCCTAAAGAGGGGAATTAAAATGGCGCTCGTCAGTCTCAAAGATATAAGAAAGAGCTTCCAGCTGGGCGAGGAAGAGGTTGAAATACTGCACGGCGTGAATCTCAGCGTAGAGGAGGGGGAATTCGTCGCGATGATGGGGCCGTCAGGCTCCGGCAAATCGACGACGATGAATATCCTCGGCTGTCTCGACCGCCCCACCTCGGGAGAATACCTGCTGAACGGCATCGAAGTGGCGGAAATGGATTCTGACGAGCTGGCTCACATCAGAAACAGCATGATAGGCTTCGTCTTTCAGGGCTTCAACCTGCTCCCTAAGACGACGGCGCTGGAAAATGTGGAGCTGCCGCTGCTCTACGCCGGAGTGGCGCGCGGCGAGCGTCACAAAAAGGCCAAAGCCGCGCTCACTGAAATGGGGCTTGAAGACAGACTGTACCACGAGCCGACGCAGCTTTCCGGCGGCCAGCAGCAGCGCGTCGCCATCGCCCGCGGTATCGTCAACCGCGCCCCCATACTGATGGCCGACGAACCTACCGGCAACCTCGACACAAAGACCAGCGATGAGATAATGGCGCTCTTCCGCCGCCTCAACGACGAGGGAATGACGATAATACTCGTTACGCATGAATATGACGTCGCCCTATACGCAAAGCGCATTCTGCACTTCCGCGACGGGCTCATCATCAGGGACGAGATAAACGAAAAAAGGAGGAATGTCGCATGATAGCCGTATCCGAGGTATTTTCCGCCTCCATAACGGCGCTGCGCAGGAATAAGACGCGCTCCATGCTTACGGCGCTGGGGATAATAATCGGAGTCGCAGCCGTAATAGCGGCCTTCGCCGTCGGAGCCGGAGCCAACAAGAGCATCGACGAACAGATATCCTCCTTCGGAAGCAATTTCATCATGGTCTTCCCGGACAGGCCGGGGCGCTCTACAACAGGCGTCACCCGCTATCTCACATACGACGACGCGCTGGCGATAGAAAAAGAGGTCTCCGGAGTGGAGGCTGTGGCCCCGATGATAAACATGGCCGCGACGCTCATATACGAAAATACAAACTGGAGTTCGAGCATCGTCGGCAGCACCCCTGAATATTCCAACGTGCAGGAATGGAATATAGAATCCGGGCGAGACATCAACGCAAGCGACGTGCGTCAGGGGGCGAAGGTCGCCGTCGTAGGGCAGACTGTGGTTGACAAGCTCTTCTCCGGCGAGAATCCCATAGGCAAATCTATAAGGATAAACAAAATTCCATTTACGATCGTGGGCGTATTTGAGTCAAAGGGACTGTCCGCGATGGGAAGCGACCAGGACGACTTCGTCCTGGTGCCGCTCACGGCGGCTCAGAGAAGACTTGTGCGATGGAGGACAGCCGGACGTATCGGCAATATCTACATCAAGGGAGTTTCGATGGAAGCGCTCTCCTACATTCAGAACGAGACGGAGGCGCTCCTGCGCGAGCGCCACAGGATAAAAGCCGGAGAAGCGGACGACTTCGCGGTGCGCAACGTCTCTCAGATGCTGGAGGCGCGGCGGAAAACGACGACCATCATGTCAATGCTGCTCGGTTCCATAGCCGTCATCTCGCTGGTGGTAGGCGGGATAGGCATCATGAACATAATGCTGGTCTCCGTCACGGAGCGCACACGCGAGATAGGCATCAGAATGGCAGTCGGCGCGACTGAAAAAGACATCAGAATGCAGTTCCTTATCGAAGCGGTGGTCCTCTCTATGATAGGCGGAACGATAGGGATACTCCTCGGCGTCGTCGCGGGATACGCCCTCGCCTCATTCACATCGGCGCCGCCGATATTTACGCTGCTCTCGATAATGCTTGCCTTCGTATTCTCCGCGATGGTAGGCGTAGGCTTCGGATACTACCCGGCCTACAAGGCCTCGCTGCTCAACCCGATAGACGCGCTGAAATATGAATAATGCCGGAAAAGAGAGGGAGTCCCTTCCCTCTCTTTTCTGCCGCCGGTAAAATATCCTTCCGTTCATCTGTTATAATAGAGCCGAAGGGGCATCGGCAAATTTTGTCAGGAGAGAGGCGGCCAATTGTTTGAGATCTTTTACGAAATAAACTGGATACTTATCGGCTCTCTGATCGTCGTCGGCGCGCTCGTATCGTGGGCAGGCGACGTTATTGGCATGAAGCTTGGGAAAAAACGCATAACCTTCCTCAGACTGCGCCCTAAATACACGTCGAGAATAATATCTATGCTTACCGGAGTTGGCATCACCGTCGTGACCCTGCTGGCGCTCAGCGTCGCGTCAGAGCAGGTCCGCACGGCGCTATTCGGTATGCAGTTCGTACAGAATCAGCTTACCTCTCTGACCGCCGAGCTTCAGAAAAACCGCGACACAATGGGACAGCTTGAATTCGACCTCTTCCAGAGCCGCGGAGATCTTTCGGAAAAACAAGAAGAGCTGACGCGGGTCGAAGAGCAGCTTGCCGCCGGAGAAAAAAGCCTCAGCGAGGCGCGCTCTCAGCTCGCGGAGATGAGAGAAACGCGCAGAAAGACCGAAGAAGAGCAGGAGCGGCTGCAAAAGGCGAACGCTCGCCTTCACGAGGAAAGCAAAAAGCTCTCGGCCTCAGTGGCCTCTCTCAAAAAAGAATCCGAACAGCTGAAAAGCGGCATACAAAGACTGCGCGAGGGGCGCATAGCCGCCTTCTCCGGCGAAATACTCTCGCAGGGGGTCATAGAAGATTCCGTCATCACGAGGCAGCAGGTGGACGAATATGTGGGAAGACTTCGCGCAGAGGCGCGCGCGCTGCTTGCCTACCGCTTCGGAAAAAATCCTGAAAGCATACCGCTTCCGGAGGTAACGGGAGAATCTCTGGCGGAGGTCAGAGAGCGGCTTGCGCGCAGCCCCGGGCGCTGGCTGCTGCGCCTCACAGCCCTTGGCAACGCCGTCGAGGGAGAGGGGGTGCGGACTCAGCTTGAAAGCTACAGGTCGCGGCTCATATACGGGAAAGACCGGAACCTCTACAGCCACAGCTTCGCCCCAGGAACGCCGCGCCAGGAAATAGAAGAAACGGTATTCCTCGCGCTGCGGGAGCTGAACCAGAAAGCCGTGAACAGCGGCGTACTGCGCGACCCGATATCGGGCAACGTCGGCTCTATAGACACAGAGGAATTTCTTGACGCCATCAGCCATATCTCCCAGGTGGAAAAAGAGACGACTCTCGACATCGTAACGGCCGCGGACGTTTACAGCGAGGGGCCGCTTCGTGTAAGATTCCTGCTGAAATAATAATGAACGAAAGAAGAAAATAAGAATGTTGATTTTGGCCTGTCAAAAATGCGGAGAGCTTAAAGTTTTGGCCGGTTCGCCGGACTCCAACGGAAGGGCGCGCGCCGTCTGGACATGCGGCAAATGCGGCGCTGGGCAGCTGCTTGAGCTGACGATAAGCAAAGATACAAGACGCGGAGACCTGCGCAAAATCGTAGGCGGCCTCGCGCTGGTAAGCGCAAGCGAAAAACGGACATTCGGCGGTATCCGCGAAGGGCTTCCCGATGAAATTAAATCCTGAATACTACTTCTACGACAGCAAACTGGCAGTCTCGCCCGCTGAATTGCAGGACCTTTACCGCTTCACGCGCTGGGGACGCAGCCGCTCCCTTGAACAGATAGCGAAAATGCTTGAAGGCACCGACATCTGCTTCTCCATCCGCCACAACGGTAAGCTGATCGCTTTCTGCCGGATACTGACGGACTTCGTCTTTCGCGGCTCGCTGTGGGACATCCTCGTCCACCCTGACTACCAGGGCAAAGGCGTCGGCTCGCAGCTGCTGGAATACGCCCTTGGCCACCCCGCGATAAAAAAAGTCCCGGTCATCGTAACCTACACAAGCGAACTGACAGACTTCATGTCCCGCCTAGGCTTCGAGCCGCGCGACGGACTGCTGATATTACAGCGCCGCCCGATGGAATATTCGTAAGCCGCTCAAATATACCGAACGCTCGCGCATTCTTGTCTAAACGTAATTCTCATTTACCGGAGTAAAAATAAGCCGGCATGCCGCACGGAGCCGACTGCCGTATCGGCCGTTGTCCCATGACTGCTGAAACGCTGACGTCTCTGAGAAGCCGCGTTTCCATTGCTGCTCTGTCCCGTCTGGATATTGTCTGAAAAACAACATGGCTTTTCAGTAAAATTCCTGATTCCTTACTTTCTCTGAGGTGTAATAATCACTGAAAAGTAACACGATAATCATAACAAGTTCTCAATGGAGGATATTATGATAATACAACGGAACCACTATTTAAACAAAATCATCTCATTTATGTGGGATGGACAGGTCAAAGTCATAACAGGCATACGCAGATGCGGAAAATCCTATCTGCTTCGTACCCTCTTTAAAAACCATCTGCTTAGCCGCGGAGTACGGGAGGAACGCATACTGTCAGGGCGACAGCATTTACTTTTTTGGAAAGAACAAGATGTCAAGCAAAACCTGTG
>JAUNJZ010000001.1 GCA_030533085.1 Synergistaceae bacterium
AAACGCGGGGGTCGCGATTACATCTGCATTCTCGCGATTACTTTGGCAAGCGACCTCTTGTTATTAGCCTGTGATAATGTGTCAGCTACCAAAGTAACCGCAATCGACATTGCCGTCAGCAAAGGCATTGACTTCTGCGCCGTCTGTTTTTATTTGAATAAGCTGAGCAAGATTATATTTCCCTTCTCCCGCAAGGCTGAACTATATGATACAATTTATTTATTGGGGAAGAGCGTCGGCGGCCTTTTTGACCTTTGGCGTTCTTAAAAAAATTTAATAAGCGGAGGGATTGGCTGTGAAGATCATGCAGGTCAACGCCGAAAAATGCGTCCAGTGCGGCGCGTGTATGGAGGCGTGTTCAAAAGCCTATTTCAAGGAAAGCTCTCAGGAGCTGTCGCGGGTGCGGGTCGCCAATATGACCGGATTCGCCAACATCAATATTTGCTCGCAGTGCGGAGCATGTATCGGGGTCTGCCCGACTCAGGCTCTTGAGCGCGATGCGAATGGGGTCGTGCAGCTGCGCAGGGACAGATGTACATCGTGCCTGATGTGCGTCGGTTTCTGTCCGTCGGCCTCTATATTTTTCGCCGGGGCGAAGCAGACGGAGCCTTTTAAGTGCATCGCCTGCGGTATCTGCGCGAGGAAGTGCCCGACCGGGGCGCTCGAGCTTGTTGTCGTGCCGGCAAAGGCATAGAGGGGAGCGACTGATATGGCAAACGCACCGATGAAGCTATTGGCGGAATGGTCCTATGAGCCGTCGAAGATCCACCGCGGCTATTCAAGAAAAACTCTTTATATCGGCCTTGGAAATAAGGACGGCGATTACAGCTTCGAGCAGCGCCCCGTCTCCGAGGATATGATCGAAAAATTTACCGGCGGCCGCGGCTTCGGTCTCAAGCTGCTGTGGGACGCGGTAACGGAGAAGACGAAGTGGGACGACCCTGAAAATGAAATAGTGATAGCCGGCGGCCCATTCTGCGGCATAACCCAGTATCCAGGCGCGGGAAAGTGCTATTCCGTATTCCTCTCTCCCGCCACGAAGCAGACTTATAACAGCAACGCCGGCGGCTATTTCGCGCCCTTCCTGAAGTTTTCCGGCTTTGACGCGATGGAATTGCAGGGCAAGGCCGACCGTCCGGTAGTGATTTTCATTGACGGCGACAGCTATAAGGTGAGCATTTTCGAGTCTACGCTTGAGGATATCAACGCTTACGCCGTCTCTGAGGAGCTTCATGAGTATTTCGCGAAGGACGAGGCGGATAAGCGCACGATTTCCGTAATATCCAGCGGTATCGGCGCTCGCACCAGCTATTGGGCTGGAATGAATTTCAGCTTCTACGACGTGCGGCGCAAGGCGGTGCGTCTGAAGCAGGCCGGGCGCGGCGGCGGAGGCACTGTGCTTTGCGATAAGAATGTCGTGGCTATGGTCGTGAAGCGCACGCATTTCACCGGCCTCGAGAACGACCCGGCGGATATAGGCGTGATACAGCGCGCCGGTGCGAGCCTGCATAAGCGTATACACGACCTTGACGACAGGCAGTGCAAGATGCGTTCCGCCGGCACGGCGCACCTTACCGAGATAATGGACGACTATTCCCTGCTGCCGGTCAACAACTACAAGTTCGGCCGTCACAAGGATATCGACAATATCAGCTCGGAGTCTTATATAAAGCTCTTCACTCAGGGGATGGCCGACGGCTGCTGGTACGGCTGTTCGCTCGCCTGCGCGAAGGCCGTGGATCATTTCCCGCTTCAGAGCGGCCCATGGAAGGGGAAAGAGGTCATTGTTGACGGCCCTGAGTATGAGACGGCGGCCGGGCTTGGCTCCAACCTCGGCATTTTCGACCCGCTGTGGACCATAGAGGCCAACTTCTACGCCGACCATTACGGGCTGGATACGATATCGCTGGGGACAGGGATGGCCTTCGTCTGCGAGTGCTTCGAGCTGGGGCTTATAAATATTGAGAATACTCACGGCCTTGACCTGAATTTCGGCAATAAACGCGATATCATGGAGCTGCTTCACCGCATAGCGCACGGGGCAGACGAGTTCGCTATAGCCGTGGGCAAGGGAATAGAGGTGGCGCGCGAGTATTTCGCGGAGCATTACGGCGCGGATATGGAGACGATGAAGAAAATAGGCATGGTCTGTCAGGGGCTTGAGGCCTCGGAGTACCGCTGTCAGGAGTCTATTGCGCAGTGGGGCGGCTACTTCCTTACGCTCAAGGGGCCGCAGCATGACGAGGCGTGGCTCATTTTCATGGATATGGTGAATAAGCAGCTGCCGACATACGAGGACAAGGCTGAGGCGCTATTCTTCTTCCCGAATTTCCGTCTCTGGTTCTCATTGCAGGGGCTTTGCAAGCTGCCGTGGAACGACATCGAGCCTGCGGATAACGGCGTGAAGTATAAGGGCATCGAGGCGGCGCGCGTACCGGAGCATTTACAGAATTATCTCGATATTTTCGAGGCTATCACCGGCAAGCATCTCAGCCGCGATGGAATGATAGAGCAATCGGAGCGCGTCTATAATTTCGAGCGCATCTTCAATCTGCGTATGGGCAAGGGGACGGCGAAGTATCACCACGCGCCGGATCGCGGCCTCGGCCCGGTCTGGGAGGACGAGTGGAACGAACGCCCCGAATATTTTGACGGCAAGCTCCGGGAGTTCGGTATTGAAACAGAGGGGCTTTCTGTACGCGAGAAGATAGATCTGCTGCAAAAGCGCCGCCGCGAGCAGTGGGAGATGCTGAAAATGGCGGTGTACAAGCGCCGCGGCTGGAATAAAAACGGCATACCGACGCTTGCCACGGTGAGGCGTCTCGGTATAGACTATCCTGAGGTAGTGGCGCTTCTTGAAAAGCATTTGAAGCCCGAGGATGAATTTGAAGATTAAAGGAGAATTTCGCGCATGATAACCGTCAACGGAGAGCTTTCGCCCTGGAGAGAGGGGCTGACCGTACAGCAGCTTCTTGATGAAAAAAATTTCACCTTTAAGATGCTAGCGGTATGGATCGGCGATAATGTCGTCGATAAGAGCCGCTATTCCGAGGCGATTATTCCCGACGGCGCTGAGGTGCAGGTGATACACAACATCAGCGGCGGTTAAGAAAAGCCGGACAATCGGCTTGTGCGATATTACAAAAGGCGGCGGGGGCATCTTTATAGCCCCCGCTTTTTTCGTCTCGCGCGGCGGCGCGGCTCTGATATAATTACGGCGGCGCGGAGTGTGATTTTCGGATGGAAAGAAAAGAACTTTTGAGATACGTTAAAGATAAGTACGGAACAGAGCCGGATTATCCGTGGATGAAGTGGCCCTCTTACGCCGTGCTTCGCCACCGGCCGGGAAGGAAATGGTACGGCGTGCTGATGCTTCTTGACAGAAAGAAGCTGGGGCTTGATGGCGAAGCTCTTATAGACGTTATAAATCTGAAAGCGCCTCCCGAACTTATAGATTCTCTGGGCGCTCAGGAGGGGCTTTTTCCCGCCTATCACATGAACAGGGAACATTGGGTAACTGTGGCGCTTGAAAGCGGCTTCGCCGAAAAAAATCTCTTCCGGCTGCTGGATCTCAGCTACAGGCTCACCGGCCGCCGCTAAGCGCGGCGCGGATCAAAATACAGCCCGCCGGAGAAGCCCCTCGCGGCATTCCTGCGGCTTTTTTGTTTTCAGCCGCGCGATACCGGCGCACATCATAGCAAAGCAAACTAAAACGATATAAATTACGGTAAAGAATAAGAACAGATTATTTTTCCCGTTCTTTATCTCCTAAATATTCAAAAATACCAATTTATATTCAGGCATAAACTTTATCTTGTGAATCCCTATATTTATTTGTTTCATTGAATAATTTTTAGCGATTTTTTAGTCTTGCTTTTTACTTTTGAATAAATGTGTGATATGGTTGACGCGCAACAAAATTTTTGAAGGGAAAGGTTGTGCGCTAATGGATAGTAACAAGGTCAGCCCGCTTAATGTGATTCGGTTTGCCGGAGCGTTTATCGCGTTTCTGATAGGCGCTGGGTTCGCTACGGGACAGGAGGTATTTCAATATTTCGCCGCCTATGGCTATCAGGGCGTTCTTGTCGGAGCTTTTGTGCTTGTATGCTTCGTCTACGTCGGAGGCGCTTTCATCTCGGCCGGTTATCGGGAGCGCTTCGCCAACACCAATGACATCTACCGCTATTACTGCGGCAAATATGTCGGAGGCTTTTACGACTACTTTTCAATAGCTTTCATCTACATGTCTTATATTGTAATGCTGGGCGGCGCCGGTGCGACTGTGAGCCAGCATTATCATCTCGCGCCGGCGATTGGGGCGATTCTGATGATGGTTCTTTCAGCGGCCACCGTCGTATTCGGCCTCGGCAAGATAGTTGACGTAATCGGCTCCATCGGGCCGGTCATCGTCGTCGTCGCCATCGGCGTAGGCCTCGCGTCGGCCCTTTCCAATCCCAGCGGCGTCAGCGCCGGAGCCGCGCTGGTGACTTCCGGCGAGTTGGAGATTACCCGCGTCGGGAGCAACTGGTTCATGGCCGGCACCTCATATGTCGGCTTCTGTATGCTCTGGCTCGCGGCTTTCCTCGCCGCGATGGGAACCAAGGCGAACAGCGTCAAAGAGGCCGTGCTTGGAACGACGCTGGGGGCGGTCGGCTTCGTCGCAGGCGCGCTGGTGCTGATGTTTGGCCTTCTCGCCTATGTCGGCGATCTTTACACCTCCGATATTCCCTCGCTCGTCATCGCAGCAAAGGTGTGGCCGGCGCTGGCGACGATATTCTCCGTCATAATTATCGCCGGTATCTATACCACGGCAGTCCCCCTTCTCTGGTCTGTCTCCGCCAGATTCGCTGAAGAAAAGACGACGAAGTTTTACGCTCTGACCGCGGGGCTGGCCGCAGTCGGCTGCTTCGTGGCATTGGCGCTGCCCTTCCGCCGTATTGTCAATATCATCTACGGCATTAACGGCTATGTCGGCATCCTGCTGATTTTCTTCATGCTGGCCGCGAGCTTTGGAATAACGAAAAAGAAAAACGGCGCGGCGAAATAAGCGCCGGAAAACAGCCGCAGCGGAGGACGCCCCTGAGCGGGCGTCCTTTTTTTATCGTCCGTCTCCGATCTTTCGCTCATCTTTGACACATATTGATAACGTTGATGATATAATTCCTCATATATGCACAAGTACCGCGGAGGTAATAAATAATGTCCTTGAAAAAGAAAAGCGACGTCGATTTCTCGCTGGAGAAGAAAAAACATAAAAAAAAGAAATCCCTCATAGTGTCTCTCTTCGCCACGCTGGCGCTGATCATCGCGCTGCTGGGGGCGGGGGTGGCGGTCGCGTCGATATTGTTCCTTAAAGATATAACCTCGACGCTGCCGACGACGCCGGAAATAATAGCGCACCAGCCCAGCCTCGCGACGAGGGTTTACGACAGGAACGGAACGATGATCACGCAGCTTTTTCAGGAGAATCGCACATGGGTAAAGCTGGACTCTATCTCCCCATGGATGGTGAAGGCCATTCTTGCGGCGGAGGACGATAAATTTTACGAACATTCCGGGATCCGCCCCATAGCCATTATGCGCGCTGTAATGGTGGACATTTTCCATCGCGGCGCGAAGCAGGGGGCAAGCACAATAACGCAGCAGCTGGCGCGGAATCTTTTCCTCAGCAGCGAAAAGACGATCATCCGCAAGGCGAAGGAGGCGGTGCTCGCGCTGCGTCTCGAACGCATATATACGAAAGATGAGCTGCTGGAAATGTACCTCAACACGATTTATATGGGGCACGGCTCTTACGGGATAGAGGCCGCGGCGCGCATCTATTTCGATAAGCTCCCAGGCGCTCTGACGATAAATGAATCCGCGGTGCTTGCGGGGCTGGTTGCCGCGCCGGAAAAATATTCCCCCTTCCGCCACAAGCAGAACTCCCAGACGAGAAAAAGCTACGTGTTGCGCCGTATGCTCGACCTGGACTGGATATCAAAGGACGATTACGACCGCTGTATAGAGGCAATGCCGGCCCTTGCCGGCAACACGAAGCGCAGCAACTCACTCACGCTTGAGGACGCTCCCTATTTCATCTCATACATCCTTTTCAAGCAGCTGCTGCCGGATTACGGCACAGACCGCATTTACAGAGGCGGCCTCAGAGTACACACGACGATCGACCTTGATTTGCAGCACAAGGCGGAGGAGATAGTGGCGAAGATGCCGCACGAAGGGGCGCTGGTCGCGCTCGACCCGAATACAGGCGAGATTCTGGCGATGGTGGGCGGACGCGATTTCGACAAGAGCAAATTCAACCGCGCGACGCAGGCCTACCGGCAGCCAGGTTCGGCTTTTAAGCCGCTTGTCTACGCAGCCGCGCTAGAGCAGGGCTACAGAGCCATCGACCATATACTTGACGCACCACTGCTCTTTCCCAACGGCTGGGCGCCGACCAATTACACCGCCAACAAATACGACGGCGAGATGACGCTTGTCACAGCGCTGGCAAGGTCGATAAACACGCCTGCGGTCCGTCTTGCGCAGATCGCAGGCGTAGGGCGCGTCGCAAATCTGGCTCGCCGCCTCGGCATAACGACCCCCTATATGCCGGACGACCTGTCTCTGTCGCTCGGTACGGCGAGCCTCACGCCGCTTGAGCTGGCCGTCGCCTATTCGGCCTTCGCCAACAACGGCTATCTGGCGGAGCCGTTCGCCGTGAAGGAGATACTTACGCAGCGCGGCGATACCATCGAACAAAACGGCCCCAATCTGACCGGAGCCATATCTCCTACCGTGGCGGTGACTATGCGCTCGATGCTCCAGCAGGTCGCGGCGTGGGGTACCGGCGCAAGGGGCAAAATAAAGGATCATGAGACCTTCGGCAAGACCGGCACTACAAACGACTGCACCGACGCATGGTTCGTCGGCGGCGTCCCTGGGCTGCTGACGGTCGTCTATGTCGGCAACGACGACCACAAGTCCCTTGGCTCCAAAGCCACCGGCGCGGTTATGGCGCTTCCGGTCTGGAAAGAATTCATGGATTACGCCGTGGGAAAGATGAATCTGCCCGCCTCCTTCGCAATACCGGGCGACGCGGAGGTGGAGGCCGTCAGCGTATGCAGGAGGACCGGCTTTCTGGCGGCGGGAGGATGTCAGGCTATCGAGCTGCTGCTGCCGCTGGGGCACGCCCCCTCCTCCTACTGTCCGTGGCACGGCGGGTCGATCGGCGAGGCGCGCAGCGACGAAAACGCGCCGCAGCTGCTTCTGGCCCCCATCGACGACAGCGCGAGCGCAGACATGTATATGATGCATATAGCACCGGCTGCCGTGCCGCCGCAGGATAGTCATGAGACAGGCGGCGAAATCGCGGGATCCCCCGCCGAAGTGCCTGTGACGCAGAAGAAAGCCGGAGAAAGCGAACCCGCGAAGATCCCCAGTTCCACCGGCGGCTCCGCCTACGAGACAGACCCGAGCCAGCAGACAGATATGGAAAAGAGATATCAGGAGCTTCTGAAAAAATACAACATCATAGAATAGCAGCCGATGATTATATGTCCCGTAAGTGTCGGAAAAGTATTCATAGGCAATCGCCCCCGCCGGCAGCGGGGGCGATTGTGCCGCTCAGTCAGTCAGTCTCCGAGCGGCTTTTCACATTAAGGAGTGCTTTTTCGCCGCTTAATAATTATATGCTGCCTTGAAGGCGGCATGTACCGCGTCGTAGACTTTGGCCGGCTTTACCGCGTCTCCCAGCAGATGGCACGGGATGGCGGCCTTTTTCAGCTCGTCCGCCAGCGCGTTTACTGAACGATAGCCGACTGCCAGGACGACGGTATCCAAAGCTGTGTAAGTTTTTTTGTCAGTAACGACCGAATGCTCCTTTATCTCAAGAACTCGGCTGTTCGTGTCCACAGCCTCAAAGGCCGGCACAGCTCTTGCGAGCATGGAGGCCCGCACCGAGGGAAGCGCGTCGTTAAGGATGTCTCCCAGCATCTCTACAACAGTCACCTTGCGGCCGCTCTGAGCGAGCAGGTCAGCCGTTTCTATGCCTACGGAGCCGCCGCCTATCACAAGAACATTTTTCCCGGCTTTTTCAGGATGCAAAAGGATATCCTCAGCTGTGAAAACATAATCCTGATTCACGCCCGGGATGGGCGGTATGGCAGGGACAGAACCTGTGGCTACCAATACCATATCAGGGGCGATTTCCTGAATATCCTCCAATGCCGCCTCATGATTCAGCCTGACATCAACGCCGTAGACCTCCTGCATACGCGAAAGGAAGCGTATCACGTTCCCAAATTCTCCCTTAAAGGGAGGACGCTCGCCGGGAACCACATTGCCGCCCAGACAATTTCTTTTCTCGAAGAGAGTCACCTTATGCCCGCGCATCGCCATGATATATGCGGCTTCCATTCCGGCGGGGCCTCCGCCGACCACGACCATCCGCTTGGGTATGTCAGACTTGATCGTCAGGTCATATTCAGTTTCGTGCCCCAGCACAGGGTTATACATACAGGAAACGGTACGGTCGCAGACCAGTTCGCTGAAGCAATGACTGCAGCTCGCACATACGCGCACCTGATCTTCTTTTCCCGTTTTCCATTTGCGAACCGCCTCAGGGTCGCACAGCAGAGTACGCCCGAGAGCTATGATATCCGCTTTGCCATCCGCTATGATATTGTCAGCAAAATCAGGAGTCCTGATACGGTTTGCGACGATAATCGGAACCTTTGAGTCAATGGCCTTTTTGACCGCGGCCGCGTTGTCGACAAACAGCCCCAGCGGCTCTTCGCTGCTGGCGATCGTCGTTCCTGACACATAGGTGGCGCCTGTTACGCTGATAGCGTTGATGCCTTTTTCCACTAGTTTTTTGCAGAAGCGTATGGACATGTCGATGTCAAATCCGCCGGGAATATAGTCGTCTCCGTTGACGCGGAAGATAAGAGGATAATCGTCCCCCACGCGCGCCCTGACGGCGTCGTACACCTCGAGCGGGAAGCGCCAGCGGTTTTCTTCGCTGCCGCCATACTCGTCCTCGCGTTTGTTGCTCTCGGGAGAGAGGAACTGGTTCAGCATATATCCGTGCGCCCCGTGGATTTCTATTACGTCAAAGCCCGCTTTTTTCGCGCGCTCCGCCCCGTCGGCAAAACAGTTGACCATATCCTTGATTTCTTCTGCGCTCATTTCATGAACTATCTCATTCATATAAGGACACTGAATGTCGGAAGGCGCCGGAAGAGAGTGGCCGGTCATGCAAACCCGGCACTGTCTGCCGGGATGGTATATCTGAGCGCCGGCTTTGCTGCCCGCTGAATGAATCGCATCTACCAGCCGGGTAAGTCCGGGAATCATGGAGTCGTTATAGATTGCGGTCTGTCGCTCAAATCCGCGGCCGCCCGAACGCACAGGAGTCGCCTCCAGCATGATCAGGCTGACGTCGTTTTTAGCCCGTTCAACGTAATAAGCAATCATTTTATCGCTTATGGTACCGTCGGCGTTAGAATAATCAACTACCATAGACGGCATCATGGTACGCGACGACAGCTCCAGTTTGCCGATTTTAATGGGAGAGAACAAATTTGAATAAGCAGCCACAGGCATTGCCTCCTTTTCTGTTACTACAAAGTCAGAATCGTGCACAATTCCTGCTATTAGGATATCTCGATACCGAACATAAAATCAAGAAACACATCCGCGCTTTTGTTCCAGAAGCGCAGCGCCGTGATGAAGATTAACATGATTGACAGCGCAAAAAAAATCCGTTATTCTCAAAATATAGCGGAGCTGTGAAGTGTGGAGCGAACATAACGCCGCCGCTCCGCAAAGAGACGGGTGATATCAGGGGATGCGCGCATGAGCGAAGCTGTCAGGCAGCGGGCGAAGGACGCTATGTTTACGCTGATGCAGAAAGATACGATTGAGAATATCAGCGTACAGAACATTCTGAAGCTGGCCGGAATTTCCAGATCCTCATTTTACCGTTGCTTTCACGATAAGTATGACCTTATGTTCTACTGCTACAGAGCGACGGTAGATGAATTCTGCGGCAATATCCATACGACAGATATATATAATCTGATGTTCAGCATCTTTTCGTTTCTGCGGGACAACAAGCCATTTTTTCAGAACGTGCTGCGCTATAAGGGAACGAACGATTTTTCGGAGCAGCTTTACCAATACAGCTTTCGTTTTTATAAGGAACGTCTGCTCTGTACCGGAAAACCCGCGCTCTCCGACATAGAGGCGGATTGCGCCGCCTTTGCCAGCTCCGGCGGCGTGGAGGTGATCCGTCAATGGCTCGACAGAGGGATGACGGAGTCTCCAGATGAAATGGCGCGGCGCTTTTGCCGTTTCATTCCGGTTGATCTGCAAAGGATTCTCGGCATTGCCTCCGAAGCGGGGACGTTATCCGACGGCTGAGCGCACAGGCTATTTTTCCAACGATAAAATGCTTTTCGCGGTCGTTCGAAGCAGCCTTTCAGTGTATTCAGCAATATTAAATTCGCCTCTGCGAATACACCATTCAAAAATTATCCCCTTGACAATCACACAAAAATCCTGAGATATTTCCCTGATCGACCGATCCGCCCGAACCCTGAGTCCCTTTTGGATCGCCCTTGCTATCAGTCCGTCCGTGATGACGATAATCTCATTGTTGTATATATGAGTGTCCAGCATGGGGTTGTTGCTGTTGTAGAAATTCTTGACGAAGTCGATTCCAAAGCCGGTGATATAGGCGGTATAGCGGACATATACGGTAATTATCTGATCCCATATCTCCATATCTTCCAGTTCCGAAGATATTTGTACATGGAAGAGATGAACGAAGCGGGAAAAGACAAAGTTCAGAAGCTGCTGCTTTGAATTAAAACAGCGGTAAAACTTGCCAATCGAAATATCCGCCTCATCACAGATTTGGCGGACACTGAGCTTCTCGTAGCCGACGGACTCCATCAGCGCGAGCGCGATGTCAAATATTCTCTGTTTTTCCTTGCTTTCGGCTTCAATAAACTCCATACATAAGCTCCTAATATAATTGATTAGCTCATTCTAGCATAGCCGCTCATTCCCTGACAAGGCCGCGCATAACGGCGGACGATATAGGCGCGGCAAAGCTTTCGAGCATGTTTTTGCTTCTCTGTTTTCAGCGAATAAATAAATTAAAAAATATTGACAAAATTATGCGCTGTTGATAGTATAATAACAATATCGGAACATGTTCCGATATTTATAAAACATGTTTTTATTACTTTTTACCGGAGGTGGCCTATGAAGCTGAATAATCTTTTTTCACC
This sequence comes from Synergistaceae bacterium, assembly GCA_030533085.1. Lineage (GTDB taxonomy): Bacteria > Synergistota > Synergistia > Synergistales > Synergistaceae > JAUNJZ01. The sequence continues at coordinate 11,283 of JAUNJZ010000001.1, forward strand.
GATCACTATCAATGGGAAGGAGGTAAAAAATCGCTGCGTCGTTTCACCTATGGTGGTGGATTACTGCAATAAGGACAGTACGGCTACGGAAAGATTCATCGCGTACCACGAGGCTAAGGCCAAGGGCGGATTCGGCATGATAATCACAGAAGATTTTGCGATCCAGCAAAATGGCAAGGGGTTTGCTTACGAAGCGGGGCTGTGGAATGATGAGCAGATCCCGGGATTCGCGGAGTTTACCAGGCGCATCCATAGGTATGACGCGCTGATTATCGCTCAGATTTACCACTGCGGCAGGCAGACCAACAGCGGAGTGACAGGAGAGGCCCCCTGGGGGCCTTCGGCGATTCCGTGTCCGTTCAGCCCTGACATGCCGCATGTAATGACAGTGGAGGAGATCAAAGAGACCGTATCCAACTTTGGAGACTGCGCAAGGCGCGCTGAGCAGGCCGGTTTTGACGGCGTGGAAATTCACGGAGGACACGGCTATTTGCTGGCTCAGTTCATGTCCCCCTATTCCAATAAGCGAACGGATGAATATGGCGGAAACCTCGCAAACCGTATGCGCGCGGCCATCGAGTCCATCAGAGATATTCGTTCAAAGGTCGGCAGGGACTTCATAGTCGGCTACCGCATATCCGGCGATGAATTTGTCACCGGAGGGAGAACGATTGAAGATACAAAGGCAATCGTCCCCTATCTGGAGGAGGCCGGCATAGACTATGTCCACGTAACGGCTGGCGTATACCGCTCCTTCGGCGCCTGCATACCCTCCATGTACACAAGACACGGCTGGATCGCCGATTTAGCGGCGGAAGTTAAGAAGGTTACGAAGCTGCCTGTCATCACAGTGGGCAGAATCAATGATGTAGCCGTTGCCGACGCTATTATCAAAAGCGGAAAGGCCGACCTTGTGGCTATGGGGCGTCAATCACTGTGCGACCCGGATACTCCGAACAAGGCCATGGAAGGCAGATATGATGAGATTCGCTGCTGTATCGGCTGTCATCACGGCTGCATCGGAAATCTTTTGCAGGATAAAGCTGTAAAGTGTATTCTGAATCCGATGCTGGGCAGGGAATATGAGCTTAAGCCTGTGAGAAGCGCGGCTCCCAAAGATGTTATGGTTATCGGCGCGGGGCCGGGCGGTCTCTCGGCTGCTATCTCAGCGGCGGAAAGCGGACACCGCGTGACGGTATACGAAAAGGGAAGCCAGCCGGGCGGTCAGTTCCGTCTGGGGGCTGTACCTCCGGGCAAAGGCGAAATAGTCAACTATATCAACTGGCAGAGAAACGAACTGAAACGTCTCGGCGTCCCCCTCTATACGGAGACAGAAGTGACAGAAGAGCTTGTCGCGGAAAAGAAGCCTGATGTGATTATCGCCGCGACAGGCGCGGAAGCTGTTATCCCCAAAATACCGGGCGCCGACGCACCGAACGTCGTGACGGCTCAGGATGTGCTGGACGGAAAGACGAACCCCGGGGCGAGGGTCGTCGTCATCGGCGGGGGCTGCGTGGGAACAGAAACCGCCAATCACCTGGCTCTTGGTCTTAAAACCGTAACGCTTGTGGAAATGCTGGATGATATTGCCCTGGACGAGGCCCTTGTTCCGCGGGAAGCGCTCATTGAAGATATTCGCAGACATGGCGTGACCGTCTGCACAGGAACGACCGTGCAGGAGATATTCCCTGGCGGCGTCAGATTGACCGGAAAGTTTGAAGGAGAAATTCCTGCGGATACCGTCGTGCTTTCCGTTGGTTCCCGCAGTAAAAACGAGCTTGCCAAAAAGCTGGAAGCCAGGGGCTATGACGTTCGGATAATCGGCGACGCGGCCGGGGTCGGCTTGGCCGGCGAAGCCATCGCACAGGGATTTGAGCTGGGACGGGGGCTGTAAGCGTCCGGGCAAATGCAGCTATGCAAGTAAAGAGGCATCGCGCGGCAGAGAAGCCGTTCTCTGTCGTAAATAATATTAACGAAAAAAAGGAGAGACTGTTATGAATCAGCATGAATTGGAAAAAGCGGTTCAAAGGCTTGCCGACATTGAAGAGATCAAGCAGCTTAAATATCGTTACGCGGAAATTTGTGACGACGATCATAACCCTGACAGGATTTGTTCTGTTTTTACGGAGGACGGCGTCTGGGACGGCTATGAGGTTTTCGGACGGCATGAGGGGGCGGCCGCCATCCGCAAGCTCTTCGTCGGTTTTCAGGAAGCCATCGATTTTTCGCGTCATGTCATGACCAATCCAATAATCACGGTAGAGGGAGACAGGGGAAGCGGACAGTTCTACCTGTTCGGGCCATATCGCGCCCGGAAGACGCAGAGGGACTTCCTGCTTGCAGTTCTGTATAAGGACGAGTTTGAAAGACAGCCTGACGGCAAATGGCTCTTCAAAAAGCTTACCGCCGACATCCGCCTGCTGGCGCCGAGAGATCACGGCTGGGAAAAGGAGCTTATTCACCAGCTCTTCGGTTAAAAAATTATCGCAGCGGATGGAATGACACAGCGCGCGGGGCGGTCGTCCGCCCCGTTTTTGTCTGCGCGTAAAGATAAAAAGACTATGGCGCGGGCTTGGGCCACGGGCTTGGGACGAAGCTTTCCTGGAAAAGATGCAGCGCGAAGCGGTCTGTCATTCCAGATATCATATCCACCGCCTCGCGCGCTGAGCCTCCGTTTTTTGCCATTCTCCGCTCGAAGAGCGCCGTTATCACATGCTCGACGCGCGACTCCTCGATGATGGCGTTCGTCCGCGAGTAGACATGCTCGTAGAGGAAGCCGCGCAGCTTCTCTATCTGTTCGAGCATTTCGCCGCTGAATCTCACGGCCTCCGGCGTGCTGTTCTCCACAACGTCAACGATCATTCCGTTTATCCTTTTTGAATTCGCCATCTCCGTCAGCGCGCGCATATCATCCGGCAGATTATCAGTATCGAGCAGCCCGGCGCGCAGCGCGTCGTCTATATCGTGGTTGAGATATGCCAGAGAGTCGGAGACGCGCACCACCCACGCCTCCATGCTCGAGGGCGAGGCAAGCTCATAGCCGCTGCGGACATCCACCTGACCTTTGGAGTGCTGTATGATGCCCATACGCACCTCCCATGTGAGGTTAAGCCCCCGCCCGTCCTTTTCAAGGCAATCGACCACACGGAGGCTCTGCGCCGCGTGATGAAATCCGTCAAGGCCGTTTTCGCGCGCAAGCCTGTCAAGCACGCGCTCCCCCATGTGTCCGAATGGAGTGTGCCCCAGGTCGTGTCCCAGCGCTATGGCCTCCGTCAGATCCTCGTTGAGGGCAAGCGCGCGCGCTATGCTGCGCGCTATCTGCGAGACCTCGAGCGTGTGAGTGAGCCTCGTCCGGTAATGGTCGCCCTCCGGCAGCAGAAGCACCTGCGTCTTGTATTTGAGCCGCCTGAATGATTTGCAGTGTATTATCCTGTCCCTGTCGCGCTGAAAGCAGGTGCGTATGGCACAGGACTCCTCCGGCCGCTCGCGTCCGCGGCTGTTCACTGAAAGGCAGGCCTGCGGCGAGAGTATCCGGCGTTCAATATCTTCCCAGCGTTCGCGTATCGTCATAGCTCATATCCTCGGCTTCGTCAGCGACCGCCGCCGCTTGTGACGGCGCGGTTCGTGCCTATTATAAACGCACAGCCGCGATATTTCACCCGCGCGGCCGCTTCGCTTCCATGAATCTGTCAATAATGCCGGAGCGCCTTATGCCAAGCGCCAGCGGAATGCCCATGCCGCAGCATATAAGAGCCTGGCTCGCGCCGATGTAAAGCATTGAGAGGGCGATCGGGGTATCGGAGAGAATCGCGACGTAGCCGCCGACGACAAGGGCGTTGACGAGCACCGGCGGCAGCGCGGCGAGCCATATATTCCGCGCCCGCGCCGTCAGCCAGGCCGCGAGCAGCGTCGCCGCGCTGCCCAGAATTATATCGACGAGGCCGAAGCCTCCCAGCATATTCGAGAGCAGGCAGCCGACGAACAATCCGGGAACCGCCTCCGGAATAAAAAATGGCAGCAGCGTCAGCGCCTCGGCCACGCGAAACTGCACCGGCCCGAAGGAGAGCGGAGCCAGCGCCGCCGTAAGTCCGGCGTAGAGGGCGGCTATCAGCGCGGAGAGCGCTGTCATGCGTGCGGTGTTTCTTCTGATATTTCTCATGCGGGATATTATACTACATGAGGCGCCTCCCGACAGTCCGCCCTCAGCTGGAAGCGCGAAAACAAATCGCGGGAAAGGGGCTATAATATCACGGTACGCGACGCGTAACGGTAAAGAGGGAAGGGAGGAAATATTATTTTGAAAATTACCATTCTTGGCGCGGGCAGCTTCGGCACGGCGATGGCTGTTCATCTGGCCTCTCTCGGAAACAGCGTGCTGCTGTGGACGATATCGGCGCCGCAGGCCGATTCTATCAATAAGGACAGAAGAAACAGATTCTGCTTCACGGAGACCGTACTGCCCGAGAATATAAAATGCACGACGGAGCTGCGGGAGGCTATCGCCTTTTCCGACAGATACATAATGGCGATACCCGCGCAGGCGGAGCGCGGGCTATGCGAAAAGCTGGCTGCGCTCTCGCCGCGGGGCGGCCACATGCTCAACCTCGCGAAGGGGATAGAGATATCCACAGGCAGCCTGCTGCATACGGTACATGCGGAGCTGTGCCCGACGCTCGTCTATTCCGCGCTCTCAGGGCCAAGCCATGCGGAAGAGGTGCTGATAAACCGCCCCACAACAGTGGCGCTCGCCTCCGGCGAAGAGAATGAGGCGATGTCATGGCAGGCGATACTGAACGGAAACAACTTCCGCGTTTACACCGGAACGGACGTGATAGGCCTTGAAGTGGGCGGCGCGACGAAAAATATCTACGCGGTGGCGGCCGGCATATCAAAGGCGCTAGACCTCGGAGACAACGCTCTCGCCGCGCTCGCTTCGCGCGGGCTGGCGGAGATAATGCGTCTGGGGGTAAAGCTTGGGGCGTCGCCGCTCACGCTGTCAGGCCTCGCAGGAGTCGGCGACCTGATGGTGACATGCTACAGTATACACTCGCGCAATTTCCGTCTCGGCCTCGCCATAGGCGGAGGCATGAGCTTCGACGAGGCGGTGCGGTCGCTTGGGCAGGTGGCGGAGGGAGCCTATACTGTGCGCGCCGTGGTCGAAAACAGCAAAAAATTCGGCGTGGAAATGCCTCTGGCCGAGGCTGTCTACGGCGTCCTCTACAGAGGCGCGAAGCCGCATGAGCTGCTGAAAGAACTCTTCGCCAGACCTGTAAAGAGAGAGATGACGCTGTAAGCGGAGGAAGAAAACAATAAAAGGGGAGGCTGAAAAAGCCTCCTCGTTTTTTTCGCCCGTTTTCAGCCCATATATCTCTCAGCGGCGCTGAGAAATTCTCCTATGCCCTCGTGGGCGGCGACATCCGCGATTCCGTCGAGAGGCGTCGGTTCGCGGTTGACGATAACGAGCTTTGCCCCGCGCATTTTGGCCTGACGCGGGAAATAATTTGCCGGCGAAACGACCAGAGATGAGCCGAGGACGATGAAAGTACGGCAATTATCGCTCAGTTCGTCGGCGGCCTCAAGCGCGTTTTGCGGCAGCATCTCGCCGAAGAGCACGACGCTTGGGCGCAGATGCCCGCCGCAGGCGGAGCAGGGCTTTCCCGCCAGAAAATCCCCGCGTTCACCCATCTTTCCGCAGCTGTGACAATAGACCGGTTCAAGGCTTCCGTGCAGCTCCCAGACCTTTTCGGAACCGGCTCTCTGGTGCAGGCGGTCCACATTCTGCGTTATCACACCGTCAACATAGCCGCGCTTTTCCCATCCGGCTATTATCTTGTGTCCGACATTTGGCAGCACCTCGTCGGGAACGAATAGGCGCGCCTTGTAAAATTCAAGAAATTCGTCGTAATTATTTTCAAGCGCTCCTACGGATGCAAGGCGCGTAGGGTCGGCGTGAGCCCATATCCCATCCTTTGAGCGGAAATCCAGCAGCCCGGATTCCGTGCTCAGCCCCGCGCCGCTGAATATCACGACCCCGCCGGCGCGAACCAGCGAAGCGACCTCTCTGGCCTTATCGTCAAAACTCATATTCATTCCTCCTCTATCTCGCAAAATCTGGGGACAGTCTCCCCATTCACAGTCACCGTCTCAAAAAACATCTCTTTGGGCCTCACCCAAAGGCCGCTGTCATTATAAAGCGGACGATATACGACAAATTCTTCCTCGGTCTCGGAGTGACGCGCCACGCCGATATATTCATATTCGCCGCCCTTATAGTGTCTGTATCTTTTCATCTTCCGCGACCATCCTCCGGATCTCGGACATAGGCAGCCCTGTATCGGCCGCTATTTTTCTGATATCGTCGTATTCCGCCATCTCGCGGACGACCTTTTTTCCGGAAAGCGCCTGTTTGAAACGCAGCTCACCGAAGCGCGTCGGGACAATCCGCGTTCCGCGTTCGAGGACGGCGCGCTCCATCGTTTTCATGCGGACTCCGAGCGTTGTCGTGTGGCGCAGCGTCAGCTCCGCGAAGCGCTCCCTCTCAGCCGGAGGGACAAGCAGCGACAGCTTCACGGCCGGGCGGTTTTTCTTCATCTGTATATGCTCGAACCAGACGTCAAGCGCCCCTTCCGCGAGCAGTATTTCCATCGCCGCCCCCAGATCCTCGCCGGTCATATCGTCGATATTGGCGCTCAGCTCCGTCACCTCGCCAAAAATCAGTCCGCCGCCGCAAGCCTCTTTTTCCTCTGTCATTTTCCCATTCGCCTCCCCGCGCTGGATTTATTATATTTTATATCAATTTTACGCCGGATTATCCGAAGGCTTTCAGGCAAACAGCTGATATTCCGCGATATATGTTATACAATAGCGGAAAGAAAAAACAAAAGGGAGTGTAACAGCAATGAAAAGATTTTTTATAATATCGGCCCTCTTCATGGCCGCAGCGCTTTTCTTCGTCCCGTTTGCGGAGGCCGGAGTAACGCTCACAGCAGAGTCGCTGGTATTCAGCGGCGCAGATGACGACCTGATAGGCGCGGGAACGTCGGCAACTCCGGACGGCAAGCCGGACGCCGTATTCTCGCTCATGGTCAGCGGCGCTCAGGCAATAAGGGAAATATCCCTGAAAAATGAGACGACCGGCGCGGTATGGAGCACATCGGACAGGAACAACCTGCTGGCAGTGAGAAACTCAAAGGGCGAGCCGCTGAATCAGGGGGGAAGAATGACGATAACGCCTGTCATTCTGGCGGCCGAATTTATTCTGGTCGTCAACGACGCCTCAAAGGCCATTCCAAAGGATTCCACCTTCACAGCCACAGTGACGCTTATCGACAAGGCGACAACCTCCGCCTCAACTCAGGTGAAATCGGCTGCAAAGGCTGAAGAAAAGAAAGAAGAGCCAGCGAAGAAAGCCGACGGCAAAGAGACGGGCAAGGACGAAATAGCCCTCTTTGAGAAACGCGGCCTATCGGATCAGGACTTCGCCGGAGAAAACAAAAAGGTCGGGGCGAACGGCAGGAACGATTATCGTTTCGACGCGCACTTCAAGCTTTCGGAGGGAATCCGCGTCAACGGCATCAGGATAACGGCCGAAAACGGCGGGCAAAAGGCGCAGTGGGATTCTCTCCCCTCCGGCCAGGCGCCGCTTGCTGTCGTCATCGACGAATCGAACAACATTCTGAACAAGACGGACGGAAGCCTCTCCTTCGGCGGCGATATCCGCTGCATTATTTTCGTGGACGACAAGGATGGACTGCTGGACAAGCCGAATAGCGCGGTAAAGCTTCTCGCGACGCTCTCAGACGGCAGAATGATCGAACGGAACGCCGTCGAAGGCAAAAAGAGCGTTGCGGCAGACTCTGTCACGGTAGAGTACAGCGGCGCGAGCAAGTTTGACTTTGTCGGGCAGAGCAAAAAGTTCGAGTCAAACATGAACGCCGACAGCTTCATCAAAATCGCCGTCAACGCCGTCGGAAAAATAACCGGCGTGCGCGTCTCCAACCTCAAAAACAGTCAGAAATGGGACACCGTACCCAGCAGCAAAACGCCGCTCGCGGTGGTGATGACGACGAACGGAAAGAGGCTGAACAAAGCCGACGGCTCCGTAGCGATAGATATAAAGGGCACAGAGGAATTCAACATCGCCTTTGACGAGGAAAAGGAGCCGAAGAGCGGCCCATATCTCGTCACAATCGTATTCGACGACGGGCGGCTCATAGAGGGAAAGAGCGCGGCTCCGGCGGCGGGAAAGAAGGAGGACGTCACGGCCGCAAAGGCGGAGCGTTCCGTGCTCTTCACGGCTCAGAAGCCGGCCAGCGTAGCGGTTGACCTTGTGGGCAAGAACAAGAAAAAGGGGGCCAGCGGCTCCAAAGATATGGCTCTGACGATAAAGGCTGACGGAAAGGGAGTCATCACCGCGCTGGTTCTCACCGACAGCACAGGCGCGGGCTGGGACACGCTCGCCTCCAACAACGGCAGATGGCTGCTCGGAGTGCGCGAGGGCAGCAAATTCCTAAACGCCGCGAACGGCACGGTTCAGCTCAAGGTCAACGGAACGAAGAGCTACCAGCTCCTTATGCAAAACAACGGAAAGCTTAACGCGAAGAGCGGAAAGCTGCTGCTCACAGCGACATGGAGCGACGGAGAGGTAAGCGAGACGGAGCTTAAATGGTAAAAAAAGTACGACGGTAAAAAGGATAAAAACGGCGGCGGAAGAGAGCTATTCTCCCGCCGCCGTTTTTATCCGAAATAATATATCTTCAAAGAGCTACTCGCTTTCTCCTCCGGCGAACAGCCTCGCCGCCAGCTCCAGCAGCTCTGCGGCGGGAAAGGCGAAACGAAAAAGACTCCTTCCTGAAAGGAAAGAAAGAAGAGCGCCGGCGGCCGCCGCCGCGCCAACGCTTTTCAGCGGATAGGCCCTGACTATATTTGCAGGCTCGACAGCCTCCAAAGCCAGCTCTAAATTCTTCTTCGCCTCGGCTATGGAAAGCGGCTTATTCGTCATTTCCGTCATTTTTTTCTTCGCTCTCCGCTTCCGGCCGAACGACGCTCCGCGCCGCCCCTCTGGATATGAGGAAGCCGCCGGCCGCCGCAAAAAAGACAGCCGCCGCAAGCGCGGCCAGCGAAGGGCCGAGCAGCTCCGAAAGCTCGATATAGAGGGCGCAGCCGGCGGCGATAAAGGCGGCCACGACCAGAAGACCGCCAAAGAAAAAGAGCATCATACCGCGCACGGCAATCGCCGTCTGCAAGCGCAGCTCGCGCCCCTCCGCCTCTATAAGATCGAAAAAGCTCACTATTACCCTGCTTAGCCTGTTCATACGGCTCCCTCCGAAACAACGGGGCGGAAAATTCCGCCCCTTAATCCTTCATTGCGGAGATTACAGGTGATGATGGCGGTAATGCCCCGCTTTATTTTCCAGCAGCTTCGCGGCGAACAGCCCGACTCCGAAGGCCAGCGCCAGCGAAAGTCCCGGATGCTCCGCTATACCGCAGCTCACCCTCTCGGCGATTTTTTCTCTCTCCTCGCGATACTTGTCCAGCAGCGGCTTCATCTCTCTGTAAAGGCGCTCCGCCTTCTCCTTCATCTCGCTGCCGGCCTCATCCGCGTCGTCGCGGAGCTTTTCGCGCAGCGTGGACGCTCTTTCCGCGAGCTTATCTTCCAGTTCGCTGATTCTGGCTTCAAGCTCTTCGATTCTGGCGCGGTCATCCTGATTCATAAGCTGATCGCTCATTATTGTATTTACCTCCTTCAAAGGCTCCTATTTAATTACGCCGCATATTTCGACTGCGGTCGATTCTATACCGCCGCCGCCGCGCGGTAAACGGTAGAATCATGGAACGCCCCGCGCGCTTTTTCATAGCGGGGCGCTATCACTATACCCTTTTTGTCGAAAAATGGCAAACGCCGCCGCTCCGTGCGCTTTCGTTCCTTTCGGAGTAAAATATTGAAAGAGAATCCGCGCAATTATTCAAAGGGGGTCTTGTTTTGAGGGAGAATTTCAAGGAAATACCGCTGCTTCAACAGAGAGAGATAGAAATAAAAGCTATCGGGCCGCTGCTCCGCGCCTTCTGCCGCGAGTTCGGCGAGGAGCGCGTCCGCGACGTGGCGCGCCGCGCGCTTCAGGAGATATCGCGCGAGCTGGGAGCGAAAAGCTCCGCCGGATTCGGCGGCGGTCTGGAATCGCTGAAAAAGAACTGCGTAGAAAAATGGAACGAGGGGGGCGCGCTCAAAAGCACGGTGAAAGAGGACGACGAAAAGTGCTTCGCCTTCGACGTGTCAGAATGCGCCTTCGCAAAGCTTTACAGCGAGCTTGGCTACGGCGACATAGGCGCGATAGTCTCCTGCGACCGCGACGCCTCCTTCCTGGAAGGCTTCGACAGCTCTCTGAAGCTGGAACGCACGGAGACCCTCATGGAGGGGGGCAAACGCTGCGACTTCTGCTACCGCGTCAAAAAAGAGGACGAAAAATAGCGGAAGAGCCGCCTTACAATACGAAAGAAGCCGCCCCGAAGGGCGGCTTCTTCTATTTTACGGCAGACGCCGTCTTTTATTATTCCGCTGAGATAAAGAGCGTCTGGCCGCCGCGCGATACGAGGAAGCCGAATGCTCCGGCGTTTGAATCCATTGCCTTTTCCCAATCGGAGAGGGAATTTATCTTATTGCGGTTCACCTCAAGCACCACGTCGCCGGGGCGAAGGCCGAGCCGCTGTCCGCGCGAACCGCGTTCTATCGAGGTCACTACCACGCCGCCGCTCTCTGAAAGGCCGTGCTCCCTGCTGAAGTCGGCGCTGTTCGCTACGACAGTTATCCCAAGCTTTGTGGATTCAGCCGGCGCCTCCTGAGACTGACGGCTTTGCGGCCTCGTCTGCCTCTTCGCTCCCTTGGCGTCGCTGATATCTCCGAGAACGACGTCTATATCCATCTTTTTGCCGTCGCGGTATATTCCGAATGGGACCTTCTCGCCGGCCAGTATGTTGCGCACCGCGAAGACTACGTCCTCGCTGCTTTTGACATCCTTGCCATTGACGGAGACGATCACGTCGCCGCGCTGGAGGCCGAACTTCTGAGCGGGGGAGCCGTTCTGTACGTCCGCTATGATAGCCCCCTCCTTGACCGGTATCTTATAGGCTTCGACGAGAGACGCGGTCAGCGGCTGCACAGTCACGCCGAGCCAGCCGCGGCGAACCTCCCCGTGCTTGATGAGGTCGTCCATTATCTGCTTTGCCATGTTGACAGGAACTGCGAAGCCGATTCCCTGGGCGTAAGGGATGATAGCCGTGTTGATGCCGATTACATTCCCGTTAATGTCGATGAGCGGGCCGCCGCTGTTTCCTGGGTTGATAGCCGCGTCGGTCTGCAAGAAGCCCTGGAAGTTCACTCCGGGGGCCTGCAGCGTTCTGTTCTTCGCCGATATGATGCCCGCCGTCACCGTATTCTCAAAGCCGTGCGGATTTCCTATCGCAACGACCTGCTCGCCTACCTCCGTGGCGTTGGAATCGCCGAGGGGAAGAACGGGAAGGTCATTCGCGGTTATCTGGATCACAGCAAGGTCGAATGTCGGGTCCTGTCCGACCTTTTTCGCGTCAAAGGTACGCCCGTCCAGCATAGTCACCCTTATCTTGTCCGCATCCTCTACTACATGGTTATTTGTAAGGATATAGCCCTCCTTGCTGACGATGAAGCCGGAGCCTTTCGCGCGGCGCGGCACCCTCCTCGGAGCGCTCTGACGCTGCTGCGGGCCGAAAAATTCCTCGCCGAAGAACTCCTCGAAGAAGGGATTTCCCTGGAATGGATTGACCATCGGCTGCTCCGTCACCATCGTCTCGACGTCGATGTTGACGACCGCAGGCGAACTTCTCTTCACGATATCGACATAGGGGCTTTTCGCGTTCGACAGCAGCGGCGCGGCCGCGACGGCCACTCCGCCGGGGTTGCTCTCCTTCGCGATGCCGGATTCCGTCAGCGTGTATCGCGTAGCTATATACGACCCCGCCGCGCCGCCGGCAAACAAGACCAGCGCCGCGAGCGCCGCCGTCGCAAACTTTTTTATCCCGCCGCCAAAGCTGAATTTTTCCATCTTTTGAAGCACCTCCAAAAATTTTTTCTGTTGTCCTCACCCTGCATGGCCCATAATAATATCAATATGGTCAGCGTAAGTCAATAATGATTATATGCGATATTTATGGAGATTATGTGGGTAAAGAGGCAAAAATATTATCGGATGAAAATCCGCTGACATAGAAGACATCAGCCAAATATTTAATCTTTTTCTGACCGCTTTAATGTGATATAATGCTCGCGGAAAAGTTGGGGGAACACAACATTGAAGAATCTGGTTAAGGCACGCTTGTTCGGTACGCGCACATTTCTTCTGCTGTCGGTGATGCTCTTTCTCCTCGGCAGTTTCAGTTATATGCTGCTCCTGCGCGCCGGAGAAATATACAAAACGCAGGACAGGGAACAGATAAGCTCCGTCGCCGGTCTCGCCTCCCACATCGTCAATGAACGCATAAAATCTCATCTGCAAATATACGCATCCCTTGCCCGAATGCACTCGGAGACGGTCTCGGGCGACGCGGCCGCTGCGCTGGAGCAGCTTAACACGAACCTCAACACATACAGGACGCGCGACGGCTACGAATATCTGAAGCATTTTTTCGTAGCTGATCTGGACGGCAGCGCGGAGAGCGAGAGCGGCGAGAAGACAAGCCTCTGGAATCTCCGCGGTTTTCAAAGCTCGATACGCGGCTTTGTCTCTACCTCCGGCGTGATATTCGACCCGCTCTCCGACGCAAAAATCTCAGGCAGAGAACAGATAGCCGCTTTCCTGCCGGTATATCTCGACGCGCGGCTCATAGGCTCTCTGGCCGTCATTTTTCCGCTGAAAGATACTCAGGCGCTGCTTAGCGACATCTCCATCCCCTACAGCGGCGCCTCGCTCTTTATTGTGGACGAGAACAACTCCGTGATAGCGCACTCCGGCGTCTTTACCGACCCGCTCATGTATCTGAACGGCGGAATCAACTTCCTGCATTTCATGGACGGAATCCTCAACAACGAAGAAAAAATCAGCCTTGGCGAAGTGCTCCGCTCCGAACGGCAGGAGGAGGCGGTGCGAAGCTTTCATGCTGAGAGCACAAGCCGCGTCGTCTCCTTCGCTCCTCTTACGGCGACTGACGGCTGGAAGCTCATCACGCTCTCTTCGGACGACAGCATCAGGCATTTTCAGCGCGTGCATCTGCGCAATATAGTCTTCGCCTTCGTGGTGCTCTTTTTCTTGATGTCAGGGATTATCCTGCTCGTCTATTTTTACTCCAGCCGCTCGCATTGGCTTCAGCGAATTTCGCAGAATATCATAACCACATCAGGACTTCATCTCTTCTACCTCACGCCGGAGGGAAAGGCTTCCGGCTTCTCTCCCTCCTTCACAAAGGCGCTTTCTCTGCCGGATAAGGTGCACGAATTTAATTTCACGGACTATATGGACAAGGGGCGGAAGATATTCCCGCTTCAGACAATGGAGCCGCACAGCTCTTTCCGCTTCCCATTCACCGCCCCCGGCGGCGAACGGCTCTATCTTTATATACATATACTCGACGAGGCGGGGCATGGCGCTTCAAGGCTGGCCGTCGCGATGGACGTGTCGAAGGACGAGGCGCAGCAGCGGCGCATACATGACCTCGCCTATATCGACCGGCTCACGAAGCTCCCCAACAACGAGAGCTTCAATCAGCGGATGTCCAGAGAGATGAAAGGATTCGAGGGGAAAAGTGTAAACGCCGCCTGCTGCTTTGTCAGCATAGATGATAAAGAGCGGATACGCGATATCTTCGGCGGCATCATATTCCAGAAGACGGTTGCGGCGGCGGCAGGACGGATAGCGGAGGCTGTGCGGGAGCTTGACGCCGCGCTGTACAGCGTCGCGAATGAGGATTTCGTCCTCCGTTACGATTATAAGGACGACGAGGAGCTGCAAGAGCTCGGACGGAAAATCAGAGAGGCTTTCCTTACCCCGATGGAGGTAGATGGAAATGTCTTTGAGATAAGCTGTTCTGTTGGCGTCGTGACTTACAACGAATGGGCGGAGTACTGCGATCCCACCCTGGAGAGCCTCTTCCGCAACGGAGAGATGGCGCTGAAGCTGGCGAGGGAGAATCACGGCTTTTATATACTCGACGGCAAGGCCTACCTTGAGCGCATCAGATACATCGACATGGAGCTGGAGCTGATGGACTCTATCAGGAAGGGGGAGCTTCATCTTCACTTTCAGCCGATTTACGACGCGATAGAGGACAGGATAGCCTCCGTCGAGGCGCTTGCACGCTGGAAGAGCTCCAAATACGGCCCGGTATCGCCGGGGGTATTCATCCCTATGGCGGAGCAGACGGGCTTTATCAACACGCTTGGCGACTGGGTGATAGAGCGCTGCGTCGAGTTTGCGAAGGAGCTCTCCGCGCGCGGCGTCTCCATCGAGTTCAACGTCTCCACGATACAGCTCGCGCAGATGAATTTCGGGCAAAAGCTGACGGATATAGTGAAAGCCTCCGGCCTGCCTTCCTATGCGCTCGGAATGGAGATAACGGAATCAAAGAGCTTTGACGAGACAGGGACGGCGCGGAAAAATATCTTGCAGGTCAAGGAGGCCGGGATTCCGATTTACATCGACGATTTCGGCACCGGTTATTCCTCCTTCTCATGGCTGAGGGATCTATCTCCCGACTGGAGGCGTGGCGCGCTCGGAGATGAAGAAGTCTATCGCCCGCGCTATGGCGAATGTCGCTAAGGCCATGGGATGCAGGGTCATAGCGGAGGGAGTGGAGGAGGACGATGAGCTCATCGTATTGCTGGGGCTGGGCTGCGTGCATATTCAGGGTTATCTGATAGCGAAGCCGATGCCTCCCGACGAGCTGCTGAAATTTATCGATAACTTCTCCGGTGTGTCAAACGAAAGGCCGTAAAGGAGAGCCAGAAGAGCCCTACGACAAGCGCGGCGATCCAGATATAATGGCCGCTCTGCGCGTAAGTGACGGCATTCGACTGGCGGAGCGGGTCTGAAAGCAGCCTGTAGAGACCGTAGAAGAGCATGAAGAGGGGGAATAATATTCCGCCTCTTTTTATTATCATCTTAGGCGCGGCATGCGAAAGTGCGGCCAGCAGCAGCAGGATGAAGAGCGCGGAGAGGGATTCGGCAAGCTGCGAGGGAAAGCGGAAGAAATTCGCCGGGTCAAAGGGGAAATGCACAGACCACCACGGAACGGTCCCAGGCTTGCAGTAGTGGCCGGAGCCGACGCAGCAGCCCTCGAGAAAGCAGCCGATACGCCCTATCGCCAGCATCGCCGCCAGCGGCAGCGCAGCCGCGTCCGCAAAGGCGTCCGCGCTGAGGCCGCGTTTCCGCAGCTGCCACAATCCGGCAAGCCCTCCGGCCAGAAGGCCGCCACCTGAGGAGAGGCCGCGAAAGGTCTGCGCGAGGCTGAGCCTTCCGTCCCAATAAAGGGGCAGCTTCTCAGCGACGCCGGCGGCGAAGGCCCCAAGTATTCCGGCGCAGTATACCCAGATCAGGACGGAGGTAACGTCGTCGTCCTCCATTCCATATACGCGCATGGCGCGGTATCTGCTCCAGAATATGAGCAGAAAGAGCGCGGAGGCCCACAGCAGGTAATAGCTGCGAACCTCCACGAAAGAAATTCTGAATATTACGGGGTACATATCTCTGCTTTTTCAGCCGGCTGTCAGCTGAAACGGCGTCCGCGCTGCGGGCGGCGTCCGCGATCCCGCTGGCCGCGGCCGACGGGGCAAACAAGCACTCTGCGCAGCGGATCTTCTCCGATCGAGCGCGTCTCAACATCCTTGTTGTCGCGCAGAGCGATATGTATCAGGCGGCGCTCCCAGCTGGACATAGGCTCCAGACTTACGGGAGTTCCCTTCTGTCTCGCCTCGCGCGCTATCGATTCGGCCAGCCTTTTCAGCGTCTGCTCGCGGCGCGCGCGGTAGCCGCCGCAGTCGAAGCGGACGCGTCTGGTGGAGGTATCGTCGTGACAGACAAGATTCGTCAGATACTCAAGCGCTTTGAGCGTCTCGCCGTATCTGCCTATGACCACGCCGGCGTCCTCGCCGACGAGATTTATCATTCCGTCGTCCGTAAGCTCCGGTATCAGATCAAGATCCATCTTGTCAAGAACTTCGTTCACAAAATGGCATGACTTTATATAGGAAATAGGGGCGAATGGACGTATCTCAACCTTATAGGTCGAGCCAAGCAGGCCGAATAGCTTTTTATCCTCGGATATGACGGAGGCCTCCACATCGTCAGCCTTTATCCCCCACATCTCAGCGCCCTTCGCTTTGGCCTCGTCAACAGAGGAGCATTCCACAACGGCGCTCTCTATCTCCGGCAGGGGGCTTTGCTCGTTGTCTCTTTCGCGAATTTCGTCATTCATCATTTAATCCTCGTCGTCCTCATCATCGTCGTCGTCGTCGCTGGCGGCGTTCACAGGCTTGTTTTTATGAAGCTTCGGCTTCACAGCCAGCTCCTGCGTCGTCCTCTTCATGACAAAATACTGCTGCGCTACTCCCATCAGCGAGGAGAGACCCCAGTAGAGCATTACGCCCCCAGGCATCGAAAGGCATATAAAGGCCATGAAGAAGGGCATGATCGTATTCATCATCGCCATCTGCGGGTTGTTTCCCCCGGAAAGCTTCTGCTGCGCCCAGGTCAGCACCGAAATGCCTATCAGCAGCACGAGGTTGCCGAGATAATAGCCGACGTTGGAAAGTCCCGCCGGGTTGGCTATTATGGCGGAAAGCACCGCCATGATGCTGTACTCGCCGCCGGCTCCGGCAGCCACGCCCATCGCCTTCGCCAGCCCCGCCGTGGTGGAGGAGCCGAGCAGGACCCCGAAGAAGGAGGTGTCGGCAAAGTCGTAGGTGCGGAGCACGTTGAAGAGCAGTATCAGTATCGGAAGCTGAACGAGAAGCGGCAGACAGCCCGCCGCGGGGTTGACCTTGTATTCCTTATAGAGACGCATCGTCTCCTGATTCATCTTTTCCTTGTCGTTGGCGTATTTTTCCTGAATAACCTTCAGCATAGGCTGAATCTTCTGCATCTGCTGCATACTCAGCATCTGCTTCTGGTTGAGCGGGTAAAGGGCGATCCTTACAGCTATTGTAAGAAGGATGATCGCAAGTCCGTAGGAGTGCGTGATGCCGTAGAAGAATTCAAGTATCGTGAGAAGGAGCTGACTCGCTCCGTTCCATATAGAACCCAAAACTTTCACCTGACCTTTCGAAGATAGCTCCGCTTTTTAAGGAGCTTCCCTAACCATTTCCGCAGCGCGATTTCATCAGGCTCCGGCACGGGGTCGAATCCGCCCTCATGCCAGGGGCCGCATTTCAATATTCTTGACGCCGCCAGCCACATTCCCACGCACGGGCCGTATCTTGCCAGAGCATTGGCGGCATACTCCGAACATGTGGGATAAAATCTGCATTTTCCGCCTCCAAGCAGCGGCGAGATCGCAGCCTGATAGAAGCGTATGCAGAAAACCATACAAAAAGAGAGCGCGCGGCCGAGCATCTTGTCAGCCCTTCGCGTCAACCTTCCAGTCAGCGCCGGGCCAGTCCGCCCTCAGCAGCCCTCTGCGCTTGAGCGAGGCGGCCATATCGGCGTATACTTCGTCCGCGCCGGCCTCCAGAGCCTTTTCACGCAGAGAGGCTATTATCCACGTCCCCTCTTTTATCCACGGCAACAGCCTTCGGAAGGCCTCGCGCATTACGCGCCTTCCTCTGACGCGCCGGACTGCGTGCGCGATCTTCCTGCCTACCGTCACTCCGACGAGGGGCGGCCCCTCCATCTTCGTGATAAAGAGCAACCGCACCAGTCCGCCAGTTTCACGACGCCCGGTGCGGAAAACAAGATCAAACTGCCAGCCTTTTTTCAGTCGTCTGGCAGATGAAAAGCCAAAGTCCACCTTCTCTTAGACGGCGAGACGTGCTCTGCCCTTACGGCGGCGGTTTCTCAAAATGCGGCGTCCGCTCGGCGACGCGGAGCGCTCAAGGAAGCCCATAGCGCGTTTGCGTCTTGTGTTGTGCGGCTGAAATGTTCTCTTCACAGACTACACCTCCTGTGTTGTGTCATCGTTAGCAGATATCAAAAATTCTTTTCAGAATAACCGACCCATAAACAACCTGATAAATATAGCATAGAGTCGCCTCCGCGGCAAGAAAGGAATATATTTTTTTTGCGTTTTTTCGCGGCAGTCATGAAAAACTCCCCGGAATAAAACTTTTTCCAAGCAATTTTTTTACTATTGCGCAATCGCCGTATCATGTGATAAGATATCCCTTGTCTTTGTGAAGGAGGTGACGGCATTGCCAAATAAGAAATCAGCAAAAAAACGAGTCCTGATAACTGAGAGAAACCGCATCTACAATCGCTTCTGGAAAACCCGCTGCAAGAACGCGGTGAAAAAGCTGCTCGAAGCGGTAGCGAACAAGGATCAAGAACTTGCGACAAAGCGGCTGAACGAAGCTCAGGGCGTACTGGATAAGGCGGTAGTCAAGGGCGTCGTCCACCGTAATACAGCGGCCCGCCGCAAAGCCAACATGGCCGCGAAGGTCAAGGCCCTCTCAACACAGGCTTAACGGTTATATTATTTAGAAGAAAAACAAAAGCGGAACTCCAGACGGAGCGCCGCTCTTTTTATTTATTCGCCCCAAATATCAAAAACGGCGGCTTTCAGCGCGCGGCGCTCAGCAGCGCGGCTATTGCCGTTTCCAGCCCGTTCCAGCCCGCTCCCATGCCGCTGCGCTCCTCTATGCTTATGCGGAGCAGCGCGGAGATGAAATCGGTCAGCGCCGCGTGGCCGTAACGGCGGTCGGCCTCCTTTGCCTTGCGCCATGCGTAGTCTTTCGCTCCCAGCGCCTGCGCGAAGAAGAGGCCGTCTTTTCCAAGCCCTGAATACCATGCGAGGCGCATTCTGTTGTGTATCGGCGTAAGGGTAGGGATAAGCTCGCCGGAGCGCGATATCGCGCGGAAGCTTCTGAGCACGGAGACGGCGTCTCCGTCGCAGAGGCCGTCCAGCAGACGCAGCAGGTTGCGGCTGCCATCGTCAAGGCAGAGCTGTTCCACGTCGGCCGCGCTTACCTCTCCGCCTCTTTTGAAAAGCGCCAGGCTTTTCAGCTGCGCTCTTATCTCCTCCGGGTCGTCCAGCAGCTCGACAATCATCGAGACGCCGCCGGGGTTGACCTTAACGCCCAGCTCGCGGGCCAAAGATGAGACCCACTGCTGCCGCTCCCGCGGCCAGCGCGGAAATTCCGCCGCTTTAAGCATCCTGCACTTGGCAAGCGTCTCTTTGGGGATAAATTTTGCGGGCTGCGATTTCGGGTCGCTTTCGTAGACCAGTATCAGCGCCACATCAGACGAAGGATCGACCATGAAGGAGAGCTTTTCGGGAAGCTGTCCCAGCAGCGGCGCGGATTCTATGATTATGAAGCGTTTGTCGTCAAAAAGGCCGCCGGTCATGTTGTCGGAGAGAAGGGAATTCCAGTCCCCTCCCTCCTGACGGCCGGCGGCGGTGTAGCCTTTTTTTTCAAGTTCGGCGGCAGTCTCCTCCAGCAGCCGTCTTTGAGCGGTACCGGAGGCGGCGATAAGGAGGAGCTGCGGCATCAGTTTTTCACCACTATGTTGACGAGCTTGCCGGGGACGGCGATGCTTCTGAGGATTTCCTTCCCCTCAAGGCGCTTTTTCGTCTCTTCGCGCGACATGACCTCGGCCAGCAGCTCTTCCTTTGAAAGGCCGGCCGCGACTGTGAACTGTTCGCGCACCTTGCCGTTTATCTGCAATACGACTGTCGAGCTGTCTTCAACAAGGGCGCTCTTATCGACTTCAAACCATCTGTGAACGGAGATGAAATCTTCGTTGCCGAGCAGATGCCACAGCTCTTCCGCGATGTGCGGAGAGAAGGGAGAGAGGCAGCAGAGCAGCGTCTCGACCCCCTCGCGCTTTACGCTCCACCCCTTCGCGTCGGCGGGGGCGAAGGCTATAAGCGCGTTGGTCAGCTCCATCAGACGGGCGACGGCTGTGTTGAACTGGCGTTCGTCGCGTATGTCTTTCGTAACGCGGTCAAGCGTGCTGTGAATGACGCGCTTCATATCGCGCTCCGCGGCGGCTGTGATATCTTTCATCGCCACGCGCTCCGGCGAGGCTTTTTTCAGCCCCTCAAGATTCGATTCCACCAGACGCCAGACGCGCCCAAGGAAGCGGTTCGCCCCCTCCACGCCGCGCTCTGACCAGTCGAGATCTTTTTCCGGCGGCGAGGCGAAGAGGATGAAGAGTCTCGCGGTGTCCGCGCCGTATTTTTTGATTATTTCATCGGGGTCTACGACGTTGCCGAGAGATTTGGACATCTTCGCGCCGTCCTTGATCACCATGCCCTGCGTCAGCAGACGCTTGAAGGGTTCGCGCATGTCGGGCGGCAGCAGCCCCAGGTCGGAGAGCACCTTCGTAAAGAAGCGCGCGTAGATGAGATGCAGGCAGGCATGTTCTATGCCTCCGATGTATTGATCCACCGTCATCCAGTAGGAGGCGGCCTCCTTATCGAAGGGCAGCTCTTTGCTCCATGGAGATGTGTAGCGGTCGAAGTACCAGGAGGAGCAGAAGAATGTATCCATCGTGTCCGTCTCCCTGCGAGCCGGGCCGCCGCAGACCGGGCATGTGGTGTTGTACCAGTCGGGACGCAGCGTCAGCGGGTTGCCGCCGTTGGCCGGCATCTCGATATCCAGCGGCAGTTCGACCGGCAGCTGATCCTCCGGTACAGGAACTATGCCGCAGTGGTCGCAGTAGAGCATCGGTATCGGCGTTCCCCAGTAGCGCTGGCGCGAAATAAGCCAGTCGCGGAGGCGGAACTGTACCTCTTTTCTGCCCTTGCCATGCTCCTCGAACCAATCTGCGGCTTTGGCTATGGCCTCTTCCGTCGGAAGTCCGTCAAGGAAGCCGGAGTTGCAGGCTATGCCGTCGGCGGCGACGGCGGCCGGCATGGTAGCTCCGTCCGGTATCGGCCCATCTTCGGGGCGCACTACCGTGACGACTGGAATGCCGTATTTGCGCGCGAAGTCAAAGTCGCGCTGGTCGTGGGCCGGAACGCCCATTATCGCTCCGGTTCCGTAATCCGTCAGGATGTAGTCTGCGATCCAGATGGGCGATTTCTCGCCGTTGACCGGATTTACAGCGAAGAAGCCTGTATTCAGCCCCTCTTTGTCCGTGCCGACGGCGGTGCGCTCGATGGCGCTGCGCGCGGACATTCTTTTCGCAAAGGCGCGCATTTCCGCCGCCTTCTCGCCGCCCGCCAGCTTCGCGAATTCTTCTACATAGGGATGCTCGGCGGCCATAGCGACGAAGGTAACGCCGAAGATCGTGTCTATGCGCGTTGTGAAGGCCTCAAGCTTCAGGTCAGTGTCGGCTATATCCATCTCAAAATGAACGCCCTCGGAGCGTCCTATCCAGTTGCGCTGCATTGTGACGACGCGCTCCGGCCAGCCCTTCAGATCGTCCAGGCAGTCCACAAGCTCCTGCGCGTAGTCCGTGATGCGGATGAACCACTGGTCGAGGTCGCGCTTCGTTACAGGTGTGCCGCAGCGCCAGCAGACGCCCTCGTCGACGACCTGTTCGTTGGCCAGCACCGTCTGGCAGGCGTCGCACCAGTTGACCGGAGCGTGCTTGCGGTAGACGAGCCCCTTCTTATAAAATTGCAGGAAAAGCCACTGATTCCATCTGTAGTAATCGACGTTGCAGGTTTCGACGCGCCTGCGCCAGTCGTAGCTGTAGCCGGCGCGCTGGAGCTGCTGCGTCATGTGCTCTATGTTGCTCCACGTCCAGTCGGAGGGGGCTGTTTTGTTCTTTATCGCCGCATTTTCAGCGGGCATACCGAAGGCGTCGAAGCCCATCGGGTAGAGAACGTTAAGCCCCTGCATACGCAGGAATCTGGCAAGCAGGTCGCCTATCGAATAATTGCGCAAATGTCCCATGTGGAGCGCTCCGCTCGGATATGGAAACATCTCAAGGCAGTAGAACTTCTCTTTGGAGGGGTCGGCCTCCGCTTCAAATATTTTCGCCTCGGCCCAAGCCTTCTGCCATTTAGGCTCTATGGCGGAAAAATCATACGGCATCTATATCTCTCCTTCTTAAATGAAGAATTATTTACACATCAAGGTATTATATACACTCTATTATAAGAGGTCAAACGCGCCGTTGAAGCGTCATTTTATTCGCCGTTTTTCGTCTCTTCGCCGCTGATGTTTTTCAGCACAAAGGCGGCCCACAGCTCAAATGCGTCTTTGAAATTCCACGGGTCCTTGCCGGTGAGCGCGCGTATTTTTTTCAGCCGGTATTGCAGGCTGTTGCGGTGCATCGCGAGACGCTCCGCGACCTCGCCGCTGGCGAAAGGGGATTCGCACCAGCCCAGAAAGGTGTCGCGCATCTCTTCATAGTCGCCGCGCCCGATAAGGGCGGCGAGCGTGCGGTTGGCGAACTCCTCGCGCCTGCCGGCCGGCAGCATGTCAAGCAGCGTCTCGCTGGTAAGATTCCTCGCGGAGATAACGCCGCTCATTCTCAGCTGTCCGGCGAGCCGCAGCGCGTCTCTGGCCGAACGCAGCGATATCGAGAGGCCGCCCAGATCCGTCGCGGGGAAGCCTATCGCTACGTCGGCCTTTATCCCCTTGCTTTCGATGCCGGAGACAAAGCTCTTCGCCGCCTCTTCTATATTTTGCAGAATGTCGTCGTTCGTTCCGAGCCTGTTCGGCGTGACGAATACCGTCACTCGCCTGTTGCGCTGAGGGCATATAACGTTGCGCGGGTGCGAAAAGGCGGAGCGCAGCTCGCGCACCATTATCTGATAGGCGTTCTCGCTGGATTCATCCTTCCAGCTCTTCATTTCGACGACCAGCGCGTCTTTGCAGCGCGTGAGCGTGACGCCGAGCTCTTTGCCCTGCAATGTGATGAGGTCGCCCATCCCCTGCGAGCCGTCGTAGGAGGCGACGTTTTCCACAAGGTCGCGCAGCGCGCGCTCGCGCATGAGATTTGATTCAAGGAATGCCTGCTCGCGCAGCATGATCTCCGCCTGCTTCTGCACGAGAAGGCCGAAGCGCTCGACCTCCTCCGGCATTCCCGTTATCGAGATGGAGCCTACGACCTTGTCGAAGAACTGTATCGGCAGAGTGTAGCCGGGATAGACCCCCGGCATCTTTTTAGCCTCCTCGCTGTAGGTGACGCAGGGTTTGTTCTCCCGCATCACCGCCATGGATGGCTCGTGGAATGTGCCTACCCTTTTTTTTATGTTGCAGCCTATTATAATTCCGTTCTCGTCCGTTACCAGAACGCCGCGCCCTATTACCTCGCTCGCGCTTTCAGCTATGTTCTGAGCCATCTTTTTGAACATAAAAAACACTCCCTGGTTTTTATTCAAGAGCATAGTCCGCAAGTTATTATACATCATTTTTGTGTTCTTTGGAATAATGATTTTTCTCACGCCGGAGGTTAAAATGTGGATGTGAGACAAGGGGCCGCCGGCATCAATGTCTTTTTAAATACAATATCAATTTTAAGCCGGTAATAAATAATAAAGGAGGAATGCAAAATGCGTTTGGAGTTGCACAAGGTCCATATCAAAGGACTGGATTTTGCAGAGACGACTCACGTGAAGGACGGCGTGCTTTATGTCAACAAAGAAGAAGCCGAAGCCCTCATCGCTGAGGACAGAAATTTCTCGAAGGTGAGCATAGACTTTGCCCGCCCCGGAGAAAAGACGCGCATCATTCCCGTCAAGGACGCGGTCGAGCCGCGAGTGAAGATCGGCAAAGGGAATTACTTCCCCGGATTCATGGCGCCGATGGGTAAGGCTGGAGAGGGAGATACCCTTGTTCTTGACGGAGCCGCCGTCGTAACCTGCGGCCCTATCGTGGCCTTCCAGGAGGGCTTCATCGACATGAGCGGCCCCGCCGCGCCATATTCTCCCTTCTCGGAGACTTACAACATCGTTCTGTCCGTTGAGCCGGTCGATGATCTGGAAAAGCATCTTTACGAGACCTCGCTTCGCGAGGCCGGACTGAAGCTCGCCGTCTATCTCGCACGCCGCGCCGATGAGAACGGAGCGAAGGCCGACGAGGTGACTGTCTTTGAAAAGGGCGACACCTTTGAAGAGAACGCGAAGTATCCAGACCTTCCGAAGGTAGTCTATGTCTGCATGAACATCACGCAGGGACTTCTGCACGACACCTATCTCTACGCCGCGGATCTCCGCCCCTCTCTGCCGACGCTCATTCACCCGAACGAAGTGCTGGACGGAGCGATGGTATCCGGAAACTGCGTCTCCGCCTGCGACAAGAACACGACATGGCATCACTGCCACAATCCTATCGTGCAGGCGCTCTACGCCCGCCACGGCAAGGAGCTTAATTTCCTCGGCGTTATCCCCACACAGGAGAGCACGATACTCGACGGCAAGATACGCGCCTCGCAGATGAACCTTTCAATCGCCCGCCAGCTCGGCGCTGACGGCGTAATCGTCTCCGAAGAGGGTTACGGCAACCCGGACACAGACCTCTGTCTGAACGCGAAGAATTTCGAGAAGGCCGGCATCAAAGCGGTGCTCGTCTCCGACGAATCGGCCGGTACGGACGGCGCCAGCCAGAGCCTTGCCGACGCGACGCCGGAGCTTACGGGCTTCATCTCGACCGGCAACGTCAATGAAATGATCGAAGTCCCCGCGATGGACAAGGTTATCGGATATCCCGAATCAATAGCCGTCCTTTCAGGCGGAGCGGAAGAAAGCCTGCGCCCGGACGGTTCGATGTATGTAGAGCTCCAGTCCATCATCGCATCCACTGCCGAGATAGGCTTCAACAAGCTCGGCTGCGAGTGGGTATAGGGAGGTAACAGCCATGACTTTGAGAGTAGTTCATTATATCAATCAGTTCTACGCCGGTATCGGCGGAGAAGAAAAGGCGGATCACCAGCCTGAGCTGCGCGAGGGCATTGTCGGCCCCGGAACCGGACTGAACGCGGCCTTTGGCGGCGAAGCTGAGATAGTCGCCACCGTCATCTGCGGCGACGGCTTCTACGGCGAGCATACCGACGAGGCGCGCGCAAAGTGTCTTGAAATGGTAAAGGCTCAGAAGCCGGACCTCTTTGTCGCCGGGCCGGCATTCAACGCGGGACGCTACGGCTTCGCCTGCGGCGACATCGCGGCGACAGTCGCGGCCGAGCTTGGCATTCCGACTGTAACTTCGATGTATCAGGAAAACCCGGGCGTCGAGCTGTATTCCAAAAAGACATACATCGTTCCCTGCGCGGACTCCGCGCGCGGCATGGGCAAGGCGCTTCCGGTGATAGCGAAGCTCGGACTCAAGCTTGCGAAGGGCGAAGCGATGGGGCCGGCGAGAGAAGAGGGCTATATCCACCGCGGTATGCGCAAATCCTTCTTCCATGAGAAGAGCGGAGCCGAGCGCGCCGTTGAAATGCTGCTCAAAAAGCTGCGCGGCGAAGAGTTCCGCACGGAATATGAGATGCCGACATTCAAAAAGATCCCGCCCGCAGCTCCCGTCAAGGATCTGAAGCACGCGAAGATAGCCCTTGTCACATCAGGCGGCATCGTGCCGGCCGGCAACCCCGACCGCATCCGCGTATCCTCCGCCGAAAGCTACGGAGAGTACGACATCTCCGCGCTCGACAACCTCACGCCGGAGAATTACGAGTCCATCCACGGCGGCTACGACCGTCAGTGGGCGAACATCGACCCTGACGTGGTCGTCCCCCTCGACATCATGCGCGAGCTTGAAAAAGAGGGCGTATTCGGCAAGCTGCACGATAAATTCTACACCACCACAGGAACCGGAACCGCCGTCGCCTTCGCTGAGAAGTTCGGCCGCGAGATCGGCGAAAAGCTGAAGAAGGCAAACGTTGACGCCGTGATCCTCACCTCCACCTGAGGAACCTGTACACGGTGCGGCGCATCGATGACAAGAGAAATAGAAAACGCGGCAGGCGTTCCCGTAGTTCAGATAGCGACGATAGTTCCTATCATGCTTACGGTTGGAGCGAACAGAATAGTTCCCGGCGTGGCGATTCCGCATCCCACAGGAAAGCCGGAGCTTGGCGAAGAAGTTGACAGAGCCGCGCGCAAAGAGCTTATTATGCGCGCCTTCCACGCGATGACGACTCCGATTACAGAACAGACGATCTTCGAGAAGAATTAAAATCCCACAAATTACGGGCGGCATTTCTGCCGCCCGTTACGCTCTTTTTGTTTCTTTGCACTAAAACGCCGATGGCTTTTTGAAGTAAAATATCGTATTATAGGGTCAGGAGAAAGCTGGAGGGATGCAAGATGACGCAGAGAAATTTTCGCATCGTGACGAACAATCCCTGGATAGAGAAAGGGCCGGCTGTTCCGCATGAAATAATCCTTATCGAGGGGACTCCGATGGATACGCTCGATAAGACGGAGGAATTATTGCAGCAGGGCTGGAAGCTCGTCTCGGCGCCGCTTCCCCCGAATGTTCCGATAATGCGCGGCCCCTACAGGTCGCTGATAATAGAGGAAAACGACAGGCAATATGACAAAGATGGGCTGATAGCCCTGCATAAGGCACGAGAACGCTACAGGATGGAGCGGGAGCATCACAACCTGCCGGCTCCGGGAGAGGATTTCGGAATCATCGACAGGCAGATGCTGCAGCGCTCGCTGCGCGATTCAATGCTTATCGACGCTGAAAAGGCCGCCGGCACAGCAACAGGCGGCGACAGACAATAAAGGGCAAACAAATAATTAACAGGAGGCAGCGAAAATGATAGCGCTTACAAAAGAGAACTGCGACGCAGAGGTACGCGAAGAGAAAAATATCCCCGTAGTGGTGGATTTCTGGGGGCCGCAGTGCGTTCCCTGCATGGGACTTATGCCCCACTATCACGAGATGGAAGAGGATGAGAAGTTTAAGGGCAAGGTGAAGTTCACCTCTGTGGACTGCTCGACGAACAAGAGAGTAGCGATGGGCTTCCGCGTTATGGGGCTTCCGACATTCCTTTTCTGGAAGGACGGCGTCGAGGTAAAGCGCCTTTCCAAGGAAGAGTGCACAGTAGAGTCCATCAGAGCGGCCATCGAAGAGCTTATTAAGTAGGCTGTAATCGGAGCTTTTCATCCGATAAGGCATAAATCACAAAGGGAGGCAATCTTAACCATGGGTATACTTACTGGTAAGAAACTTCTCCTGCTTGGCGAAAGAGACGGCGTACCTGGGCCCGCGATGGAAGCGTGCCTGAAGGATTCCGGAGCTGAGATAGTATTCTCCGCGACGGAATGCTTTGTCTGAACCGCGGCAGGAGCAATGGACCTGCAAAATCAGCAGCGTATCAAAGACGCGGCTGAGAAATTCGGAGCCGAGAACTGTGTCGTTGTACTAGGTTCTTCGGACGCGGAAGGCGCGGAAATTTACGCCGAAACCGTTACGAACGGCGATCCGACTTATGCAGGCCCGCTTGCTGGAGTCTCGTTGGGACTCCCCGTATATCACGTATTTGACGAAGCTATTCGTTCAGAGTGCGACCCCGCGCAGTGGGAGGAGCAGATTTCCATGATGGAAATGGTTCTCGACCCCGAAGCGCTCGCGGCCGCCGTCAAAGGGATGCGTGACCAGTACAGCAAAGCGTAACTGTTAATTAAGCCAGGGAATCAACAAGGCAGGGAGGGCTTCCGCATTCGCGCGGCGAGCCCTCCCTTCGCTTTATCAGCCCTCGCCGCCGGCTTGCTTCCCTGCCCCGCTCTCCGGCGGCCATGCGGCCACATACTGCTGGACGCGCTGATCTACCGGCAGCGCGCAGAAGTCGCGCCAGGTGTCGAAAAATTCTTCCATATTCCCTACCGTATAGCCGTCCTGACAGTGGTCTCGCACATCGGCGCTGTCCATGAAGATAAGCACGTCGTCCGCCGTATCCTCCGTTCCCATCGTGTCGTAGCCGATAATGGCGCGCCAGTGAGCGCCGAGGCAGATATTCTCGACCATTACCGGTATGCCGGCGCGCAGCTTTTCCAGCAGGTAGTCGCGGAATTCAGCCGGGTTTTTGAAGATGATCTGATTTTTTTCAGGCGCGTAGAAGCTCGATTCCACATTCCAGCCGATGCTCCGAAAAAATTCGCAGATGCCCCTGGTGTGAGTGCCCCCCTCTTTTCTTTCGTTCGGTTCGGTGATCGTACCGCACAGCTCTACCAGCCGCATTTCGTCGTACTCCGTCACGCCGAAGTGCCAGAGGACGGAAAGGACGCAGCAGGGGCCGCAGCTGTAGCCCTTTGTCTGCTGATATGTCGGGTATTCGCTGATTATGGTTAGCCCCTTTTCGTCGCTGCGCATCGAATAAAAGTCCGGGGCTTTGAAGTACGGGGATTCACTGACCGAGCAACGGCCGACGAGAGCGGCCGCGCTGTCCGCTTCAATCGAAATGCCTTCCGGCGTCGGAATCTGTCTTATTCTTTCTTTCATCCTCTAACCGGCTATCGCGCTGAGGCTCTTTCTGTCGCCGCGCTCCTGAAGCAGCGCGAGCGCGACGCTGAGCATGTGCGTGTTGTCTACCCAGATAAAGGAGGCGCTTGCGATCGGCTTGTCCGGCGCTTCGGCGGTGGTGAATACGAGGTTGCCGTTCACTATCCCCCATTTCAGCCGCGGCCACGCGAAGAACTCCGGCTGAGAGCCTTTGAAAAGCCCCTTTTGAGTGATGATAAGGCCGCCGTCCGATATGGAGAAATCGCCGAAACGGTATTCCGTCCCCCTGCGCAGCCCGTCAAGCATTTCAGCCATCAGCCGTTTGCCGACCGCGCGCCAGAAGCGCTGAGTGAGATGCTCGTAAAAGTCCCGCTGCTTTGTCTTTATCGTAAATTCTCTCGTCTCGGTGCCGAAGACGGCGATATACTGCACCTTGGGGAATATGCCGCCCCTCTTCTGGTCTACCCCCCAGCGCAGTCTGGTTATCGCGCGCAGCGGAAACAGCTCTCCGCAATAGAGAAAACCGGCGGGAGTGATGTCAAGGCTTTTCTGAAAGGGCCATATTCCAAATCTGCAATGAAAATCTATCTCGTTGTGCCATGATTTTTTTTCCATGCCAATACAGCTCCTATAATCTTTCTTTTATTTCCATATAACCGGTGCCGGCTATCGTGACGAATAATCTTATCTCCGGCTTCTTCTTTGATTTTACTATAAAAGTGGCCGCCGGGGTCATAGTAAACCAGCGCCCTGAAAAAATCAATTCGTTTACCCCCTCGTAAGACATCGTCGTATCCTCGAACAAATAGCTTTCGTGCCGCGTTTTCTTCGCCCCGCTGAGCCATATAAGCGTCGCTTCGTAGCCGCGGTCCGCCCTGTCCGTGAGCAGCAGGGTAAATTGCGCGTCCTCCCGCGCGGCGGAGGACATTCTGTGTTTCATCCACGCGCAAAAGCGCGTCGCCTCGTTCCGCACCACGCGGCGTTCTTTCGCCTCCGACGCGGCAAACGACAGGGAAAGGGCGGATATAATGACCGCCGTTACCGTAAGCGCGCATATCAGCTCGACGAGAAGAAAGCCGCGCAGCGCAACACGGCTCAGCCGCGCTCCTCCGATATGAAGGATTTCATCCAGAGGTAAAAGGAATGCTCCTTCTTATAGAGGCGGCCTTCGCAGTCCGTGCAGCCATGCTTTGTCCAGCCCTCAGCGAGAAGCTTTTTATCCGCCGCGCGCAGCACGCGGTATTCAAATCTGACGCTGTGGCATTTCAGTTCGCTGACGCGGCTCCAAAGCTCTATCTCGTCGTCGTAGCGGGCGGGATGCTTGTAGCGGCAGTAGGCCTCGACCACCGGAAGCATAAGCCCCTCGCTCTCCCATTCTGTATATGGCTTTCCCCAGAGGCGGCAAAGCTCTGTGCGCGCCACCTCGAACCAGTCCAGATAGTTGGCGTTGTAGACTATTTTCATCTGGTCCGTCTCGCTGTAGCGCACCCGCAGTCTTGTCGCCAGAGCGTAATTATCCTTCATCCACATTTCCCCTTTGAGAAAAAATTCAAACGCCGAGCGCTCCGCGCTTATAGAGAATATATTTTGCCCTGTCAAGCGGCGATACTCCCCTGTAAGGCTGCTCAAAGCCCTCTCCCGGCGGACAGGGCGCGTAGCCCGCGCTCCGCGTTGACAGAGCGGCGCGTCCTCCGGAAAGCGAGGCCAGTCTCAGCGGAAAATCCATGCTCGAAGCGAGCGGCAGCAGCCCCTCCATCATGAAGCTGCCGCGCTTCACCACCGGAGAGTCAAAGCTGCCGCGCATGGAGATGATTTCGCCGATGAGCTTTCCGCTTACCTCCTCCGGGAATGTAAGGCGGAATTTCAGCATAGGCTCCAGCAGCTCCGTGCCGCAGTTCACAAGGGCGTCCATGATTCCCATCGGAGTGGCCAGCACGAAGTCCAGCGGATGCGTATGCACCGTGTGGTGTTCGCCGCCGCAAAGGGTTATACGCAGATCCGTCACCTCCCAGCCGCGCGGCCCCTGACGCAGCGCCTCCGGGATCGTCTGACGCACCTGCGCCTGATAACGCTGGAATATCTTATCGTTCGCCACAGTGCTCTCGAATATTACGCCGGAGCCGGGCGGCAGCGGCTCTATCTCGAAATCCATCACAGCCCAGCAGGGCTTTGGCATCGTATATTCCACATGTCCGCGCCCGCTTTTCAGCGGGCGTTCCCTGTATATCACCATCGGCTCGCCTGTATCCGCCTCTATCCCGAAGCGCTCGCTAAGCGTAAGCCGCAATATTTCCGTCTGTATCAGCCCCGTCACGCGCACCAGCAGCTCACGAAGCTCCCGCTCCCATATTACGTCAAGCAGCGGGTCTTCGGCGGCAAGCTCCGTCAGCGCCGCCACAAGCGCCGGATAGCGCGACTCGTCGCGCGGAGTGACCCTGACGCGCAGCATCGGCGCGGCTATATCGGCAGGGGGCGGAACAAAGGCGGGGTCGCCTATAATGTCGCCGCTGACCGTACGCGCCATGCCGTAGACAGCCCCGACCTCGCCGCCGCGCAGTATGCCGGAATCCTTCTCGCGCGCCCCCAGCACCTCGCGTATCTGCGTCACCTTCTCCTCGCAGTCTCTTGTGACATTGCGGATGGAATCGCGGTTTTTCAGGCTGCCGGAGAAAAGGCGCAGATGAGCGACGCGGCCGAGGCTCTCGCTGTGCTCGACCTTAAAGACCACGCCGGAGAGCGGCCCGTCGTCCGCCTCAGCCGGACGCGCCAGCGCGGAGAGCAGATGCAGCAGCTCTTCCACCCCCTCGCCGCGCAGAGCCGCGCCGCAAATGAAGGGAATAAGCTTTTTTGCGTAAAAGGCTTCTCTGAGAAGGGAAAGCAGCTCGCCGCCGGTAAAGGCCTCCGCACCGCCGTCAAGATACCTTTCCAGCGCAGCGTCGTCATATTCGGCCAGCGTCTCCGCCAGCGATTCCATATCGCCGAGCTCCACGCGGCGGGGGCGCGAGCCCGTCAGCTCCGTTATCTCTTCCACGGCGGCCGCGCTGTCCGCCCCCACGCGGTCCATCTTATTGATGAAAAAAAGAGCCGGAACGGACATAGAATCCAGCGCCTGCCATATAAGCTCTGTCTGAGGCTGAACCCCCTCGACGGCGGAGACGACGATCACGGCAAGATCCATCGCGCGCGCCGCGCGCTGCGTCTCGCCGGAAAAATCGCTGTGTCCCGGCGTGTCGATGATATATATCTTTACGCCCTTCCACGAAAGCAGCGCCGAGGCGGCGCGGACAGATATACCGCGCCGCCTCTCAAAGTCCATGAAATCGGTGTGGGCCGATCCCTCGTCAACGCGCCCAAGAGCGCGCACCGCTCCAGCCTTGAAAAGCATCTGCTCCGTCAGCGTCGTCTTGCCTCCGTCAACGTGGGCAAGAAGGCCGATAGTCAGCGGGCGCGGCTCCTTCAGTCTATCCAACGGACCTTTACTTCCCGGCGCGGCGCGTACTGGCGAACCGGCTTCAGCAGCGGCCAGCCGACCATCTGCGCGCCGCATACATGTTCGTCCTCGCCTATGCCGAGATACTCACGAAGCCCTTTGAATCTGCGTATCGCCATCGTCAGATAGCCTGCCCAGCAGCAGCCGATGCCCATGCCGTGCGCCGCCAGCTCGAAATAGGTCAGCGCTATCGTCCCATCCTCAGGCCACATGTGATCTCCGGGGACAACGGCCACCGCCACATGCGGCGCGCCGCGCAGCAGCGCGTCCTCCCCCTCCTTGGCCTTCGCTATCATCGCCGCCCCAAGCAGCGCTGAGGGGCTTGTAGGGTCTTTGAATATCTCCTCTCGCAGCCAGCAGAGTATCAGATTCGTCACTTCTTTCGTCTTGACCGGCTCCAACGTCGCCACCCAGCGCACAGGCTGATAATTTACAGCCGTGGGAGCCTCCCTTACCGTCTCGAAGATCTTTTCAAAGCTCTCGCGCGTAAGCGGCTCATCCTTAAAGAGACGGACGCTGCGCCGCGTCTTGAGCAGATTTTCCGCCTGCTCCTCCGTCGGCATCGGGATATCGGCGGCGGCTACCAGCCTGTCGTCCTTCATAAAAGAGAGCGTGTCGGCGCAGGTCGGGCAGAAAAGCACGCACTGGCCGCAGCGTATACAGCGCCCCGCGCGCCTCTCTGATATTTCCGGAAAGCCGTCGTCTCCGTAACGGACGATATTGGCCGGGCATATTCTGATACATGTTCCGCACTTTACGCATTTTTCTCTGTCAACGATAAGCTCGTTCATCAATATTCACACTCCTGATCCTTCATTCGCCTATAATTTTAACACCAGCCGCGAAATTTTTATATCGGCGCTTCGCTTTTGCCGCGGAGTCAATAATAAGCCGCCGCCGCTTTTCGCGCTTCCGTTAAAAGATAGGGGGCGCTTTGCCGGAAATTAAGATATAATCAGTAGCTGAAACGGCAATGCCGGCGAACGATGGAGGTACTGTTATGAAACGAACGGCAATACTTACGGCAATGATAATGACGATCGCCCTCGCGACGGGCGCTTTCGCTGATATGTCGCAGTTAGTCCCGCCATTCCACTGGACATATCATTCTCTGAGCAACCTCTCTTCCAAAGGGCTGATAAGCGAGCAGGTAACGCCCGGCAGGAGCGCCTATACCGGAGAACAGGTAGTGGCGCTGGTCGTCATGGCGCTGAAACACGCGGAGAGGGATATAACGAAGCTGGGAGACCTGGAGCTTACAAGCATGAGACAGCTTGCCAACGCCTACCGCCCCTATTTCAAAACGGCAGGCTACGACTACGACGTTATCAGAAACGATATTGAGATATGCGCGATGAGGGCTGGGCTGACGACGCTGGATACGGGCAACGGCTTCAAGCCTAATCCAAAGGCGCTTTCGGCCAACGCCGCGCTATCCGTCAATAAGTTCACCTTCGACCTCTATCGCGAGATCGCGGCGGAGCGCAAAGGCGAAAACATCTTCATCTCCCCCTACAGCGTTACCTCCGCCCTCGCGATGACCTACGCCGGAGCGCGCGGCATAACGGAGAGGGAGATGGAGCGCGTCCTGTCTATCAACCCGGATATACACAAAAGCATGGGGGCGCTTATCGGCGAACTGAACTCCGTGCCGCGGGACATCGCGCAGATAAGGAGCGCGAACGCCCTATGGCCCGCCAAAGGAGAAAATATACTGCCGGAATACGCGCAGACCGTTCAGGAATACTACAACGCCGCGCTTACGCCGCTGAACTACGCGGCGAACCCCGGCGCGGCGCGCAGGACGATAAACAAATGGGTGGAAAAGCAGACCCAGAACAAGATAAAAGACATAATCAAAGAGGGGCTGCTGACAAAGGAGACGCGGATGCTGCTGACAAACGCGATATACTTCCAGTCGCGCTGGGAGGAAGAATTCGAGGCGGTAAACACCGCGCCGCGCCCCTTCCGGATCAGCCCGGGCAGGTCGGTCATGGCTCTCACCATGGACCGCACGGCGCAGCGGCTCAGCTACGCGAAGCTAAGCGACGCCGAAATGATAGCCATGCCCTACAAGGGAGGGCGCTTCTCGATGATCGTCATACTCCCAGATGAAAACTCGACGCTCGACACGCTGGAGGCGGCGCTCAGCACGGAGCAGATGGCCCGCTGGACGGCCTCGATGGAGGAAAAGAAGGTAAAAATACTGCTGCCCAAATTCAGACAGGAGGACGACTACGACCTCGCCTCCACGCTCTCAAAGATGGGAATGGCGTCCGCCTTCGTGCCGGGCGAGGCGGACTTCTCCGCCATCACCGGATTCAACGACTTCTACATAAGCAACATAGTCCACAAGACCTTCATAGATGTGGCGGAGGAGGGTACGGAGGCCGCCGCGGCGACCGCCGTGATAATGATGAGGACCTCTCTCCCATTCGAGGATCCAGAGCTTATAACCTTCCGCGCCGACAGGCCGTTCCTTTACATGATAAAGGACAACTCCTCAGAAGCGATAATATTCATAGGCCGCTGCCTGAAGCCGTAAGGCGGCCTTTCCGCCATTTCAGCGAGCGGGAAAAAACTCCGCGGCTACTCGATCGTTTGCAGCCGTTCTTTCGGCCGTGTTGACCTTTAACAAATAATCCCCGCCGGCAGCCGCGGCGGCGGCCTTTCTCCCTGCGTTATCTTCCCGTATTATTTTACCCCGGCCATTAGCAGACCTATTTTTTCGATGTCGCTGTTTTGCGGCTCCTCAATGACTCCGCTTATGCCGCCGCTGTACATGACGGCTATTCTGTCTGACAGTGAGGTCAGCTCTTGCAGGTCTTTGGAGACGAGCAGCACGGCCGCGCCGGCTTCGCGCGCCTCTATGAGCCGCTTGTGAACGAATTCCGCCGCGCCTACGTCAAGCCCCCAGGTGGGCTGCATCGCGATTATGACCTTTGTCGAGTCGGATATTTCGCGCGAGAGCATCAGCTTTTGAAGATTGCCGCCGGATAGGACGCGCACGGGTGCTAAGAGGCTCGGTATCTGCACGTCGTAGTCTTTTACGCGCTCCGCGGCGAAGTCTGTGACGCGGGGCCAGTCTATGAAGAGGCGACCCTTTTCCATCGGTGGGCGGCAGTAGCCTTTCAGCGCCATGTTTTCCGCGACGTTCATGCCGGCTACCAGCCCTACGCCTTTGCGGTCTGCCGGGATGTAGCTGACGCCGCTTTCGATGTAGGCGCGCGTTCCCGCGCCGGTCAGCTCGCGCCCCTCTATTTTCACGCTTCCCGATTCCGGCGGCAGCAGTCCGGCAAGGACTTCGCAAAGCTCGTCCTGGCCGTTGCCGTCCACGCCGGCGACGCCCAGTATCTCGCCGCCGCGTATGGATAGCGAAACGCCGTTCAGCGCCTTTGCGCCGCGTTCGCCGCGCACTGTGATATCGGAGCATTCAAAGACGACGCCGCGCGGCTCGCTTCTTCCCGCTGCCTGCGCCGCCCCTTCGAGGCTGTGCCCTACCATCATTTCCGCTATTTCTTCTTTCGAGATCCCGGCGGCCTGCCGCGTCGCCACGCGCAGCCCTTTGCGCAGCACTGTCAGACGATCGGATATTTCCATTATTTCTTCTATTTTGTGCGAGATGAGGACGATGCCGTGACCCGCCGCGACCATGTTTTTGAGTGTCTTGAAGAGCTCGCGCGTCTCCTGCGGGGTGAGGACGGAGGTCGGCTCGTCGAGTATCAGCACCTTTGTCCCGCGGTAGAGCATTTTTAATATTTCCACGCGCTGCTGCTCGCCTATGGAGAGCTGCCAGACGCTGGCTTCGGGGTTGACGGAGAGGCCGTATTTAGCCGATATTTCGCGGATACGTTCTATTATTTCATCTTTTTTTATGATGAGCGGGATGTCGCCAAGCCCCAATATGATATTTTCCCATACTGTGAAGCCGGGAACGAGCATAAAATGCTGGTGTACCATGCCTATCCCGTTGTCAATGGCGGCCTTTGGATTCGGCAGGAAGACGTGGCTTCCCTCGATGCTTATCGTTCCGGCGTCGGGGAGGTATATTCCCGCGAGGCAGTTCATCAGAGTGGTCTTGCCGGCTCCGTTCTCCCCCAGGATGCTGTGTACCTCTCCTGCGAGCAGCTCAAAATCAACGCCCCTGTTGGCGTGCTGCCCGTAGAATATCTTGTCTATTCCGCGCATTGATACAAGAACTTTTTTCGTTTCCGCCATTTCGATGCCCCCATTCGACAGCTAAATAGTAACAGTAAATATCTTTCAAGACAAGAAGCTGGCGAAAGTATATAATTATCGAAGTTTTTGATTTGCGGAGGGGAATTTTTCATGGAGCTGTTCGGAGCGCGGGGGAAGCTGTCGGGCTATGGACTTGCCGCGGCGATTACATTTATATGGAGCGTTACCTTTGTATCGACGAAGTATCTGCTGGGCTTTCTCTCGCCGGGGGAGATACTTCTTTACCGCGTCGCAGTCGCCTATACGGCCTTTGCCGCGATGGAGCCGCATCCTCTTTCCTGCCGCGGATTGAAAACGGAGCTTAGGATAGCGGGGGCCGGCTTTCTTGGGATAACGCTCTATTTCCTCTGCGAGAACACTGCGCTTTCCTTCAGCGCCGCCTCGAACGTCGCACTTCTCTGCGCGACCGCGCCGCTGCTGACGGGGATTCTTTCTCACATCTTTACGTCAAGCGAAAAAATTTCAGGCCGTTTCGCCGTGGGAAGTATCTTTTGTCTTGTCGGTATATTTTTTATCGTATTCAACGGCCATTTTATCCTTAAACTCAACCCGCTGGGGGATATGATAGCTCTTTTAGCCGCGCTCTCCTTCGCCGCCTTCTCCGTCGTCATCCGCGACCTGAAGTGCGACTATACCCCCGTCCAAATTGCGCGCAAGATGCTCTTTTATACTCTGATATCGCTGCTGCTTCTGGCCTTTACGCCGGCGGTGGAGCTGCATCCGTCGAATCTGCTGCGCCCCGCCGTTGCGGGAAATGTCCTCTTCCTGGGGATATTCGCCTCCGCCTTCTGCACATGGGGCTGGAATATAGTTATATGGAAGCTGGGGGCGGTGAAGGCGAATAATCTTATCTAC
The DNA here is from genome assembly GCA_030533085.1 of Synergistaceae bacterium. Classification (GTDB taxonomy): domain Bacteria; phylum Synergistota; class Synergistia; order Synergistales; family Synergistaceae; genus JAUNJZ01. The sequence continues at coordinate 48,386 of JAUNJZ010000001.1, forward strand.
CTCACGCCGCCGATAACGATGCTCTTTTCTGCATTGATACTAAGCGAGAGAATAACGATATTCGCAATAGCCGGCGGCCTGCTCATCCTGACCGGCGTCTATATCTCGCAGAAGATGAAGTAAAAAAGCCCCTTACAGGACGGACGCCGCGCTGACAGTAAAATAATCCGCAGCTGCGCGCCGTTATGATATAATCTGAAAATTAATTCATTCTGGAGCTTTGCTCTGTGGTTTTTGACGAATCAGATAATTTGGGCAGTCGGACTGTATGTGGTCTCAGAGCAACGGAGACAGGAAGGCTGTTCTGCGGAGGAGAGTTTATCATGAGCTGTTCTGAGAAGGCGCGCCAGAAGGGGATACTTGGAATAGACGCGGGCGGAACATTTACAGACCTCGTTTTCTGGGGGGAGGAAGATTCGCGCGTCCTGGCCTCGGCAAAGACTCCGACAATACAGGGAGATCTCGTCGGAACGATAGAAAGGGGGCTTGACCTTATTCTTAAAAAGGCGGCCCCGGAACAGATAAAAACTTTTAACCTCGCTACGACGCTGGCGACGAATGCAATCGTTGAAAACAAGCTTCGTCCCTGCGCCCTGATGCTGATCGGTTATGACAATGAGATGGCCTCCAGATTTATCAAAGGCGGGGCAGTGAATGCCGATTATATTTACCTTGTCGGCGGCGGTCATGACACGAGAGGCGGCGAGCGCGAGCCTCTCGACGAAGCGGCCTGTCGAAATGCCTGCAAAGAGGCTTTTGCCCATACAGATACAATAGCCATATCCTCTTATTTTTCGGTGAGAAATCCCTCTCATGAACTGCGCGCCCGCGATATAGCAGAGAGCGAGCGCCCTGGGGTATTCGTGAGCTGCGGTCATGAGCTGGCTGCCGAGCTGGACGCCGTGAAAAGAGCTACGACGGCGGCGCTGAACGCAGGGCTGATTCCAATAATCATCGACCTGTTAGATTCCGTGGAGGAGGTCTGTCGAAAGCGCGGCATCAACGTGCCGATCATGATTGTGCGCGGCGACGGTTCTTTGGTCAGTATGGAATGGGCGCGCACTCATCCGGTAGAGACGGTGCTTTCAGGGCCGGCCGCCAGCGCCATCGGCGCCTGCCGCCTTGCCGGAGCGGAGAATTTTTCCAGAGGTTCCTGCGTCGTGGATATCGGCGGAACAACCACCGATATCATCTATCTCAATGAAAAGGGGCGTCCCCTCCTTGGCAGGGATGGGACCACCGTCGGCGGTCATAAAACTCTTGTGAAGTCTATAGATACATTTACCTTCGGCCTTGGGGGAGACAGCAGGATATCATTCTCAGAGGAGCGCGAGCTTGTCATCGGCCCGCGCAGGGTAAGCTCCCTCTGTTCAGCCGCCGCGGAGCTGCCGGCGGTGACGAAATGTCTGAAGGATATTATCGCCTTCGGCGGCGCGCGTGAGCCGCTTATAGTATTTCGCGGCGAGAGGGGAAGGCCGGAGGGAAGCTTTGAAGAGCGCGTAATCTCTTTGCTTGAAGGCGGCCCCTCCGCGGCTGACCGGCTGTTGGAGAATGAGCGCTTCTCCAACAGAGGGCTGCTTCAGCTTGAGGATATGGAGCGGCGCGGGCTGCTGCGCTTTGCCGCTTTTACGCCTACCGACGCTTTGACCGCTCTCGGCAGGCTTGATAAATGGCCTGCCGAGGCCTCCGCGCTCGGAGCTGAAATACTGGCAGGCTCAAAGGAGGGGGCAGCCGCCCTCTGCGCGGAGGTGTGCGAAAGAGTGAGCCGGATTGCCGCTAAAAATATATTCAAGAAAAGGTCATCCTCTCAGGGATTTGATTTTGACAGGGAGGCCGGTGCTGAGGCGCTCATTGATTTTATCCTCGCTCAGCACGGCGGCGCTGCGCATGCTGCGCGGTTGAAGCTGAACAACGAGATAATCGGGGTCGGCGCTCCGTCGTGGGCTTTTATTCCGAGGGTGGGAGAGCTGCTTTCCGAGACTGCGCTTCATCCGGCGGGGGCGGAGGTGGCCGGCGCGGTCGGAGCGGCTGTAGGCGCCTTTTTTATGAGCTACGCGATTCTTATCACCCCGCTTGCGGCCGGCGGCTATCGCGCGCACCTGCCGAACGGCGTAAAAGATTTTGAGCTTCTGGACGAAGCCGTCGATGACGCTGCAGCGGAGGCCGTACCATGGATAAAAGAGCGCGCCGCCAGCTCCGGCGCGAAGAATCCGATTGTCAGCTATCGGAGGGAAGATACGGAGGCCGAGATCGCCGGAGGGGCCATGCTGTATCTGTCAACGCATATATATTTCGACGTTTCCGAAGGGCTTGAGATAGCGTGAATGGGGGGCTAAGAAATGGCGCTTATGAAATTCGACGGGGTAAGCTTTGACTGGCAGGCACTGCTTGACAATTCACGGAAAGGCGGCCGGCGGAGAAAAATCTCAGATGATATGGCCGGCGCGGCCAGGCGCGCTTATGATGAAGGGGTAAAGGTTCTTGAGATGCGCGCGGTAATGGAAATATACAAAAAAGAGGCGGATGACGACGAGGGGATAACTCTTTCTCTCCCGGATGGGGCTTCGGAGAGGATCTATATCGGCCCGAGAGTCGGCTATCTGTTCCCCGCCCATGAGACGGCCGTGCTTCTGTGCAGCGTCGGAGAGCCGCTTGTAACGCTCATGCGCGATTACGCCGCCGCTGGAGATCATCTGATGATGTATTATCTCGACGTGCTTGGGGTGAGGGCGCTCGCGGAGGTTTCTGCCAGAATGCGCGCGCATGTAGAGTCAGCGGCAAAGGAAAAGGGCTGGGGCGTCGGCCCTTCGATGCAGCCCGGCTCTGTGGAGGGGTGGGGGGTGCAGGGACAGCGCGACCTCTATCGCCTTGCGCACGGCGAAAGGATAGGGCTGGCTCTCAACGAAGCCTCTTTCCTCATTCCGCATATTTCAGACTCCGCCATAATCGGAATGGGGCCGCATTATTCCGAGAGCAGGGTCGGCTCTATGTGTCACGAATGTCACAGAAGAGATAAATGCCTCTGGCGGCGCGAAAACGTCAAAGAAGCTTAAGGAAAGGCCGATTAAAACACGATCCGGTTTCGGCTGGGAGCGTGCCTTACGGAAGACGGATGAAAATCAGCCGCGGCGTCTCTGTCTGACTGCCTCCGCGTCGCCTGGCGTCATTATGTGACAGCCGCCGAGCTGGTAGTAGAGGCATTTTCTGCCTGTGCAGGGCTTGCATGGTTCCATTTTAATCTCCGTCTCATATTCCGACGAGCCAAGGAGGATAAGAGAACACTGCGATTTTCGCGGGTGGAGCAGCGAGCTTCCGCTTGCCCTCACGCCAATCAGCCGTTCCGTATCTCCGAGCGAGACGACCTTTTCTATTAGATCCTGCCTCATGCTTCCCGTGCCGGGGTAAAATTCGCCGTTGATATACTTACCCATCGCGCGCGCGGGGCCGCTTTTCAGCCACTCGGTCATCCTCCGGTGCATGTTGTAGAGCGAGATAGAGCCGGCCACGTCAAGCAGCAGCCCGGTCATCATATCATTCAGCGACGAGGTCATTTCTGTACATTTTGCCTCAAGCGCAGGGCCGATTGTCCACACCGCCATCGCCGCCGTTTCAACTGATTTGTTGCTCCGCGGCAGCTCCGCTCCGAAGTTCTCGGCGGCAACCGAGAAGGGCATGGTCATAACGCGCGCCGTCGGAGAGAGCAGCTTTTCATAGCCTTCGCTCTGCCAGTATTTCATGAATATCTCAAAGTTTTCCCTGTGCCTTGCTCCAAGTGATTCGTAGTGGCCGCTCAGCGCCGATAGGTCAACGCTCATCGGGGCCTCCTCGCAGCGTGCCGCCCCATCGCTTGCCCCATATTCAGAGAAGATTATATTGATGCTTTTCATTCTGCCCACTCCCCCTTGGCTCAAAGGGCCATCGCCGAAACAAATCTCTCTTGAAAATCCGGCAGAGATGACAGCTCGATATATCTCATCTTCTCCGCCGTCCTTTTCGTCCTCTCGTAGAAGTCGGCGGAGGCAAGGGCGAGAGAGGCGCCAAGTCCTGAAGAATTTTTGACGCTGCGTATCTTATTCCGGTCAATATCCGGTATCAGCCCTATAGCGGCGGCGCTCTCCATATTGATGTTGTTGCCGAAAGCTCCGGCAAGGCAGACTTCCGACAGTTCGTCCGCGCTTATCCCGGCCTCTTCAAGCATCACTCCGATGCCGACCTTGACCGCTCCGGCGGCCAGCTGTACTTCGCGGATATCTTTCTGCGTGAGGTAGACGGGATTGTCCCCGTCTGTCAGTAGAAGTTGGGTCATGCCTTTGTCGTTTCGCCCCAGCCTCTCCCTGAAACGCGGATCCGCGCAACTCTCCGGCTTTATAAATCTGCCGCCGGAGTTTATGAGCCCTTCGCGGAGCGCGAGAGCGACCGCGTCTATCAGCCCGGAACCGCAGAGGCCAATGGGCTTTGCTCCACCGATAGTGGAATATCTCAATTCGCCCTCTTCAATAAAGAGCCTGTCTATCGCGCCTGTACTGGCGCGCATCCCGTATTGTATCCTCGCCCCCTCGAAGGCCGGTCCCGCCGCCGTGGCGCAGCAGTAAAGCCCCTTCGCGCCGCCGATCACTATTTCATTGTTGGTGCCGATATCTACCAGCATTTTTATCCCCTCTGTCTCGTCGATTCCCAGCGCGGCCACTCCCGCTGCGATGTCCGCTCCGACGTAGCCCGCGACGTTGGGGAGCAGCTTTATAAGGCCATTTTTCGCTATGTTGATGCCTGCCTCCGACGCGCGGAAGGGCGGAAGGCTGAGAAACTGCGGCCTGTAGGGGCTGCGGCCGATGCTTTCAGGAGAGACGCCGGCGAAGATATGCTCCATCACTGTATTGCCGGCCACGGTTATCTCGCTTATCTTTTCCTTTTCTATACCCTCGCGCTCCGCAAGCAGCCCTATTTTCTCGTCCATCTCATCCGAGAGCGTTCGCCGTATTTTTTCAAGAGCCTCTGCGGCAGAGGAGGCGTATGCGATACGCGAGATGACGTCGTCTCCGAAGACCACCTGCGGGTTGAGAAATGAGATTCGGCCGGCCTCGCGGCGGGAATCAAGGTCAAGGAGGTAGCAGACGACGGTGGTTGTGCCTATATCTACAGATACGCCGTAACCCTCCGCGCATGGCGCCCAGCCCGCTATTGATTCGGAAAATCCTTCGAGTATGCTGTGTCCGGCTGATTCCACTCCGTCTATGACTGTTACTTCACCGTCCCGTTCCACAGCGGCGCAGCAGGAGAGGCGGATCCCGTCGTTTCTATCCTGATTGCTGAGAATCTTTCGCTCTGTTTCATTCAGCGCAGAGAGCGGATCCTTCCCTCTTTCGGTTCGGACTCTGCATTTGCCGCAGACGCCCGCGCCGCCGCAATGGCGTCCGATGGCGACATTGACGGAAGCCGCCGCGTCGGAGAGAAGCGTTCCCCTGGGCACGACGGCGGTTACCCCGACGGGGAGGAAAATGACGACGCACTTTTCGTTCTCCATTATTGACCGCTCCTTTATTTCACTCTGCCTAACAATCATATTTTCCCAGATCAACGCGCATCAGGCAAGAATTTTTCCCGCCGCTTGCGCGCGCAGTCCATAGCCGCACATAATAGAATACCAGCCCGCCGCGAGCAGCTCACGGCAGGCTGGTCAGACAAAGAAGAATAGAGAGAGAGTGAATATCGGCTCCGGCTCCTGCCGCCCTGCCGAGGAGCCGCGTTATTTCCCCCGCTCGTTGTAGAATTCGTCTGCCGCTTCAAAGAAGGCCGTGATGTTCTCCCAGGGCGACATGGCGGGGATGTCGCAGCCGGAGGAGATGACGAAGTTCGGATACTGGCAGCATTCGCCCATGATTCTCTTTGTTTCGGCCTTCATCGTCTCCGGCGTACCGCTGTAGAAATAGTCGGAGGGGCTGACATTGCCCATCACCAGCTTGTCTTTCGGCATCAGTTCGAGCATCTCCCTCAGACTTATCGAGTTGCCGAAGTGGAAGGCGGCAGAGCCGGTGCGCGCTATCGATTCAGTCATCTTAATCGCGCTCCCGCCGCAGTTGTGATAGATCACTATGAAGTTATCGTCCTGCACAGCTTCCACTATCTCGCGCACATAGCTCTCGGAGAATTTCACCGCCAGACGCGGAGAGAGAAGCCCGGTAAGCGGCTCCGCCATCACTATGCCGTTCGCGCCGACAGCCTTATAGGCCTTCGCGTACTCCACAAGGAAATCTGTTGACTTCCTGAGCACGGCCTTCATCATATCGGGCTTTTCTATGCAGTTTACAAGAGCCTCCGCTACGCCGACGAGACGTCCGGCGAGCGAGAAGGGGCCTATTACTCCCGCGAATACAGGCCTGTCGGTGATCAGCTCGCAGGCTTTGCCGAGAGCTTCGATATATCTGCCTGTGCGCGCGGTTCCTACCGGGGGCACAGCCAGAGCCTCTGCCTCCTCGATACTGTTTACGACGGAGCCTACCACAGTGGGCACGTCCTCATCGGAGATATGTACCGTAGAGCCGAAAGCCTCAGCTTCAACGGAGAGATCCATCATGCTTACCGATGCCAGGGAATCTATCTTGTCCGCGACCATCTTCATTCCCTTTGCCTGCAAGCCGCTGTCGCTTATCAGCTCGCGCACGGTTATCCCCATCAGAGTGACGCAGGGGAATGAGAGCACGGGCATCGCCTTTTTGCGCGGAGCGGCCTTGATCTCTTCGAGCCAATTGTTCATGTTCATTGGTAACACCTTTCCTTTGTTTAAAATATCTTTCATTTGCCCCGTATCACTTTATTAACTGAGAAAAAGCCTTAAAGGATATAGGACTGATCCTTAATCTAGCTCTTATCTAATTAGACTAGCACTGTCAAATCGATACAGTTTCAGCCATTTCTATCCACAGCTGGCGCAGCTGCCTTCGCGCTGCACCGTGCGCGCGATTATGTCGTCCTGCACTTCCTTGCCAAGCTCTACGAAGAAGGCCGTGTAGCCCGCCACGCGCACGAGCAGGTTGCGGTATTCTTCCGGGTGCGCCTGCGCCTCAAGAAGCTTTTTCTGATCCACTACGTTGAATTGCACATGGTAGACGCCGAGCGAGCAGAGGGTGCGCAGCATCGCCATTATCTGGCGTATGCCGTTTTCGCTGTTTGCCATTTGCGGGTCGAGCTTCATGTTGAGCAATGTACCCTGTACGAAGCGGTCGTGCGGAATGTTGGCGACTGATTTCAGCACTGCCGTGGGGCCGTTGACGTCTGTCCCGCCGTTTGGGCTGACTCCGTCGGCAAGGGGCTTGCCCGCGCGCCTTCCCGAGGGCAGAGCGCCGACTTCTACGCCGAAGGGGGTGTTGCCGGAGACCGGCAGGATGCCGGGGGTCATTACTCCGAATTTGCTGCGGTAGCTTTCTATTTCGTCGGCGATGTAGGCGAAGAGTTCCGCCGCGAGGCTGTCCGCGTATTGGTCGTCGTTGCCGTATTTGGGGGCTTCTTTGCAGGCTTTGAGGATTTCAGGCGCGTCCTCGAAGTCGGAGGCGAGGGCCGCGAGCAGCTGTTTCATGCTGACGCTTTTTGTGTCGTAGACGAGATGTTTGACTGCGGCTACGCTGTTGATGAGGTCTGATACGCCGATGCAGATGATCCCGTTGCCGGTGTTGTATTTAGCGCCGCCCCAGGCGTAGTCTTTCGCGTTTTCGATGCATTCCTCAAAGCTGACGGAGAGGGCGGGGACGGGGCGTCCCATGCATATTTCGTCTATTATGTGGCTGGCTTTGACGACTACTTTGATGACGTAGCGGAGCTGAGCTTTGACTGCGTTCAGGAAGTCGCCGAATGTCGCGAAGCTGGCGGGGTCGCCTGTCTGCGCTCCGGCAAGCGCGCCGGTTTTGCGGCATTTGCCGTTCAGCAGCACGAATTCCATTACGCTGCCGAGGTTTATGTCTGCAAGGGCGGAGTAGGCGCGCAGTTTGCCGGCAAGGTTGGTCTCGACGCAGCCTCCGGGGTTCCAGTCAAGCGCTTCGCGCAGAGGGATGCCTTTGTTCATCAGCATACGTATGCCCACTTCGTCGTTATGGAAGGCGGGGAAGCCCGTGCCCATTACCATAAGCTCTACTATTTTGCGCAGGAAGGAGTTTGGATTTTTCGCCATGTTGTAGCGCACCGAGAGCGATGGCTGGTAGAGCTGTGTGTCCATTGTGGCCTGTATTATCATGTAGGAGAGGTCGTTTACCGCGTCGCGTCCCATTTTGTCCACGCCGCCGGCGCAGAGGTTCTGGAACATCGGGTAGCCGGAGGCATATTCTGCGGATTTGGCGTCCTGAAAGAGGCACTGTTCGGAGAATTTTACCCAGAGGCAGTCAAAGAGCTCCTGCGCCTCTTCGGGGGTGATGCGTCCGGCTTCCAGGTCGGCCTTGTAGTAGGGATAGAGATACTGGTCCATGCGTCCGGGGTTGTAGGCGGCGGCGTTTTGTTCCATGAAGATGCTTATCTGGTAGAAGTAGAAGGACTGCATGGCTTCGCGGAAGCTGCGCGCGGGATATGCCGGAACGCGGCGGCAGACTTGCGCTATCTCAAGCAGCTCCGCTTTGCGGCGCGGCTCTTGCTCCTTTGCGGCAAGACGCTCCGCCTCGATGGCGTAACGTTCGGCCAGAGTCTCCAGCCCTTCGCAGACTGTCAGAAGCGCGTCGAGATAGACTTCCTTTTCGTAATCTCCGGGAACTGTGGCGTCAAGCTTTGCCTTACGCTCAAGAATTCTCTTGCGCAGCCCCTCGACGCCGTTATTTATGAACCACTCGTAGCCGGCCGTGACCTCGCCCCAGCCGCGCACTGCCTTCTTGTCGATATAAAGCGCGCCGTTGTCGCGCAGAGCGGCCACATCCGCAGGTATACGCGCGAGCCATTCTTCGTAATTTGAGCGCCCCTTCCAGTAGGGACGGATCATCTCTTCAAAATCCTTTTTGTCCTCCGGCAGAAGCCTGAACTTGTCATATTCGCGGGTATTGATAGTATCAAGCTCGCGGTCGAGCACCGACCAGCAGACATCCGCGGAGAGTATACCGCCGCGTATCTTGCTGCCGGAATTTCCTACGATCAGCTCGTCGTCCCATATCTTAACGCTCTTTTCACGGCACTGCTTCAGAAAAGCCTTGGCCTTGCGCGTGACAAGCGCCTCCCCCTGAGTCTCAAGAAAGCTCTGCGTCAGCAGCTTCGCGTCCTCAAGGTCTATCTCCGGATATGTCTCAAAGAGCTTCGATTTCAACCTTTCCACTCGTTCCAGATATTTTGGCTGGTTTTCCATTGTATGCCCCTCCTTTGTAAACTGGTTTTGTACCAGAACACGGCGTTTTGCCGTAGAAATCATTTAATCGCAATATCACATAAGATATACAATTACATATTACCTATGACATAGTTTGGAAGCCATAGCGCCAGCTCTGGAAAGTACGTAACGGCCATTAGCGTAGGGATCCAGGCAAAGAATAAAAATTTCAGTGTGGTCGGGAGCATCTCGGCTACTTTTACTTTCATCACTCCAGCGCCAAAATAAAGACATGGCGCAGTTGGCGGAGAAAGCAGGCCTATACCGATATTCACGCCGATAATCGCCGCAAAATGTATGGGGTCAACGCCAAATTCCTGCAAGATCGGGATAAATATCGGCGAGCATAGCAAAATAGCGCTGGTATCGTCCATAATCATACCTATTATCAATAATATTATATTCGTTCCCAACAGTATGATATATTTGTTATCTGACAGGTTTTTGAGTGCGCTGGTAATCATTCCAGGCAGATCTTCCATTATGTATATGCGGCTCAACATCATGATACAAAAAATCATCACCATGATTACGCCTGTACTTGCCGCTGTTTCTATTAACGTTTCATAGAGGTTTTTAAAAGTAAGCTTTTTATATACGAAAAAACCTACAGGTATCGTATAAATAACAGCGACAGCCGCAGCTTCGGTAGGTGTGAAAAAGCCGCTGTATATACCACCAAGGACAATGAACGGCATGGTCAGCGCTGGAACAGCAGACACTGTTCTGTTCTTCGCCATTTCCAGGAACTCAGAATAGCTCATCTTTTCCCTGCTTTTAATATTCTTGTCGTTTCTAAGAATAAAGTAGCTGGTAACAGAAAGCAGAAACACCAGCAAAAGGCCAGGTCCTACTGTGGCAAGGAAGCATGCCAACAACGACTGCCGTCCCGCCCATGAATACAACACCATGTGCGCGCTGGGCGGTATCAATAGCCCAAGCGGAGCCGCACAAGTGACAAGAGCTGCGGCAAAGCCTTTGTCGTATCCGGCCTCCTCAAATCTCGGTTTCATGATCGAACCGATACAAGACAAGGTTGCCAGACTGCTGCCGGCAATAGAACCAAACGCGGCGCTGGCAACCACCGCAACTACTGCAAGGCCGCATTTTATTCTACCCACAAAGATATCAACAAACTCGACAAGAGTTTTTCCAATACCGCTTTGGTTCATTAATGAACCTACCGCGATAAAGAGCGGTACGCAAAGCAAGACGAGAGAATTTACAACTCCATAGCCATATGTCAGCAGAAAACTTGTCTTGTATCCCAAAGTAACAACCAGAAACAACGCCGCGGCCAAAAATGCGTACTGTATATACATCCCAAGCAACAGGCCGGCGATTATCATCAATATAGCAATAAATATGAATGTCATCTGCCGTTATCCTTTCCTTGTCAGTGCAACCAGATGGTTGTAATCTCTAATCGTATAAACGGTTAGATAGAGGGCCGTTATTACGAAAGACAACAAAATCGCAGTCTGAGGAATGAAATATGGAATATTCCACAATGATGTTACCGTCCATGTTTCTATTGACCTTGCCACCATATTATATGCCAGTACGACAAAAATAAAGTTTATGGAAGTTTGCAGTATCCCTGCTGCAAGCTTTGCCACAGCCAACAGCTTTTCCCCCATCATCGTCGCCAGGATATCCGCCTTAATATGTTCTTCCTTACTCATTGCATATGCCGCACCAATGAAATACATCCAGAAAGAATCAACAAGCACTATCTCGTCATATCCGTATAGATCCGCGTGAAGTACATATCTCGCCAGCACAACCGCTCCCAGTATGACCAGCATCAAAACTGTAGTGAGGAACATGATGAATCTCTGTACCTTAAGTAAAGACTTCCAAATTTCAGAGTCCATGATGCTGTTTATAAATTGTATCTCTCTCACTTTCAATTCACTCCCTTCGCTTTTTTACATAAGGGCATGCCATACAAGCATGCCCTTATGTATCAACGTAATTGTGCTTACAGTTTTTACTTTCCCGGTTTCGTAGCCGCGACCTGTTTGTCAAGAGCTTCAAGGAATTCTTTTCCAAACACGTCGTTGTATTTCGGCCATATCTTTTTACGAAGCTCACTATGTAGTTTATAATAATCGTCGTCGGTATATTCGTTAATCTCTATGCCATAATCCTTAAGCAGCCTTGTAAACTCCACTTCTTTTTCTTCCATCAGGGTAAGAGTTTTCTGCGCCCAGCTTTTGAAAACATCGGAAACAATCTGCTGTTCCTCTGGAGAGAACGAGGCCCAAAGCTCCTCATTACAGATTATCCACGTAGGTGGGCAGTGAAATCTATTGTAGTCGATATATTTTATGATATCCTTGCCGACAAGCCATGACGTTTCAAGCGTTTGTCCGGTAGCGCCGTCCACCTGACCTGTCTGCATCGCGTTCCAAACCTCTGACAGATCCATTGTCAGCGTCTGATATCCCATCGCAACAGTGCTGTCTCTGTAGAGTGGCATTCCTGGAACACGGAGGCTCAGCTTTTTATTTTCAAAACCACTGAAGGATTCAGGGCGTTTTCCTTTCGCGAAAACAAAGCAAGCGTACGGTTCCGGCCAACCGCCGATACTTTTGACCTTTATATCTTTTAAGACTTCGTCCATCTTTTTTGCAATCAGCGAGTCTTCTGCAAAACAGATCTCCGCATACTGTTTATACCCCATAGGAGCGTATGCCGGAAGATTGAGCAAGTCCAAACGAGGGTCATATTTCTTTGTGGGCCATGTCGCGCCGAACTCAATAGTACCCTGTCTGACTTCTTCAATCACATCTTCGTAACTTCCAAGCTGGCCGCCAGGAAAAATTTTTATCGAGATTTTGCCGTCTGTCTCATTTTTTATCTGCTCTGCGGCAGAAACCAATCCCTGTGTAATATAACTTTCAGCAACGTACGGAGCATACATCTTCAACGTTCTAGCTTCAGCAACCCCGCTAGCAACAAACAGACCAAATAACGCACAAATAGATATTATTTTTACAAAACTTTGCTTTTTCATAATACACTCCCCCTATTCAGAAATAACCAGCACACAAAAACCGACGAAATCATACTAATACGCACATACCACACAAAAAGGAGCAAATTAATTAAATTTAAGGGAAAACTGACTTTTTTGCTTCCGACAAGACCGCACACGTCGTGCCGGTTACGCAACCCTTAAAAGTCTTTTCGCAGCTTCAACTGCTGAGCTCGCGTCCTCCGAATAAACCGCGCCTATTTTTTCGGCATACATGGGCGAAGTAGGCGCTCCTCCAATCATTACCTTTGTTGAATCACTGAGTCCTTCCTCTTTGAGTACGTCGATTACCTCCTTCATTTTTGCCATCGTTGTGGTAAGCATTGCCGACATCCCCAATATGTCAGGTGAATACTCTTTCACCTTTTCAGCAATCTGGGCAGCCTGAACATCAATGCCTATGTTAATAACCTCAAAACCCGCGCCTTCCAGCATCATCCCCACAAGCTTTATGCCGATGTCATGCAGATCGCCCTCGACAGTTACCGTTAGGATTCTGCCTTTTCTCTCAACTCCTTCCTCTACCAGTAGATTGCGGATGACGTCGATGCCGCCCTGCAACGCTTTCGCAGACACTAGAACCTCCGGGACAAACATTTCCCCATCCTTGAAAAGCTCTCCAACTTCATTCATCCCAACGATCAAGCCGTCATTAAGAATTTTCCCCGCGGATACGCCTCCCTCCACAGCTTCCTGAACATATGCAGTTGTCTGTTTCACATTGCCCTCTAGAACCGCTTCAGCAATATTCCTAAGTATTTCTTCACTCATTTTCCAGTCTCTCCTTTTAATTTACTATATGGCTAGTTTCTTATTATCTTTTCCATCGCTGATTCCGCATCAACGGGAACGTCAATCGGTTTATATTTGGCCATCAGCTTATTTTTCTTAGCGATTGCGTTGTTAATCACATTCGTATCCAGATGTTTCTTTTCGCCTTTGACTGCGGAGCAATCAAAGATCGTACGGGTCCACAACTCTTTTCTAAAATGTGTGAGCGTATGGTCCGTACTGATAAAATCACCGCGCGGTCCCACTCTGTTGATGAGGTCAAAGCCTTCGGAAGACATATCGACAGTGATTCCGTCTTTTATCCTTTTAACATAATTTGCGACTTCCGAAGCGAGGATAAGAGTTTCGGCGCTGACGGCGTTCATCCCTGCCAGAAGCCCCATCCCCTGAGCCATATTTATTCCGCTGAGAGCCGGTAAAAGGCTTGTTGCACACTGTTCTGCCCCGAGCTGATGATCCAGGGCTAAAGAGTCAGAGAGATTAGAGCCGCCGCCAGTCGGAAGGTTGTAGTGTTTCCCCATTTGCGTAGTCGCAATACGAAGCATACTAAACTCCGGCCCTCCGACGCTGACATTTCCGTTTTTCATATTAATCACTCGCGCCCAGCTGGCGTAAATTACAGGTGCGGAAGACTTTACAAGCTTTGCCAGAACGATACTGCTTAAAAGTTCAGCGTTTGCTATTGCAACGGTTTCAGCAAGGGTTACTGGAGATGTTGCCCCGGCCATCGGCCCCGACTCGACAAAGAGCGGGATTCCATATCTTGCCGATTCAATAATAAGCTGCATAGAATCGCTGCGGTGATGGAGCGGACTTGTCAGTGTAACAAGAAATGAAAAAAACGGTGTTTTTTTAAGATTTTCCTCTCCGCCGGCGATATATTCCGCCATCTTTATTATCTTTCGCGCGTTGACAAGATCCTTGGCCTGGGCTTCGATATGCTTCGACGTATAAAGCATGCCGGCTTTGAATTCATATAAATCAGCGTATTCAGGCTCAACGTCTGTTGCTCCTACGCTGGGCAGGATATAATCAGGCGGATCGAGGATATCGCAGAGTTTCATGACATCAATAACATCCTTGCTTGTAGACTGACGGTATTCACCGCTTTCGAAATCAAGATAGTTTGTGGCGAATCCTGTAGTTCCAAAATACAGGTTGTCACCGCCTACATGGAGACTCCGGCGACCGCAGCGCCCATGAAGCTCCACCACTGGAATAGAGGCTTCTATTGCCTCATTGATAATTTTTTCTGTAAGAAAAACTCTTGTTTTTCCATCAATTCTTGCTCCGGCATCTGCAAAGATTGAAATAGCCTCTTCATCCTCGCAAATAAAACCAACCTTTTCCAGAACATCCCGCGATAATCTGTCAATATACCGGATCTCTTCGTTGCTCAAAATCTTAATGTCAGGCTTCAACGATACCAGCTCCTTATGTAAGTAATGTTGCAATGAAAAATTTGTATTATATATAGCCTTGCAATGAAACGTTTTCTTTATTCTATCAAAACTTTTATCCTTGTCAATATGCATAGCGTGATTCCGTAAAGAACAATGCGCTTTTTTAAATTTGCTACATTATTGTATTAAAATTTACTCTTTAATATAAAAAATCTTTGAAGAAGGCGGTGTTTGATTTGTAATCTAAATGCAATATAATAAAAAAGATAAAAACTCAGAAAATTAGCTTTCATAAAAATATAGTTTGCGACAACAAGGTAGCGCAAGGAATGTCATTCTGCGCCAGAAAACGGGGGGAGATCTTACACTGTCGGGGCAGTCATTGGGTAGGACAGTTCATTGATTATGGAAGGCGGCGGAAGGAATCCGCCGCCTCTTGATGGAACTTTCCACACAGTCTAAGTAGCCCTCCATGGATCCACATGGTATAACCGCCTGTTTAGCCGGTAATCTGACTCCGACAAAAGATCAATCAAGTTTTAAAGTAAAATCATAGTCTTTAAACTCAAACATATCAGATGAAACAATCAATGATTCATATTTTTTTAACCGCTGTTTGATATTTGTTTTGTCTTTTTTATACATCTCGATGAGCATTGCATGTACCAAAGTAAGAGCAGACGAGGCCGGCTCGACAAATAATATATATTTTAGCGGCGTTATCAGATTCTGAGATGCATATTTCAATATTGGAGAAGCATGACTGTCCGTTACGGCCAAAATAGGTATATTTAAATTATATAATGTCTCTGCTATCTTCAGAACTTCTTTAGGATATCTGGGATAACTGAATACTACCGCTACAGTTTTATTGCTCAACAACTCCAGTTTTCCATAAAATCTCATATTCCTTTGATGAACGACACTGACTTTCTCCTTAAAAAAGCTAAGATAATCAGCAAAGTATTCTGTAATGTAATGTTGCGTCGGTCCGCCAACTAAAACTATATTATCCGCTTCCATCAACGTTTCAACAAACCTGTCAAAATCGGCGGGATCGATTGACGCCAAAGACTCATCCAATAGATTTTTTTCTAACATGAATATGTCCTGATATGTAGGGAAATCAGAGCCACACGGCACAATCTGCCTGAACGGATCATATTGGTTTGGTTTTTGCACCTGTTTTCTAAGATCCAACTGGAAATCAGAAAAACTATTATAGCCAATCGCATAAACAAAGCGGGTTAGCGTTGCTTCGCTCACACCTACGTTTTTAGCAATCTTGGAGGCATTCATCAAAGCGACATCATATATATGTTCGCATATATATTCTCCAATAGCGACCTGTTTGTTTGTGAGATTGGGCGTTGCCTGCATAATTTTTTCGTTGATTGTTGCCATAAGAATCCCCTCACTGTAGACGCTGAAATCAGTTCTGGATTCAGGCTGGTATTTCCCGGCCCGATCCGCCTCACATAATTAACCAGACAGTCTGTATATTAAATCAACATCAGCAAAACCGCCAATGTTTTATCCAGGTTTCTCCTGCATAAAAATATGCGCTGAACGGGTATATACAACAAGCCGCTCCGCGCATATACAAATCCATGCTTACGAAGATAGACCGTCGCCCCATGCCCATCGCATTAGCTAACTGCCGCGTTTTCGCGAGGTCTTCTGGCTTTTGGCCGTTCCCTGGCGTCTGCCTTCCCATCATGAGTCATAAACGACAGTGGCTGATGCGACCCAGCGTGCAGAATATCTACCATATTCCACATGACCAATTACAGTAGCGAGGCTGCTTCGGACTTTCACCGATATTGTCTCACTTCAAAAACGCTAACTAAACAAAGACAAAAAACATCTCTGTCTTAAATTACGGTATCACATTTCTATAAAAAACGCAATATAGGAAATATTATTAACAGATTTACAATTTAAATGCAGCATGGCGTGCCTTTTCTCCGCACGCTGTTCTTTCGATCTGCATATTATTTGGGTGAAAGCACTGATATACAGTTGCTTCACTGTTTATCTCCGTAAATGGCAATCAACACTGCCGCCGCTCTGAATCACGATACAGACTGTGCTTTTGCAACAACCATAGAGAACCGCAATCTTTGAACGGTTCTCTATGGCAAATGCCAACTTTACTCTGTCAAATTGCCAGCGCCGCGTTATTTCCCCTGCTCGTTGTAGAATTCGTCTGCCGCTTCAAAGAAGGCCATGATGTTCTCCCAGGGCGACATGGCGGGTATGTCGCAGCCGGAGGAGATGACGAAGTTCGGATACTGGCAGCATTCGCCCATGATTCTCTTTGTTTCGGCCTTCATCGTCTCCGGCGTACCGCTGTAGAAATAGTCGGAGGGGCTGACATTGCCCATCACCAGCTTGTCTTTCGGCATCAGTTCGAGCATCTCCCTCAGACTTATCGAGTTGCCGAAGTGGAAGGCGGCAGAGCCGGTGCGCGCTATCGATTCAGTCATCTTAATCGCGCTCCCGCCGCAGTTGTGATAGATCACTATGAAGTTATCGTCCTGCACAGCTTCCACTATCTCGCGCACATAGCTCTCGGAGAATTTCACCGCCAGACGCGGAGAGAGAAGCCCGGTAAGCGGCTCCGCCATCACTATGCCGTTCGCGCCGACAGCCTTATAGGCCTTCGCGTACTCCACAAGGAAATCTGTTGACTTCCTGAGCACGGCCTTCATCATATCGGGCTTTTCTATGCAGTTTACAAGAGCCTCCGCTACGCCGACGAGACGTCCGGCGAGCGAGAAGGGGCCTATTACTCCCGCGAATACAGGCCTGTCGGTGATCAGCTCGCAGGCTTTGCCGAGAGCTTCGATATATCTGCCTGTGCGCGCGGTTCCTACCGGGGGCACAGCCAGAGCCTCTGCCTCCTCGATACTGTTTACGACGGAGCCTACCACAGTGGGCACGTCCTCATCGGAGATATGTACCGTAGAGCCGAAAGCCTCAGCTTCAACGGAGAGATCCATCATGCTTACCGATGCCAGGGAATCTATCTTGTCCGCGACCATCTTCATTCCCTTTGCCTGCAAGCCGCTGTCGCTTATCAGCTCGCGCACGGTTATCCCCATCAGAGTGACGCAGGGGAATGAGAGCACGGGCATCGCCTTTTTACGCGGAGCGGCCTTGATCTCTTCGAGCCAGTTGTTCATGTTCATTGGTAACACCTTTCCTTATATTGGATTTGAATTGTAAATTTACTCTGTTTTCGTGCCGTTGCTACGGGAATGATAGCATAATGAAATAATCTTTTCAAGATATTCTTTTTATGAAAATTATGCAATCATAACCTTGAAATCTGTTTTATTGAGAATCCCCGCCGCTTTTCTTCCCTCTCATTTCCTCGCTCATCGCCTTCACGAGCGCCCACGCCATGAAGATGGTCATTATTGAATATGGGAAGGATATGACCCCCGCCAGCTTCTGGATACCGCGGAAATCGCCGGCAAAGAGCGTGATGGCGGAGATGACGGCCATCATTCCCCAGATGAAAAGCCTTCTCTTCGTTGTAGGGTTGATATCTCCGTTGCTTGAGAGCATTCCGACAACAAAGGTGCCTGAGTTTGCCGAGGTTACGAGGAAGGTCGCCACCAGTATGAAGCATACGATGGTCGTGATCGAGGAGAGCGGGAACATCGCCATAAGATCCCAGAGCGCCATTGACATGTTATTGACAGAGGAGTCCGCCAGGGCGCAGGTCGGATTTTTCATTACAGCGGAGATGGCCGTGCTTCCGAAAATCGTCATCCAGGCAAAGCTTCCGAGAGGAGGAATGATAAGCGACCCCATTACAAGCTCTCTCATGCTTCTTCCGTAGGATACGCGGGCGAAGAATACGCCGCAGAACGGCCCCCATGAAAGCCACCAGAGCCAGTAAAGCACAGTCCAGCCGCGCTGCCAGACGTCGAAATCCGGATCCCACGGGCTGACGCGCAGCGTCCAGTCCGGCAGATTCGCGACATAGGCGCCGAGAGACGTTACAAATGTCTGCAATATGCCGAGCGTTGGGCCAAAGAGGAAGAGGAAGCCGCAGATCAGTATCGACAGATAGACGTTGATATCCGCTATGACCTTTATTCCCTTTTTCAGCCCCGCGACCGCCGTTATAATATATACGACGGACATCAGCCCCAGCGAAATCTCCGCAAACCATATGCTGTTGGGGATGTTGAAAAAACGCGCGATCCCGGCGCCCATCTGTGAGGAGGCGATTCCCAGAGAAGAGGCTATTCCGGCCACAGTCACGAATACCATCCATGAATCCACAAAATGCGAGCAGTGCAGCGCAACCCTTTCATTCTTGAAGAGCGGCTCGACAAAGTTGCCCAGAAGCACGGGCCTGTTCTTCCTCATGCTGAAGTAGCCTATAACCATTGCTGTAATGCCGTAAATTCCCCACGGATGCACTCCCCAGTGCAGGAAGCTCAGCTGCATTGAGAGATCCGCCGCCTGCGGCGAGAAGGTGGCGATCCCGGGAGGAGGAGCTATAAAATGATATGCAGGCTCCGCCGCTCCGAAGAAGACGAGCCCGCTGCCCATGCCGGCGGAAAAGAGCATCGCCAGCCATGAAAAGGTGCTGAATTCCGGCTCTGAATCATCCGGGCCGAGTTTGATTTTGCCATACTTGGAGCAGGCAATATATATCATGAACAGTATATAAAATGTGAGCACCGAGACAAGATACCAGTTGAAATACTGGCAGATCCAGTCGAAAATTGCCGTCATGGTGCTTCCGAAAAGCTCGTTGTGGACAAGACCGAATACTATCAGTATAAGAGTAAGCCCTACTGAGCCGTAAAATACTGTATTATCATTTTCCTTTTGGCGCATCCCCCAAACACCCCTCCTAAATAAATTTTGTTAAAATACTGCGAACGAAAAAATCACGGGCGGCATTTCCCGCGCCCATCATGGAATGCCGCCGCCCGTAAAGCTTCAGCTCTTACTTTTCGAGCCAGATCTTGCCTGCGTCCGGAAGGATCTCCGGGAAGGCGGCTCTGATTTCCTTTTCGACCTCCGGGTCGATAGGATCAGGTTTGTGATTCATGAGAATATCCATCGTCAGCTTTCTTGCCTTTTCGTTATAGACGGGCCTGCCGGCCAGATCCCACGACGCGAAGGTCTTTCTGTCCGCGAGCTTTGGATAGAAGAATTCGGACCGCGCATATTTTGTGGTCATCGGATGGTCGAGGAAGACCCCGCCTATGCCTATCTCTTTGAATACATCGAGCGCAAGCCGCTCTTCGTCGATCTCTATCCCCTGAAGTACGCGCTTTGCCATCCCCAACACTTCGTTCGCGACGACGAAATTCTCCAGACAGAGTGTAAGACCGCCCTCTATGAGGCCAAAGGAGCCGTGCATGTTATTGGCGCCTGACATCGCGCCGAGCACAAGACCCATTCCAAGCTCTATGCCGAGCTGCGTATCCATCACCTTTGAATCGCACATGCCGCAGATGGAATAATTCGGGATGTCGTACCACTGACTAAGCTGATTGATGGCGCAGTTCTGCATCCAGCCTTCGACAGAGGCGAAGCAGAAGGAGCCGTCCCTGTGGTCCACCGTCATCGGAACGGCGGAATAGAAGCAGGGATGACCGGCTTTTTTGAGCTGAACGGTGATAACTGTCATAAGCGCCTCGACGTTGCTCAATACAAGCTGTGCCGCAAGCGTGCCGGGGCAGGTCGTCCCCACGGTCGACGCTGTGGGAGAGGCGATCGGGAAGCCGTGATCTATTCCCAGCAGGAGAGTCTTCGTCCATGACTCGTCCATTATAAAGGGGCTGATGACGCCGCATACGAGCGTTATGAAGGGGCGCTCTCTGAAGGCGTCCTCCTTGCCCAGTATCATATTCGCCATCTTATAGATTTTCGGCACGCTCTCCGGGCGGTATGGGCCGGTGCAGATATGCTTGGAGCTGTTTTTCATCATGATAAAGTATCTGTTAAGGTCAGGAGCGCCCTTGCTGAGCTCGCTCGGGAAACAGCAGCTCTGAAGCAGGTCGGCGTTTTCCAGAGCGTCGCAGAGCCTGATACCGGCCGCGAGGTCGTAAATATTCGGGGCGCGGTGCTCTCCCGTCTCAAAATCCCATACTCCAACAGCCTCGCAGGATGGGCCGCCGTAAAAGCGATAAGGCCCCTGCTGGATATTGTTCTTTTCCACGCGGCCATACTGCGTAAATTCTCCCGGCGCGCGCCTGATGCATTCCTCTACGATATCGCGGTCTATTTTACATATTCCTGTTTCGTCGTCGACGATTGCGCCGGCCTTCTTCCAATACTCCCGTGCCGGAGCGTACTTTATACAGACGCCGATCTCCTTGAAAATCTTCATGGAGGCCTCGTGTATCATCTGCATCTGCTCCTCCGTCAACGGCCGGTAGAGCTTTCCCTCATATACCTTTTTTTCAGTTTCTCTGCTTCTGCGTGATCTTGCCATAATATTCCCTCCCGCTCGTAACAATCAAAAATCCATCTCCACAGCCGCGAAGCGAAAAGCTACGCTACCCCCGCCAGCTCCTTCGCCACGCTCACACATTCGTTGGCATCGGCCGTATAACGCGCGCCGATCTTTTCTCCGAAGGTCGGCGACGTCGGCGCTCCGCCTATCATCACGTGGAGCTTGTCATACAGCCCTTCCTCTTTCAGGATATCGACGACCTCTTTCATATTCGCCATCGTCGTCGTCAACATAGCCGACATACCCAGAATCATCGGGTCAAGCTCTTTTATCTTCGCCACGATCTCGCCGGCCGGCTTGTCAACGCCTATATAGATGACCTCGAAGCCAGCCCCCTCCAACATCAGGCCGCAGAGCTTTATGCCGATATCATGCAGGTCGCCCTCGACCGTTACTGTCATAATGCGTCCGATCGATTTGATATCGTCGGCCAGCAGAAGCGGCTTGATGACCTCTATCCCCGACTGAAGAGCCTTGGAGGCGACCAGCACCTCTGGAACGAACATCTCTCCCTCTTTGAAAAGAACTCCGACCTCGCTCATCCCCGCGATAAGGGCATTGTTCAGTATCTCTCCGGCCGCTATCCCCTCGTCGGCCGCCTGGCGGACCAGAGAGGCGACGCCCGCGCTATCCCCATCCATGATAGACTCCATAATTTCCTCAAACAGCTTTTCCTTCATCCCGCATTCCCCCTGTATGGTATTTTGTCGTTCGTCAGGTAAAATTGCCGCACAATACAACAGCAGACATCTTTTCGCGATAAATGTCCAATAAAATATTCTCCCGCTCTTTACCCCGCCGGCCCTCAGATATAAGCTGAATTTACAAAACCGTCCGTTTTAAAGAGCTTAATATTACGCCTTGCAACTTTACTTTGATTCACTATAAGAAGTGTACACTTTTGTCCATGTTAATGTCTATTGAGAAAATCGTGAAAGGGATTGTGCAAAATCGTTAAAAGCAGCTGCTGAAGAATTGGAAATAATATCTCACAAGGAGGCGGAAGCGCCTGACAGCGCCGCCCTCCTGAAACAATCGCCTTTGCTATATCCGTATGGACTTTGTTTAAGCGGCGCTTTCTTAAAAGGCTCTTCTGCCGCCGCGCAGCCTTTCTATCCTTAACTCATCCGCGTGCGACTCGGGCAGAAAGGCCTTCGGCCCACCGGCCGGCAGAGGGGCTGAGTCGGCGATCTTCGACTCCGAAAGCGGAACTATAATGCTTGCTATGGTGCCCTCATTGTGAGTTGATACGATATTCAGCTGACCGCCGACGGAGGTCAGCCTTTCACGAATGCTGAAAAGTCCGACGCCGGAAAAGCCGCGGAAATCCTTCCTGTTCTCGATGTTGAAGCCTACGCCGTCGTCCTCGACGATGATCTGATACTTCTTCGTCCCGCGCCTGACAGTCACCTTGACCTCCGAGGCCTTAGCGTGTTTTACGATATTTACAAAAAGCTCCCTCACCATCTGGAAAAGCAGGATGTTCGTGTCTTCGGGAGCTTTGCTTTCTATTCCGGAAACTGAAATTGAGAACTTCACGTTATTTTTCAAAAACATGTCCTCGCCCAGCGTCTCAAGGGCGGCCTCAAGACCGACCTCATAGAGCAGCGTCGGGCTTATCTCAAAGGTAAAAGAGCGAACGTCCTTTATCAGCTTTTCCATCTCCGTGATGACTTCATATATCTCGCGCCGCGCAGGGTCCTCGGTGAAGCGCTCATAAAGCCCTCTGATAGACCTCGCCATCGAAACCATCGAATAACCTATCCTGTCATGAAGCACTGTGGCGATAGAGCGGCGGGTCTTTTCCTCCGCCAATGTCAGCTTTGCCGTAAGATTGCGCAGATCCTCGCGATATTTCAGCAGCAGCCGCTCCTTCTCCTTCAGCGAATAGGTCAGATGATACCACTCGCTCATATCTTTCAATATCACAGCGAGCTTTCCGGGGCAGGGGACAAAGGCGAAGGTCTGATAATAAATACCGGGGACGCTTGAGCTGATGCCCTCAAAATAATTGGAGCGCAGCCGCCGCTGTTCCGCCCCGTGCCGCCCCTCACCGGCGCGCGCGACTCTAAGCATCAGATTCCAGAAGCCCTTTTCCTTTTCGTTTGCCCAGATCTCTGAATATTTTTTGCCGATGACCTCTTCACGGCGCAGATTATTGGTCTGTATATATGCCTCGTTGGCGCTTTCCAGAATAAAATCTATCGGATCGCCATTCTTATTTTTCACAATGCGGTAAATCGTCACCTGGTCGAAAACGCTGCTGAAAATGGCGTCCAGAACGACGTCTCTGCCATTGTCATTCATCAAGATTCACCGCGCCTTCCCTTATCGCGAAACGCATCAGATCCGCAAGACTTTCGCAGCCGAGCTTCTGCATAAGATTCCTGCGGTGCGAATCGACGGTGTTGCGGCTTATGCAGAGCTTGCTGCATATCGCCTTCGTATCCATCCCCTCAGATATCAGCGCGAGAACCTCTTTTTCCCGCGTTGAAAGCTCGCTCAGATGAGAGCCGTCCGAAACCGGCACGTTGAGCTTTCTTATATAATCGCGAACAATGAGCGTAGCTACGTCGAGACTCAGATATACGAAGCCCGCCGTCACCGCTCTGGCGGCGTCCGTCACCTCTCTGGAATCCGCGTCTTTCAATATATATCCGTCCGCGCCGGCTCTCAGCGCTTCAATGATCATCCTCCGGTGCAGATGCATCGTGAGAATGAGCACCTTTGTGTCCTCCAGCTCCCGCTTTATGATTTTTGTGACCTCGATGCCGTTCATATCGGGCATCGTTATATCAAGGATTACGAGATCCGGCCGCGCGCTCCTTATCACCTCCAGCGCGCTTTCGGCGTTGCAGGCGCGCCCAACGATATCGAAATCATCGACAGAGGCCAGTATCCCCTCCATCCCCTCCAGAAAAAGCTTATGATCGTCCACGATTACGATTTTCTTTTTCAAAACAGACTCCCCCTCGATATGCCCACTACTGTCCGCCGCGCGCCCACCCGCATGATTTTCTGAAACGCCGTTTCGTTAAAAGAATATTTTTCTTTTATTATGATAACATAAAAAAGAAAAAAATATCCATAGTCATCCTTCCGTCTTTCCTTCGGAAAAAGAGCCCTTTCCTGCCTCTTTGTTTTGCGCTGTTCATCTTTTATAATATATCCATTAAATATTTCGATTGACCTTTCGGCGGCTGTTGCGGCGGGGTCTTTTCGCGGGGGAGAGTGAGCGGCATGGAGCTGAAAAATATTAACGCCTTTCTTCGTGTGGCGGAGCTGAACAATTTTACAAAGGCGGCGGCGGAGCTGGGCTATTCGCAGTCCTCTGTCACCGTTCAGATACAGCAGCTTGAAAAGGAGCTGGGCTTCGCGCTCTTTGACCGTATTGGGAAAAGCGTCTCTCTTACTCCGATGGGGGAAATATTTATCGGCTACGCAAATGAATTTCTCCGCCTTGAATCAAAGACGAAGGCGCTGAAAGAAAACGCCGGCGTCGTCTCCGGCACGCTTCGCCTCGGGGTGCTGGAATCGCTCTTCGTTTGGAAGGTCGCCGACCTTCTGCCGCAGTTCCACAGCAAATATCCGGCTGTGAAGATCGAGATAAAATCGGCGACAGGCGCCGCCCTTTACAGAATGCTTCGGCAAAACGAGCTTGATATAATCTACCTGCTGGACTACGTAATTTATCACAGGGACTGCGTGCGCGCCTGCACCTCTCCCGTGAGTCTGAAATTCGTCGCCGCCGCCGGCAGCGAGCTTAGCGGCAGGAAGGATATACCTCTGGCGGAGATAATGAAAGAGCCTCTGATACTCACAGAGCGCGACGCCATATACAGGAGGGAGCTGGATCAGGAGGCGGCGCGGAATGATATTGAGCTGGAGCCTTTTCTTGAGGTCGATAATCTTGAAGTCGTGCTCCGCCTTCTAAAAAAGCAGATGGGGGTATCCTTCCTTCCCGACTATGTCCTTCACGAGAGCGTCAACAGCGGCGAGCTGGCGCTGCTCGACGTCAGATACAATGTGATAAATCTGTGGAGTCAGCTCGTCTACCATAAGAATAAGTTCATCACTCCGCAGATGCAGGCCTTTATTCAGCTTATACGGGAATCCTCCTCTTCGATATCATGACGGCGGGAAAAGAAAAAACAGCGGCTTTGTCAGCGCCGGTCGAAGCGTAAGCCTCTGCCGCTAAAACATAGTTTCACAGACATAACAATAGAATATTTTTCTCCGTTTTTAATAAAAAGAGATTTACATTCTTCATTCAATACTGTATAATCGCGGATATCGAATGCAGTTCGTTGCCCTTTCTGATACTCCCGGCAAGAAAAATAACCGGGATACAGTCTCACTGTGTCAGATCGGCGGACTGCAGGCGGCCGTCGTATAAAATTTTTTTGGGGGGATGTTTGCTTATGTCGGATTTTGCGGTGAAGATTACGGTTTTGATTTTGTACGCCGGAGCGCTGATTGGCTACGGCATTTACGAGGGGAGGAAGACGAAGAGCGCGGCGGATTTCAATCTTGGCGGCCGTTCCGTGCCGGGATGGGTCGCGGGGCTTTCGGAGCGCGCTTCCGCAGAGTCGGCCTGGACGCTGGTAGGGCTTCCGGGCTATGCCTTTGTCTCCGGCGTGGTATCCTTCTGGGTGGCGCTGGGGCTGCTGATAGGAAATATTATGGCCTGGACGGTCATCGCTAAGAGGATGAGGGAAGAGGCTGAAAAATATGACGCTCAGACTTATGTCGACTGGATCGTAAAACGGCACAGCGGCAGCAAGGCCGTTACCGCGATTCGCGTGCTGGGCAGCTTCATCATAATTTTCCTCTTCGCCTTCTATATCGACGCGCAGGTCATCGGAGGCAGCAAAACGCTGCACAGCCTCTTCGGCCTCTCCGAGACCGTCGGCATAATTCTTACCATCGCGGTCATTCTTCCATATGCGGTCTACGGAGGATATCAGAGCGTGGTATATGCGGACTGCATTCAATCGCTGCTGATGATAGGCGCGCTGGTCATCGCTCCGGCTTACGGCGTTTATTATGTATCGCAGGCGGACTGGGTCTGGCAGAAATCCGTCTTTGACGCAGTGCGCCTCGCCAGCCCGACGCATCTGAGCTGGACTGGAGGGCTGTCGGGAATCGCCGCCGGCTTCATGATCGCGAACAATATCGCCTGGGTCATCGCCTATCTTGGCGGCATGCCTCACCTCACGACGCGCTTTATGTCGATGAAGGACGAGGCGAACTGGAAGATAGGACGCAACGTCGCCATAACGTGGACGCTCTTCGGCTATATCGGAAGTATCCTGATAGGCTTTGTCGGCCTCGCTATGTGGGGGCCGGGCGGCCTCTCCGACCCGGAGCAGGTCATGCCTCTTGTGATGCTGAAAATATTTCCCCCTGTGATAGCGGCGGTATTCATAACGAGCGCTATCGCGGCGATGCTGTCAACGGCGGACTCGATGCTTATAGTGACCTCTTCCGAATTTACGGAAAATATACTGAAGCCGATCATACTGAAAGACAGGCCGCTTTCGGATAAGCAGGCGCTTTTTATCTCGCGCTGCACGATGATGGTCGTCGGTCTCAGCGCTCTTGCGCTTGCCTTCGTGCTTCCGTCGAAGGTGGTTTACAGCATCGTCTCATTTGCCTGGGCCGCGCTTGGCAATCCCTTTGCCGTCGTAACCTGCGCGAGCATCTTCTGGCGGAAATACACCGGCACGGCGGCGCTGTGGACGATGATAGTGGGTTTTGTGGGGACGATAGCCTGGCAGCTTTCGCCGCTGAACGATTATATAGACGCGCGGCTTGCCGGCCTTTTCCCCGCTATATTTACCGCGTGGCTCGTCACACAGATGAGCTGTAAAAGCGAAGGACGCGCCTGATGGCACTGGGGGAGCTTCATGGCGGCTCCCCCTTTTTACCGCTATTCATCGGCGCATAGCTTTTTCAGTGTCATTCGGTAAAAGTCCTCTCGCAAATGGAAAGGCCCGAAAGCGGGGGACGATTTCGGGCCTTCTCTGAGGGATATGCGGCTTTCTTTCCCTGACGCGGAGGGAGGGGATTTAGGCGGCCTCTCTCCAGTCGTCGTTCAGAGAAATTATATTGTCGTCTTCCGTGGAGGGTGCGAATTTTCCAAGCAGCAGAAGAATAACCAATCCAACAGAGTACGCCGCGCCGATGATGAAGATGCACTGGAAGATATTTTTTACGATTGATTCCATAACCGACACCTCCTTGAAATTTTTGTTTCCTGTCTCCTTTTTTCTTTATAATAAGGATATAGGGTGGGAGGCGGTTTGTAAAACAAGCGTTTATTATTCTGACATAAGCAGCGGTTATTGATAAAAAGGGCAAGCGGCGGCGCGCCTGCCATTCTGACCTTATACGCAACAGACCTTCGGATTGGGCGAATCCGAAGGTCTGCGAGGGAGAGATATATTCTTGGGAATTACAAGACTTCTTTTGTTGCTTTTGAGTGAAGCGCTAAGCGGCTTTCTTGTGCCCTTCGTGCATACTGATGACGGGCTTCTCCTCGACGACGGGGCGAAAGCTCTTCAGCGCCAGAAAAACCACCAGGCCGACCGCGTATGCCGCTCCGACTATGAGCAGGGTAGAGAGTATGTTATCTATTGTCATGACCGTTACCTCCTGAAAAATTTTATTTTTTATATCCGGTGTTGCTCTCTGTTTCCTTAATATAAGGATATATCTCCGATAGACTTTTGTAAAACAAGGATTTATTATCTTAAACATAAGTATGAGTTATCGATAAAAGGAGGAATTGCTGATGGAAGCCGTAAACTGCCGCGTCCTGCTGGAGATAGCGAAGAACGGGAATATCACGAAGACGGCGCAGACGCTTGGTTATACGCAGGCCGGGGTAAGCTTTATGATAAAAAAGCTTGAGGAGGAGTGCGGCTTCCCTCTGCTCTTCCGCGAGAAGAAGGGCGTCCGCCTTACGCCGGAAGGGCTGAAGCTGCTGCCGATAATACGCGAGATAGCGAACTGGCACGAGCTTTTTGAACAGGCCGTCGCGGAGATAAAGGGGGCGAATACCGGCACGGTCCGCATCGGCTGTTATCTGAGCGTCGCGGAATACTGGCTGCCCTCTATCATCGGCGCCTTCGGCAGGGACTATCCCGAGATAGAGGTGGAGGTCATAGAGGGAGGAACGTCGGACATAGAGCAGTGGATAAAGGACAGGGATGTCGACGTAGGCTTTCTCAGCGCGCGGAGCGGGCAGGATTTCCGCGTCATACCGCTGAGAGAGGAGCCCATGCTCGCGCTGATGCCTAAAGATCACCCCCTTGCGGAGGCGGAAAAGTTTCCGCTCTCGGCCTTCGGCGACAATCCCTTTATTCTCTCGCGCTGCGACTACGACAGCGACTCGCACAGCATCGTCGAAGCCTATAAGAGCAAATTTCACCGCCTGCCAAAGATAAAGATATCCTCCGCCAGCGCCTACGCGACCATCGCGATGGTAGCGAACGGACTGGGCGTCAGCGTGCTCGCGGAGACGATGCTGAAGGGACGCCACGAGGAAATAGCGGTGAAGGAGATATCGCCCTCCTTCTCAAGAACGGTTATAATGGGAGTCCACCCGCAGCGCGAGCTTTCCCCGGCCGCCGCGATATTTCTGGAATATGCGAAGCGCGTTATAATGAAATAGTGCCGCGGCTCCGAAAGCGCGGCACGCTGAGGATAAAGTAAAGCGCGATTTCCGGCGGCAATAGGGCGGGGAGGCGCCGGCTAAGCGTCGGGCAGCAGAGCCCCGCGCTCAGGGGGAAGCGGAACGACGATACTCACCGTAGTTCCATGCTCCGGCTCTGAAAGTATATTCATACTGCCGCCAAAGGAATGCAGCCTCTCTTTTATGCTGAAAAGACCGATGCCGGAGCTTTGACGCTTTTTGTTTTTTGTGAAGCCGCGGCCGTCGTCCTCCACAACGATTTGAACCTTCTTCCCGCCCCAGCGGATTTTTACGAAAACATTCGCCGCCGTCGCATGCTTTACGACGTTGACCAGCAGCTCGTGTATCATCTGGTATAGAATGATTTTCGTATTTTCGTCAAGAGGCGGCTCCTTCCCCTCGCATCTGAAAACGCAGTTCAGCCCCTGCTGTGATTTCAGATGGTCGCATCTCGCCTCGACGGCGGCCTCAAGGCCGACCTCATATAGGGAGGGAGGGCTTATGTCAAAGGTAAAAGAGCGAACCTCCTGGATAAGCTTTTCCATCTCATCAATCGTGCGCTGCACTTCTTCCTTGCCGGCAGGGTCGTTCTGTCGCTCCTCAAGCCCTCGGAGGGTATGAAGCATCGAGACCATGGAATAACCTATCCTGTCATGCAGCGTATTTGCTATCTGCCTGCGCGTCTTCTCCTCGGCAAGAACCAGCTTCGACGTCAGATTTCTCAAAAGCCGCTCTTTTTTCTTTAAGGTAAGGGCGACCTTATGCCATTCCTCCATATCGCGGAATATAAGCACTACCCAGCCGGGAATGGGAGAAAAGGTGAAGAGCTGGTAGAAGCCGGGGGCGACGCTGCTTTCGCCCTCAAAAAAGCCGGTCCTTTCGCGCGGCGAGCCGGCCTCCTGTTCCCTGGTGCTGCCGGTCTCGGCCACCCGTATCATCATGCCTACCCAGTCCTCCCTGTCGCCCGCCCATATTGAACTGTACATGCGGCCGACAAGCTCCTCGCGCTTCATTCCGTTGATTCTTTCGTAGGCCTCGTTTACCTTTACGTAAACCAGATCTTTATGCTTCCCGTCCTCGCTCTCAACGATACGGCAAATCGCGACGGGGTCGACTATACTCTGATAGATGGCGTCAAGCACGAGCCTCTGTTCTTCGCTACTCATCAATATTTACCCATCCTTCCCTCATCGCGAAGCGGGTCAGCTCGTTCAGATTCTCGCATTCCAGCTTCAGCATCAGATTTCTTCTGTGTACGTCCACAGTGCTCCTGCTTATGCAGAGCTTCTCGCTGATAAACTTTGCGTTTCTTCCCTCCGATATCAGAGAAAGCACCTCGCGCTCTCTTGCCGATAAGATATTCAGCTTCTCCGGCGAATCCGTGATGCTCAGCTTCTGGATATAGTCCTTTATAAGCAGAGAAGTTACCTTGGGGCTGAGATATATCTCTCCTGACATCACGATACGCACGGCGAGAATCAGCTCATCCGGCTCCGATTCCTTCAGGGCGTAGCCGTCCGCCCCCGCTTTCAACACTTCCAGTATCATCCTGCGGTCAAGATGCATTGAAAGTATGAGAATCTTTATCGCGGGAAACTCTTTCTTTATCGTTTTCGTTACGTCGATACCGTTCACCTCGGGCATAGTGATATCGACGACGGCGATGTCGGGGCGCAGCTTCCGTATTTTCTCGATTGCCTCGCGCCCGTTGCTCGCCTTCGCTATAACCTCTGTTTCGTCGGAAGAGCTTAAAAACTTCTCCATCCCTTCGAGAAACAGTTTGTGATCATCAGCTATGACAATTCTGCTTTTCATTTCCGCATCACTCTTCCGCCCTCCCTGAACTCGACGCCGCTCCGGCGCGCATTTCAATGAATGTATTATATATTAAGCGCCGCAATGACACTATCATTTATTCAGACAAAAATATTTTATAAGATTATTATTTTTCTTATATATCGAATAAAGAATAATCTTATCCAAGAATTAAGATTCAGGCACGTCGCTTTAAGATTTTTAATAATTATCAAAATTGCGTTCGCCTTTTATACTTTATTTAAGCTTCGCGGAGAAATATAAAACAAATCAAATAAACGGGAGAGTGTTCAGTATGCGCAAATTGAAACTTGGTATCCACACCTATACCCTTCACATCAACGGCCTTGGACAGAACTGGGGATTTAAGGGAGAGTATTTCCCCAAAAAGATCACCCTGATGCAGCTGATGGATCTGGCGGTCGAGTGGGGACTTGACGGACTTCACATCACAGGCTGCGACCTGGAGACGAAGGACGACGCCCGCCTTGAAGAGGTGGCGAAGGCGGCGAAGGAGCGCGGCCTCTATCTGGAATATAACTTCTCCGTTGACGAAGAGTTTGACCCGAGGCTGAACGACACATTTGAAAACGCGGCCTACATCGCGCACAAGCTGGGCGCGGAGATCGCGAAGGTCAGCCTCGATATCAGGAGAGAAAGCCCCATCGTCGGCAGCAGCATGTGCCCGCACGTCATGAGGCAGCTTATAAAAATTCGCGACGATATAGTCGCGGCGCTGCCGACCATCGAGAAATACGGCATTACCTTCGCCCTTGAAAACCACACGGAAATATTCATCGACGAACTGCTCTGGCTGGTAAATCAGGTGAATCATCCGCTCGTCAGGGTCTGCCTCGATACGATAAATTCCCTCGACGTCTGCGAATCTCTGGACGACGCGGTGAACAGGCTGGCGCCCTATGCGGTATGCGTGCACTTCTGCGATAATAAGATAGTCCGCGACCATCACGGCTTCCATTTCATAGGCGTGGCTCTGGGCGAGGGAGACGTGGACTGTCAGGGATATATAGACAAGATCCGTAAGTATTCGCCGACCGACAGAATAAACTTCGAGGTAGAGTGGGATCTTGGAGACGACAGCCTTGAAGTAGCTCAGGAAAAAGAGGTCGAAGCCTGTATAAAAAGCATCAAATATCTGCGCGACGTTTTGAAAATTGGAAGAGAAGACGAAATTCCGGGAATCTACGCGACGGAAATTCTGAACTGACAGTATCGTACTGAAATCTTTACCGCCGGGAGGAAAACCTCCTCCCGGTTTCCAAATTACAGATATTCATTTGAGGGAGTGAATTTACGTGGCTACAAATGAAACTCAGTCGTGGGGCTCAAGATGGGGATTTATTATTTCCGCAATCGGCATGACGATAGGAACGGGCGCTATGTGGCGCTTCCCGCGCGTCGCGGCGATGTACGGCGGTATGCCTTTCATGATTGCTCTGATCATAGCGTTATTTACATGGAGCATCCCAATTCTGATGTTTGAGGCCTATCTGGGCAAGACGACGCGAGTCGGGCTGATAGCGTCCATCATCAAAACTATAGGTAAAAAGTTTGCATGGCTTGGCACCTGCTATGCGTGGATAACAGTATTTCTTACGGCATACTACATTGTCGTATTCGGATGGACGATCAGATATCTCGCCTATTCGGTAATGGGTACGATAACCGCCGGCGTCGATACAGACGCACTGTGGATACAGTTCTCGACAGGCAGCTACAATATGGTTATATGGTGGCTTATCGGTCTGGCGGCCTGTGTCGGAATCATCTATAAGGGCGATTCCAGCGGGATAGAAAAGTTGAGCAAGGTCGTAATGCCCGTGTGGCTGCTGCTGATTGTCGCGCTGATGATACGCGCCGTCACCCTGCCAAATGGAACGGAAGGCATCAAGTATCTCTTTCTGGACGACTGGGCGGCCTTCAAAAATCCTACCATGTGGCTGGAGGCTTTCACCCAGTGCGTGTGGCAGGCTGCTCCCGGGCTTGGCCTGATGCACTCCTACGCCATTTACATGAGCAAAGATGAGGACATCAGCCTCAACTGCACGCTTGTGCCATTCTCCGTGACCTCCGCGGCGCTGCTCTGCGGCATGACCGTCGTGCCGACGATATTCGCACTTTCGCCCGACCCGATGGGAGCTATCGCCTCCGGCAACACAGGCATGACATTCATACACCTCACAAAGCTTTTCACCGTAATTCCCGGCGGAAGATATCTGAGCGTGATGTTCTTCCTCGCCCTTGTCATAGCGGCCTATACCTCCTCTATATCCATGGTGGAGATGACGACCCGCATCATTCAGGACGCCGGCGTTGAGAGAAAGAAATCCATAGCCGGCGCGGGAATAATCCTTCTGGTTTTGGGGATCCCCTCCGCCCTTGACATCAATTTCCTCAACAATCAGGACTGGGTCTACGGCGTCGGAGTTCTCATCAGCGGCTTGCTGCTGGCCTTTGCCGCCATTAAGATAGGGCTTGGAAAAATATGGAACGAAAGCATCGGCCCATGCTCGGATCTGGATGTTCCTTACATATTCAAAAACATCTATCTCGTCCCATTCCTGTTCGTGGCCATCATGGGCATGTGGGCGTACTCAACGATTCAGAGCTATCCCGGAGAATGGATGCGCTGGCTGCCGATATCGAAGTACACATACTCCTTCGGGACGCTGCTTTACCAGTGGGCGTTTATGTTCGCAGTAGCCTTCGTGACCAACGGCTTTGTCGCCAAGCTGATGAGCCGCGGCTTCGACTCCGCACGGGACGTTGACGGCGGCACTTATGATGAAGAAGAGGCGGTGGCTGTAAATGTGGAAAATTAACGCTGTAATTCTGCTTAGCGCAGTGTGGGGGTTCAATATTTACCTCCTAATGAAAGCTGCTTCCAGTCAAAAGTAGGCTCCCCCCTACTTTGTTTTGAAGAGGCGCAGGCCCCGGGAGACCACAGCTCCCGAGTCGCCTGCGCCTTAAACATGTCCCAAACCGGTAATTCAGCGCCAAACTCCCGCGCCAAAGCGCCCGGCATAAGCAAAAAGCAGAACGGATCTCCATGCTATGCTGATGCAATATAAGCTGTAATTAAACGGTTATCGCTCCCATACCTGATAACAGGGAGGGGGTGTATCCTGATGCTTCTCGTTACCTTTCTGGTCTCTGTTATGGCAAGCGTAGTCGGCTACTATGTTTGCAAATGGTTGGACAGAGATGACTAATGCGATAACCGGCCAGTATAAGAAACGCCCCGGCGGCTATCCGGGGCGTTTTGTGTATCTCAATGCTTTTCGTTACCAGCAACTATATTGTAGCACATTACAGCAGGCCGTCAAGGCGGAATGCCAAAATAACGTTATACGGCTAATTGCAAAAAATAGAGACGGAGTCAAAAGTAAAGTTAAATGAGAACGCCCTATTTTATTTGTGTTTTGCCATTAAAAGTCTCTTTCATGGCGTTCGTAAGGCGAAAGCTCCGCTTTCATGTGACTTGGCTGAGTTATATAGCCGCTCCGAAAATTTTCGTTCGGAGCGGCTTTTGTCATTTAGCTTTTACTCTGTCTTTTCGTTACTTCTTCCTTCTCCACAGCATCAGCGGCAGCAGCGCGAGCAGAGCCGCCGCGCCCGTACCTGCCGCGCAGCCGCCGGAGGAGCCGCCGTCAGGGGTCGGGGTCGGGGTGGGGGTGGTGGATGTCCTTGCAAACAGAGCCGGGTCAGCAATATAGTTATCTCTCTTGTCAAGGTCAAAGTCGCCGTTGTCTTTGATGTAAAGGACGAGCTTGTAGGTTTCAGATGAGGATATCGACGAAGCGATGGCATCTGTGGACGTTAAGACTGTGAAATGTCCGTCTGTGTAATCCGCGGATGTGGCGGCGTAGGTGAACTTAATGCCGGAGAAGTCCGCCTTTACTTTTATCAGGTTTATATCTTCCGGTTTCTCCGCGAGGAAATCGGAGCCTTTCAGCTCAAATGTCGCGACGGAGAGGTTTCCGGCTGCGCTAACAGTCGTTTCAAATAGCGGAGTCGGGTTGATTTCGCTGACCGTCGTATTTCCTGAGGCAAGGAGCGATTCCGCGGCGGTCTGGAGCCTTGTCGTTTCAAATGAAATTCCGCCCACTCCAAGCGCGATAAGGTCTGACGATTTCACGCCTATCCGCGTCGCATAAACATCCAGAGAGGCGACGTCAAAGGCCGGAACGTCGGAAGAGAGAGCGTCCGCGCTGGCAGGTATGAAAGCGGCCGGGGTCGCGACAGGAGTCAGCTTCGCTCCATCCCTGACGCCGCTCATCGTTATTATGGCAAGTTGTCCGATATTTCCGCCGACCTGAGCGTTAGTATAATGTGTCTCCGTTGGGCCGTCATACCCGTAAATCCCATTCCCCACATTGACCCAGAGTATCTTTGTATTGCTGTCATAGGCAATGCCCGCGCCATAGGCGGTCGCGTCAAACTGCCTGAACAGCGTCCACTTTGTAAAGTCTCCGAGATTCGCTATGGTCGTTTCATATACGCGATGGCTATAAGTATAGTTCCAGCTCGCATCAACAGTGTAGCCGAATGCCTGTACATAAACATTATCCCCGGCAATGGCAATCCCGCTGAAATAGTGGCACCATGAGGAGTCGGCAGCGTGAGCTATATCCGCGGATATGATGGGAGTGCTTGACATTGTGTCTAAGTCAACGACCTCGATCAAAGAACTGGGATTATAACCATTGGCGGTATACGAATCCCCATTACTGACGACGTAGAGCTTGTTGCCCTGCTGAACAAAAACGCCGCTGCCCATTCCGTTGACGTTTTTGCCATATATATCAGCGCTCGCGGCAACTGATAAATCAGCGTTTAATTTCACAAGGTGAGATTGTTTATAATCGGTATAGCCGCTATGATCAGAGAAAATGGCGTAGAGATACCCTCCGTATGCGACAAGCCCTTCTCCGGGCGTTGTGCGGCCGGAGATATTGCAGTTATAAACGGTATTATCGGCCGTATACTTGTCATCTGCCGTATCAAATCTTGAAACATTACCGCCGTAGGTTATACCATAAAGATACCCGCCAAGAGAGGCCATGGCGCGCATATTGGTCAAATGGTCATTTTTCGTCTCTGCCAGCGGCCTTGTCCAGGCGGTTGCGGCAGGGTCGTATATCCATATTGTGTCTGCTGCGTTTCCGTATGCATCACCGCACAAAGCCAGCGCCACTCTGGAAGCTCCAGCGGCATTCGTAAAGTTTGCGATGCGCTGACCAGCGCTGCCGGTCGTGGTAACAGCGACTCTCGCAGGAGCGTTGGTTCCTCTGATTGTACCAATGACAGCCGGGTCGCTATAGGTTGCCTGTGCCGTGTAAAGAACGTCCGCCGACGCCGATATCGCCAAAACGGCGCAGAGCAGGAGCGCGGTAATAACGGTGCTGATTTTTCTTTTCATCTTCTTTTCCTCCTTTTATATTTAGAACTCCCATGTCAGTGTGGCATAGAAGGTTCTTCCCTGAATCGGGTACCAGAGCGTACTGCTTACAATCTCCGTGAACTGCTTCAGATCTACGCTTTTATTGAAGATATCGTCTACCCCCGCGGCTAATTTCAGCCGGTCGTTTATCTGGTATTTAAGCCCGATTCCTGTGGTAAACAAATTATCTATTTTTACAAGTCCGGCGGAATCGAGATAGTTATTACCCGTGTATCTGAATTCGAGGTACGCAGAGGCTTTATCATCTTTCAGGAACTTGCGTGAAAGACGCAGTAATCCCGACCATTCCGGCCTGTTCGGCAAAGGCGCGCCGCTGCGTGTATCATCTTCGGCCATTTTATTTTTCGCGTCCATCCATGTGAGCGACAGGAAACTTTCCCATTTATCCCATTTGACGGCATTTTCAAATTCAACGCCCCAAACGTCGGCTTTGCCGATGTTTATGTACTGTGCCGTTCTGGGGCTCACTATTACATATTCGATGAGGTTGTTGGAGCGGCGGCCGAACAAAGTCAGCGTGGCGGCAATATCCGCGCTTTTGACGGAACCTTTCCATGTCGCGCCGATGTCCCATTGTGTGCCGTCTTCCCATTTAAGCGCTGGATTTGGGCGCAGCGTCGCGCCGTCGCCGTATTTTTCGTAAAGATTCGGAGCGCGGTTGTAGGTTCCGCCGGAGGCTTTGACCGTCCAGTGTGAACCGAACTGTTTTGTTATTGCCGCTCCCCATGAAAAATCACCGTCGCCGTCGGCGGCGTTATAGCGGACTATCGGAGTCAGCCAGAAGTCGCCTTCTTTGTTGAGGCTGATGGTGTCCTGTATCTGAATGTTCCATGCGTCGCGCGAGTAATCTGATATTGCGTCTAAAGGAGAAAAGGCAGAATTTAAGATATCTCCCCGCACGTTTAATTTTTCATAGGAGTAGTCAGCGAGGAATTCAAGCAGGTGATTTTCTCCCATTTTGAAGGAACCGTCGAACGCAATGCCGAAACGATCCGTTTTATACTCGTTGTGTTTCTCTCCCCCTCCGCCAATGGTATCGTTAGGGTCATCGTAAACCTTGTCCTGTTCAATGTAATCCATCTTCCAGCCCCACTCCAGATTGCCGGATATCTGCCGTCTGGCGACAGAGAAATCCCATTGCTCCGTGTCAAGTGTCGCCCCTGGAAGACTGTTCGCTTTGTCGTTGCCGCGAGCGTTGTATGGAAGTTCCCTGTCGTTTTTCTTCCACGCTCCGCGAACAGACCAGTTGTCATCATTCCATTTCATCAGAATATCCGTATTTTTATAGCCGTTGTTCTGTCGCTCAGCCGTGTATCCCATCTCTGGCGAATAGTCCATGCCGTTGTCATTCCAGTATTCAAAATCTCCGTCCGAACGTTCGTAGTTCGCGCCGAAGAAGAAATTCCCCGCGCCGAGGGGCATGTTGTATGAAAGATTTGTCTGGAAGAGGCCGTAGGAGCCTCCGCCCACGGAGATGGAGCCGCCTGATTTCTCCGGTTTTTTTGTGATGATGTTTATCACGCCGCCCATCGAAGCGCCGGCGAAACGTGCCGGGACGTAGCCCCGGTAGACCTCTATGCGTTCTACGTTGTCCACCGGAATTGTTGACAGGTCTACGGCGGCTTCGCTGCCGAGGTTCATCAGCACGCCGTCAACAAAGACGGAGACTTCTGCCGCCGTGCTGCCGCGCACCGACGCGACCGTATAGGCTCCGCGCCCCTTGGCCTCTATTATGTGCAGGCCGGGGACTCTTTTTAACAGCTCGGGAAGGTTTTTCTGCTCTCCCTGCATTTCCTGCGGTCTGACGACCGTGACTGTGCTGGGGGAGAGCAGGATATCATCCTCTTCCGCGTCGGCGGTGACTGTTTCCTCCGGCAGCTGCACAGGGTTTTCCGCCGCGTCGCAGCGGCTGACTGTGACGTAGCCTGCCAGAGAGAAGAACAAGAGAGTGAACAGCAAGATAACACGGAATTTACTTTGCAAGTATAACGACCTCCGAACATATATAAAAAATATACGCGGGAGAGATATGACACCGTCTCCCGCGTATTTATACGTCGGTCAGCCGCTGCCATGCGCCCTCTGCGCATTTGAAGCCCAATACTCTTCTCGGCAGGTTTTCCGACTCTCGTTCATCCTCTGATACAGATTTTTTCTCTGTACCAGCGCGGCGCGTTCCACTTGTTTTGTGTTACGTCGCTGCGCTTCCGCGCCTTCTCGCCTTCCGGCAATGGCTTGATGCGGCTTCGTCCCGATTACGGCGGCAGGGGCCGTTCCGGCTTTTGACCGGATTCCCGTACTCCAAAGAAAATATTCAATTATAAAAAACACATCGGGGAAACGCTCTCCCCTTACGCGCTAAATTATCACGTCTTCTTTTCGTTGTCAATCAAAATATTTTCCGTTATCCGGCGTTTTTTTGCCGTTATCGCTTATGTTTTCCCCCGGCAAAAAGTACGGCCTCCGGTTGACGAGGCCGGAGGCCGCTGCTGAAGAGATGACTCTATCTGAAAAAGGGATACTGCGTTTATCCCTTTAGATAGCCTGTTTGGGTGAAGGCCGCGTCGGGGAAGGTTGTGCGGACCCGCTCCGGCGCGGCCGGCCTTGCTTTTTGAGTGTGTGTGTTTTTTGTCTGTGCGTTTCGCTTATCTTTCGCCCGTTCCTGTGAAGAGCAGCCTTTCCATGGAGTTTATGACCGCCTTCGCCGCGACTGTCGGAGTGATTGTTCCCTCTATCACCTTCCTTTCGATTTCTTCCCTGCATTTCGCGAGTTCCGCGTTCTGCGCTATTCTGTTTCGCAAGTATTCAGAGGTCATCGCGCGAACCCACTCTATGGTCTGTTCCCCGCGTCTTTTTTCAAAGCTTCCCGACTCTGTGACTGTATCTCGGAAGTCTTTTATGACGCCCCATATATCCGCTATGCCCTCTCCCGTTATCGAGGAGCAGGTATAGGCCCTTGTTTTCCAGCCTTCGGTGGCTGGGCGCAGGTAGTGGAGTATCTGGTCGTAGTCTGCCCGCGCCGTCATCGCTTTCATTTTGTTGTCGCCGTCGGCTTTATTGACGAGTATGCTGTCGGCGAGTTCGATTATTCCCTTTTTTATGCCCTGCAACTCGTCTCCCGCGCCGGTTATTACTACGACGAGGAAGTAATCGACCATCGAGCGCACCGTTGTCTCGCTCTGCCCCACGCCTACCGTTTCGACGAGTACGGCGTCGTATCCGGCGGCCTCGCAGAGCAGCATGGTTTCGCGGCTTTTCCTCGTGACTCCGCCAAGCGAACCGCCGGAGGGCGACGGGCGGATGAAGGCGTTTTTTTCGCGCGCGAGCCCTTCCATGCGCGTTTTGTCCCCCAGTATGCTGCCCTTTGAGAGGGAGCTTGATGGGTCTACGGCGAGGACGGCCACCTTATGTCCCTCGCCGCAGAGGTATTTGCCGAAGGCTTCTATGAATGTGCTTTTTCCGGCTCCCGGTACGCCCGTTATCCCTATTCTTATCGCTTTGCCGCTGTGGGGCAGTATTTTCTGTATTATCTCCTGCCCCAGCTCAAAGTGTTTCGGCGCGTTGCTTTCTATTACCGTTATCGCGCGCGAGAGCATTACGCGGTCGCCCGCCAGTATCCCGCGCGCGTAGTCTTCCGCCGTCAGCGCCCTCTTTGTTGCCGCCGCCGGCGCGGCGCTTTTCACAGCCGCGCCGCGGTCGTTCGAGAACGGTATGCCGGGCATGACGGAGCAGGCAAATTCCGCTCCCGCGTTTTCATAATGCCAGTCGGGACGGAAGTTTTTGTCCGTCATTGCCTATACGCCGGCCGCCGCGAGACGCTTGTTGAGTGTTTCGAGCATCTCTTTTGCCGCCGCCGGTATTACCGTTCCGGGGCCGAAGATGCAGGCTGCGCCGTGGTCGTATAGGAACTGGTAGTCCTGCGCCGGTATGACGCCGCCGGCTACGACCATGATGTCTCCGCGTCCGCGTTTTTCCAGCTCTTCCACGAGCTGCGGCAGCAGCGTCTTGTGTCCAGCCGCCAGCGAGCTCATGCCTACAATGTGGACATCGTTGTCAACTGCGTCCTGCGCCGTCTCTTCCGGCGTCTGGAAGAGCGGCCCTATGTCCACGTCGAAGCCCATGTCGGCGTAGGCGGTGGCTACCACTTTCGCGCCGCGGTCATGTCCGTCCTGTCCCATTTTCGCGACCATTATTCTTGGGCGGCGGCCTTCGCGTTCCTCAAATTCGTCGGTCATTTTGCGGACTTCGGCTATTATCTCCTCTTCGGCAAATTCGCTGCTGTAGATGCCGGATATCGAACGTATGACGGCTTTGTGTCTTCCCGCCGCCTTTTCGACTGCGTCGGAGATTTCGCCGAGGCTGGCTCTGGCGCGCGCCGCCTCTACCGCCAGTTCGAGCAGGTTGCCCTCTCCTGTTTCGACGGAATTCGTTATCGCGGCGAGCCATTTTTCTACATCTTCCTGGTTTCTGTTGGCGCGCAGCTTTTCGAGGCGCGCTATCTGCGCCTGGCGCACCGCGCTGTTATCGACTTCGAGTATGTCTATCGGGTCTTCCTGCTCCAACTGGAGCGCGTTGACGCCGATTATTTTTTCGCTGCCGGAGTCGATACGCGCCTGCCTGCGTGCTGCCGCCTCTTCGATGCGCATTTTTGGCAGGCCGGTCTCTATGGCCTTGGACATGCCGCCGAGCGATTCGACTTCCTGTATGTGTCCCCAGGCGCGGCGTATCAGCTCGTCCGTGAGCGCTTCAACGTAGTAGGAGCCGCCCCACGGGTCGATGACTTTGCAGACGCTTGTCTCGTCCTGTATATATAGCTGTGTGTTTCGCGCGATGCGCGCGGAGAAGTCCGTCGGCAGCGCTATCGCCTCGTCTAGAGCGTTCGTGTGGAGCGATTGGGTGTGACCCAGCGCCGCCGCCATCGCCTCCACGCAGGTGCGCGCGACGTTGTTGAATGGGTCCTGCGCGGTGAGGCTCCAGCCGGAGGTCTGAGAGTGGGTGCGGAGCGCCATCGATTTGGCCTTTTTGGGGCCAAACTGCTTGACGATTTTTGCCCAAAGCATACGTCCGGCGCGCATTTTCGCCACTTCCATGAAGTAGTTTTTGCCGATTGCCCAGAAGAAGGAGAGGCGCGGCGCGAAGTCGTCAACGCCGAGGCCGGCGGCCTGTCCGGTGCGGATGTATTCGAGGCCGTCCGCCAGCGTGTAGCCCAGCTCTATATCCGCCGTCGCCCCCGCCTCCTGCATGTGGTAGCCGGAGATGCTGATGCTGTTGAATTTCGGCATGTTGCGCGAGGTGTAGGCGAAGATGTCGCCGATTATCCTCATCGATGGCGCGGGCGGGTAGATGTAGGTGTTGCGCACCATAAATTCTTTTAATATATCGTTCTGTATCGTGCCGGAGAGGACGGATTTGTCCACCCCCTGCTCCTGCGCGGCTACTATGTAGAAGGCCAGCACCGGGAGCACCGCGCCGTTCATCGTCATGGAGACGGACATCTGCCCCAGCGGGATGCCGGAGAAGAGTATTTCCATGTCCAGTATCGAGTCCACTGCGACGCCTGCCTTGCCCACGTCGCCGACGACGCGCGGGTGGTCAGAGTCGTAACCGCGGTGTGTCGCGAGGTCGAAGGCTATCGAAAGCCCTTTCTGCCCCGCCGCGAGGTTTCTGCGGTAGAAGGCGTTGCTCTCCTCCGCCGTGGAGAAGCCGGCGTATTGGCGCACAGTCCATGGGCGGGTGACGTACATCGTCGGGTAGGGGCCGCGCAGGAAGGGCGGCAGCCCCGCCGTGTAGCCCAGATGGGTCATCCCCTCGTAGTCCTCTTTGGTGTAGAGCGGCGCGACGTCTATCTGTTCCATTGTGCGGTGGAGCAGGCTTTCAAATGGCTTGCCGGTCTCTTTTTCGACCTTTTTCTTCCATTCCGCGAAGCTCACCGCCCTTCTGGGCGTGAGATTCAGCGGGATTTTTGTGAAATCCGGATTTGGAGACGACATTTACAGCCCCTCCCCCTTGCGCTGATTTTCGTCGGATCCAGGCGCGTTTATCGCCTTTTCCTGTATTGCTTTGAGTATTTCGTAACAGTTGGCTCTGACGTGGATGAAGTCGTCCACTCCGGCCTCGATGTAGCTCTCTTTATATTCCGGCGCGGGTGCGCCGGCAAGCAGCACGCGCATTTCCGGCGACGCGGCCTTTATGCCGCGCGCGACGGCCGGCGCAAGCTCCGGATATGTCTCGTCCGTGGAGCATATAACGGCGACATCCGCCCCGGATTCGACGGCAGCATTAACTGCCTCCTCCGGCGAGGCGAAGCCGTTGTTGCGCAGCACTTCAAAGTGAGCCACTTCCATGAAGCCGGCGCTGAAGTCCGCGCGCGCCTTGTGCTGCGGTATCGGCCCCATGTTCGCGAGGAATACGCTGATTTTCCTGCCTGTGCGGGCTGTGTAGTCTTCCGTCTTCCTGCGCAGAGATTCTATCTGCTCCGTCCAGCGGTGGAAGCCGATGGCTCTGACCTTCTCTTCGCCGGCAAAATTATCGTTGAGCAGGCGGCGAAGCTCGCCGACGGTGACGCCGGCCATGAAGGCCTCCGTCACGGCGTCGATAAACGCCCCCTCTCCTTTGTCGAAGGCCGGCATTATCTTTTCCAGCGTATCTTCCGCGTGCTTCTCGTCGCGCAGCTCCCGCGCGCGCTCAAGCGACTCTTTTCTTTCGAGGTACAGCCTTTCACCCTTGGCGAACATATTTCCCAGCGGCTTTTCCAGCACGTTGGGGTACATGTTCGTGCCGACGGCTCTGTCTTTGCGGAGGGCAAGATTTTTCAGACGGCTCTTGAAGGTCTTTTCTATCTCGTTCTGGACGGAGCCTTCTTTCAGCGCGGCGTACAGTCCGCCGGCCTTCTCGACCTCCTGCATCAGCCCCCATATCGCGGCGGCGCACTGCGCCGTCAGCCGTTCCACGTACCACGAGCCGCCCGCCGGGTCTACAGGCTGGAGCATGTCAAATTCGGTCTGGAGCATTATCTGAATGTTGCGCGCAATGCGTTTGGCTATCTCTCCGCCGGGGCGTATCGCGTCGTCAAAGCAGCCTACCTGCATCGCGCCGACGCCTCCGACAGCACCGGAGAAGGCCTGCGTCGTTGAGCGGAGTATGTTCACATATGGGTCGTAGACCGTCTCTGTAAAGCGCGAGGTGCGCGCCATAAGGTCAAGCCTGCCGTATTCCTCCGTGTCGACGCCGAAGGCCTCCGCTATCTGCGCCCATATCGTGCGCGCCGCGCGCAGCCGCGCTATCTCCATGAAGAAGTTCGTTCCGAGGGAGAAGCTGAATTTGATATGCTTCATCGCCGTTTCAGCTTCGACGCCGCGCCGCGTCATCGCCCTGACGCAGGCTATGGCGGCGCTCATCGCGTAAGCCGTCTCCTGCGTCGCCCCCGCTCCGCCATTATGGTAAACGTCGCCGCGAATGAGCACGGTCTTTAATTTCGGCGCGTTCTTCTCCGCCCATTCTATGCAGAGCGCCATTTCGTCATACAGCTCGTCGAGCGGCAGCGGCAGCTCGCCCCTCTCCGCCAGTTCGCCCAGCGGATCCGCGCCTATGCAGCCGCCTGCCTCGCGGAAATCTTCCTTCGCCCCCGTCGCTCTCGCGTGGGCGGCCGCAAGCCCCAGCAGAGCCGCGGCGGAAGCGCCCGCGTAGATATGCGGAGGGGTCTTCGTCAGGTCGAAGCCCTTCAGCGCCTCGTCCGCGTCGTGAAGGTTTGAAAGAGAAAGTCCTCTGTAGTCTCCTTTAAAGAGCACCGGCGATGGGTCAAGACCCAGCTTCGTACAGTCGTCAAGCTCAAAATGGAGAATCGTGGCCCCCTTCTCGATCTCTTTCCGCGCGGCTTCGTTAGCTTCCCTCGGCAGCACGTCGCAGGCGCTCTGCGCTATGCTCCATGGCCGCGCCATGTAGCCGGCGCTCGCCGCGCCGCGCAGAAAAGGCGCCTCTCCCGGCATTCCGCCGAGCTCAAGAAGGCTCTCGTTGTCGGCCCTGGTGTAAATCGGCTCAAGCGTAATGCCCTCGTAGGTCGGCGTATACATGCGCTTGTCGAACGGAGCGCCCTTGAGGGCGGCGACGGCCTCCTGATACCACTCCTCTGCTGTGGGGCAGGCAAACTCGTCAAATGAGACGGGAGGAAATTCGCCCATTTTCACCTCTGTTCCATCCATCGTAATGCTTCCCTTCGTAAAGAAATTACGCGGGCTTCAA
Organism: Synergistaceae bacterium; assembly: GCA_030533085.1. Lineage (GTDB taxonomy): Bacteria > Synergistota > Synergistia > Synergistales > Synergistaceae > JAUNJZ01. The sequence goes on from JAUNJZ010000001.1 coordinate 92,685, forward strand.
ACAAAAAAGACCGCCCGCGGGCGGTCTTTCGATCGATTTTCTTGCGTGTCGGATAAATGTGCACTCCTTAAACGCGCGCGGCGCTTCCCGCCCGCGCAGGAACTGCCGCAAAAATCTCTTGTGCAGACCGGTCTCCTGGCTTCCGTTCTTCCTACTAAGCGCCTTCCCGAAAAAATTTCTCAGTGGCCTGTGCTTTTCGTCGCGGTTACAGTGGCGGGGCCGTTCAGGATTTTCACCTGATTCCCGAGCATCTGCACGGCTATTCGGTTGTAAGCGTATAATAACCTCTTCCCGGCGATTTCGTCAATGATTTTTTTTGTTATGTCTGTAGACAACAGTTACGCGGCTTCATGAAAGAAAAATAAAAAGCTAAAAGGGGCGGCGCGGCTGAATGCGTGCTGCGCCCCGTTTTTTCTCGATATGCGGGCAAATATGGCAAAAAAGATTTTTTTCTCCGCTCCGCCCCAATTCCTGTAAGTTTCCTTCTGGCGTTCTTTACAGCGGATCCCACTCGCCCTCCTGGCGGTCCCTCATTATCGGACAGTCAACAATACCGTTGGCGGCCGTTCTGAAGCAGGCGTTGCATGAGATGCAGGCCGAGGGGCGCGCGTCGTCCTCCGCCCAGCGGTTTATCAGATCAGGCTCGGCGTTGAAGGGGCGGCATAGGCCGAAAAGGTCGGCAGTGCCGTCGTAAAGAAGGGAGGATATGACCTGAAGTGAGCGCAGCCCTCCCGTCAGCGCCACGATAGCGCCCTCAGGCGCGTCAGCCTTTATCCTGCGCGCGTAGGGGGCGAAGGGGGCCTCAGACTCGCCCGCCGATATCCCGACCATGCTCGGCGTATGCGCGGAGCCGGAATAGCCTGTGCCGGAGGAGACCTCGACGGCGTCAACTCCGTCGCGCAGCAGCGTAACGGCGGCCTCTATGCCTTCATCCGCGCCGTAGCCACCCTCGACGCCCTCTTCGGCGCTTATCTTCAGCCAGACGGGGAAGTCCGCCCCTACAGCCTCACGCACCGCCGCGTAACACTCGCGGAGCGGGCGCATTCGGTTTTCAAGGCTTCCTCCGTAACGATCCTCACGTCTGTTGAAGAGCGGCGACAGGAACTGTGTGAAGAGGTATCCGTGCGCTCCGTGTATTTCAACGCCGTCCGCTCCGCCCTCCTTCACGCGCTTGGCGGCGGCGGCAAAGCGGCGGCATACTTCCGCGATATCCTCTTCCGTCATCTGCGGGCTGCCGCTGTCGCTCTGCGGCAGCCTTATCCCGCTGGGCGACAGCCCCGGCAGCCCCTTCGCGTAAGAAGAATGGCGCGCCGCTCCGGCGTGGCAGAGCTGTACGACGAGCTTTGAGCCGCTGTCGTGTATCGCCCGGGCCAGCGCCCTCACCTCGCCGACTGCGCGCTCTCCGTCAAGACCCCATTGGCGCGTGGCGGCCTTGCCTTCGGGGCTGACGTAGGCAAATTCGGAGATCACCGTTCCCGCGCCTCCGGCCGCCGTCTCCGCCTGCCGCCTTACGGCCTCCGGCGTCAGCGCTCCGCTCTCCGCGTCGCAGGCGCCAAGCCATGTGGCGGCTCTTACGAAGCGGTTTTTCACAGGAAATTTTTTATTGTCAAATGGCTGAAAGAGACGCAGTATCCTCTCTCTCTCCAACGTCTTTTCCATATTCTTACGCTCCTTTTTGTCCGGCCTGTCCGTCAAAAAAAATATTTTTCGCGACCTCCTCAAGCGTCGCCTTGCAGTGGAACGCAAGGCGTTTGAGGCCGAAATTTTTATGTCCGCTGAACCGCGACCGTTCTGACGCGGGGACATGCCACGGGCCGCGCGGAGAGTCCTTCGCCATCCTGCGCGCCGCGGCCTCGGCCAGTATCAGCTCGCCCAGCGCCGGATGGTGCGGCCCCGCTGCCACCCCTGAGGCCAGAGAGGGGGTCTCCTGCAAGCCTATCCGTATCGGCACGAAGCCGAGAGAAATGGCCAGCTCTATAAATTCCCCTCCCCACAGCGCGGCCTCGGCCACGGTAAGCGGCCTGTAGCGCCCCTCTCTGTACAGGCGGCTCAGCTCCGTACCCTCTATCACGAGACAGGGATAAAGGCGCAGCTCCCAGCGTTCCTCTCCCTTGACGCGCGCAAGGGCGCGCAGGTCGTCGAAGCTGCTTGCGGCGCTCTGCCCCGGCAGCCCTATCATCATCTGGACGCCTATCGGCAGCGAATCGCGCATCAGCAGCGTTATATCCTCAAATATTTTAGCCGGCTCCGCCTCGCGGCGGCAGGCGGAAAGTACCGACGGATCAAGTGTCGGAATGCCCAGCTCTATCCGTGAAATGGGGTATTTTTTTACCAGAGAGCGAAGAGCGTCGTCGCGCAGGTCGCCCGGATAGGTGGAAAAGCGCACCTTGCTGCCGGCCGGCGCGTATTCCGTCACGCAGTCGAGGTATTCCTTTATCAGCCGCTCTTCAAAGCGGCAGAAGGAGCCTCCGAAGTAGCATATCTCCCTCGCCTCGCCGATGTTTTTCAGTACGGAACGCACATCTTCCGGCGTCGGAGCTTTGACGACTCCCGTGATGGCGCGCTGGTCGCAATATACGCACTGCCCCCTGCATCCGGCAAAGGGCAGAAAGAAAGGCAGTTTTTTCAATTTGTTCATCAGAGGACGTCAGCTCCAGTCCAGTCACAATACTGATTTTCCTCCCACTCCGGCCAGAGCGCGGCCCACGCGAAGGCGTCCGCCCTGTTTTCAAAGCTATCCATCGAGACAAAGGTCTGAGACCAGAAGCGCGCCCCCTTTGAATGATAGAGCAGATGATAAAGCTCATGAAATATGGCGAATCTGCGCCATATCGGCGGCAGCAGCGAGTTTACAAAGATACGTCCGCGCTCGCCGCGCACAAGATGCACCCCCCAGACCCCGGCAGGCAGATCGACATACTTTATATCCAGCGAGAGTCCGGTCTGCGCTTCGGCTTCGGCGAGAATATCAAATTCGTCAAGGCGCTGCCATTCCTTCCCTTCCCGACGCGCCCATTCGGGAATAAGCTCGGGAGGAGTGGGAAAGTCTCCGAAATCTTCGTCAGCGGCGTTTTCCACGCGGCTATTTCCCCGCTTCTTCCTCTTCGTCCCACTCGTCAAGGGCGGCCTCTACGACGCGGTACACTCTGCGAAGCTCCTTATCCGACAGCTTTTTGCTGCGATACCATATCTCCAGCTCTCCATTGTCAAGCATGGATTCAAGCTGAACGCGCCCCGGCGTATCCAACGAGGAAAAGTCCTGAAGCAGATCCGATATCTGCACGTTGAGGGCAGGCGCCAGCTTTTGCAGGAGCTTCATGGAGGGGAGGCGGCGGTTGCTCTCCAACGCCTGAACATAAATGCGGCTCACCGCGACCTTGTCGGCCAGATTCTGCTGAGTGAGTCTCTGCGCCTTGCGAAGTGACTTGATTCTGCTGCCTAGGCTCATTTTAACGGACTCCTTTTCTTTAAGATTGTAAAAAACATGACATCTTTTGATTATATTACAACATCAAAAGAATTTTGACAACTATAAGTTTATATTATCAACGAAAAGCTGTTCACAAAATATGTGCAGCTAAGCAGATCCGCGGCGCCCCCGGGGCTTATCCGCAGCGGCATAAATTTTCTTTCCAGCGCGAGCAGCGGAGAGTAATCCGCGTCAAGAGGACGGAAGCTCCGCGCCGCCTCCCGCACCATCGCCGGATAGCGGAAGCGCCAGAAGCTCCAGCCCCCTCTGTGCATTACGTTGCTGTCCTCGCAGACGAGCATTATTTCCAGCAGCGCGGCAAGCCCCGCGTCGTTCGCCGCCGCGCCGGCGTCAAGGGCGCCGCGCAGCGCCGGAAGCCCCGCTTTCAGCACGGATGGAAAGCCGCGCTCCGCCTCCCCCCTGACGCCGGTGACGCCATGTTCCGTAAAGAGCCGCTCTCCGTTGCTGAGAGGGACTCCCGTCATTTTTTTATCAAGCAGCGGCTCAAGCTCACGCTTCACTGAGCCGCGCGCGGCGGCCGCCGCGGCGCGCGCGCAGCTGTCCGCGCTCCTTTCGCCGCCGGCCGCGATGACGCTTCCCGCGCCGTAGAGCAGCAGGGACATCAGGTAGATAAGCCCCTTGTGGGTGTTTATCCCATTCGTGACCGTGAGCATCGCCCGCTCCATCTCAACTCCGGCGGCGCGAAGCGGCTGCATCGCGCGCTCCGGCGGAGTCCCATCCAACCCGACGGCCGCCTGTCTCTCCCAGAAGGGGGCCAGCGCCTCCGCGCTTTTGATGAAAAGCGCGCAGTCCATATCTTCGTGGCAGCCGCTGCCATCCGCGTCCACCAGCCCCGGCTTTGGCGTGGTGAGCGCCTCGTCCAGCGAGGCTTTGAATGCAGCCTCGGCAAGCAGCCTTCTCTCTCTTGACTTCATGGCCTTTCTGATAGATACTCTCTTATATTTTTACAGCAGGGAGCCGCGGTTAAATGCATCTTATCCCCTCCGGGGCAAAGTTCTTTTCTACTAAAATAGCGCAAAAGCGGAGCGGATGCAAGTTGAAAAATCCGGTGAGAGCCGTATCGGCTCTTCTGCTGCTTATTCTGTCGGCCGGCTGTCTGCTGCTTCTGACGGAAATGATCCGCCGCGACAGCGCCGCGGACTGGAAAGCCGGTTGGCTGGCGTGGAAGCGCGGCGACTACGCCGCAGCCCTCGAATGCTGGAACGGCAGCCTCGCGGCCGAGCCCTTCGCGATACGTCCGGCGCGGCTGAGCTATTGGAAAATACGCGCGCTGGAGAAGCTGGGGCGGCGCCGTGAGGCGGAGCTTGCGGCCTCTCTGCTCGCCCTGCGTCATCCGCTTGACTTTTACAGCTTCGTCCTCGCGTATGAGGGGCGTTATCCAAAGCTGACGGAGGCGGCGGCGCGGGCAAAAGCCTCGTCGCCCTATCCGCGCGGATGGCGCGATGAGGTTGCAGAGGCCTCGACGCGGACAGGCGTTCCGCAGGATATCCTTTACGCGCTGATTCTGAAAGAGAGCAAATTCAAAGAGAAGGCTGTGAGCCGCGCCGGAGCGGTCGGGCTGATGCAGCTGATGCCTCCCACGGCGCGCGAGGCGGCGGCACGGCTGAAGGAGGAGGGGCTTTCTCCATATAAGCCGAGCCACAACGTCATGCTGGGGGCCACTCATTTCGCATATCTGGCGGAGAAATTTCACGGCCGCCTGCCGCTGGCCGTCGCCGCCTACAACGCCGGAGCGTCGGCAGTCTCAGGCTGGAAGATCGATACGGCGGAGAACTGGGTGGAATGGATAGAGGATATCCCCTACCCGCAGACGCGCGAATATGTCCGCTCTGTCCTGGAAAATCTGGAGGTCTATTCCGCCGGAAGCGGGACGGCGGCGCGGCGCTCCTTCTTCGCGGAGGCGGCAAAGCCGATTCTGCGCCACTTCGCGCAGGAAGCTCGCGGAAAGAGACGAATAATAAAGGAGGAATGGCAGTGACGCCTGACTTTGACCCGATAGAGGCGGTACGTTCATATTTGAAAGAGGCCGGCTGCTCAGCGCAGATAAGGGAGACGGAGGCGACCATCTTCACCGTCTCCGACGCATCCGCGGCTGTGGGAGCGCCGGAGGAGAAGATATTAAAGAGCATCCTTCTGCGCGTGAACCACGGAAAGTCCTTCGCCCTCGCGCTGATGTCCGGGGTAAACCGCGTCGATACGAAGAAAGTAAAGAGGCTGCTTGGAGCGTCGGCGGTATCCTTCTCCGACGCGGAGAGCTGCGTCGCCTGGTCAGGCTTCCGTCCGGGCGGTGTGCCGCCTGTCGGTTATCCGCAGCAGCCGCCGACGCTGCTGGACGAGGAGCTTTTCGCTTACGACATCGTATGGGCGGCGGCCGGTACGGACCACGCCTTCTTTCCTATCTCCCCGGAGGAGCTTCTGCGCGTAACGGGAGGCGTCAGAGGCGACATTAAAAAAAGCTGACCGCTTCATGGGCGAAGGCTGCCCGCCCCGCCGTCATGGGAAAAAGAAACGCGCGGCCGGTATCACTATAAATATTGATAAGACTATCCTGATCACGTAGACGACGGTCATCTGCCAGAAGCGCAGCGGGATATTCGAGTGCCAGACATGCAGCCCCACCTCCGTCAGATTTATCAGCCCCGTCATCGTGAGGCAGATACATATAAAGCGCGACTGCTCCGTCAGAAGCATACGGCCGTAAGCGACGGCGAGGAACTGATCCACAAAGGCGAATACCGCGGAGAGCGATATGATATCGGCCTCCGCCGTTCCGACGCTCCTCAGCAGCGCGGCGAAAGGGGCGGCCAGCAGCTTGGCCGCGCCGGTTTTTTCAGCGGCCAGCACCAGCAGCGTTCCGAAAGTTATCATAAGCGGAACTGTGCTGAAAAGCAGCCCGCATATTATGCCGCGGCTCTCGCGCAGATACCTTTTCGCGTTCATGTGTCTGGCCTGAGAGGCGCCGCGTATTATCGCCCACTCGAACATTGTGTGATCGTGACGCTCGCTGCCATGATGGACGTGGTAGTTGCAGCGTCCGAGATAGTAACGGTCAGGGATCGACGATAGGGGCCACAGCCGCGGCAAAATCGCGGCGAGAAGGATCATCGTAAAATATACGACAAAGAGTATCTGCGGCATCGCGTAATCGATATTCAGAAGCTCGGCTATAGCGTAGATGTTGTATATCCCCGCCAGCGAGAAGCCGCAGACTATGGCCGCCGCCTCGCGCTCCGTGTAGTAGCCGGAGTCGTACATCTTGGCGGTAAAGACGACCGCCATAGAGCTGCTTCCAAGCCATGAGGCCACGCAGTCTATAGCGGAGCGTCCGGGAACGCGAAAGAGGGGGCGCATCACAGGGCTGGCGTAGACGGCGATAAACTGCACCAGTCCGAAATCCATGATAAGCGGCGCCAAAAGTCCCAGCACCACGGCAAGCAGGATCAGACGGGGGGCGATGCTGTTGACGATAAAAGAGGCCTCGGCCACCAGCGCCCCCATCAGGCCGCCGGTGCCGAGATAATACGGAGAGCCGAAATAGACAAGCAGCGATATCAGCATGGCGCAGATGCGCGAAGCGAACCACAGCGGCCCTCCGACGAGATTTTCCAGCAGGATATGGTCCTTCATTATCCAGCTCGGCTTCAGAAAGAGCGCGGCGCAGGCAAGCGACGCGACCGCTGTCGAGAGAGCCGCCACCATAAGCGGCTGCCACCCGGTAACAGCGGATAAAAGTATCTCCTTCAGATGGCCGACGACGGTATTCATCTCGCCGTGCAGCGGCACCGGCACCAGGAAAACCCAGATGCCGGCGAATGATGGAAGGAAGAATTTCAACAGATTTTTTTTGCCGTACTTTACCTGCTCCACCTCCCAGAAATCATTCCGCCCAAATCATAAAAACCTCGCCCACGCCCGTATCCCTGAGCTCTGAAAGCTCCGGTGCGCGCGGGAGCCTCCAGCCTGCGCCGCGGCAGGCCGCCGCGTATTCTCCCAGCACCGACGGGGCGCGGGCTATCACCTCTTCCCTTGTCGCCGCCTCCAGCCAGCAGCCGTTAAGCCCCGGAAAGTTGCCGCGCCATATTTCCTCTCCATCCTCGCGATCCTCGTATAGCACGAGCGGATAGCTGAAAGCTTCCTCACTGTTCATCCTTCATCACCCTTTCAAAGAGGCGCATAAAGTTGCCGCCCAGTATAGCCGCCGCCTCATCTTCGCTGCGTCCTCTTTTTATCTCATCTATAAAGCGCCGGCCGGCGTCGGCGTGGTCTTTGAAAATATCGCCGCCGTCGGAGATCCCGGCAAGCGATTCCAGACAGTCGCAGAGGTCGAGCCCCAGCCCCGCGTGAGCCGCGCCGAAGTTCTTCACGACATGGTCAAGGTGGGCGAGGAGGGCGGCAGGCGAACGCTCTTCGCGCCGCTCCGCCGCAAACTGGCCGCAGGCGTTCATCCCGACGACCCCTCCGGCTGCCGCCAGCACTCCAAGCTGTTCGTCCGTCAGATTGCGCGGCGAATTTGTAAGGGCGCGGCAATTTGAGTGAGAGGCGATAAAGGGGACGCGGATTATCCGCGACAACTCGCGGAAGCCGGCGTCGTTGAGGTGGCTGACGTCTATGACCATGCCGAGACGGCAGGCTTCGGCCACAAGCTCCCGGCCGAAGTCAGTAAGAGAGCCGGCGGAGGAGTAAGGGGCGGCCTCCTCAAATGATATGCCGTCGCAGGCGTAGTTGCGGCGCGACCAGGCAAGGCCGAGCAGGCGCACGCCAAGCTCATGGAATACTCTCAGCAGCAGAGGGTCGCGCCCCAGAGGCTCCGCCCCCTCAAGTGAGAGAAAGAGCGATATCTGTCCCTGCGCCGCCGCCTTATAGCATTCTCCGGCGCTTCGGCAGAGGCGGAAAGAGGGAGATTCCTCAAGATCCGTCTTCAGCGCGGATATCTGATCCAGCGCGTTTCGGAGCGCCCCCTCCGGCACAAGCTCCTCCACTATGTAAATGGAACATACGAGCGCGTTTATGCCGGCCTCTCGCAGCTTCGGCAGAAATCTCCCCTCAAGGATCCCCCTCCCGCCGCGCCGCCGCATCAGAAGCACGTCGAGCAGCAAATCCGAATGAGCGTCCAGTACGATATTTTCTCTAGCCCTATCGGTCATTTCAGCCGAAGCCTCCTCATGTCGAAGCGATTCATATCAAACCAGAAGAGACTCTTTTCCGGAATCTCTCCTACCCCCGCGAGGATTTTCAGCGCCGCCGCCGCCTGCATCGAGGCGATAAGCGGCGGGGTAAAAGGCGGGTTGCCTGTCGCAAGCTCTATCCCCCTGTCGGGGGCCTCCGTCAGCTCCCACAGCGGGCTGTCCTCCGGTCTGAGCGCCGCGCACTGGCCGAAAAAGCCTGCCACAGCTCCGTGAATGAAGGGAATCCCCAGACGGCGGCAGAGAGTGAACAGCTCCCGCCTCGCGTCGTTGCCGTCCAGCGCGTCGAGAACCACAGACGCCGGAGCCAGAAGCTCCGCGCCGTTATCCGCGTTTATAAAAACAGTCCGCGCTTCGACGGAAAGGGCGGAATTGACCGCCGCTACGCGCCGCGCCGCGGCGGCCGCCTTAGCCTCGCCGATATTCTCCTCCGTGGCGTAAAGCTGCCGGTTCAGATTATTTTCGGAAAAAATGTCGCCGTCTATCAAAATAAGGCGGCCTACCCCCGCGCGCGCCAGAATTTCGATTATCCAGCCGCCGAGACCGCCGCAGCCGGCGACGGCCGCGCAGGAGCGAAGCAGCCGCGCCTGCCCTTCAAGGCCGAATGTGCCGATAGTGCGCTCATAGCGCGACGGACAAAGCCCCCCCTCCAGCGCGGCAGTCTCCGCCTCGCGCGGTGAAAGGGCATATCTCTTCGCCGCCTCGCGGCAGAGCGCTATCGAAACGATAAATAATTCGCCGCTTTTCACCGCGCCTGCGCGCATCATATCAACAGCCTCTTCAACAGCCACCGGATCACCCCGTTAAACTGCGCGGGGAGTTGGAAAAAAGGCTCTCCCGCAGCATGTCTTAGGAATTTTTTCAGAAGCGCGGCAGAGGGTTAAAAGATAAGATCCCTTCGCGCGGAGCGCCCCTTTTCTCATGAGAGCGGCGCATGACGCCACCTTAATATTCTACCCTAAAATCAGGCGCGTTCGCCATTGATTTATCGCAGTTCCGCCTGTTTTTTCCACATATTTTCCCAAAATTCTGTTACAATATTACTGTCAGGCTTATTGAATAATTATCCTTATCGGAGGGGTGCAGATGTCGCTCAGATGTAAGACTCAACTGTTTCTCGGAATTATACTTCTTTCGGTGCTGCTCATATTGGACATTACCTTCAGCAATTTTCTCATCAGGTCGGCGGAGCAGACGGACAGAGAGAGAATGACAAGAGATCTGTCGCGCGCCGCCGTCACGATAAGGGGAGAGGAGCGCACGCTTTCAGCCATTGCCGGAAACTGGGCCTATTCGGATAAGGCGTGGGAATACATGCAGGGGCTGAATCCCGATTATCCAAACATCTACCTCAACCGCGCCGTCCTCACGGAGATAGGCATATCGTCGATGATATTCCTCGACAACGACTTCGAGGTAAAATATTTCCGCGATTTCAGCGCGCCGGACGACGTCTCAACGCCGGAAAGCGAACTTGTCGCGATACTTGCCAGCAGAGGCACGGAAATATTCAGCAGCCTCCCCGACGAAGGCACGAGCGGCATCGTCATGAAGGGGGAGGAGCCGATATTCTTCTCCATCAAGCACATACGCCGTTCCGACAAAGGCGGTTACAGAGCCGGCTACCTTATAGTCACGATGGCCTTTTCCCCGAAGATGATACAGCAGATCACGCGCAACCTGCACTTTACATTCTCCGTTGAGGCTGTGCCGCAGGGAGTCTCCGTCAACGACCTGCCCTCCACAGTCATCGACAGCGACCCTGAGGACTCATACATCACAGGCAGAATACTGATCAAGGATTACACCGGCGGTGCGGCCTTCTGGGTCTCCGGCATCGCGCCGAAGGTAGACATACGCGATACGGACCGCAAATTGCAGCAGCTTTTCCTCTTCCTCGCTTTCGTCTGCATCATCATAGTCCTGATATTCGGCGTATTCTTCAAACACCAGCTATCCGACAGAATAAAAAAATTGCAGCATGAGATAGAGGCGATACGCGACGAATCCGGCGAAGCGCGTCATATCACGATAGACAGGAAAAAGGACGAAATATCGAGCATACAGCGCACGCTTAACGATTTCATGGCCTTTTTCTCATTCAAACAGGGAGAAAAAAGCAAGGCCGACGACATCACGATATCCGTCTACAGGCGTTTTGCCGAAACCGGCGACAGACTTTGCATGAAGACGCTTGAGGATATCGCGACCTCCTTCACGCCGGGAGACGAGAAATTCCGCTCCGCGCTTCCGCGCGCCGCGCGCGCCGCGCAAAGCTTCGCTAAGGCGCTGGGCGTCGAGGAAGAAGAGCTGCTGTACATCTACACAGGAGCGCTTTTCAGCCGTATAGGTATGCTTTCCCTCCCCATAGCGCTGCGCGGCAAGAGCGCGCCGCTCTCAGCGGCGGAGCAGCACGAATACAATAAATATCCGATAAAGTCCAAAGATTTCATGGAGGCTGTAGAACTGCTGCGTCCCGCCTCTCAGCTCACCTACTCATGGAATGAGAACTGGGACGGCGGCGGCTTCCCGCAGGGGCTGTCCGGCAGCTCGATACCCTACGCCGCGAGAATATTCGCTGTAGCCGACGCATGGAACGAGCTGACAAGGCCGTGGCCCGGACGCCGTATCCCGTCGGCGGCCGAGGCGGCGGAAAAGCTGCGCGCGATGGCCGGATCGCGCCTCGACCCGCAGCTTGTTGAAAAATTCCTGGAATTTCTGAAAAAGGAGAATCTTCAATGATAATAGAAATTGACGCGCGAAAGCTCGCGTGTCCAAAGCCCGTCCTGCTTGTAAAAGAGGCGGTTGACAGAGGGGAAGAAACTATACGCGCCTGCGTTGACAACGAAGTTGCGGCAGGCAACGTGACGCGCTTCTTTGAGAGCCGCGGCTACCTCCCGACACGCGAAGATAAAGAAGAGGGCATATACGTCACAGCCTCGAAGGGAGCCGGCGCGGAGGAGAAAAAAAGCTCCGGCAGCAGGGCGATACTCTTCACCTCGGATAAAATCGGCGCTGAATCCGGCGGACTCGGAGATGTGCTGATGAAGGCATACCTCGGCACGCTCACAAACGCCGCGGAGCCGCCCTCCGTCATAGCGCTGATGAACGACGGCGTGAAAATGGCGCTGCCGGAAGCCTCAACCTTCGATACCCTCGCGGAGCTTGAAAAAAGAGGGACGAAAATACTTATCTGCGGCACATGCACGAAACATTTCGGCCTTACAGAGCGCATCAGCATAGGCCTCATATCCAACATGTTTGAAATCGCGGAGGCGCTGGCGGGGGCGGAAAGACAGCTCGTTCTGGGCTAGCCGGCATGAAAAAGATCTATATGAACAACGCCGCCACCACATGGCCCAAACCCTCCGTGGTCGCGGATTCCGTCTATAGATTCATGACGGAGGGGGGCGCGAACGCGGCGCGCGGCTCCGCCTCGGAGCGGGACATAAAGAGCCTCGACATACTCTTCACGGCGCGCGCCGGAGCGGCGAAGCTATTCGGCGGCTACGGCGGCAGCAATCCGAAATATGTCACGCTGACCGCAAATGTCACGCACTCCCTGAACATCGTCATAAAAGGTTTTGTAAAAAGCGGGATGAGGGTGGTCACATCCTCGATAGAGCACAACTCCGTCCTCCGACCGCTGCGTGAGGCTCAGGCGGGCGGCGCTTTTATCGACGTCGTGCAGTGCAGCCTGCACGGCTATCTTGACCCCGCCGCCGTCGCCGAGGCCACGCGGGAAAAGACGGATCTGGTTGTCATATCGCATTGCAGCAACGTCTGCGGCTCCGTGCAGCCGATAGCGGAGGTTGCCGAAATATGCTCGCGGCGCGGCATACCGCTGGTCATAGACTGCGCGCAGACCGGCGGCATACTGCCGATAGAGGCGAGCGCCCTTGGGCTGGCGGCGCTCTGCTTCACCGGGCACAAAGGGCTCTTCGCCCCGCAGGGGACAGGCGGCATCGTATGGAAGCCGGAATTTGCGGAAATATGTTCCCCGCTGATGGAGGGGGGCACAGGCAGCCTTTCCCATGAAGAGAGACAGCCGTCGATACTCCCAGACAAATTCGAGGCCGGAACGCCCAACCTCCCCGGCGTCGCGGGATTCAACGCGGCGCTCGAATGGCTTGAAAAAACAGGCATCGACAGGATAGCGGAGCGCGAGTCCGCGCTTGGCGCAAGGCTTGAAGATGGGTTAAGGGGTATAAAGGGGCTGCGCCTGACAGGAAGCGGCGGAGCGGAAGAGAAAAGGCTTCCCGTCTACGCCTTCAACATCGACGGCATAGACAACGGCCTGCTGGCAAACAGCCTCAGCTGCCGCTACGGCGTTGAAAGCCGCCCCGGGCTGCACTGTTCGCCGCTCGCGCACCGCACGCTCGGCACCTTTCCGGAGGGGGCGCTGCGCCTTTCCCCCGGATTCTTCACCACGGAAGAGGAAATAGACTTTACGATAGAGGCGCTCAAAGAGCTGGCCAAAGAGGCGTAAGTAATTATAAGCGCCGCCGCAAATCATGCGGGCTGCCGCGAAAGCGGACGCCCCGCGACGAGCGGCGGCGCGGATAATATCTCTAGGCCATATATCCTTTTGCCACCAGCACCGCGCGCGAATACTCATCCTCGGGACGGTAGCCGCGGCTCAGCAATTCGCGTATATACGTTCCGTTATAGGTGAAGCTGAATACGAGCTGCGCGAGAAAAAGCGTCAGGACGCTCGCGGCGAACATTATAACGGCCCACTTCGCGTCGCCGCGGCATATCGGCACCAGAAAGCCGAAGAAAAAAACCGTCCAGCTGAAGCCGACCTTGACCGTGCGCAGCTGCCCATCATCGCTTATCAACTTTACCAGCATATTCGTTCCTCCATAAAAAACTATTCCGGCAAACGAAGCCCTCCGCGGGCGACGCCGCCTTATATAGATATTATCACTAAAAGCCCCATACCGCGCTCCCGTTCGATAAAAATTCCCGCACCGGGGGCGTATGCGCTTTCACTTCCCGTAAAGTATAACAGAGAGAGGGCTGAACGTCCCCGTCCAAATGCGCGCTCCGCCTTGCGGAGAAGGAATTTACGCTTCGGCAAGCGGCCGGTTTTCTTATATCAATGAAGGCGAAAAGCCCCGGTTTGCAGATGAACGGGCAGAAGCTCAACTCCATTCCTTCGCGGTGAGGAAGTCCCTGATATTTCGGTGCTTGATACCGTTTCTGCTCATGTCAAACTCGTCGAGGGAAACAACGTATTTGGGGAAGTTATCTCGAATGCCGTCATATGCGCCGAACTCACGCCTTACCGTATCGTCTCCGGCAAGGAGGTACGCGACCTGAATGTAGAGTTTTTCGCCTCTTCTGCCGCACACGAAATCAATTTCCTTCTCTCCGGCTCTTCCTACGGTAACGGTATATCCGCGCCGCAGAAGCTCCATATAAACGATGTTCTCTAAGATAAGGCTGATGTCGCGCATATTGCCGCCGAAGACCGCCTCTCTTATGCCGTGGTCCGCAATGTAGTATTTCTCATTTGAAGCGAGAATCTGCTTGCCCTGCAAGTCCTCCCGCTTCACCTGATAAAGCAGATACGCGTCGCGGCAGTATTTCAGATAATTCAGTACGGTCTCCGCGGCAGCGGCGCGCCTCTCATTCTTCAAGAACTTCACAAGCGAGGAAGCGGAGAAGGTCGTTCCTACGTTAGCCATAGCGTAAGCAATGATACGTTCGAGCAAATCGACGTCTCTGACCTTATTTCTCTTTACGACATCCTTGAGCTGAACCGAGTTAAAGAGATCGGTAAGATACTGCTTTGACGCTTCTTCCTCATAGCGAAGATTTCCGAGGTACGGCATCCCTCCGGCAAGAAGATACTTCTGAAAGCGCTGCTGCGCTGTCGCTTCCGGTGATACCCTGTGATACAGCTCAGAAAACTCTGTAAAGGAAAAGGGATAAATAACGAACTCCACATACCGCCCTCCGAGATAGGTAGCCAGCTCGCCCGAGAGCAGCTTCGCGTTCGAGCCGGTGATGTAGATGTCGCAATCCAGCGCGACGCGGAAGGAGTTGACGCACTTCTCCCACCCCTCCGCTTCCTGTATCTCGTCGAAAAAGAGATAGACTTTTCCGTTTATGCTCTTTGCTCTCCCGACAATCTCTTCGTTCAGCGCAGCCGCGGTCAAGAGATGGGAATAGCTAAAATCCTCAAAGTTAATGGAAATAAACTGCGACGGTTGGATCCCGGATGCGGTCAATTCCTCTTTTATCAGCTCCAACATGACCGACTTTCCGCTGCGGCGTATGCCGGTCATAACCTTAATAAGCTCGCTGCCGATAAAAGGACGGATTCGGCTCATATACATTTCGCGTTTGATCATGAAAGCGCGGCCTCCTTCCCTGTGGCGTTTATAACATAAGCTATTTACGCCGAAAAATCAATGGGTAAAAAGTGAATTCATCAGTTATATCTTATGAAATCTAAAACATAACGCGGATTGCAAGACATATTTTATGATTGGTGCGTGAGTAACATTACTCAATCAGAAAGAGAGCCAAAAGAAAATAAAATTAACGTATCAGCATGGCAAGAGGAGTAGATCAGGATTGTGTGGATTGGCTGCCGACTTAAAACAAAAAAGATGTATAATCTATCTGCAAATATAAAAGAGGAGGAAATGAAAAATGACATTATGGATCGTTCTGGGAATCGCGGCGCTTCTTGTGGTCTGGCTGATCTCCGCCTATAACGGGCTTGTCCGTCTGAGGAACATGGCGCAGGAGGCATGGAGCGGAATAGACGTACAGCTCAAACGTCGCTGCGACCTCGTCCCGAATCTGGTGGAGACTGTGAAGGGCTACGCGTCGCACGAAAAGAGCACGCTCGACGAGGTGACGAAAGCCCGCACCTCGGTCATAAATTCCGGCGAAGACGCGGAAGCCAGGCTCAGGGCTGAAAATATGCTCTCGTCAACGCTGCGTTCGCTCTTCGCCGTCGCGGAGGCATATCCCGACCTGAAGGCAAATACAAACTTCATCCAGCTGCAAGAGCAGCTCAGCCGGCTGGAGGACGAAATACAGATGGCGCGCCGTTACTACAACGGCTCGGCGCGCAACCTCAACAACGCAGTCCAGCAATTCCCCGGAATGCTGATAGCCGGGCCGATGGGCTTCAGCACGATGCCCTACTTCGAGGCCGACGACTCGGAGAGAAGCACGCCGAAGGTAGCTTTTTAGAGCAGGGGCGGCTATGAAGAAGCTTCACGGCGTCGCGGGAAAAGGTGCATGACAGATGAAAAAGATTAAAATTCTTCTGCTGTTGGCGCTTTCTCTGCTGACGCTCATCGCCGCTCCCGCCTCTGCCCGCGAAAGCATAAAGGATTTCAGCTGCGTCGTAAGGATTCAGGATGACAGCTCGATCGAGGTAACTGAAAAAATCCTCATAAATGTGGAACACACGGACATTAAAAGAGGCATAGTCAGAAGCTTCCCGATCGAGTACAAAGACGCGGAGGGGCGCGACTTCGAGGTCGGCTTCGACATAATATCCGTTACTGTGGACGGAGAGGATATTCCCTGGGAAATATCTTACGACGGCAGCTACGCCAACGTCAGAATAGGCGACCCTGATTCGCTGATAGCGAAAGGGGCGCGCCTCTTCACGATAGAATATATCAGCACGAGACAGGTCGGCTTCTTTGAAGATTACGACGAGCTGTACTGGAACGCGACCGGCCACGCCTGGTCGTGGCCGATATTGTCGGCCAGCTGCACCGTCTACCTGCCCAAGAGGGAGCCTCCCGCCGCCTTCCGCTCAATAGAATGGTATGTCAGCCGCTATGGGGAAAAGGGAAGCAAAGGGAACGCGAGGCTGAGCGGCAGCACAGTAACGACGACCAAGCCGCTCTCACCCGGAGAAGGGCTGACAGTAGTCTACACCTGGCCCAAAGGCATAATTACCCCGCCCCCGCCGCCTTTCGGCAACGAGAAGGCGCAGGCTGAGGTCGCCGCCGTGACGGCGCTCCTTATGTGGTTATGGTTCTTCTTCGCCCTCTATAAGTGGGGAGGCGCAGCCCCAGCCCCCGCGGTCATCCCGCGCTTCTACCCTCCGAAGGACAGCTCGCCAGCCTTCGTGCGCTACATAATGAAAATGAGCGTGGATCAGATATCTTTCACCTCGGATATAATAGGGCTTGCCGTCAAGGGAGCCTTAAAAATCGAAGAAAATGAATCCGGCGGCGGTCTGCTCAGGAAAAAACGCAAAAAATTCACGCTGGTGAAGCTATCGGACGACGTAGAGATGACAAGAGACGAGACTGCGATAATGGAGCGCCTCTTCTCGGGCGGAGCGGAGAGCGTAACAGTCGATAAGGCTCACGCGAAAAGACTGGCCGCGGCCAGCGCGGGACTAAAACGCGGCGTTGTCGCCCTCGGCAGGAAGCTCTTCTCCTCCGACAACAGGCTGTGCGTCACCTCGATGCTGATATTCGCCGCGGGACTGTCGGCGACGCTGCCTTTCACCGGCGAAGATATCTTCGCGATCATTCTCTCCGCCTTTCTGGGCGGCGTTGTGATCATCATCGCGATGGTCAGAAATGTAAAAATCAGCGACGGCTTCACGCAAAAGCTGGCGACAATCATAGTATCCCTGATACCGCCGGCGGTGCTCTCCGTAATGTCGTGGTCTATCTTATACGACGAGGGGCAGAGCGGCATTATAGCGCTTCTGTTCGTAGCCGCCGCCGCTTCCGTCTCTCTGCTGCGGCCGCTGCTCTTCCACAGAACGCCTCAAGGAGCGGAAATATTCGCGGAGGTCAAGGGGCTGGAGCTGTACATAACGGTGGCGGAGAAGGATCGTATGGAAATGCTGAACGCCCCGGAGGAAACGCCGCAGCTCTTTGAGCGCCTTCTTCCCTACGCCGTCGCCCTCGGCGCGGCAAAGACATGGGGGGAGAGATTCGCGGAGGTGCTGAAAAAGGCTGAATACACTCCGCAGTGGTACGACGGTCCCAGCCCGTACATCTTCATGGACCCCGGCAGCTTTGGGAACTTCTCCGACGCGCTGGGTTCAAGCATGGCCTCCGGCATGAAGCCGGAACGCGCTCCCAGCCTATCCTCAGGCGCGGGCGGAGGCGGCTTTTCCGGCGGCGGAGGCGGCGGGGGCGGCGGCTCCGGCTGGTAAATTTACCGCGCCGCCTATCAGACACGCGCGGCCGCCTGAAAAATAATCTTCCACTGACAGGCGCAATACAAAAGACAGAAAGAGGACGGCGGATATCTTCGCCGCCCTCTTTTTATCAGGGGCCGATTATCATATGGGCAGAAAACCACTATAGCCGGGCAGGTAAATAACAATATCCAAAGCTGCGCGGAAGCTGTATCCTGACAGCCGGTCTTGAAGAACGCGGCGCGCAAGGAGGAAAGGCAATGTGGTATATCAACATGATTCTCTGGATAGGGATAGTATTCGGCTGCTTCGGCTGGGCGCTCTGCACGATGTACAAGGCGGAAAAACGGCGCGGCGACTATAGGGGAAAATGAAAAAAGACGAAGGCTCCGGTAAAGGAGGCTTCGTCTTTTTTTTTATCGTAAAAGCAAGAGGGTGCTCTATAGACTGTTTATTCCACAGAGTTGGAGCTTCCGCTGTGATAAGCTGGTTATCCCTCACGCCTCTTACTGTTATGTTCTTCCGGAAGTTTACCGGCCAGTTCGGCAAGTTTCTTTTCCTGCGATTTTACCCGGCGTTCTAACTTTTTGATATCCTCGGAGGGAGGTAAATTTTCCGGCTTGATTCCACGCTGTCCTAACATATCCCGCACAGAACGATTGTTCTGAATATGTTCTCCTGTGATGGAGGATTCCTCCTGCAAATCTTTTTCTTCCACATTATAGTTTGTAATTTCAGTTGCAAGGTTTTTGGCTGCAATCGTAAGTGTGGGGAGAAAATCGGCAAGCGGTCGATTATCTTTCACGCCAAGCCGTTCCTTCATTTCCAGTGTGCTGTAACCGCCAAACAGCGTCTGGTCGCCTTTAGAACGAATACGGCCAAACCCTGCGTCATCAACACCACGCTCATAAATATTCTGCGACAGTCTTTTTTCTGATTCACGAAGTCTGCCGCGGGCTTCAGTACGCTCAATAAAGGCAATACGTTCTTCGATAAGCTCCTGTTTTCGTGTCTGCACGGCGAAATAACTCTGCGCGAATGCGATTTCTTCTTTTTTGGGGTCTCCATTTTGAGCAATCAGGTAACAGGCGTAGCGTGTGAGCATATAGTCTTTAATTTGCCTTTTAGCGCCGCTGCCGAGTTCAACCATTTTCGTGACCTCACGAAAATGGTCTGATACCTCTACGCCGGATGTTTCGCATGACCCCATTGCGCGATACACAGCATTATCGAAGTTTTCCCAACGGTCATAGCCAAGCAGTGGCATAAGCTCACGGGCATACCAAAATTCTACCTCAGCATTTTCTGTATTGTGAATAACTAAATCATATTGCCGACGAATCTGTTCAATTTTTCTTTTATCCATTATTTTGTCTCATCCTCCGGGCCAGATTCCATAATATCATCCATAGCGCAATCCGGTACGCGACAAATTTTTTTTATGCTTTCCAGTGACGCATGGCCGTTACATTTCAGATTTGCCGCATATTGCCGGGAAATCGGTTTTTCGTTGTAATTCAGCATTAGATAAATCTTTTTCTAAATGAAACAAATTTTTTATAGTTACAGACATTATTGCCCTTCACCATGTGATTATTTTATATCACGAAAAAGTAAGAAATGCAATGAGATAGTGTCTGCCAATAAAAGTTTACAATGGAAAATAGGCGGATATGATATGCTTCATAAATTCCAGCGGTTTCTCTAATGATTTTCTAATAATCCGCGGACATATTTACAGCAATGAGAAATTAAAAGCTTTTTTAAAGCGGGTTTGCGTATGAAAAGGATTATGGTGATCAGCTGCAACGGCTTCGGCTGGGCGCTCTGCACGATGTACAAGGCGGAAAAACGGCGCGGCGACTATAGGGGAAAATGAAGAAAGACGAAGGCTCCGCTGATAAAGGAGGCTTCGTCTTCTTTTATAAATCGCCGCCGCGCGGCAGGCTTTACAGCCCCCGGCGGATGGTGTCCTCTCTGCCGACTCCGACTCCTATCAGCAGCACGGGGATTCCTGTGTATTCTTCGATGAAATTCACATAATCCCGCGCCGCCGGCGGAAGCTCCTCAAAGCTTCGGCACTTTGATATATTGCATTTCCAGCCCGGCAGGCTTTTATATACCGGCTTTGCCCCGGCAAGCTCCACGCAGCTGCTGGGGAAATGGTTCCGCACGGCTCCGCCCGTCTCGTAGGCTACGCATACCTTTATCTCGTCAAAGTCGTCGAGCACATCCAGCTTTGTCAGCGCTATGCCGTCCAGCCCGTTCACCTTTACCGCGTAATCCACAGCGACAAGGTCGCACCAGCCGCAGCGGCGCGGGCGGCCGGTCGTCGCGCCGAATTCCCCGCCCTTACGGCGAAGCTCCTCGCCCAGCTCTCCATGTTCCTCAGTTGGGAAGGGGCCTTCCCCGACGCGCGTGCAGTAGGCTTTCGTCACACCGATGACGCGGTCTATGCGCGACGGCCCGATGCCTGCTCCTGTGCAGGCTCCGCCGGCGCAGGGGCTTGAGCTGGTGACGAATGGATATGTGCCGTGGTCGATATCGAGCAGCGTCGCCTGCGCCCCCTCAAAGAGCACATTCCGCCCGTCGCGTATCGCGCCGTCTATTTCAAGGAAGGCGTCCCCCAGCAGCGGAGCGAGCCTTTCTCCCCATTTGAGCGACTGCGCGAACAGCTCGTCGAAATCCAGCGCCTCCGCGCCGTAAATCTTCGTGAGGATATCATTCTTTATTTTCAGCGTCCGCGACAGCTTGTCCCGCAGCACGTCCGGATTTACAAGATCCTCGGCGCGTATGCCGATTCTTTCATACTTATCCGCGTAACAGGGGCCGATGCCGCGTCCGGTGGTGCCTATCCTCGCGGCGTCCGAGCGCGCCCCCTCCGCCAGCCTGTCTATCATCTTGTGATATGGCATGACGATATGCGCCGCGTGGCTGACGATCAGCCGCGCCAGCTTCTTTCCGCGCGCCGCCAGCCCGTCCAGCTCTTCAAAAAGAGCCTCGGGGTCCAGCACGACGCCGTTGCCGATCACACAGAGCTTTTCCGGATAGAGTATCCCGGAGGGCAGCAGATGAAAGACATACTTTTCATTCTCAACGACCACCGTATGACCGGCGTTTGCCCCTCCCTGATAACGGACGACGGCTCCGGCCTCTGAGGCAAGCACGTCCACGACGCGCCCCTTGCCCTCGTCTCCCCACTGCACACCCAGAACTATATCTGTGCGACCTTTCATTGCAATGCACCTCTTTAAATGCCCATAGATTTGTTTCCCTTACTATTACTGCTAAAACTTTAATATTGTAACCAATGCTGCTGAAATTATCAAGCGTTTTTGTCCGGTAATTTTATTGTTTTCAAAAGCAGCTTGCGCTCCCTAGGCAGTTTTTTTATCGCCGCCTCGCGCTTCATCGCCTCCTCCTTCGACGGGAGGCTTTCGTAATAGAACAGCTCCGCCGGCAGGCGGCCGCGCGTATATTTCGCCCCCCGTCCGGCGTTGTGGCTTGCCAGCCGCCTCTCAATGTCGCTGGTCCACCCCGTATAGAGAGTGCCGTCGGAGCAGAGCAGGATATAGACGTAGGCGCTCATATCATATCGAGAAGGTTCCGTGCGGACTTTCGTCAAAGAAATGACGCCAGCGCTGAAAATCAAAGTTGAGCAGCTCGCGGATGAGAGGCAAAATCCCCTCCTCCTCAAGCTGTAAGCGCAATTCGTCGACGAGTGACGAAAACCAGAACATCAGCCCTGCAAAGGCCGAAAAATGAGCCAGCAGCTCGCTCAAAGGCATATCCTCCCACCAGCTTTGCAGCTCTTCATATATCCCTTCGTCAAAAGCCGGCTGCTCGGGCGAGGCGGCGGCGGCCGCGGGGAAGGCGAGAGCCGCTATCAGCAACAGCGCGATAATCCTTTTCAATCTCACATCATCACCACCGGTCAAAAAAACAAAAAGCGGACGGAGAGTCCCCGCCCGCCCCCGATATTTCGGGTACTATTCGACAGTCACGCTCTTGGCGAGGTTGCGCGGCATATCTATATCGCAGCCGCGCTGCCTGGCTATATAATAGGCGAAAAGCTGAAGCGGCACAACCGCGATAAAGGGGAAAAGCTCCGTCTCCGTCTCCGGCGTGAAGATGATATTCTCCGTATAGTGGCCTATCTCTTCGTCTCCCTCTGTCGCTACCGCTATTATGGGCGACTTGCGCGCCATGGACTCTTCTATATTGGAGACAGTCTTCTCCCACAGCTCTCCCTTCGGCACCAGCGCCACGACCGGCAGCTCCTTGTCGAGCAGCGCGATGGGGCCGTGCTTCATCTCTCCCGCCGGATATGCCTCTGCGTGGAGGTAGGATATCTCTTTCAGCTTCAGCGCCCCTTCCAGCGCCGGCGGATAGGCGAGGCCGCGGCCGATGAAGAAGAAGCCGCGCGCGTCGGCGAAATTGCGCGCCGTCGCCGCTATATCCTTTTCTTGGGAGAGAATCGAGGCCAGCTTGCCGGGAATATCCATCATGGCCGATACCAGACGCTTTTCCGTTTCCGCGTCCAGCTCGCCGCGCAGCTTTGAAAGATACATTCCCAGCAGCGTCAGGATGGTTATCTGGGCTGTGAAGGTTTTAGTCGCGGCCACGCCTATCTCCGGCCCGGCCGGGGTGATAAGCGCTTCGCCGACCTCGCGGTGAATGGTCGAGCCGCGCACATTGGTGATGACCAGGCATCTGGCGCCGCGCGATTTTGCCAGACGGGCGGCGTGCAGCGTATCGGCGGTTTCGCCGGACTGCGAGACAAAGACAGCCAGCGTATCCTCACCGGCGGGGATATTCCTGTAGCGGTATTCCGAAGCGACCTCCGTCCTTATCTCGAAGGAGCCGAAGGTCTCCATAATATGCTGCGCCACGATAGTGGCATAGTGCGAAGTGCCGCAGGCTATGAAATGTATCTTCTTCCACTTCGCGGCATCCTCAGCCGTCCAGCCAAGCTCGCGGCTCAGATCGACCTCCCCCTCCGCTACTCTGCCGAGCAGCGTGTGAGCTACCACTTCCGGCTGCTCGTGTATCTCCTTGAGCATGAAATGGGGGTAGGCTCCGCGGTTGGTCATCGCGGCGTCCCAGTCGAGGTGCATCGTCGGCTTTTCATGCCTGTCGCCGTTAAAATCAAAGAATTCGCAGCCCTCTCTTTTAATGAGCGCCATTTCGTCATCGTCCATGAACCAGACGTCATGCGTAAATTCCAGCAGCGCGGTCGGGTCTGAGGCGCAGAAGCCCTCATTCTCCGCGTGGCCGACGACAAGCGGCGAACCCTTGCGAGCCACCCATATCTCATTCGGTTTGTCGTGGAAGATGATGACCAGCGCAAAAGCTCCGCGAACACGTTTTGTGAGCTTCACAATAGCCTCTTTCGGGTCGCCGTCGTAGACATGGCCGAGATACTGCACGGCCGACTCCGTATCCGTCTCTGTGTGAAACTTCACGCCGCAGGCTTCAAGCTCCGCGCGTATATCGCGCGCGTTCTCGATGATTCCGTTGTGTACCAGCACGACGCGGCCGTCGCTGGAAATGTGCGGATGGGCGTTATTCTCCGTCACGCCGCCGTGCGTCGCCCAGCGTGTGTGCCCAATGCCGATATCGCCGCGGAAGCCGCTCCGCTCCGCCTTCTCCGCAAGCTGCGCCACGCGCCCGACCGTGCGGAGATCCTCAATGCGCCCGTCGCGTATCACCGCGATGCCGGCCGAGTCATAGCCGCGGTACTCATGCTTGGCAAGCCCCTCAAGTATTACCTTCGTCGTATCTCTGAAACCGACATACCCCATAATTCCGCACATCTATATATCACCCTCCAGATTATTGGCTGTTCACCCTACAGCTATATTCTACATTATTTTCACTGGATTCACATCAACGGTGGCGTAAGGGCGGGCAAATCGCTGTTTTTGTTTGCAGCTCACAGCGGCCGTTCGGTCAGAAATTATGAGAAGGTGAATTTTTCTTTAAAAATAGGCGGTCAAGCAACATCCGCATATAACCGGCGGCTGTAGATTATATCCAGCGCAGGGCTGAATATCGGAAGGATATATAGACCTCCCGCGCGGGGTGAAGCTCCGCGCAGCACGGGTCGTCCAGTCTGACGCGCCCTCTGATAACGCCGCCGCCGACCTCTATTGAGAGCAGCGTCGAGGCGGAGGCCCCCTCCAGCGTCATTTGCAGCACACGGCCGCGCAGCGTATTCGTCTCGTCAGCGCGCGGCGGCTCCTCCGTCGATATGCTTACGTCGTCCGCGCTGAGCATCGCGGCCATGGGGCTGCCGGAGCGCGGGAGATAGGCGAATATCCTCTGCCCGCCGCCAAGTTCTCGCGCGGCCAGCGCCCCTTCGGCCATCCAGCCGCCTTGGATAAGATTCTCCGCGCCGCGCCCTGCCACCCTTCCGCCGTAAAGGCTGACGACCTCTCCCGACATCTCGTAGAGCCAGCTCAAATCATGAGTAGCTATTATTACGGCCGTCCCGCGCTCCTTAACGGCGTTGACAGCCGCCTCCATCACGAGCTGCGCGCTGGCCTCGTCAACATTGGCCGTCGGCTCGTCCAGCAGCAGCGCTTTAGGTCTCAGCGCCAGCCGCGCGGCCAGAGCGACGCGCTGCGCCTCTCCGCCGGAAAGCCGGAACCACGGGCGGCCGGCAAACTCATCATAATCAAGCCCCACCGCCTTCAGGCTCTCGCGCACCCTGCCGCCGATATCCGTGACCTCTCCGCGCAGCTTCAGCCCGTAGGCGATATTTTCATATACGGAGCGTTTCAGCAGATACGGCTCTTGCAGCAGATAGGTCGCCTCGCGGCGCACGGCGTTTTCACGCCCCGCAGTATCTTTTCCGTCAAATATTATCCTGCCGCCGTCGGCGGGTATGAGAAAGGCGAGCAGCTTCAGCAGCGTGGACTTGCCGCTGCCGTTGGGGCCGACTATCCCCGTGATACGGGAGTCTTTGATAGTAAGGCGGGCTATGTCGAGATTTATTTTTCCCTTTTCATAGCGCTGTTTTAAATCGTATATTTCATAAAGAGGCCGGCTCATGAGACAGCCCCTTTCAGCCCCGCGTCCTGCGGCGCAGGAGGGAAAGGGAGATATTGAGTATCAGCGAAATAAGTATCAGTATCACGCCGAGGGCGATTCCGAGGGCAAATTCCCCCTTGCCGGTCTCAAGCGTGATAGCCGTGGTGATAGTGCGCGTATGCCATTTGATATTGCCGCCCAGCATCATCGCGGAGCCGACCTCGCCGATTATTCGCCCGAAGGCGGTGAGAGCCGCGACGAGGACGAGAAAGCGCGCCTCCCAGAGGCTGGCGAGGGCGAGCCTGCCGCCGGAGGCTCCGAGCGTCAGCAGCGTCTGGCGCAGCCTGTCGTCAAGCCCCTCTATAGCGGCGGCGGTGTAGGCGGCGACGATGGGAGTTCCAAGGATGATCTGCCCTATCGCCATCCCCTCCACCGTAAAAAGCAGCTCCCAGCCGCCGAGCGGGCCGCGGCGCGATATGAAGGCGTAGACAAGCAGGCCGATAACGACTGTCGGCAGCGCGAGCAGCGTATCTACCGCGGTGCGGATGGCGCGCTTGCCGGGAAAATCAAAATATCCCAAGGCAAAGCCGACGGGCAGCCCGATGAGCAGTATGCCTCCCATCGAGAGCAGCGTCAGCCTTAACGTCGTGAAGAGAATATTCATAGTCTCCTCATCCATGGAAAAGAGGAGGCTGAAAGCCTGTATAAATCCTTCGGCTATGAAATTCATCGGAGCTGCAAAGGGGCGGAGAGAACGCTCTGTTCGTCCGGCCTCCGCCCTTTTAGTCTGTTATGTCAGGCTGTTAATGTCCGGCGCGTATCTCGGCTTCCGGGAAGAAAAGCTGTTTCCCCTCAACCTTGAAATCCGCTATATCCTTCTGAACCTTCGACGAGGTGATCCAGTCGATATATTTCAGCGCCAGGTCATACTTCACATGCGGGTGCTTCAGCGGGCTTACCGCCATTACGCTGTATCTGTTGAGCAGCTCCGGGTCGCCCTCGCAGACTATCACAAGCCCCGGCTTGCCCTTGAGACCGGCTTCATATTTAATGAAGGTGCCGCGGTCGGTGAGAGCGTAGCCCCCCTGCTCGTCCGCTATGTTTATCGTCTTGAGCATTCCCTGTCCGGTCTGCACGTACCACTTTGCCTTGTCGAAATCCTTCACTCCGGCGGCCTTGAGAAGCTTCAGCTCCGCCGTATGCGTGCCGGATTTGTCGGCGCGGCTGACGAGCGGCTGTCCCTTCGCCGCTATCGCGGCCAGAGCCTCCGTAACCGGCTTGCCCTTAACGCCGGCCGGGTCGTTCGCGGGGCCTATCAGCACGAAGTCGTTATACATGACCTTGCGGCGGTTCGCCCCCGCCCCCTCGGACATAAACTTATCCTCCTGCGACGGCGAGTGCGTGAGCACCACGTCTACATCTCCGTTGCGCCCATATTCAAGAGCCTTTCCTGTCCCTACCGAAACCCATTGGATCTCGATGCCAGTATCCTTTAGAAGGATCGGGGCGAGATAATCGAGCAGGCCGGTGTTATCCGTGCTGGTGGTCGTAGCCATTCTCAGCACCGGAGCCTTTGCCGCCGCGAGCGAGCCGAAGGCAAGCATTAAGACGACGAGCAATAACGCGATGATGGAGCCTTTTCTGTTGATACGCATGGGTATAAACCCTCCTCGTGAGATTTGTGACGCCGTGTGCAAAAACCGCCGAGAGGAGATATTCGCTGCCATTTCGTTCCCCTTCCGCGGCGGGAGGCGGCAGCGTTTCCGCAGCCGCCCTGACGGCCGGCCTCCATAGCGGAAACGGCAAAGCGGCTGAGTTGAACCGCTCTCCGCCCTCGCCTTAGGGCGGACGGCTTCAGGGACGCATTACGCATATGCGACAATGTCGATTTTCAACAAAAAAACAAAATCGGACATCGAAGTTATTTTACACTATTTTGACTATTTTGTACCAGTAAAAATTATAAAAAAGCATAAACAGCAAGAGGCGTTGGGGTCGCCCCTTGCCGAGCGGAGATTGGTGTGTACTGCTTTTGACAAAAACAAAAAGGCCGTCTCCTTTTTGACAGAGTACGGCCATACAGACATATCAGCCGTTCTCCTTTCCAAAGGGAGGCTGTTCCGTTTCCGAAGCAACCCTGCCGGCCAGAAAACCATAGATGCGACTCCTTAGGTATAACTGGCTCGGAGAACCATTATTATTTTTATCACTGAAAATATGGTACAATGAAGAGAGAAAAAAAACAAGTCTTTCTGCTCAATTATGCGCAAAATTTTGAAGAAAAAGGGGCGATAGGATGGTCACACTGCATCTGCCGCAAAACATTCCAAAACCGACCTTAGAGGAGATTCGCGACTGTCCGATAATCAGACACTTCGACGATCTCGGCATCTGGTTCGGCATCAACCCGCCGTGCATCGACGCGAAGGATATGCTGCTGCACATTTCGGATACGCCTTCGACGATGTACCCGTACCTCAAGCGCGTGCTGCGCCGCCTGAAACCGGCGTGGATAGTGCATACCGGCGACTTTGTGGACAATATCAAGCTGGAGCTGAGGCGCGGCATGATCGACCTCTACGAGAAAAAGATAAAAGATTTTATCTCGATATTTGAAGAGGAAGATTACGGGGCGATACTCGTTACCGGCAACCACGACGAGCCCTCCGCGCTGCTCTCCGAGCTGCAAAGCGACTCCGTGCAGCTCTGGACGGGGCCGGGCAATTTTTCCCTCGGCAGCTTCACCTTCCGCG
Organism: Synergistaceae bacterium; assembly: GCA_030533085.1. GTDB lineage: Bacteria > Synergistota > Synergistia > Synergistales > Synergistaceae > JAUNJZ01. The sequence continues at coordinate 120,294 of JAUNJZ010000001.1, forward strand.
CCGGACATGCCTACAGCGACGTGAAGGACGCGCCGGAGCAGTACAATCTCTTTGGACACAGCCTCGAACGCCGCACGGGAGGCACGAAGGACGGAAAGATGTTCCTCAACGGTCTGGAATCGATGTACCTCATCCACATTTACAGCGGCGAGATAATATCCATTCCCTACCCTCCGGGGACGGACGGCGCGAGAATGGAAAGAAAAATAGTGTCGCGGTAACGCCGCGGCAATTAAAGTTAAAGAAGGAGGAAAGAGGCAATGATTTCTTTAATAAGGACCGGCCCCGAAAGCATCGCGCTGAAAATCTCGTCGCACATTTCGGAGATAAGGCACAAGCTGGCTGCCTGGGGCATCCTCGTCTCGCTGGATCAGGAGGGGGCGCTGCGGCGCTACGGCCCCACGCGCCGCCTTGTCTTTCTCTCCGCCCCCGGCGAAGAGGGAGTCGTTGAGGAGACCTACGTTTCGGAAAATTCTCTCGAGCTTTTCCTCACCACGCTGATAAACAGCAGGCTGGCCGAGGGGGTGAGCGACGCGAGCGTAATGCCGGGATATCTGATGATGCGGCTCATGGGCGACATAGGGCGCGGCATCGAGGCGATAATCCGCGACATCGGCGGTGAGGTCATCGACAGAGATCCGATATTCCGCCCCGACCTGCCCGGCACCTCCACAGTAATACATTTCACGCGCAAATCGCTCGCCAAAACGATACCGGTGGAAGATATGCACCACAAGGCACTGCTCATACACTCCCGCTCAAAGGGGGCGCTGGTGCAGTACCTCTCCATCCACGGCATAGAATATCTCGGCGACGCTCTCGGCACTCCGGACTGGAACGACGTTGAAATAAGGATATGCGACTCGGACGGTCTCTTCGACCTCCAGCGCCAGCGGCTGCTGACCGTCGTTCAGGGAATGCAGATAGGGCTGGTCCTCGAGGAAAAATGGGAGCGGGAGCAGGCGCTGACGCGCCGCACAATTCCGGTGTATATGATGAAGATATACACGCCGCTGGCGGTGCAGGCGATAAAAAAGCTGGCGATGGGGCTGGAATACAACGCGCAGGGAAACCGCTTCGTCGATTTCGACGTCTACCATGAAGACCGCAAAATATCCGCCTTCACAGAGCTGGACAAAAACCCCGGCATGACGCGCAACGAAATAGGCGTGGCGAACCGCAACGAAGTGCTGAAAAATCTCGACATCGACTCCATCAACGAGCTGCTTCGCCTTGAAGAAGAGATAGCCGTACAGAGCCGGAAAAAGGTCGGAGAGAAGTAAGCGAAGGATAATTATTCAAATATTAAATATTTAATAGAGGATTTTTTGATATTACGCCGCGGCTTTTCCCTTGCAGGGGAGAGGTCGCGGCAAATTTATTTCCCCGCGCGGTATTAAAAGAGAAAATATTTTATCTTATATAAACACAAATAACATTTAAAAATGACTTTTAATAAATATTTTGATTTTTATTACGTATTTTATCTTTGAGATTTGATTTTATATCCCGCACGGACGAATTTCACGAAAAATACTTGCGAAGAATTTCTGGTTGTTTGAATATTGCGCGTTAATATAAATTATGGTAAAATCTCTACAGGCCGCAACAATATTCAAGGGTTAGATTTATTTTTATATCAATCAGGAAAGGAGAGGCCCTTCGCGGGGCAGGCGAGGGGAAGGGAGAGCGGAACTTTTTTGCAGCTTGTTTTATCGGGAAAATTTTAATCTGGAAAGCGAGGTATTTGTATGGCTGAAATCAAAAAAGGCGGAGAACAATTCTCAAGCCGCTGGGGACTTTTATGTACCATACTCGGCATGGCCGTAGGCACCGGCAACATCTGGAGATTCCCCCGCGAAGTTGCGTCAAACAACGGCGGGGCTTTTATACTTATCTGCTTCCTTGCGCTCTTTATCTGGGCAGTGCCGCTCATCTGCGCGGAATCCGTTTTCGGTAAGAAAACGAGAATGGCCAACGCGGGAGCGTTCAAAGCTCTGCTGGGAGAGAAATACGCCTGGGTCGGCGCTTTCTGCGCGATGGTCTGCATCATGCTCGGATGCTACTACGTCGTCGTCCTCGGATGGGTAACAAAGTATCTTGCGCTCATCTTTACAGGATTCCTTGAAACGGTAAGGAACGGCGGCACAGAGTACGCAACGGAGTTCTTCAAGGGCTTCGCCACCACGCCTCCTGCGACGGAAGCGTGGATGTGGTTCATCGGCGCGGTAATACTTTCCGCGCTTATCATCTTCCGCGGCGTACAGGGCGGTATCGAAACGGCCAACAAGATAATGATTCCCGCCGTCTTCGTGCTGCTGGCTATCCTGCTCGTCCGCGTCTGCACTCTGCCCGGCGCGATAAAGGGCTTTGAGTACATGTACCACGTAGACCCCAAGGACTTCCTCAACCCGCGCATTTGGCTGGCCGCCTTCACGCAGGCCGCATGGTCGTCAGGAGCCGGCTGGGGGATGTTCCACGTCTACTACGTCTACGCCGCAAAGGACGAGGACATTGAACTGAACGCCTTTACGGTAACATTCGGAGATATGGTCGCGGCGATGCTCGCAGGTATGGTCGTCCTTCCGGCAGTCTACGCACTTTCCCCTGACCCCGCTGCGGTCATGAAATCAGGCGCGAACGGACTGACATTCATTCACCTGACGAACCTCTTTGCCCATACGTCGGGAGGTTTCATCATGGCGGTGCTCTTCTTCCTCGCGCTCTTCTCGGCGGCTCTTTCGTCGGTCGTCGCGATGGTCGAAACAGGCACGAGAAACCTCATAGATATGGGCTTCTCCCGCGTAAAGGCCACGATTTACGTCTCGATATTCTTCATCTTCGTCGGCTCTTTCTCGGCTCTCGACAACCGTGTCTTTGAAAATCAGGACATGGTCTGGGGCGTCGGCCTGCTCGTCGTCGGCCTCATCTATTCGCTTGCCTCGATGAAATACGGCGTCGATAAGCTCTGGGATGAGGATATAGCGCCCTGCTCCGACATCAAGGTCAAATGGATGTGGACGGCAATCAAATTCTTCCCCTTTGAATTTGCTTTTGTCTGGGGCTGGTGGATGTGGGACGCCGCCTCCTGGTATCCGGGAGAGTGGTTCAAATTCTGGCCGATCACCACATACCAGTACACCCCCGGAGCAATGGTCGTCGAATGGGGCGTGCTCGCCATTATCTGCATCGCGCTGAATGGCTTCATGGCCAAACGTCTCGTTCACACGAACAAGATCGACTGACGGCGGCTGCCGACAGCTATATAAGGAGGGCTATCAATGTGGCAACTTAATATGATTGCTTGTATCGCTATAGGATTTGGCTGTTTCATCTACGCCATAAAGCTCACAATGGGCGCGGAGAAGAAAAAACGCAGCTGATAAAAGCAAGCCAAAAGAATATAAAAGGGACGGGGCCTCGCGCTCCGTCCCTTTGCCGCTGCCGAAAAGCCGTCATCTATCACCGTAAATCGTCCTGCCGGTTATGCGCCGTAATATCCTCTTTTCTCTTATACATGCTGATGGCGCTGTAAAGCGCCGCGCCGCCGATGATGAGGAAGGCTCCCGCCATCTGCGGAGGCGCGAGTCTCTCGCTGAGGAAAAGGGCGGAGAGCGCCAGCGCGGAGATAGGCTCCAGATAGCCGCAGATCGCCACAATGCCGGCGGGAAGGCAGGGGATGGCGGAAAAATAGAGGTAACAGCCTACAGCGGTATTGATTACGCCAAGGAACAATACAGGCGCGAGATTTGTCACAGGAGGAAAGTAGAAGCCGCGCTTCGCAAACATAAAGGCGGCGACTGTCAGGAAGCTGAACAGCAGCTGAAAGGCGGCGTTTTCCAGACCGGCGATACCAGCCGCCTTTTTATTGAAGATTACCATAAAGGCATACATGAGCGCCGCCATCAGCCCGCAGGCCAGCCCCCAGGAAAAGCCTTCCGTCAGCAGCGCGTTTCCGTTGACGAGGAACATTCCCGCCAGCACGACGGCAAAGACCGCGCATTTCAGGACGGTCAGCCGTTCGCGCAGAAGCAGCGGAGAGAGAGCCACCACGATGACGGGGCCGCAGTAGTTTGCAAGAGTTGCGACGCTGACGCCGACCCGCGCGTAAGCCTCGTAAAGAAACATCCAGTTGCCCCCCATCGCCATGCCGGCGGCTATCAGATACGCAAGGTCTTTTTTGTTTTTAAGCCCCCGCGGCCGGCCGCCGGAGAGAAAGAAAAAGGAGGTCAGAAAAATGCTGCCGATAAAAGTCCTCAAAAATACGATCTCGTAGCTGTCAAGCCGGATATAACTTGAAATAATGCCGTTGGAACCGACGAGCAAAAGCGCCGCTATGTATTTTAAGTAGGCTGCCCGCATCCCGCATCGCTCCCTTATTTTCTCACTTTTTATCAGCGTATATTAGCATGAAAGGACAGGATTCAGGAAATAAGATATCAGAATATATATTTCAATATATTGCCATGGACTTGTAAAATTTCCAAACTATCGTAATATACGTATCGGATCAAGGGGAGAAAAACTCAAAAGGAGGCGATTCCCTTTGCGCATAGTCCTTGTCGGAGCCGGAGAGGTCGGCTACAGCGTCGCGAAGAACCTCTCGTCGGACGGACATAACATCATAATAATAGAAGACGACGAGGAGAGGGCGGAGAGAGCCGAGAACTCGCTTGACGTGATGGTGGTCAGGGGGAACGGCGCGCGTCCGAGCGTGCTCGCCAAGGCCGGAGTTAAAGAGGGGCTTTCCGATACGGATATGCTAATCGCCTGCACCAACAGGGATGAAGTGAATCTTATGGCCTGTTGGATAGCGAAGCGAATGGGGGTGCCTCACGTCATCGCGCGCGCCGTCGGTCTGGAATTTACGGACAACGACGGCTGGGCGAAGGATCTCGGCATAGACATGCTCATCTCTCCGGAACGCTCAGTGGCGAAGGAGATAGAGGAGCTGCTCGAGGTGCGCGCCGCCATTCACGCGAATGAGATAGCGGGAGGGCGCGCCGGGATATATGTATTCCGCATCGCGCAGGAAGCTCCGATAATGGGGCTTTCTCTTATAGAGGTGCGCCGCGGCAACCCTGATATGATAATGCTCGTCGTCTGCATAAGGCGCGGCGACAGGTCCTTCGTTCCGAAGGCCACGGACGCGCTTCAGGAGGGAGACCTCTGCTATACGATGTGCTACCGCTCGCAGGTGCTGAAAATAGAAAGGCTCTTCCAGCCCTCAAGGCTGAAAAGGCTCAAGCGCGTTTTCGTCGTCGGGGCCGGCAAGGTCGGCTATCAGACGACGTCGCGGCTCATATCGCATATACGCGGCATCGACGTGCGCCTGATCGACGAAGACCGCGCAAAATGTGAAAAGCTGGCCGGAGAGCTGCCGGAGGCGATGGTGCTCTGCGCCGACGGCTCTGACACGGAATTTCTCAAGGCCGAGGGTATAACGGAGGCCGACGGCTATGTCGCCGCTACGGAGCATGACGAGACGAATCTTATGCTTGCGGTGCTGGCTAAGACGCTGGGGGCGTCAAAGAGCATCGCGGTGGTGCGCCGCTCTAATTATCTTGGAATGACGAATCATATTCCGGTGGACGCTATCGTCAACCGCAATCAGACTCTGGCCGACGTTATCACGCGCAGCGTCCGCTATCCCGGCTCTTCAAGGGTGCTGACGGTGCTGGAGGAGATAAGCGCCGAGGCGGTGGAGCTGACGCTCCAGCCGGATTCACCGGCGGTCGGCAAATGTCTTTTTGAGCTTAAAATGCCCCCAGGCTCCCTTATAGGGCTGCTTGAACGCGGCGAGGAGATGCTGATACCGACAGGCGGAACGAAGCTGATGGCCGGAGATAAAATCGTCCTATTCGGCACGGCGGACGTTATGGAGCTGGCTATGCGCCCGTTCGGAGAGGACAGAGCTTGAATTACAGGATAATCGCCCGTTTTCTGTCGATCCTTCTGCTTACTGTCGCGGCCTCTATGGCCTTTCCGCTGCTCTGGGCGCTGAAAGACGGCACGGGCGACACTCACGCCTTTATGCTTTCAGTGCTGGCGGGGCTGACGATGGCGGGGGCGCTGCACCTCGCCGGACGCGACGCGCCGGTCGACGCGCTCGGAACGCGGGAGGCGATCGCCGGCGTGGCTCTGGCGTGGATAGTCGCCTCGCTGCTGGGCTGTATGCCATATGTCTTCGGCGGCTATATCGGCTCCTTCACCGACGCATATTTTGAGGCTATGTCGGGCTTCACGACGACGGGGGCTACGATTATCGCCGACGTGGAGGCGCTGCCGCGCGGCATTCTGATGTGGCGCGCCCAGACTCAGTGGCTCGGCGGCATGGGTATAGTCGTCCTCGTCATCGCGATGATGCCGCTGCTAGGCGTGAATATGACGCAGCTTTTCAAGGCGGAAAGCCCCGGCCCCAGCCTTGAAAAGACAAGTCCGCGCATCACGGACATGGCGATGATGCTATGGAAAATCTACATGGGGCTGACGGTCGCGGGGATAGCGCTGCTTTTCTGCGGCGGAATGTCGCTCTACAACGCGATAGCCCACACCTTCGCCGCGGTCTCGACAGGCGGCTTCTCCACGCATAACGCCAGCGTGGCCTTCTACGACTCCGCCTACATCGACTATGTCCTTACAGCGATAATGTTCCTCTCCGGCGCGAACTTCAACCTGCATCTGGCGGCCATACGCGGCCGGACGCTCGCCCCTTACCGCGATTCCGAATTTAACTTTTACTCTGTGGTCGTGGGCGGCTCCATTCTGCTGATATGCGCCGTGCTCATGCGTGACGGGATACACGGCGGCTTTTTTGAGACGCTGCGCTACGCCTCCTTCCAGGTGGTCAGCGTCATAACGACGACAGGCTTCGTCACCGACGATTACGCGCTATGGCCGACCTTCACGCAGCTTCTGCTGCTCGCGCTGATGCTCGTCGGCGGCTGCGCCGGCTCCACGGCGGGGGCTATCAAATGCGTGCGCTTTCAGGTTGTTCTGAAATCCGCCGCCGCCGAGCTGAAAAGAACGGTACACCCTAACGCGGTCGTCGCAGTCTTTCAGGGGCGCGGCACTGCAAGCCCCTCGATGGTAACGTCGGCGGGCTGCTTCATCGCCATCTACTTCATAATATGGGGGCTTTCCGCGCTCGCCGTGAGCTTCAGCGGGCACGACATAGTGACCTCGATCAGCGCCGTCGCCGCGACGCTGAGCAACGTCGGCCCCGGCCTCGCCGACGTCGGCCCGGTCTGCAACTTCTCAGAGCAGACGACCTTCGCGAAGTGGATATATTCCTTCGACATGCTTTGCGGCCGTCTTGAAATATATACGGTGCTCGTACTCTTCACAAAAGACCTCTGGCGCAAGTAGCCGCTTCCGGAATTATCCACAGAGTTAATCACACTATCAATAGCGTCTGGTGGATAAGATGTCAATATATATAGTGTTTTTCTGCTTCCCAAGGGGCGTTTTTATGTTATTATATTTCGTGGACGCGGGCGGCAGCGCCGCTCCCTGAAAAAACGTCTTTATTCTGGAGGTTTCATTATGTTATTAAAACCGGCATTCAGCCCGTCAGCTAAGGATATTCTGCGCGACCGCTATCTCTGGCGCGACGAAGATAGAAATCCCGTCGAAAAGCCCGAAGAGATGCTTCTTCGCGTCGCAAAGCATGTCGCCGGAGCTGAGCGCACTCTCGCAATGCAGTATAAATGGACCGACGAATTTTACGAGCTGATGGCGAAGCTGCTCTTTCTCCCCAACAGCCCGACGCTGATGAATTCCGGCCGCCCCGCGCCGCACGGACAGCTCGCCGCCTGCTTCGTCATAGGTGTGGAGGACTCTATGGAAAGCATCTGCGAGGCTCTGCGCAAGCAGATGCTGATACACAAGAGCGGCGGCGGCACCGGCTTCAACTTTTCAAAGCTGCGCAGCGCGGGAGCAAAGGTCAACAGCACCAACGGACGCGCGTCAGGCCCCGTCTCCTTTATGGGACTTTTCGACAAGGCGACGGAGACGGTTCAGCAGGGCGGCATGAGACGCGGCGCGAATATGGGCATTCTCAATATCGACCACCCCGATATCAGAGACTTCATACACTGCAAGGATAAGGATGGAACTATAACGAATTTCAATATCTCCGTCGGCATAAATGACGGCTTCATGGAGCGCGCCCTGGCAGACCCCAAGGGCGAGGAGGCGGCGCTGCTCGCCGAAATAGCGGATTCCGCCTGGCGCACCGGCGACCCCGGAATAATCTTCCTCGACGCGATAAACAGAGGCAACACGACCCCGGAGCTGGGAGAGCTCACAAGCACCAACCCCTGCGGAGAGTCGCCGCTCTATCCGAATGAGGCCTGCAACCTTGGCTCGATAAATGTCGCGAAGATGGTCAAAGATGGGGCCTTCGACTTTGATACGCTGCGCGAAGTGACGGCTGTCGCGACACGCTTCCTTGACGATGTGATAGATGTGAACCATTACCCGCTGCCGGAGATAGCGGAGACCGTGAAGCTGACGCGCAAGATAGGCCTCGGCGTGATGGGCTGGGCGGATCTGCTTTTCCAGCTCCGCATAGCCTATGACAGCCCAGAAGCCTGCGCTCTGGCGGAAGAGATAATGCGGACGATACAGCAGACGGCGCATGAAAGCTCCGTCGCTCTGGGAGAGGAAAAGGGGGTGCCGGAGACGCTGGCGCGGCTGGGCCGCCGCAACGCGACGCTCACCTGCATCGCGCCGACCGGAACGATAGCGCTGCTCGCCGACTGCTCATCAGGCATAGAGCCTCTATTCGCGCTGGAGCATACGCGCGTGCGCACGCAGATCGACGGCACAAAGGTCGTCATGAAGCAGGTCAACCGCCATTATGAGCGCGCGCTGAAGGAGGGGCTGCCGGAGGAGGAGCTGAAGCGGATATTCGTTACCTCCCACGACGTCTCGCCCGCCGCGCATGTGCGCACGCAGGGAGTATTCCAGCGCTACACCGACCTCGCCGTTTCAAAGACGGTCAACCTGCGCCACGAGTGCGGCGTGAAGGATGTGCTGGAAGCCTACACTCTCGCCTGGAAAGAGGGCTGCAAGGGCATCACCGTCTACCGCGACGGCTCGAAGTCAAGTCAGGTGCTGTACCGCAAGGAAGAGGAGAAAAAGGCCGAGGCGCTGGAAGAGGGCGAAAGGGAGCGGCAGAGAGAGAAAGTCCCCGTTCCTGTCGCCGCGGGGAGCGCCCCAAGCGCCAGATTTGTCCTCAAGAGGACGCGATAAGATAAAAGCGCGCTGAGATACAAAAAAGACGGCTCCGACGAATTACGCCGGAGCCGTCGCTTTATTTTCATATATTGGCTCAATCCATGCAGTTGCCCCAGTTTTTCATGACGACGTCGCGGAAATCCTCTTCGCCGAGGGCGAGATTATGGCGCAGGCGCTCCGCGTATTTGCAGATATAGTCGTCGATCTCGCGCGACGTGAAGTTATAGCCGAGAGCGCGTATAGCGCCGCGGCGTTCGTTCGCCGGCAGCCGTGAAATATCCCAGAGCCTGCCGGAATCGCTTATCAGTTCGTTGACGAAATCTTCCGCTTTCAGCTCGCTCATACCAGTACCCCTTCGCGCCGCGCCCCCGATACCGTTATGGTATAGGCAAAAGGCCGATTCTCATATCGCCCATGATTTGTTGCCCAAGGCGACAGCATTTACTTTTTGCGTGCCTTTAAAGCCTCCCTCTTTGAGGGAGGTGGCCCGGCGGCGGGCTTCCGCCGGGACGGAGGGAGTGTTGACTTCCATCGGTGAGACTAAAAATCACAGGACAAAACCAAAACCAACTCTCCCCCAGCCCTTCGGGCAGCCCCCTCAGAGAGGGGGCCAAAGAGCAAAGGCAACACCATTTCCCGCAGCTTTTGCTTGACGTCTTATTTAACCTTAAAAAGCAAATGATGTCGCCCATGATTTATTGCCGCGACGCCATTATCCCTTAACATACTAGCAACTTAGGAGCGGCATTACAAGCCTCCCCCTCCGTTGTTTCCATTTCGGAACCGCAAAAGTTCCAAATCGTTCTTTGCCTTATCTGTACCGTTCTGGAATAATCGAATCATGGGAATATTTAACGAGCGGCTGAAATCAGCAAGAAAGGGCAAAAACATATCACGCGCTCAGCTGGCGGAAAGTCTCTGCGTAACGCCCGCAACCGTTACGCGCTGGGAAAACGGCGACCGCGAGCCGGACTTCGCCACAGCGAAAAGGATCGCTTCCGCGCTGGAAACGACCGTCGCCTTTCTGCTCGGAGAGACGGAAAGGAGCCTCCCCGCTACCGCCGGCCCATCCGCCCCCGACGACGAACTGCTGCGCCTCTTTCACACTCTCGGCGGAGATGAGCGCGCGGAGGTGCTGCAATTTATCAGATTTAAGAAATTCCTGGCTTCAAATAAAGGCGAGCTGTAAAAAAGCTCCGTAACGGCTCACAGCTCCCGCTTTTCCCCGTCGTCGTCCTTTCTGAGCGCCGTGGCGGGCAGCTCGATGACCTCGCTTGCCTCTTCCATCTCATCGTCGTCGGCGGCCACGTTTATGGAATCGCCGTAACGCTCTCTTCTGACATTAGTAACCTCCGGCTCCTCCTCCGTGTATATCCTTCTTCTTTCCTCGCTCCCGCCGCTCTCCCCTCGAAAGTCGCGCGAAGTGTAGACGGTGAAGCCGGAGCCGCCGCGCATAAGACGGTAGAAAATCAGCGCCAGCACCACTATACCGGCCAGGCCGATGAAGGCTATCATCGCCGGGAAGGCTATGCCGAATAAGAGGGTCCCAAGCAGCAGAAATAAAAGAAATTTCATCTAATTCCTCCGTAGTCTATGATTTTTTCGCGTCCCGCTTCGTCTTTTTCGCGCCGCCGCGGAACTTTCCCAGGAAAGCCCCAGCCGCCGGACTCTTTTTCCCGCCCTTTGCGCCGCGCGCCCCCTCTTTCTTCGCGAAGCCGCCGTATTTGCCGCCGCTCTTGCCTGCTTCCTTTTCCCGCGGCGCGCCGCTCTTGAAATCATCTCTTAACGGCCGCGCCTCTTTGCGGCCGCCCTCTCTTGCCTTCAGCCCGTCGCCCTCATTTCGCTTTCCTTTATAGGCGGGGCGCGCCTCCTTCAGCTTGCCGCCGCGATAGCGTTCGCGCGGCTCGGCCTCGACGCGCCGCCTCTTTCCGCGCTCGGCGACGAAGCCTCCCGACGTTCTTGAAGGCGCTTTCGCCCTCGCGCCGCCGGCTCGCGGAGCCTCGCTTCTCTGCGGCGCGCTCTTTTTCTCCGCCGCTTCAAAGTCCGCCGGAGAAAAAGCCGGAGATTCAAGCGGCGCTTCCATTCCGTCGGCGCTCTTTCTGCGCAGCTGGCCGCAGGCGGCATTGATGTCGGCTCCCTGCTCTGCGCGTATCTCGCACTCGAAGCCGGCCGTTTGCAGCACGCTTTTGAAGCGCAGCACGGCTTCCGCCCCCGGCCTCTCATAACGCCCGCCAACAGCGTTGAAGGGTATCAGATTTATGAAGACATGTATCCCTTTAAGGTAGCGCACCAGCTCACGCGCGCGCTCTACGCCGTCGTTGACTCCGCCCAGGAGCGCGTATTCTATCGTAATGCGGTCGCCCGTCGCCTCCTGATATTCCTGCATCGCGCGGCGCAGCTCCGCCGTCGGATAGCTGTGGTTCACCGGCATGAGCATACCGCGCAGTTCGTCGTCAGCGGCGTGGAGCGATACGGCGAGACGCACCCCCAGACCGGAGGCGGCCAGCGCCATAATGCCCGGTATCACGCCGGAGGTTGAAACTGTGATGTGCCGTATGCCGAGGCTGCGCATTTTGGGGTCGTTGAGCATCCTTATTGATTTAAGTACGGCTTCCGTATTAAGGAACGGCTCCCCCATGCCCATATAGACGACGTTGTTCACCTCGCGCCCTGCCGCCTTTTCTATCGCCGCCACCTGACCGGCTATCTCACCGGCGCTGAGATTCCGCACGAAGCCGGAAAGCCCCGTGGCGCAGAAGGCGCATTGCAGCGGGCAGCCCACCTGAGTGGATATACAGGCCGTGCGGCGGTCGCCCTGCTTCATCAGCACGGACTCGACCGTCTCTCCGTCGCGCAGCCGCCACAGAAATTTCCTCGTGCCGTCAGCGGAACGCTCTTCGCGCGCCAGCGCCGGAAATGAGAAGTCCATGCGCTCCGCGAGCTTTTCACGCAGCGGCTTTGAAAGATTCGTCATCTCCTCCGGGCTTTCCGCGTGATCCCGCCACAGCCACCGGCATATCTGATCGGCCCGGAATTTCGGCTCTTCCAGCCCCTTTTCAAGATATTCCTTCCATTCTTCGTAATTCAGATCCAGCGCGTATCTCTTATCCGCCATATTCTTATCCTCGTTCTTTCTGTTTTAAGGAAGCTATATCCGCCGGTAAGGCGATCATCCATATACCTCTATAGTTTACCAGCCGCACCGCCTTCGCCGCAACGGGCAAAGTCCACATTCGCCGCTTACTGCCGCACCCCCGCGCCTGGCTGGAACATCAGGACCGCGTAGGGGATGGGGCGCTCCCTGTCGCTGGAATTGCTGGGCAGCGTGAAGGTCATGCCGCGCCACCACAGGGAGCTGGAGCCGCCGCCGTCAAGATTCAGCGCCGTCTTCAGCGAAAGCCAGCCGCAGAGGCGGCGCAGCTCCTCTATCGTCATGCCGACGCTGTGCATATTGTCGCGCCCGTCAACGACCCCCCAGAAGACGCGCCTGCCGTCCGTCCCCACGAAGGTGCGCGGATGGCGGAAGTCAAGCACATTCGGCTGTATATTCTCAGTGTTTGGAGAGGGAAGGCCGTCCTTCACAAGCAGCGGCCCCGCCTGCAAAACCTCCGTGAATCTGTCGAAAGCCCGGTTTGAGGCGATACTTGCCGTCTCCTTGCCGTCGATGAAGATATATTCTCCCTCAGCGTTCCAGCCGAAAGCGGAGCGGTTGGGCCAGAACTTCGCGTTATCAGTGTATCCCTGACGGCGCAGCACGCCTATCGGCTTCGCTCCCGCGAAGTAGCCTCCGTTTACGCCGCCTGCGACGCCGTAATTTTCACCCGCTATCGTAGCGAGCGGCGCCTTATTCGCCCCCACCATCACGGCGGTCGCAATCTGGCAGGGGGTATTCTTCATATCGACGGCAAGCGCAGCGATAAACAGCGGCTCGTTGACGCCGTTCTTCATATCGCCGTTGGCGGGGCCGTCGGGGTTTCCGACGCCGTGCTTTATCATGATAAGCTCCGTCCCCTCCCATGCAAAGGAGGACTTCCAGCGGACCTGCCCGCGGCACTCCGCGAGCCATGCCGCCAGCGCCGTCATATCCTCCGGCAGCAGCGGCGCGGAGAGGTCGGCCAGCAGCGCCTCCGGCGGCTTCGGCTCCATCGTCGCCGTGATAAATGAGACCCCTTCCACCTCCGGCCATTCCGGCAGCAGCGCAGTCTGATCCACCGCCTTGATGACGAAGCCCCAGCCCATCGCCTCAAGCGAGAGGCGAAGCGCGTCGGCGCGCGTCAGCTCTCCGTCAATGACGGAAAGATAGCGCTGCGGGATATCGCGCCCCAGCGCCGCGAAAATCGCCGGCTTTACCTCCGCCGCCGTCAGCGCGAAGGCCGGCGCAGCCGCCAGAAGAAGCGCGGCCGCGGCCGCCCACTTCACGGCGGCGCGTTTTAATTTTTTCAACATTTCCCTTTTCATTCTGTCAGCACATAATTCTCCATTTCGCAGTCTGTCATGCCGCCTATTTTATACCACTTCCCCCCGGCTGTCTTTGCGATATTTTACAGCCGGCCGCCCTTCATAATATATCAAAAATATGCGGGCATTTTATGAGAGGGCAAATCGCGCAAAAAAAATCCCCGGACGGTAAAGCGCGCCTTGCGCGTCGGCCTGCTATGTGGTATAAAAATGGAAGCAGATTGCAATTTAAGAGGTGAGCGAGTTTGGCGGAACGAGGCAGATATAAGACGAAGCATCACGATTCCGTGATGGAAATATTGAGCGAAAGCCCGGCGCGCTGCTTTACCGTCGACGAGCTCTGCGAGCTTCTTAACAAAGAGGGGCGGCGGATCGGGCGAACGACCGTCTACCGCCAGCTGGAGAGGATGGCGGCGGAGGGAGAGGCGATGAAATATATCTCCGAAAAGGGAGAATCGGCCTCATACCGCTTTGGAGGCGGAGGCTGCCGGCTGCATCTGCATCTGAAATGTCTCGACTGCGGAGGGCTGATCCATCTGGACTGTTCCGTGGCTGAGGATTTTTCCGCGCATCTGAGCGAGCATCACGCCTTCCTGCTCGACCCCTCTAAAACGGTGATTTACGGCCATTGCGGCTGTTCCGGCGAAAGCGCAAAAAAGAGATAAGCGCCTGAGACGAACGGAAGGAAGAAATTACGCCCCTTCCTGCTGCGGCGCGGCTCTTGCCGCGCTTCGGGCAAAACAGAAAAGATGGAGGTAAAACTTTCAGCATGAAAAAATATCTATTCGCCGGCGCGGCGGCCGTTCTAATGGCGGCCTGCCTCATATACGCCCTTACCGGCGGGCGGGGAGAGGTCGCGGAGGCGGACGGCCGCCCAAAGGTGATTGCGGCGATTTTCCCGCAGTATGACTTCGCGCGCGCCGTCGGCGGCGACAAAATAGCCCTTTCGCTGCTGCTCAGACCCGGCATGGAGAGCCATTCCTATTCCCCCTCGCCGCAGGATATAATCAACATACAGAACTGCGACCTCTTCATATATATCGGAGGGGAAAACGACCGCTGGGCAGATAAAATAATAGCTTCCTTCGACGGGGACAAAGGGCCGCGCGTACTGAAGCTTATCGACAGCGTATCCGCTGTGAAGGAGGAGCTTGTCGAAGGTATGCAGCGGGAGGAAGAGGCTCACGGGGAAGAAGTACACGAGCATGACCACAGGGTCGAATATGACGAACATATCTGGACTTCGCCGCGAAACGCCGAAAAGATGACCTCCGCGATAGCTGAGGAGCTTGCCGTGATCGACCCGCAAAACCGCTCCTTCTATGAGGAGAGGGGCAAAGCATATATAGCGGAGCTGGAGAGGCTGGATAAGGACTTTCGCCGGATGGTCTCGGAGGCAAGCCGCCGCCGCGTCGTATTCGGCGACCGCTTCCCCTTCCGCTATCTGGCCGACGAATACGGCATCGCCTACTCGGCGGCCTTCCCGGGCTGCGCGGCTGAAAGCGAGGCCGACGCCGCTACTGTGGCTTACCTCATAGACAAGGTAAGAGCTGAGAACATTCCAGTAGTATTCCATATCGAGATGTCAAATGAGAAGACCGCCGACGCGATCTGTCAGGAGACGGGGGCGCAAAAACGGCTCCTGCATTCCTGCCACAACCTGTCGCGCGCCGAAATCGACGGCGGGGCCTCCTATATCAGCCTGATGAGAAAAAATCTGGAAGCACTCAAGGAGGCGCTGAACTGATATGGCCGCCCTGATATGCAGCGGATTGAGCGTCGCCTACGGAGGGCGCGAGGCGCTCTCCGGCGTCAGCTTTGAGCTGCCGCGCGGAGCCTTTCTGGCGGTGGTCGGAGAAAACGGCTCTGGGAAAAGCACGCTGGTAAGGACGCTGCTCGGCCTGATAAAGCCCTCGGCGGGAACGGCGCGTCTTGACGGCGGCCTGACGCGGCGCGATATAGGCTACCTGCCGCAGCAGCGGGAATCGCGCGGAGACTTTCCAGCCACGGTTTACGAGATAACCATATCCGGGAGGCTCGGCAGACTGGGAGCGCGCCCCTTTTACAGCGGCGAGGACAGGCGCGAGGCCGAAAAAAATCTCCGGCTGACGGGGCTTTGGGAGCTGCGCTCAAGAGCCTTTCGGGAGCTGTCCGGCGGTCAGCAGCAGAGGACGCTGCTGGCGCGCGCCCTCTGCGCGGAGGGGGGGCTGCTGCTGCTCGACGAGCCGGTAAGCGGCCTCGACGCCGACGCGGCGGATCAGATGTATCATCTGCTGCGCGAGCTGAAAGAAAAGAAAAAGACGACCATCGTCATGGTAACGCACGACCTGCCGCGCGCCGCCGAAGCGGCCAGCCACATATTGGAGCTGGACGGCGGGCAGCGCTACTTCGGCGAAAGCGCGAGCTGGCCCGGACGCAAAGCGCGGAGGAATGGCAATGATTGAACTGCTCGCGGAGATGCTGTCATATAAATTCCTTGTGCGCGCCGCCTCCGTCGGGCTGATGGTCTCGCTCTGCTCCGCGCTTCTGGGAGTGACGCTCGTCCTCAAACGCTATTCGATGATAGGCGACGGCCTCTCTCATGTCGGCTTCGGCGCTCTCGCGGCGGCCGTGGCTATGGGGGCCTCGCCGCTGGGGCTGACGATCCCCGTCGTCGTCGCGGCGGCAGTGCTGCTTCTGCGGCTGACGGACAGAAGCGGCGTCAAGGGCGACGCCGCGATAGGGCTCGTCTCCGTCAGCTCGCTGGCGGCCGGCGTGACGGCGATATCGCTATCGGGCGGCGTAAATACCGACGTCAGCAATTATCTTTTCGGCAGCATCCTCGCCATGAGCGAGAGCGACGTCAGCCTCAGCCTCGTCACCTCCGCCGCGGTGCTGCTGCTCTTCATCCTCTGCTACAACAGGATATTCGCAGTCACCTTCGACGAAGACTTCGCAAAGGCCACTGGGATAAATACCGGTCTGTACAACATGATAATCGCGGCGCTTACCGGCGTGACGATAGCCGTCGGCATGAGGCTGATGGGGGCGCTGCTCATCTCCGGGCTGATAATATTCCCCGCCGTCACATCTATGCGGCTGTTCAGGAGTTTCCGCGGCGTAGTCCTATCCGCCGCCGCCATCTCGCTATCCTCCTTCCTCATCGGCCTTACGCTCTCATACGCGGCGGGAATGCCGGCGGGGGCGAGCATCGTGCTTGTAAATCTCGCCTTCTTCCTGATATTCAGCGCCGCCGGCAGGGCAAGGTAAAGCCCAAAGCCCGCGGCGGCGCTCTCCGCCCTCCATCCGCCGATCTTTTGCGTTCGGCAAGAAAAACGCGGCAGAAATTCTCGAAAAAAAGCTTGACTTACAGCGTACTCTAAACAGTAAGCTGTTGTTGCGGCTGGAAAAGGCCGCGCGGCGCGCTCCGAAAGAAGGGCGGTCTGCGGTGATCACAGGCTCCACAGAAAGGGGATGGTGGCGGAGAGGGAATGCTGAATAACGAAATGTCAGAAGATGACGCACAACTTCCTCCCAGGGAACTGTCCTGGCGAAATGCCTTCGCTCCGGAAAGACCTTTCCGGCAGCATCGGAGCGAGCAGCTTGAACAAAATACGACCGCGCGGAGCGGAGGCATTTCAAAAGGCGGCTAAGCGGGGATATCAAAAAGGGCGGCATATAAATCAGACAGCCGCGCGGTGAAAAAATTTTTGCCGGAGCGCTTGACCTGGAGTCAACTCTAAGAGATATCATTATCTCGCGTCGGGTAAAAGGGGCGAAGCGGGCTTTTTAAGAGGTCAATATCGCCGGAAAGAGCTTCCGGCGGATATAAAATATAAAAATCAAATAGGGAGGAATTAAAAATGAGATTGCTTTTAACGGCGGCGCTTGCCGTCGCGGCCGTATTCGGCCTTTTGACGCTCGGAGCGGGCGAAAGCCGCGCGGCGGAGGGGAAGACGCTGATAGTCTATTTCTCATGGGGCGGCAACACGCGCCAGATAGCGCAGCAGATACAGAAGCGCGTCGGCGGAGATCTCTTTGAGGTAGAGAGGGAAAAAGCCTACCCCACGGAATACCGCGCCACGACACAGGAGGCGAGAAAAGAGCTGGACTCGAATGCGCGCCCCGCGCTGAAAAGGGATAAAGTCCCCAACCTCGCGGACTACGACGTGGTATTTATCGGCACGCCGAACTGGTGGGGAACGCTCCCCACGCCTGTGATGACATTCCTCGAGGCGAACGACCTTTCCGGCAAGACCGTAGCTCAGTTTATCACGCACGAAGGCAGCGGAGTGGGGCGCAGCTCAAGCGACCTTAAAAGGCTGGCTCCGAAGGCCAGCTTTACAGAAGTTCTCGCAATACGCGGCGGCAGAGTCAGCGGCGCGCAGGGAGAGGTGGACGGCTGGCTCAAAAGCATAGGGCTGGCGAAATAACAAAAACGGATACGGCGGACGACAGAAGCGCCCCTCGCGAGTAGGGGCGCTCCTCTTTTATCAAATCAGCGGAAGAGGAAATCCGGCATCGCGCTCCAGCTCCGCGCCCTCTCCAGCGACTCTCCGAAATCAAGCAGATATACGCCTCCGTTGGGTATCTTCCAAAGGCCGTGCTCTATATCGCCGTCGGCGAATCGGTGCAGCGCCGCGCGCATCACATTTCCGTGCATCATAGCCGCCGCGCTCTCCGCCCCCATACGGCGGCAGATATCGAGCAGCATCGCGAAGCCGCTCTCCGCGCGCAGCCTGAATTGCGCGAAACTCTCTCCCCCCCACGGCGGAAGCCTGTCCGGACTGCCGGTCCAGAGCAGATAATTGGGGTCGTCGTCAAGATTCGTGTAGGGCTTGCCGGTCAGCTCTCCAAGGTCGCATTCGCTCAGCTCCGGCAGCTCGAAATCCGCACCGCGCCCGTAGATGAGCCGCAGCGACTGAATACAGCGTATGAGCGGCGAGGAAAAATAAAGTTCGCAGCGCGGATAATCAAAGCGCGCGCACATCGCCCTCTGCGCCTCTATCCCGCGCCGCGAAAGCCCGGCGTCGCTCTGCCCTGTCCAGAGCGCGCGCGAATTTGCGGTAGAAAGCGCGTGGCGTATCAGGTAGATCTTCATCATTTCAGCCCCCGAAGACAAATCAGATTAGTCGAAAAAACATCTCCCCGCCGTACCTCAACATCATAACCTCCGAAGCCCCCGCTGTCTATCAAAAGCCGCCGCCCTGCTGTAAAATATATCGGGGTGATGACTGATTATGAAGATAAAAGTTCTCGTTGACAACAACACGCTGACAGGCAGCTATTATACGGGCGAACCTGGCTTCTCTCTCTGGATAGAGTGCGGCGGGCGGAATATCCTCTTCGACTGCGGCTACTCCGACCTGTTTCTGCGCAGCGCGCGGCGTATGAAGCTCCCCGCGCCGGATACCATAGTGCTTTCGCACGGCCACAGCGACCACACATGGGGGCTGTTCGAGCTTATCAAAGAGATGTCCGAGAGCGGGACGACCGCAAGGCCGCGCCTCATACTCCATCCGGAGGCGCTGGGCAGAAAGCGGCTTCACGGCCACGAGGCCGGGATCATCGTCGAACGCGGCGCGCTGGCGGATTATTTCGACCTCCGCCCGACGAAAGAGCCGCTGGAAATCGCGGAAAAGCTCTTCTGGCTCGGCGAGATAGAGCCGGCCGTCCATCCGCGCAAGGCTCTGGGAGAAAAGCTCAGCGGCGGAGAATGGGAGCCTGATTACTGCGTCGACGACTCCGCGCTCGTCTACGACGGAAAGGATGGACTGGTCATAATCACCGGCTGCTCCCATTCCGGCATCTGCAACATAGTGGAGCAGGCGCGCCGCCTCACGGGCAAAAGGCGGCTGGCCGACATCATAGGGGGCTTTCATCTGCGCAGCGGCTCCGACGAAGAGATGTCGCCGGTGATATCCTACCTTGAAAAAGAGCCTCCCGCGCGTATGCATCCCTGCCATTGCAGCTGCCAGAGGGCGCGGCTGGCGCTTGCCGCGAAATTTGAAAGCGGTGAAGTAGGCGTAGGAACGGAGCTTGACTTCGACTGACAAAAAAATATCAGAGGCGGCCTCCGGCTATAAAAATTCAATATGGCAAAATTGATATAGCTGTGCTATTCTAATCTAATGTTAGCCTTAATTCTAACTAAAAAACACAAGGAGGAAGTTTCAGCAATGAAAAAAGTTTTACTGCTCGCGTTGGCGCTGGTTACGGCATTCTCTGCGGCGGCATTCGCCCTGGCCCCGATCAAAGTCGAGGATCAGAAGCCGGTCTTCATCTACGTAGGCCCCGTCACGGACGGCGGCTACAACTACATGCACGACCTGGGCCGCCAGATGATGGAGAAGGAAAACCCCGGAATAAAAAGCTCGATAGTCGAGTCAGTGCCCGAAGGCCCCGACGCTGAGCGTGTAATGGAAACAGCCATCCGCAACGGCGCGAAGGTCGTCTACGCGAACTCCTTCGGCTACATGGATCATGTCATCAACGTGGCGAAGAGACATCCGGAAGTCTACTTCAACCACTGCTCCGGCTACAAAGACGCCGCCAATGTCAGCACATACTTCGGCCGCATGTATCAGCCGCGCTACCTTTCCGGGCTTGTCGCGGGCAACGCGACGAAATCAAATCTCATCGGCTACGTGGCGGCCTATCCGATACCGGAAGTGGTGCGCGGGATCAACGCCTTCACCCTCGGCGTGCGCAAGGTGAATCCGAATGCCAAAGTCAAGGTAATATGGCTCTATTCATGGCATGATCCGGCAAAAGAAAAAGAGGCGACAAAGGCTCTCTTCGACGCGAAATGCGACACTGTGGCGATGCATGCCGACACCGGCGGAGCGCCGCAGGCAGCGGAAGAGCTCGGCATGTGGGTCGTCGGCTACAACTACCCGATGGACAAGTACGCGCCGACGCGCCATCTCACATCACCCGTCTGGAACTGGGGCAAATACTACGACTACTCGACAAAGCACATTGCCAAAGGCACATGGAAATCACAGCAGATATGGTGGAGCATGAAGGACGGCATGGTCGACCTTTCAAAAATCAGCGACAGCGTGCCTGAGAACATCAAAAAGCTCGTAGCCTCCGAAAAGGCAAAGATACTCGACGGAAAATGGGACGTCTTCACCGGCCCGATCAAAGGACAGGACGGCAAAATCGCAGTGCCGGAGGGCAAGAGCCTGAACGATGGAGAAATGCTCTCAATGAGCTGGTTCGTCGAGGGCGTAGAGGGAACGATCCCCAAATAACGGAAATACCAGTTATAACGGCATACGCGCAAAAAATCCGGCTCGCATGAGCCGGATTTTCATTTAACAGACAAAGTGCGGGGCGGAAGCGCCGCCTCCTGTTTGCCGGAGACTTTACTTCATCGCCTCTTCCACCGCCACAGCCACCGCGACAGAGGCGCCTACCATCGGATTGTTGCCCATTCCTATCAGCCCCATCATGTCAACATGCGCCGGAACTGAGGAGCTGCCGGCGAACTGCGCGTCGCTGTGCATGCGCCCCATCGTATCCGTCATGCCGTAGCTGGCCGGGCCGGCTGCCATATTGTCCGGGTGCAGTGTGCGCCCCGTGCCGCCGCCCGAGGCGACCGAGAAATATTTTTTGCCATTTTCTATAGCCCATTTCTTATACGTTCCTGCCACCGGATGCTGGAAGCGCGTCGGATTTGTCGAGTTCCCCGTGATGGAGACGTCGACACCCTCTTTTATCATTATCGCTACGCCCTCGCTTACGTCATTCGCGCCGTAGCATCTGACCTTGGCCTTGTCGCCGTCGGAGAAAGCCTTCTCCATGGTTATTTCAAGCTCGCCGCGGTACTGGTCGTAAAGCGTTTCGACGAAGGTGAAGCCGTTGACGCGCGAGATTATATAAGCCGCGTCCTTGCCGAGGCCGTTCAGTATCACGCGCAGCGGCTCCCTGCGCACCTTGTTCGCCGTGCGGGCGATACCTATCGCCCCCTCCGCCGCCGCGAAAGATTCATGCCCAGCGAGGAAGCAGAAGCATTTCGTCTCTTCGTTGAGCAGCATCGCGGCCAGATTGCCGTGGCCGAGGCCGACCTTGCGCTGGTCGGCTACAGAGCCGGGGACGCAGAAGGCCTGAAGCCCCTCTCCGATCTTTTCCGCCGCCGCCGCAGCCGTTTTCGCGCCGCCCTTTATCGCGCAGGCCGCTCCGAGCGTGTAGGCCCAGACCGCGTTGTCGAAAGCGATCGGCTGAATGCCGCGCACTATCGCCGCGACGTCGACGCCGCGCTCAAGGCAAAGCTCCCGCGTCTCCTCAAGGCCGCCGAAGCCCTTTTCGGCGAGAAAGGCGTTAATTTTTTCTATCCTGCGCTCGTAACCTTCAAAGCTTACCATCTCATTCCCTCCTACTGCCTGCGCGGGTCTATGATTTTGTCGGCCTCAGCGTAGCGGCCGTACGTGGCCGTATTCTTCTCGAAGGCCTCTTTCGGATCTGTGCCGCCGCGTATCGCCTCCATCATCTTGCCGAGGGAGACATAACGGTAGCCGATTATCTCTCCGTTCTTGTCAAGCGCCTGATCGAGGACGTAGCCCTCCGCCATCTCAAGATAACGCGCCCCCTTTGGCAGAGTGCCGTACATCGTTCCTATCTGCGAGCGCAGCCCCTTGCCGAGATCCTCCAGCCCGGCGCCGACAGGCAGCCCGTTCTCAGAAAAGGCGCTCTGCGTGCGTCCGTAGGCTATCTGCAAAAAGAGCTCGCGCATGGCGGTGTTTATCGCGTCGCAGACGAGGTCGGTGTTCAAAGCCTCAAGCAGCGTCTTGCCGGGAAGTATCTCTGCGGCCATCGCCGCGGAATGCGTCATGCCGGAGCAGCCTATCGTCTCCACAAGCGCCTCTTGAATGATTCCCTCCTTGACGTTAAGCGAGAGCTTACAGGCCCCCTGCTGCGGCGCGCACCAGCCCACTCCGTGAGTAAAGCCCGAAATGTCGCCTATCTGCTTTGACTCGACCCATCTTCCCTCTTCCGGTATCGGCGCGGGGCCGTGATTAGCCCCCTTGGCGACGCACGCCATCTCCTCAACTTCGCGGGAACACTGCATTGAAAATCTCCTCCTTGATTTTTTTATCCTTTTTTCGCCTGACGCCCTTCGCTCCTCAATATCCCCACTCAAAATCGGGGCTTCCGGCGTCAAGCAGCCGCCTCTTCATATCCGCCGTTATCTCATCCAGCGCCTTCTTCGTGCGCCCCTCGCAGCGGGCGACAAGAACCGGCTGCGTATTTGAGGCGCGAACCAGCCCCCAGCCGTCTTTATATATGATTCTCACGCCGTCCACGGTTATCGTTTCAAGCTTCTGCTCCAGCGCCTCCCTCTTTACCCGCTCCACAACCTCGAATTTCAGCTCCTCCGGACAGTCGTAGCGCGTTTCTATCGTCGACGGATAAAGCGGTATCTCCGTCATCAGCTCCGAGAGCGTCCTGTCGGTATTTGAAATTATACGCGCAAGACGCCCCGCCGCGTAAAAAGCGTCGTCATAGCCGAAATATTCATCGGCAAAAAACATGTGGCCTGAGACCTCGCCGGAAAAAAGCGCCTTTTCCTCGCGCATCTTCGCCTTAACCAGGGAATGACCGGCGCACCACCATATAGGACGGCCGCCGAGCTTCTCCACAGCCTCCGGCAGCGCCATCGAGCTTTTCACCTCGCAAATCGCCACCGCCCCCGGATGAGCCGGAAGGATCTCGCTCCAGAAAAGCGCCATCAGCCTGTCGCCCCATATAACCTCGCCATTGTTGTCGACCACGCCTATCCTGTCGGAATCGCCGTCGAAGCCGACGCCGAAATCCGCCCCCACTGCCTTGACCGTCTCAATAAGCTTCGGCAGATTCTCGCGCTTCGTGGGGTCAGGGTGATGATTCGGGAATCTCCCATCCGGCTCGCTGTACAGCTCCGTCACATCGCAGCCGATACGGCGCAGGAACTCCGGCGCGTAAAGGCCGCCGGTGCCGTTGCCGGAGTCGCAGACGATCTTCGGCTTCCTCGCCCCAAGCTTTATTTTAGATACGAGCATATCGATAAACTCTCCGTTTATCCCATGCAGCGTCGTCCTGCCGGGGCTATCCGCCTTCACAGCCCCTCCGCCCGCGATGATCTCATATATCTCCTTGATATCGCCGCCCCAGAGCGTGCCCCTGCCGTAAGCCACTTTAAGCCCGTTGAACTCGCTTGGATTGTGGCTTCCCGTCACCATCATCCCGCCGCCGGCGTTAAAGCGGTAGAGACTCCAATAAAAGGCCGGCGTGGAAGAAAGTCCGATATCCGTGACATTTATACCGGCGTCATTCAGCCCGCGCGCCGCCGCCGCCTTGATCCGCGGGGTAGAAAGACGCGCGTCGCCTCCCAGCGCCGCCTCAGTCACGCCGCGCCGCGCGAGCCAGTTTCCATAGGCCAGACCGATAAGATAGACATTCTCGTCAGTCAGCTCCTTATCCGCTATACCTCTGATATCATATTCACGAAATATATGTTCCGGAACAACGCTCATCTACAATAACCTCCGTTTTTACAATAATGCCTCGCCGCCGCTACTGCCGCCCGACCGCCATCACGCCTGTCACCTTCATCACAGGGCCGAGATTCAGAGCCTCCTCGATATTCACCTTATTGAAAGAGGCGAGAAATCTCGTCTTCAGCCCGAGAGCCTCAGCCGCCAGATAGACATTCTGGCTCATCGCTCCGGTCGCTATATAGTTGAAATTATCCATATTCATAGTACCGCTGCTGACAAATACGAGAATACAGGGGGCGCTCTTCGCGAAATCCTGCGACACCGCGCGCCTGCTGCAATTCTTCTCCGACGATATCTGCATCAGCGCGTTCTTCTCCCAATTATAGAGATAGCTGCCGCTCTTCATCATCACGTAAACGGAGACATATGGCTCGCGCCCCATCGCCATCGGCACAGTCCAGCCCTTTGGCTCGCGGTTCCTGCCGGTCGCCGCCCACAGAAGAGTCGAAAGCTCCTCCGTTGAAAGCTCCTGCGGCTTGAAATCTGACTGCGCCGCCGACGAACGGTTTGCGATAGCATCAAGGACCCCAGGCCCGCCGCTCCTCTGCGGCGAGGTGAGCACGATATTCGCCGCGAAGGCGCAGGAAACGGTCGCCAGCAGCAGCGCCGCCGTCAGTACGATTGTCTTTTTCATATCGGATTCCTCCTAAGTATTTGATAAAACGCTACGAAAACCACGGCCACGAGGCCGGATAACCGAAGAGCGTCAAAATCTTTTCTCCGAAAAAAATAGCCGCCGCCATCCCCGCGCAAAGAAAAGGGCCAAGCGGCACCGCCGTCTTGCGCGTAACCCTGCCTGCCAGCAGCAGCGGGATGACCACCGCCCCCCCGCACATAAAGCCGAGATAAAGCGAAAGCAGCGTCAGCTTCAAACCCATAAAAGCGCCGATCCCCAGCATCAGCATAGCGTCCCCCAGCCCCATACGCCCCCTGCTCAGCAGGATAATAAGGCCGATAAACCCGAAACCGGCCGCCGCGCCGGCAGCTCCGTCAAGCAGAGCAGGAGGCCCGCCCCAGATACGCGCCGCCATTCCCGCGGCCGCCATAGCCAGCGCCCAGGAATCATAAATATATCCGCTATCAAGATCCGTCAGCGTGTTGAAGGCAAGAAAAGGAGTCGCCGCGACACAGAAAAAGAAGGCGGGGGAGAGGCCGAAACGCCAGAAAGAAAGGGCGCAGAAAAGACCGCCCGCCAACTCAGCCAGAAAATGACGCGGCGGAATCTTCGCGCGGCATCTTCTGCAGCGTCCCTGAAGCAGGATATAAGAAACGACGGGGATCAGGTCGCAGGAAGAAAGCCGTTCCCCGCAGCTGTCGCAGACGGAGCGCTCCCCCCCCCACCATTTTTTCTCCGCGACAGTCCGCATAGCCGCCGCGTTCGCAAAAGAGCCGAGCGCCGCGCCGATACAAAAACCGAGAAAGATATAAACGCCGCAACCATAGACCATATAGACACCCCGACAATCAAGCGTATAATACGGCTATATTTTACACGCAACAGCGACTATTTCATACTGAGGAGATGGCAAAATGCCGATAGTGATGGTAAATATCAGAGAAGGGCGCAGCGTCGATCAGAAACGCGCGATGGTAACGGGAATGACGAAAGTCCTCTGCGAAACGATGGAAGTTCCGCAAAGCTCCGTGCGCATCATCATCAACGAAATGAAAGACGACAACTTCGCGATAGCCGGAACATTGGTCCGCGACGACCCGACAAGGCAAATGAAAAAGAAAGCCTGACGCGCAACGCAGCTTTTTTATTTCAACATTTAACGACAGGCGCGCCCCTGAAATCGCCGGCCCGCAATGTGTTAAAGAAAGACAATTGGGTTGTTTGCGAAAATTAAAGAATAAATATAAATCCGGCCTGGCTGCGGGGCATTTTTTGCAGCCAGACCGGATTTATCATATTTTTATGGACGCGCGAATTTCACAAGGGCTTCTCCAATAGCCAATATTCCACCGTTGTTTAGTATGATTATCAGCAGAATAAAACCCAATAGTAAAGTGATTGCAAACGACGACGCGAATCCCTGCCAAAACCCATAAAACCAGCCCTTAGGCTCGCACTTTTTTGCAAGCGATTCATACCTCAATCTATACTCCGCTTCGAGCTTATCATGCTCTTCCTGGAGGGCATTACTCGCGACTTCCCCGGCAAATTTATTTATTATCATGTCCGCTCTGAGGCGATAATATTCAAGCCGCTTATCTGTTTGCAACTCAACGAACCCTGAAAGATCTATATTATTCTCGCCTTTGTCCTTCTTGTTTTTTATCCACTCCTGTTTTTCAGACTTATATAAGGCGTAAGCGATGTGCCCGACTATATCGGCTTCATCGCTTACCAACCTTTCAAATACGTCGTTATAATCTTTATCTCCCTTAGACATTGGCCTCTTGCCTTACAGATTCAAGAGCCTTTTTATAAGCGTCGCGCATCTCCTGCCGCGTTAAATTTATCCGAATACCGCCGGAAAGTCTTGACGAATGAGGACGCTTTACCAACATGTCCTGTAGAGCCTTATCTATGGCATTCTGGCTAATCGCTATAGTTCGGGTCATATCTTCCGCTCCTCCCTAAAGACTTCATCATCTTATTTATTCGTATTCTCCATGCTGATATTATTATACCTCTTTTTATGTCATGCGCATAATATGTGCCTTTACTGAGATTTATCACATTAGGGGTCATAGACGGTATCTTGGTGCCGGAGGGGGGCACATCACCACAAGCCTATCACTATAAAAATTAAGTTATTTTACATTTGAGACACTAAATGAGACACGCAAAAAAGAATAAAAAAAGAGGCGGTGGACCGTCTATGCGACTAGCCCCCGCCTCAAACAGCTTACATCTTAATCCCCGCGGCTTTTGCCAGCGCCCGCGTCCTGTTGCACCAGCCCTTAAGAAAAACCTTCTGCGAAGGCCTGGCCTCGACAATCTTATCGTAGTAATTGAGCCTCTTGATAATCAGCATCTTCGACAGATACAGCCCGTTACTCCACGCAAGCTTATACAGCGCCTCCCGCGTCCTCGGCCCCCACTTGCCATCGATCGTCAACTCCGCCCCGCAAGATACACAGGCGCGCTGAGCGATCTTCGCCGCCCCGGCCATACCGTGGTTTACAGCTACATCGAACATAATCATATCCACCGGCTCGCCATAGCGCCCCCAATCATGGGGCTGCCAGTAATTTGCCCGATAAATACGAAGGGCTTCGTCCTTAGACAAAGCCCTCACATCCGTATGCCCAACCAGCTTCTTCTTATGCGCGCACTCAAGCGCCCCCTGCGTAATCCCCATATTCGTAGGGCCGCCCCTATCCGCGGGATGATCGACAAAACCCCCTTCCCACGGCAGCGTAAACCTGATAGCCCGCTCCCAGCTCATTTAATGCCGTACCTTCTGTACATCGCCTCGATCCGCTCGTCAAGGCACATATCCTCTTTTACCGCGGCCCTTGCCTCTTCCGCCGGCATATCAGCCACAGCCGCCACCTTCTCCAGCTGATCCGCAGAAAACTCCGTACCGCTCCAATCGTGCCCCAGAACAAGATTCAGCTTATCGCAAACCATATCCGCCAGCAGCCCGAACAACGGACCGTCAAACGGCTCCAGATACCACGGCAGCCGCACCATATCGTCAAGGCGCGCCACCACATAACGGCGCTTATCCTCCCCGCTCGCCCCGGGAATCCCCCTCTCCGCATCCATTACCAGCTGCACAGCCCACAGCTTCAACGACGACACGGCTCCCGCCGCAAACCTTGCCAACAACTCAGTCAAATTCATCGATACTCCTCCTTGTCAATCCTATCAATGCGCTTATGCGCCGACTTCGCCGACTCCTCGACACGCGCCAAACGTTCGCTGTTCTCATCCATCTTCTCATCCATCTTTAACAGCGTAACCTCAATCTTCTCGATACACTCCTTCATTGGAGCAATCACCACATACCGCATCCCGCCGAAAATAAACCCTGCAATCGAAATATACCCGACAACATCATGCAAAGAAATCTGCATCACATCGCTCCCCTCCGCCTGTCATACACCTCAAGAGCCATCCGCGCGATACCATTCGCGCGCTCCGTCAGACTGTCAATCCGCTCCTTCTTCTGAGCCGGAGACATACTTCGAGAATCCTTGACCTGCCCTATCTGCTTCCAGATATCGGCAATCGCCCTGCGCCTCCGATTCATCATCTCGTACAACCCTGCACTCGCGCTCCGCGACCTCTCAGCCCTCGCGCCGTTATATTCGCGCTCCAACTCCTCAACCACACTGTAAAAACGGTCCTGATAATGATTAGAAGACTGCGAACTAACAGTATAAGGCCGCAACAGCGTACTGCCACTCCAGCTCCTCGCCGGCGCTGGAGCCCTGCTTGAATCAAAGACATCAAACAGATGAGCAGCCTGCCCCGCTATCGTACCGCCATACCCGCGTATCAGATGATCCGCCACACGAGGCGACAGCCCAAAACCCCCCGCCAGCTTCGCCGGATAAGACGTACTCCCGCCATACTGCAAGCGGGCAGGCAGCTTCTGTTCACGCAGCGGCACAATAGGCCGATCCTGGAAAGAATCCTTATTCGCCCACACCTCCATCATCGGCCGCAGCAACGCTATCTGTAAATCAGGGACAGCCGCCTCCTTCAAAGAAGACAGATACCCATACGACGCCGCGGGGTCATTCAAAAACAGCTTATCCAGCGCCCGCTTCGCGCCTCCGCCGAAAAGCACCCCCAACTCAAAAGGCATCGGTACACGGACAAAACTGCCGGCCTCCATCCCCGGCAGACGAAACAGCCAGTGCGTATCCTTAATACCCTTATCCAGCGCCTTATACTCCTCGTCATCGTGATACAAAAGCCACTCCAATACCGACGGCAGCATCAGGTATAAACCCGCCTTCATCGTCGACTCCACCGGCTTCTGAACAAAAGTCCGAACCGCCTTATCCAACCCCTGAAGCTGAGCGTTCAAAAAAGGCACATACCGGTTCATCTCACGTCCCAAATTGCTCGCCCGCTGGAAATCCGTATTCACCTCGCGAGCCTCCATCGCCGCCTGAGCAGACGGAATCCCCATCTCCCTAAGCTTCGTAAACTCGCGAAGCTTAGGCGCAAGCTCCACAGCCTCATTCGCGGCTCCCAGCCTCTCCAACGCGGCGCGCACAGACCTCATACACTCCTTCAAACGGCCTCCCGAAAGCTGATCCTCAATCAGCCTCGGAACATTCTCCCGGCTCAACTCCACCATCGACGAATAAAAAACGCCATTTGCCCGCGCCGAATCGTAAGAATCCTTATCATTCAGCAGCTTCAAAACCCCGTCAAAAGTATTCACAATCGGCAAATTCGTCGGATCGGCAATCCGGCTCCCGCTCTGCACCGAGGCAGTAAAAGAATCTCTGACAAGATTCTTTAAAATGAACCAGGGATTATACCGCGTAGTCCCCATCTTAAACAGCTCCGCCGCCCGGCCGGCAAAGCGCGCGAAAGCCGCTTTAGACACCCCCGCCTCACCCAGAGAACGAAGCGCCTCATAAATCTCCGGATCCGTGGCATAATAACGCCGCTTCCCCCTATCCCAGACCGTAAACGTATTCGGCCCCTTCGGCCCCTTGCCGGGGACCCTCTCTGCCACCCGCATCAGCCCCGGCAGCCTTGAGATATTAATCAGCGTCTTCGCCACATCATTGCGCGCCTTTAAATCATAAAACTTCCTGTAATTGGAAAGCATCGAAACAACCGGATCCTGCCTCGACACCAGCGCGGAAGCCTCCTTCACCCCGGAGCGCCGGCCTATTGGATCCTGTAAATCCACAAAACCGCGCTCCCTCGCCTGCTGAGGAGACAACACCGAATAACCGCCATCTCCATCCTCATGAAGCATCGGGACATAATTCGGATACAGCTTACGCCACTCCCTCAGCTTCCTCCTCGTCAACATCCCCGTATCCACCAGAGTAGACTCCATCATCGAGTCATACTTCTCCCTCAAAGCCGCCGCCGCCAGACGAACCTTCTCCGGCGTCCTCTCGCGAATCCCGCGCAGCTCATGCGGAGCAAGCCCCAGCCCTGGATTCATCCCATTCTCGTAATAATCCAGACCGCCCCCAGCCGTCAAATACAGCTTCAAAGCCCTATACTCATCGGCAGAAAAACCCCGCATCACAGAAAGAAAATCATCCACCTGAGCGATAGCCTCCGCCTGCTTCCCCGGCATCGTCCGCGCCTTCGCTTCAAGATTTATAGAATTAGGCAGCATACGCTTCAAACCGAAACGCTCGGCCTTCTCCGCGTTAATCCCCAACCTGGCCATCATCTCCGGAGAATCGACGGCCTCCGCCACCATATCGCCCACCTCCGAAAAAACCTGCTGGCGGTCAAAAACCTCTCGCCGCGCCTTCCGCCACATATCGGCGCCCCACTGCCTCGGACTCCGCCGCGGAGGCTTCCCGCTGCCGACAACCGCGTCAAGCCTCGACTCCGGCGAGCCGAAATAATAATCGCGCGCCGCCTTAAACACAGGCTCGATCTTCGCGCGCGCCTCCGGATTAGAAGCCATAAACTCGTCAAAAACCTTTGAATACTTCGGAAACATCCTGGAAGCCTGATCAGGATCGATACCGCGCCACTGATAAAACTGCGCCAGCCCCTCCGAAAGCCACTTATCAGGACTATACCCCATAGACTCCCCAAACCTCGCGAACTCCGGCCAAACCTCCTCCCGCGTGCGATTTGACTCCGTAAGCCCATACAAATGGTCTATCCCATGCCCGAACTCATGCAGCAAACTAGCGATATCATTACGCGCCCTTATGCGGATAATATCATTCTTATCTCCGTTATAAGGATTAAAAGAAATAAAACCGCCGAGCCCCTTCTTCCGAATCTGCCCCTCCCTCACCGGAACATTCAGCGCCTCAGAAATCAGCCTCTTCACATCGCCGACCTTCACCCCGGAAACCTCATTGCCGCGCGGCATCGCCGGCTCATGCGCAAAACGCTGAATACTGTTCAGCTCATTGACACCATCCGCGTTCTGTGATAGATTTTCAGCAGAATCTCCGTTCAGGCTGTAAAGAGGATCAGGGCGTTCAACAGTTAAATTTCCGGCCGCGCCTATAGACTGACCGGAACCTGACGGAGATTTATCAGCTTTTTCAAAAGCCGTTACTACCCACCGTTTCTCATGCCCTTTCCACTCCTTCTTTAAAACGACAAACGCCGACCCGTCGCTGAAAGTCATTGAATTGCCGCCGCCAGTCACCGCGCCATTTGAAATAACCTGTGGAATACGCACCAGAACCTTTTTCCCGTGCTTTTCATAAATATGTGCCAGTCCATAACCGCCATCGCCGCCCCTGCCATAAATAAAATCAATAGGCGCGCCGTCAGGGGCAATCAAAGCCCCCGGAACCTGCCCCTTTTTTTCCTTCAACAGCCTGGCAATTGCCGATATAGGCTTCCCCGACTGCTCGGTGAAAGAAGGGCCAAAATCATTGGAAATGTCAGGCAGCCCCACGCCATTTTTTATTTCTTCCGGTGAAAGCCGCCTAAACCCGGCAGCGTCAATATCGTCAGTCTTAATAACATTCTTCTTGCCGTCCACCGGCGTCATATTCGTATATCGCGGCCCAGCCTTTGTAACCGTGTGCCTTACGCCGTCCCCATCGACAAAAACATCCCACACCTGCGGAACCTGCAACGCGGAAACAGCCGCCCTCGTACCGTCCCCCGCCGGAACCTGAACCGGACCCTGTGCCGGTTCCTTCTTGCCGCGTCCCAGCCCGGGACTCACCCCGCCGACAATACCGCCCGCAATCGCGGCCGGAACCCCGACCTCCTTCAAAGCCTGCGGATACCTCTTCGTCTCATCCCACAAAGCGCGCGCGAAATCGCCGAAAGAGCCGCCCGCCGAACGCAAAGAGGCATTCTGCGTGATACTCTGAAAAGGCTCCTGCAACATACCCTCAGACGCCGCCTCCGCCCCCATACGCACCATACGCCCCTTATTAGAAAGAGCGCCGAAAGGCTCCAAAGCCGCGTTGACGACCCTATCCGGCCACTCCTGCCGCTGCGCCGCGCGCATAGCCGTCTCATCGTCATACCCCGCGCGCCTCAACTCCTGAAAAGTCTGCGCGGCATTACTCTGCGTCTCCACCTCCGAACGCAAAAGCTGACCCACAACCGGAACCCCGGCCAGCCCTCCGGTAGCAAGCCCCGCCGCCATATATGGAACCATAGAGCCGACCCCCGCCGCCGTCCGATTCACAAGAGACTGCGGCACATCGCGAGACCAGCTGCGCGCCATATCCTCAGTTGCCGCCCCTGCGCCAAGCAAAGACTCCGACAAAGCATCGCCGGGATCGACGACCCTCCCCGCAGCAGCGCCGTCAGAGCTTCCAAACACGCGCGCCTCATCAACAGGATTCACCGCCCCTGCCTTCTTACCGACATAGCCTAACGCCGACGTAATACCTCCCAGCGCCGAAACCGCACCCGAAGCTAAAGAGCGGCCCACCCCGCCCAAAAAAGAAGGAGCCGCAGCCCCCTCAGCCTCTGGCTCCTGCGCGCCGCCAAACCTCGACCTCGCAAACGCGCGAAACTCCTCATCCTCCGCCGCCGCTAAAACCTTCGCCTTAGACCTCGCAAAACTCTCAAAATCCTCATCCGACACACCGTCACCCCCCATGGAAAAAACGGCCCGCTTTGACTGCGAGCCGTGATATGCTACAATATGTTCAGGCAACAAAGAACGAGAAGAATCGTGCTTAACACAGAAAACCCCGGAAGCGACCCGGGGTTTTCTGCTGCGTGGCGGCTGGCTGCCGCCTATTCATCTATAACAGACTACCTATACTGCATCAGCAAAGCCCAAACCTGCTCATCAGACAACCCGCGCGTCCTGTCGGGGAAACGCGCGCGCGCCTCCGCGACGACAGAAGATCGCATAACGGAAGAGCCGTCCGCAGGCTGCCCGGACGCCCCCTGCTGCGGCGTCTGTAGCTGCGGCTCCGGCAGCACCGGCTGAGAGACATCGGGAGCCGCCCCCGCCTGCCTGAGACTACCCGTCTTGAAAAACTCCGCCGCCGCCATCGGGATCCGACCGCCAGCGAACACAGAACGCGCCATAGCGTCAATCGCCTCCGAGTCTCCCTGTGACATCCGGACAATATAATTCCACTTCTCCTCCGGCTCCATATCTCTGGTAGCCCCAACCGCCGCCTGCCCCAGAGACAACCTCTGCTGCGGCGTCAACGCCTTCGCTCCGCTCTGACCTCCGCCGCCTCGCGGATAACTCCTTGCCCCCGTATCCGTCACAGCCCCGGACCTCGTATTCAAAACCTGCACCTCGCCATTCGGCCCGTAAATCTCCTTAAAACTCGGTACCCACCTGCCGTCATAATTCCTATCCGCCACATACCTCTGCGCGCCCGCAGAAATATTCGCCTGCTCAGTCTCAGCGTCAGACTGATAACGCTTCGTCGGATTAACTCCGTAACCGTATTCCCGCGAGGAAAACGTCCCCGTTCGCGGATCGTGAGAATACAGCACCTCCCTGTCCCCGGCGCTGAAATTCCCCTGCTCATAATTCGGATACGCATACGCCATAAGCTCCTCCGGCCTGAGATCATAAGCCTGCGCCACCATCCCGCTTCGCAT
Source organism: Synergistaceae bacterium (assembly GCA_030533085.1). GTDB lineage: Bacteria > Synergistota > Synergistia > Synergistales > Synergistaceae > JAUNJZ01. The sequence goes on from JAUNJZ010000001.1 coordinate 154,200, forward strand.
CGCCCCCGCCGGATTACTCCGCACATCATAATCCAGCCCGCCGACCCTTCCGGCCACAGCGTCGCCATACCCCAGCTTATCAGCCGTCTCAAACTGATTCATATACAAATCCGACAAAGTTCTCGCCTCCTGCGGAGTAGCGCCGTGCCTAGCCAGCCCCCGCAAAAAAGCCTCGCGCCCGGGAACGCCTCTCCTCCCCGCCGCCGAGCCATTCCACAGCCCGGACCAGCCGCCGCCCTCCTCCGGAGTCACATAAGCGTCATAAAGCCCGCGCCCCCCAGTGGCGCTCCCAGCGAGAGCGCGCACATCCTCTCCGTACTCAGGAAGCGGCGCCGCCGGCATCGGAAGCCCCGCCCCCTGCGAGCGGGACATCTCATCCTCCACAGCCCCATAAAGCCTCTTCGAGCGGTCAACCTGCCGCGCCTCAGCATCCCTTTGAAACATCCCGCTGATAAAATTATCCAGCAGGCCGCCCGCGCCCCTGGTCAACAGATAATTCCACGGATTGACAGCATTCTTGTCCCTCATATCATAAACAGTCATTACCAGCCCCTCCGATCGCGCCAGCCGCCCATCTGCTTCTTCCACAGATTATCGTCATTCCACACAAAATCGCCATAAGAATCAATCGCCGCCGCGCCGGTATTCACCGCCGCAGAGCCAAGATCCTGACCGGCGGCGACATTACCGGCAAAATTACCGACAAGCCCGCCTATCGGCCCGCCAAGAGCCATACCTCCGATACTTAGCACCTTTGGAATTATCGAATCCCAAAGACCGCCGCCGCCATTCTTATTCGTAAAATCATGCACAGCCATATCTTTACCCCCTTACTTCCCGTCACTCGTAGCGACATAATCCTTATCATTAGCCAGCCACGCATTCGTGCTGTCCTTCCAGTAATTGTACGCGGGAGACAGAGGAGCCAGCGCGTTACTGTAATACTGCTCGGGAAGCGCGGCGAAAGTATTCAGCCCCTCCAGCCCGCTATTGTAATTATCGCGATAACTCCCGGCGAGATTATAGTAATTATTAAAAGCGTCATTCGCGTTCGCCATCACGCTCTCCGCCAGCCCGCGGCTCGTATCCGCGCCGCTTAAATAATTCGCCAGCATCGTATTATACACATTGCCGTAATTCCCCGCCGCCGCGTTCGCGGCAGCGTTTTCAATATCGTTAATGCCGCTCGTCGCGACCGAACTGTTAATAATCCCCTTCTTCGCCCAATCCGAAAGCTTCGTCCCCGCCGTCTTCTGCATACCGGAATACACAGACTTATTCATCTCATTAACGACGTTTTGCAGCCCCGCGTTCGTGCCGTTCGCCAGCAAATCCTTATGATCCGACAGATAATCATCCGCGTAACCGTAATACTTCTGCGACTGCTTGGCCCCCGTATCGGCGTATTGTTCAGCCAGTCCGAGCATACTATCCGACTTCCGCAGATACTCAGGCACCTCCTGCAACAGCCGCGCAGAATTCGCGTTCGCGACATTCGTAAGCGCGTCCGCCGTATCGAAAGCCCGCGTCAGATAACCGTTAGCCCCCCAGCCCGAATTGTCATAGCCGGCCGCGTAAGAGCTGCCGCCGCCGGAGCTGCCGTAACCGCCGGACGTCCCAGAATAACTCGCGATACTCGGCATAGACACCCCGCCATACCGCTGCATCAGACCGCCCATAACCCCATAAACCG
>JAUNJZ010000018.1 GCA_030533085.1 Synergistaceae bacterium
ACCAACAGTTCAGCGCCTTTTTGATTGGGAGAAAGTGCTAAAGTCAGGAAATAGACTATATTTTTCCTACAACTCAAGCGTTACAATCACTTGAATGGTCAGAAAATGGAAACATGTCAGTCAGAACAAAGAACTTTACAAGTAGCACAAGCGAGGCACAAGAATTCATTGTTGATGGTAAAAAGGGATACATATACTTTGGAATATCATATGCAAGCGCCATAAAGGTTGGAAAACCTCCTTTAGAACTTCATTCTGTAATGTATTTTATGTTTGAAAAAACCAACGATTATGCCTTTATATTTAGATTATGGCATATCGCTAAGCGGTTTATCCAGTATTTATGCTATAGAAAAAACATTAACCTTAAAAATACAGAACTATCTGCTCCGGTGCGCGACAGAAAGCGCGAAAAATTTGCGACGTTAATAGTTAGCGAAGAGGCTGATAGCGAACCGGAAATCCTTGAAAAGAACATGTATATAAAACAGGAGTACATAAGCGGTTTTGAAGGCAAGATACTTAGCGACATTGCTGGCAATAGAATTTATATGCGCCATATTCCTGAAACATATAAAAGGGGAAGAACAATTGACGCTGCTCGTTTTGTGATGATTACCGCAGCTTTTGAATGGACATTCAAAAAGAATTATACTAATGGCGTTGTTAAGAAACCTGCTACAATTGAAGCAGAGAACAACGCGGCAACGACATTGGATCAACTCGTTAAAAATTCAACAGGGAAGGAAAAAGAAATTTACAAGTTTTTGAAGAAGCTTATAGGTTCTGATTCTCTGGAATCCGAAATAGAACAAACAGGCAAAGACTACGCAGACATAGTTGATGTTTTCGGAAAAAGACTATATTCCATTAACAAAAAGACATTATGGTATAGAGAAATGGGACAACGCCTTTCCAAGCAGAGAAATAATTATGCTCACGGAAACCTGGATAAAGACATTATCGGTTTATCCATTCTCGACTTAATGTATCTTGAATACATAATCTATGCGATGCAATTAAAAGAGTATGGGATTGATAAAGTATCAATTCAAAGGGCAATAAATGAGTTGTTTAGCTGCTCTATAGCTATATAACTCTTGTTAAGAACCAAAGATATTACCTTCCCAATCAGCATGTTCCATATAGCCGCGTAGAGATTTGTTCTAGGTATGAAAAACCAGCAACGGTTTTAACAGCATCACTAGCTCTACCACCTTGCTATGTCTAAAATCTTTTCCTGTCATTATCAGATACCGCCTCACGGCGGCCTTATCACAGACCAATAACAAATATATTTCCATGATTGACAAAGATATTAGCTTATGCTAACCTTACCGCGGAATCGGTTAGTGGTATCTAACTACAGCCGTCAGAGAGGGGTAATATCCATGATGCCTTTGATTATGGCCGACGCGGGCGTCTCTTATCAGATAAAGCGGATCGGCGGCGAAGGTACGCAGAGGCAGTTTATCGAGGGGCTGGGCTTTGTCCCCGGAGCCGAAGTCGTAATAATATCAAAAAACGCGGACAATCTTATTGTCGGCATTAAAGGTTCAAGGGTGGCGATAAACAAAGACGTTGCCCTTAAAGTTCTGATTTGAAAAGGAGAGGACCGTTTATGAAAACACTGAAAGAGACAAAGCCGGGTGAGTCTGTCAGCGTCGTCAGGGTACACGGCGCGGGGGCGCTGAGGCGGAGGCTGCTTGACATGGGGATCACGAAGGGCAGCCGTATCGACGTTTTGAAGATGGCGCCGCTCGGCGACCCGATCGAGGTAACTGTACGAGGCTACGAGCTGTCGCTGAGGAAGTCCGAGGGCGAGATGGTCGAGGTCGAGCCGATTATATAAAGCTTAAAGGCGCTGCGTAAGAAATGGCTCTTGCGCATTTTTAAAACTTATTCAAGTTAGCTTGTACTAACTACAGGAGGAATTGGCATGATTAGAAAAATTGCTCTTGCCGGCAACCCGAACAGCGGCAAGACGACTTTGTTCAACGCTCTCACCGGCGCGAATCAGTCGGTTGGAAACTGGCCCGGCGTAACGGTGGAAAAGAAAGAAGGCGTTCTGCGCGGCAGAAAAGATGTGCGGATAATAGACCTTCCAGGCATTTACTCCCTCTCTCCCTACAGCCCCGAGGAACGCGTCGCCAGGAATTATCTGCGTGACGAGAGACCTGACGCGATTATCAACATCATCGACGGCAGCAATCTCGAACGCAATCTTTACCTGACGACGCAGCTCTCGGAGCTTGCGATTCCCGTCGTAGCGGCGGTCAATATGATCGACGTCGTAAAGAAGAGAGGCGAAAGCATAGATTGCGCGAAGCTTTCCCGCGCCCTCGGCGTTCCCGTGGTGGAGATATCCGCCCTCAAGGGAGCGGGAATAGACAATCTTATCAAAGAGGCCTGCGCGGCGGCTGAGGGAAAAGCGCTTCCCGCGGGCAAAAGGCTTTTCCGCCCCTCCGTTGAAAAGGCGCTGGCCGAAATAGAGCTGGCCTTCGCCGACACGCTCCCCGCCGACCGCATCCGCTGGTATTCCGTCAAGCTCTTTGAGGGAGACTCTGAAGTACTGGCGGAGCTGAGCGCCGACGGCAAAGCCATCGAGAAGGCAAAGGCCGTCCGCGAGCGCTGCGAGAAGGAGTTCGACGACGACGCGGAAAGCATCATCACCAGCGAAAGATATTTGTGGATAGCCTCAGTAGTGAAGGAGTCGCACAAGAAGCAAAAGGGGTCGCTCCTCACGATGACGGACAGGATAGACGCCGTTGTTACAAACCGCATTCTGGCGCTGCCGATATTCGCGGCCGTCATCTTCGCTGTCTATTATATTTCGGTGACGACTGTCGGCGCCTTCGTGACGGACTGGACTAACGACGTTCTCTTCGGCGAGATAATCCCGCCGGCTGTCGAAGGGGTTCTCGCGGCGATGAATGTCGCGGGCTGGCTGCAAAGCCTTATCATCGACGGCATAATCGGAGGCGTTGGGGCGGTGCTGGGCTTCGTGCCGCAGATGTTCGTCCTCTTCGCCCTGCTTGCGATACTTGAATATTCAGGATATATGGCGCGCATAGCCTTTATCCTCGACCGTATCTTCCGCCGCTTCGGCCTCTCGGGCAAGTCGTTCATACCGATGCTGGTCGCCGTCGGCTGCGGCGTTCCCGGTATCATGGCTTCACGCACGATTGAAAATGAGCATGACCGCCGCATGACGATAATGACCGCCACCTTTATGCCCTGCGGCGCGAAGCTGCCGATTATCGCCCTCATCGCCGGCGCGCTCTTCAACGGCACATGGTGGGTGGCCCCAAGCGCCTACTTCGTAGGTATCGGCGCGATCATCGTCTCCGGCCTGATCCTGAAAAAGACAGCCCTTTTCGCCGGAGAGAGCGCCCCCTTCGTTATGGAGCTGCCTGACTATCACATGCCCTCGCTCGCCAATATCGCGAGCAGCACATGGGAGCGCGGCTGGAGCTTCATTAAAAAGGCCGGTACAATAATCCTTCTCTCGACGATTTTTATATGGTTCGCCTCCGGCTTCGGCTATGTTGACGGGCATATAGTCATGGTTGAAGATCTGTCGGATGGCTTCCTCGCCGGAATAGGGCGCTCGATAGCGTGGATTTTCGCGCCTCTCGGCTGGGGGACATGGCAGTCCGCAGTAGCCGCCTTTACGGGGCTTGTCGCCAAGGAAAATGTCGTCGGCACCTTCGGAGTGCTCTTCGGCTTCGCCGAGGTGTCGGAAGAGGGCGAAGAGATATGGCAGCAGCTCGCGGCTCATTATACGCCGCTCGCGGCATACTCCTTCATGCTCTTCAACCTTCTCTGCGCCCCCTGCTTCGCCGCGATGGGAGCCATTAAGCGCGAGATGAACAGCGCGAAATGGACATGCATCGCCATCGGCTATCAGACCGGCTTCGCCTACGCCATATCCTTCATCGTATATCAGCTGGGCATGGCCTTCACGGGGAACGGCTTCTCGCTCTGGACGGCTCTGGCGGCCGCGCTGCTGCTGTACGGCATATATATGATGCTGCGCCCGGCGAAAAAAGATGCGGCTATTGAAGGCAGAGTCAGCGCCGCCGGCGTCAACGGATAGGAAAAGGAGAAAAAGGAAATGCTCGCCACTATTGTAATCAGCTTACTTCTCTTTGCCGCGGTGGTCGCGATCCTCATGAAGATGAGCCGCGACCGGCGCGAGGGAAAAAGCTCCTGCGGCTGCGGATGCGGAAGCTGCTCGGCTTCCTCCTCCTGCCACCCGCCCAAGAAAGACAAGTAAAGAGGGAGGCTTATAAGGCCGCCCATTCCATAAAACGCACGCACAAAGCAGCCCCCGCCGTCCCTTTGAAACAGCGATTCAAGGACGGCGGAGGCTTTTTTCCTTCTGCGGCGAATGAATTTCCGCGCGAGAGCCGGCGGCCTTACTGCCGCCGGCTCTCGCGCGCTATTGGTTATCTATCGTCAGTATTATTTTTCCTTCAGTTTTTATCACTTATCGACGCTCACCAGCTCGTAGCGCTGACTGCCCAGCCCTATCTTTTCGCCGTGCGTCAGGACGTGCGGGCCGCTGAGCGATTCCATGCGCTCGATAAGCGATTTGCCGTCCGGCGCGGAGTAGACGAGATCGACGCAGGCTTTGTCAAGCGCCACCGGGTCGAGGGAGGCGAGTATCCCTATATCGTGCATGTCCGGCTCGGCGGGGCTGCTGTCGCAGTCGCAGTCTATTGAGAGCTTATTCATCACGTTGATGTAGAGTATCTTGCCGCCAAGGCTGTCAACGACGGATTTGCCCGCTTCAGCCATAGATTCCAGGAAGGCAATCTGTTCGCCGCCCCAGGGGCTGCTGTCGCTCTTTCCGCCGCTGTGGATGCGCGCCTTGCCGCTTTTTGAGGCTATGCCGATGGAGATGTTTTTGATAGCGCCGCCGAAGCCGGCCATCGCGTGCCCCTTGAAGTGTGAGATGACCACATAGTAATCATAGTTTTTGAAGTGCGAGCCGACTAGATTCTCTTTGAAATATTTGCCGTTCTTCACGGGCAGAGCCATAGAGCCTTCCGCGTCCTGAATGTCTACCTTCGCTATCGCGGTGAAGCCATGCTCGCGAGCCACCTCCATGTGAGAGGCGGTCGTCGCGCGCGCGCCGTTGTAGGCTGTGTTGCATTCTACGATCGTTCCCTTCACCGACTGCACCAGCCCTTTGATAAGCTCCGGCGACAGGAAGTTGTGTCCGCCGCGTTCGCCGGTGCTGATCTTGACCGCGACATTTTTTCCGTCAGCCTTGCTTTCCAGCGCGTTATAGACAGCCATAAGCCCCGCCGGACTGATATCCTTCGTCATATAGACTCTGGAGGGGGCGGCCTCCGCCGACAGACAGGATAGGGCTGCGAAGAGCAGCGCCAGCGCAGTGATACGCTTGAAAAACTTTTTCAAAATTTCATTTCTCCCTTCCGGCGTCCTTCACGAACGCCGCTTTGCGTTTTTTACGGAACCGCCCCGCGAAAGAGATTCGCGGGACGCCGCAAAGAAAGTGTAGCTCTTAGAGCCGGCTCTAAGTCAAGAACTCGCGGCTCAGTCTATCGACAGCAGCCGGTAATTTCTCCTCCCCGCGCCCGCTGCCTCGGCGTAGCCCAGCAGGCGGGTGTTGTGCGTCCGCTCCCACTCTTCGCGGACGGCGGAAGATGGGGCTGCCCCGAAGGTTATATCTACCGCCGCCTGATCCGCCGCCACCGGGTCGAGCGAGGCAAGAATGCCTATATCGCCGAACGGCGTCGTATTCGCGCAGGAATCGTCCGGTTCTATGGCTGACAGGACGTTGATGAATACCCAGCGATCTTTTTTGTAATCGAGAGCGGCCTTCACCCCATCGGCCAACGCTTCAAGAAAATCCTCGTCGCTCGCCGCCGGTGAGTAGCTCTCGCTGGTTCTTCCGGCGCTGTGAAGGTTGCATTTGCCTGATATCGAGGCCAGGCATATAGTCAGATTTTTCAGCGTGCCTCCGTAGTTTTCAATATGATGCGATTTGAAGCGCACGACGGATATGACGGAATCGTAATCCGCGAAATGGGAGCCTGTGCGGTGATATTTCAGATGCTTGCCGTTCGTCACAGGCATGTCAAGCTCCCCCTCCGCGTCAAGGATATCGACCGGCCCTACGGCGGTGAAGCCGTGGTCGGCCGCGACTCTGAGATGTCCCTCCGTGCTGTTGCGCGGCGGCGTGAGGCCGTTGGAGTCGATAAATGTTCCGTTCACCCTGTCGCGCAGCGCCTTTAACAGCGCTGGGGAGAGATACGGGCCGCCCGGCGATTCAAAGGTCAGCTTGATTCCGACCTTCCCCTGAGGAGCGCGCCCCAGCGCCTCGTAAATTTTGAGCAGACCGGCGGCGCTCACATCCTTTGTAAAATATACCGCCGGCGCGGAGCCCTCCGTAACGCGATGAGCCAGCTTATCAAGAGGCGCCCCGCCGCTCGCCGCCGCAAAAGCCGCGCCGCCCGGAGATACGAGCAGCAGAGCGAGCGCGAGACTTAAAAGCTTTTTTAATCCGCTGTACATGAAAAAAACCTCCCATTGATCTGATATGATTTTATCGTAATACTTAAAGTCAACTCTAAGTCAAGCTTTTTCTTCAACTGCGGCGTAGCCTCTTTATGCGAATAGAATACTTCACAGCTCTGTGATATACTTTTTTTGACACAGCGCGACAAATTGGGGTTTGTTTGCATTACACGATTACTTTTCGGGAGGCATATTTTGGAAATTATTATTAAGAGATTTGATGAACTTACCGTATATGAGCTTTATGAAATTATGAAGCTGCGTGTAGATGTATTTATTGTAGAGCAAAATTGCCCCTATGCTGACCTGGATGGGGTCGATTTAACTGCGCTTCATGTCTTTTTGAAAGATGATGATGGTATTGAGGCTTATTTGCGTATTATTCCCAACAAAATAACGGGAGAATGCGTTTGGATAGGGCGTGTAATAGCCCGTAAACGCCGCTGCGGTATTGGCACGCAAGTCCTTGACGCCGGTATTGAAGCCGCAAAAAAATATTTTCATACAAACGAGATCAGAATAAACGCTCAAGTCTATGCAAGAAAATTTTATGAGCGAGTCGGCTTTGTCCAAACTACAGATGAGTTTTTAGAAGACGATATTCCACATATCGGAATGACGCTAAAGCTTTAAGCTCCTGATGCAAATTCCAGTTTAGAGAAAGCGTCCGAATCCGGCAAAGGCCGGAGCGTCGATCACATCGACCACGCGCGTTCCCTTCTCCACCCGTTCCGCCGCGAATACCGCGCGGCAGAAAAGGAAAAGCGAAACCAAAAAGAACAACATGGCCAATTTCTCTATCTTCATACTTTCACCTAGGATTTGCTAAATTACGGCACAGAGGTAATATATAGTTTTTCAGCCGCTTTCAAAAAGCTCGGCGGCTGCTTATCTTACAAGCACCTTATTTTATCGGCGGCTCATTTTGGCGAGCCGAATTTGGTTTTATTGGCTGTTATTGGCTGTTCAGCCAATAACTTTGGCTAGTGCGCCAAATCATCTGCCAAAAACCAAAGCGCGTTTCGTGTCGTTCCTTGCGAGAATATCATGCCATCGGCGCGCATACGCCGAAGAAGCACCTTCACGCGCTCCCTGGAATACTCCGGAAGCAGCCGGTGCAGCTCCCTTATAGGCGTACCGTCTTTATGTGACCTGATATAATCCAGCAATACATCCGCGGCAGAAACACCATCGTGAATCAATGCGGCTTCCGACCTGTCGGCCTTTGTTTGTCCAATTGGGCCCTTATTGTTTTTTGTTGTTTTGGTTTGGCTTTCATACAACCTATTCTGTTTTTTATCCAATAATATTGGTGATTGAGGCAATCTTTCAGTCGAATACCAAAGGGCATTGCGCGTCGAGCCCTTTAAAACAATTTTGCCTTTTGAACGCATGGCGTTCAAAAGGGACTTAATCTGTCCGCGCGAATGCGACGGCAGCACCTGCTGCAATTCTCTGAATGGCGTTCCAATATCTCCTTTACTTTCAATATGCTTTAGCAGCAACCCAATATTATAGTCCTTATCAAGACCGGAAAGCCTGGTGTACACGCCTGACTTTCCAGCAGTGTTATAATAGCGCCGCGAAAATATAAAGCGGTTCTGTCCAACTCTTTCAATAATGCCCAGATCGATTAACCGCTTTGCCCTTTGACGCATAATGTCAGGTATCTTCTGTTCGCGGGAAACCATATTTATAATTAAAAAATCAACGGTAGAAAAGCTGTTGAGCGCATCCTTTCCAATTTTATTGATGAGCAGCAACATACTCTTGTCTACGATCATACCATTCAGCGTGATCCGGACCAGATGAGAATCTGTGCCCGTAAAGTCTGGCAATGCCTTTGCCTCTTTGATACTCAACTCGTAAATAAGATCCATACCCTGCCCCGAACGCTCCACAAGGCCGCATCTTGAAAGAATCTCCGCAATAAGACGATTCCTGGGGGCCTGCTTATCGAGAATATTGTCTGTTGTAATACCCGGCAAAAAACCTCCCGGACTCTCGACAACCAGCCGGTCCTGGTACTGGCGTATAAAAATACTGCCGCTGTACTGATAATTGCGGTGGCAAACCGCATTCAGAACCACTTCACGAACTACTCGCTCATTAAAGGTTGATATATCAAATATAAACAGACCGTCCTGATAGTGTTGTTTGTCATTTCTAAGATTAATAAGCTCCCACAATCTATCATGATAAAGAAAAAATCCTTTCTGGAACTCTTCTCGCTGCTGGGAAGGGCCGGCCGCCTCAGAGGAACGGTATTCGAAAATTGTCTCAGCCTGAGAAAGATGGCGGCGAATAGCTTTTTCTGTGCCAAAAAGAATCAGAGCAGCATAGGTTATATTACCGTCTATTGCTGCACCGCAATCTTCAAGCAGTTGATGATACGAAAGATTTCGGATACGCGGCAGGGCTCGCTTCTCTACCCACGTTTCCCGAAAGATATCAATCGCTTTTTTATCAAGATCCGCGAATGTCGCCTTTGGACAAATATCGCTGGAAAAATCATGCCCCGCTTCATTATATATTTCGCGCAGGACCTCCGGCGGCATAGGGATCAGACTGTCTCCATCACGCCACCAGGCGACCCCGTCCTTTGCCTGAACAGGCAGCCCAGCAGGGCGGGAGGCAAAAGAGAAAATCAATATTCTCAGACCATTCTGATCCATCAGCTCAAAATCGACATTTATACGCAAACGGTCTATCAAATTCTTTCTTGTCTGTTCTGGCTGCTTGAATGCCTGGCTGCCGACGACTCTTCTCGGACGTCTGTCCGTGATGCCGAATACAACTTTACCTCCCCCGCGATTAGCGATGGCACTTGCGTATTTAAGCAACTCATCGAACGGGAAATTGCCCTTTGCCTCTTTGAACTCAATATTTTCTCCCTCTTTTGCGTCCAAAAGCTCTTTTATCGTCATCACAGCTCGCACCTCACCATCCCATCGCAAATTAGTGAAAAACAGCCCAAAATCAGCGGCAGCAGTACGGCTCGCCAAATAGATTTCAAATATGACAAATCAATATCGCTATTCCACCATAATAATATACATATATATTTCCTTTGCATATAATATCATAACCACACTGACTGCCGTCAATTTATCAATGCTGCAAAGTGTGGAAGGGCGTTTATTTTTCAGGTTTTTTCGGTATCAGCCAGAGCCTATGGCGCTGCGCGCCATAGGCTCTGGCTGTCTGCTGTCATTGATTGTGCGGTATTCTTACTTTATTTGCTCCTTACCTTCTTACCGTTACCGTTTCATTCACCCAGTCTCTTATCGCGCTGGTTGAGCTGCCGTAGTAGACACCTGCTTTGGTGAAGGCGGCTTTTGGCGCGGCTTTTCTTATGTCTCTCACGCAGTTTTGCACGCCGCCTCCGCCGTGCGTCACAAATGGGGCGATCGTCTTGCCGCCGAAGTCGTGAGCTGCGAGGAAGCTGAGGACGGGCGGGGCCATCGTGCCGCACCAGTTCGGCGTTCCGACAAATATCAGGTCGTATTTGCCGACGTTCTCCGGCAGCTGCGTCAGCTCAGGCTTGAAGCCGGAGGCGCATTCCTCCTTTGCCAGTTCGACGCAGGCGCGATAGTCTGCCGGATAGGCGTTTACCGGCTTTATTTCAAATATGTCGCCGCCTGTGGCTTTTTGTATCTGTTCGGCTGCGGCGCGAGTATTGCCGCCGTATGAATAGTAGGCTATCAATATTTTCGCAGGCTCCGCGCTTACGGCCGCCTCAGCGGGAGAACTTAGCCCGGCGCACAGCAGGCGCGCCATTGCGCTCATCAATATCGTTGTTTTCATGATTACACCTCTCATTATTTTATTTGTTTTTATGCGCGGCGCCGCATCTTTTTTACGGCTAAGCCGCGCTATTTCCCGCCGCCGACGCGCGCGAGCCAGGCGTCTATGTCGCCCCCCAGCGAAGCGCCGCCGCTGTAGTGTACGGAGAGCGGTTCGCAGATCTCCGAATTCGGGGCCAGCTTGGCGATGGCGGATATGCTCTGTCCGAGGCGTCCGCCGCCGTGGCTGCAAAAGGGTATTATCCTTTTGCCGGAGAAGTCGTATTCTTCAAGCAGCGTGGCTACCGGCATCGGAATAGAGGCCCACCAGTTCGGATAGCCGAGATAGACGGCGTCGTATTTTCCAAAGTCCGCTATTTTCGCGCGGAGAGGCGGGCGCGCCGCCTTTTCCTGGTCGTCCTTCGCGCGCACGATGCAGCCGTGGTAGTCGCTCGGGTAGGGATTTTCCAGCGTTATTTCAAAAAGCTCCGCCCCTGTTCTCTTCTGTATCTCGCGGGCTATATTCTCCGTGTTGCCGGAGTAGGAGAAGTAGACGATCAGCGCCCTTTCTCCCGCCGCGCCGGCGGCATAGGCCGCGCCGGAGAGGGCTAATAGAAGCGCCAGCGCCGTAAATGTAATTTTTTTCATCATTGCCGTCAGCTCCTTTATTTCACGCTGCGCGCCACGCGGAAGCCGAAGTTGTACATCCGCAGGTTGGGCGGCGCGGCCGAGCGGTAGGCAGAGCGCAGATGTTTGCCGAAGTCGTTCCAGCCGCCGCCGCGCATCACGCGGTAACGTCCGCTTTGCGCGCCCGACGGATCTTTCGCCCCGTCAGCGCCGTATTCTCCGTAGCGGTCCCAGCACCATTCCCAGACATTGCCGTGCATGTTGTGCAGCCCCAGCGGGTTTGCGGCAAAGCTCTTCACGGAAACTGTTGCGCCTCTGTATTCGCCGGACGGAAAGTCGGCGTAGGGATATGAGCCGTAATAATTGGCCTGGTCGGTGGTGACATTCTCGCCGCTTGAAAATGGCGTCGCCGTTCCCGCGCGGCAGGCGTATTCCCATTCCGCCTCCGTCGGCAGCCTGTAGCCATCTGCATCTCTGTCCCAGCTAACCTCTTCGCCGTTTATTCTGTAGGCCGGCGTCAGCCCCTCTTTGGCGCTCAGCGCGTTGCAGTATCTCACCGCGTCATGCCAGCTTATGCCGTCGGCGGGAAGCTCGCCGCCGCTGAATGTGAAGGCTCTGTCTCCCATCAGCGCGCGGTATTCGCTCTGCGAGACTTCATACTTTGATATGCGGAAGTCGGAGACTGTCACGCTGTGAGGGCGCTCGTCCTTTTCGCGCCACGCCTCCGCCGCAGGGCTGCCCATCCGGAAGCTGCCGCCCTTTATCATCACCATCTCCGCCGCGAGGGCCGGAAGCGGCGCGAGGAGGGCGAAGAGCAGCAGCGCCGTAATGATTTTCTTCGTCATCTCTATTCCCCCATTGCCGCCGGCGCGGTTTCTTCCCCGGCGGCTTCGATTCTCTCATAATTGGCGGCTATTTTGAGGCGCAGCTTTTCCCTCACGAGCTGCAATTCCGAAATTTTTGCGTCAAGCAGCGCCATCTGCCCCGCCAGTATCTCCTTCCTTTTTTCAAATGTGCTCTCTCCCTGTTGGTAAAGCCGCACATACTCCACGAGAATGTCGATCGGAACGCCGGCGCTTCTCATGTTTTTTATGAACTCTATCCAGCAGCAGTCCGTCTCGCCGTACAGGCGCAGTCCCGCGGGGCTGCGCTCTATCCGCGGTATCAGCCCCACCCTTTCATAGTAGCGGAGGGTATCCGTGGAGAGCCCCATTATTTTGCTTACTTCCGTGATGTACATTTATGATTCCTCCGCTGTCTCCGCCGCGAAAGAGATATTTCGGCGGCTATTTTTTAATTACCTCTGCCGCGCAGGCGAGCGCGTTGAGCGTCCTCGGGAAGCCCATATAGGGAAGGCACTGCGTTATGGCCTCGATTATCGTATCTTCGTCGTTGCCGACGTTGAGATTGCCCTGAACATGGCTCCTGACCTGGCTGTCGCAGCCGCCCTGCGCAGATATGATGCAGAGCGTGAGTATTTCGCGCGTTTTCAGGTCGAGCGCCCCGCGCGTGTAGAAGTCCCCGAAGCAGAAGGAGGCTAGATATTCCGCCATGTGCTTTCTGTTTTCCGGCGAGTTCCGATACATGCCGTCAAGCCCCGGAGGGAAGATAGAGGCCTGCGTCTGGAAACCCTTTTCGCAGCGGTCTCTCTCTGTGACTGTCGCCTGACTCTCGACCGGAAGCTTCACATTCTTCTCGCGGAAGGCCTCGTTCATCTTATTCGCCGCCGCGAGCGCCTTTGAGAAGCCGATGTATGGGGCGCACTGGTAAACAGCCTCTTTTATTTCCTCCGGCGTTAGGCCGACGTTGAGCGAAGCCTTCACATGCGCCTTGAGTTCGTCAAGCGTCTGGTTCGTCGTCATGACGGAGAGCGTTATCAGCTCGCGCTGCCTGTCGGTAAGCTTGCCGCGCTGATATATGTCGCCGTAAACAAAGTTGTTCATCATCTCCGCAAGCTCTTCGCCGTTCGTATAGTAGGCTCCGTCGCCGCCCTTGAATAGCTCGGCGAATTTCGCGCGCCCCTGCGCCGCGCGGTCGCGCTTCTGCGCCTCCAGCGCCCACGCGGGAGTCTCCCGCGCCTCCGCCGCCATAGCTCTCCCCGCCGTCATCCCGACGACAAAGATAAGCGCCGCCGCCATCAATAGATATTTCATCTGCATTTTGACTTCCTCCTGTTTTTATGATTTCTCCCGCCTCTAACGGCGGATGATCGCTATACGGAGCGCGCCTCTAATGGCTGCCGCCCCCTTTAAGCTCCTTCGCCGGAGGCAGCGCCCCCTCCGCGAGCGCCCGCGTCAGCGCGTCCCGCACGCCGTTGATGATCCCGTAAGAGGTATATGTGGCGCTGGATACGGCGTCCACTTCAAGCGTCTGCTTTTCGATGATTGCCGCGCTTACTCCGCGCTCCGCCGCCCTTACAAAATCGTCGTGGTCTTTATGGGAAATTATTTTTATCTCTTTGACAAGGCCGCCCGCCACGGTCGTCTCAACCGTCATCTCCCCGCCGAAGGCTCCCGCCGTTCCGCGATAGCTCCCGTCATTCAGCTTTATCTCGCGGCCAAAGCGCAGCGGCGCTCCGTCCGCTGCCGGCGGCAGGGGCGCGGCCATAAGAGCCGCCGCTATGACGCCGCAAAGGAAAAGATTCTTTTTCATTACCCGCACCCCGCTTTCGTTCCTGTTTACAGCTTACTCTATCTCTTAGAGTTGACTCCATGTCAAGCGCGGGGGATAAAATTTTTCCGCCGCATTTTCCTATTGCCTTAGAGTCAGCTCCAGCAGTTATAATCTCCGTACAGATTGAATTTGAGAGGGGGCGCGGCATGAAAAAGAAGCTTCTGCATCTTGCCGCTTTTACGGCCGTACTGCTGGCAATTACAGTAATAGCGCTCAACAGGGAGGGAAGGCTGCCGGAGACCGCCGCAGTAGAAAATGACGGCGCAGAGAGACGGACTGAATGGCTGACGGAAGACGGCTTTCGTGTGATTTCCACCGAGGAGCTGGCAAAGGATATTCTAGGATTCGGCGGAAACATTCCGCTGCACATATATATGAAAGATGGGCGCGTCGCGCGCGTAGAGGCGCGCGGCAACTACGAGACGCCGCCATTCTTCGCGCAGGTGGAGGAGCGCATACTTTCCGCATGGAACGGCCTGACCGCCGACGAGGCGCTGGAAAAGGAGGTCGAGGCTGTGAGCGGGGCGACTATCTCTTCGCGGGCCGTGATAGGAAGCTTCCGGCGCGGCATGGAGTACGCGCGCGGCGCGGCGGCTCCCGCTTCCGGCGAGAGCGCCGCCCCCGACGTGCGCTCTCTGGCGGCGATTGCCGCGGCGCTTTGCGGGATCTTCCTTCCTCTCTTCATAAAATCGCCTCGCTACCGCCTCTTCCAGCTATTGGCAAACACGGCGGTTCTCGGCTTCTGGAGCGGGACCTTTATATCCCTTTCGCTGCTGATGAATATCGCCGCCAACGGCCTGAGGGCGCGGAATCTCGCGGCGGCGCTGCCGCTTCTCTTCGCCGCCTTCGTCATGCCGTTTTTCGGCAAAAAGGGGCATTACTGTTCATGGATATGCCCATTCGGCTCATTGCAGGAGCTGCTTGGCAAGCTTATTCCCTATAAGGTGAAGCTCCCCGCGTGCGCGGTGAGATGGCTGGAATATTTCAGGGAGGCCGTATGGCTTGCGATGATGCTGCTGATGTGGCTTGGCACAGGCTTTGAGCTGATGGATTACGAGCTTTTCTCCTCCTTCCTCTTCCTCCGCGCCGCTCCGGCGGTGCTGATCCTGGCGGCGCTCTTCCTCGCCCTCTCGCTCGTCACGCCGCGCCCCTACTGCCGCTTCCTCTGCCCCACAGGCACGCTGATAAGATTCGCGCAGGGCGACTGCGGCGCGGCCGCCGCGCCGGATGCTCTGCGCTTCTCGCTTATCGCCTCATTCGCCGCAGCCGCGCTCTGGGTCGCCGCCAATACATTTATCTTCTAAAGAAGAATGAACATAACAAAATGCGGACAGGGGGACGGCTCTTTTCAGCTTCTTTCCCCTGTCCGTATTTGATATCTCAGCAGGCCGGTCAAACAAAAGCCGCCTATTAAAAGGCGGCTGCGCGTAGAATCGCCGCCCCTCCATGGACGGAGGGGCGGCGATTTTTTGTCCTCTTAACTCTCTTAACTGAAATATTTTCGGCCGCTTTACGTCCGCCGTCTCGTCTCCGCTGCGGAAAGCGTGATAATCGCGCACAGGCCTCCCTGCGGACGGTTTTTCAGAACCAGCGAGCCGTCGTTGAG
Source organism: Synergistaceae bacterium (assembly GCA_030533085.1). Taxonomy (GTDB): domain Bacteria; phylum Synergistota; class Synergistia; order Synergistales; family Synergistaceae; genus JAUNJZ01. The sequence goes on from JAUNJZ010000018.1 coordinate 15,244, forward strand.
CAGCACCATGTTGCGGGCGATAGAGAGGCCCAGCCCTGTGCCGCCGGATTCGCGGTTGCGCGACCCTTCCAGGCGGTAATACGGCTCAAAGACCTTTTCCAGCAGCTCTTCCGGTATTCCGGGGCCGTCGTCCTCGACACGGATGACGACCTTTGACTTTTCCTTCTCTACGGAGATGACAGCGCCGCCGGCGTAATTTACGGCGTTCGTCAGCAGATTTTCTATACTGCGCCGCAGGCAGGTGGGACGCGCGCAGACGAGCAGCGGAGACTCATCCTCCGGCATGTCGCCGATGCGCACCGCGCCCCCTTCCATGTCGTCTGCGATACTCTCCACGAAGGCGACGACATCCAGCGGCGCGGCCTTTTCCGAGGTGTGCAGGCTGCGCGCAAGCTCCAGCCCCTGCTCGATTATGGAGCGTATCTCCTCAACGTTGGCGGCGAACCTTTCCCGCAGTTCGTCCGGCTCTATCCTGTCCAGCCGCAGCTGGATGCGCGCCAGCGGCGTGCGCAGGTCGTGCCCCATCGCCTCAAGCATAGCGTTTCTCTCGTTGAGGCTTTCGCAGATACGCGCCCTCATGCGGTTGAAGGACTGCGCCGCCTCGCGTATCTCGCGGCTGCCGCACTCATCCAGCGGCCGCGCCGCCTCCGGGTTGCGCCCGAAGCGCTCCGCCTCCTGCGCGAGCCGCTCTATCGGCCTTGTAGCGCAGCGGATGAGGACGATGACTATAAGCGAGAATATCAGCGATTCAAGGAATACGAATATCCGCTGCCGCCATATAAGACGATCGTCCGTTATCATGAGCGGCTGCACCAGCTCCAGCCAGCGCCCATCCTCCATCCTGATCGCAACTTGCAGCATCGGGAAGAAGTAGCCCGCGTAATCGGGCGACGATTCCTCCGGCGAACCAGGCTTCAGCATCCTTACGCGGATTTCGGGAATCTCCATACCGGCCTTGCCGATGATTTCCGACAGCGCCTTCTTCATGTTCTCGGCTTTGTAATAATCCTGGCTCTGCCATTCCGGCTCCGGAATCACCCGAAAGCGGAAGGGCTTTTCAAGCCTGTCGCGCGTATCGGCCAACCCTTTCAGATAGGCGTCGCGGTGCGGCGCCTCCATCATATTCAGCGCCTGATAGACGGAGGCTATATAATCGTGGCCGATTCCCAGTACCTCTCTTGCGGAGGCGTGCTGTATAGAGCAGACGGCGTAAAAGTTCATAAACTGGTTCGCCGCGGCCCCCAGCACAAGGATCAGCAGTATAAGGCCGAAGAGAGAATCGGGCCTTATCGCACGGCAAAGGCGCTTCATCATTTTGCATGCTCCCTTCTGACCGGCGCGGCGAGCATATAGCCGTCGCCGCGCATCGTCCTGATCAGCCCGGGGCTGTTTCCCTTGTCGCGCAGCTTCGCGCGGAGGCGGCTAACCTGCGCGTCAATGCTGCGGTCGTAGATATTCAGGCTGCGCTCCGCGAGATAGTCCATAATCATATCCCGCGTAACGACCTGCTGCGGGTGGCTGAGCAGCAGCATCAGCAGCCGGAACTCCGCCGCTGAGAGCGGCACGACGACCCCCTCTTCATCTATCAGGTGGCGCGCCATGACGTTGAGCTTCCAGCCGCCGAATACAAGCAGGCTCTCCGCCCCCTCCGTACCGGCCGCCGCCATGCCTCCGCGCACATCCTGCGAGAGCGACGAACGGCGCAGCAGCGCGCGTATCCTCGCTATAAGCTCGCGCGCGTGGAAGGGCTTGCACAGATAATCGTCGCCGCCTATCTCAAGGCCGACGACCTTATCAGTGGTATCTTTCAGCGCCGTCAGGAATATTATCGGAACGGCGCACCAGGGCGCGCCGGGGACGCGCAGCCGGCGGCATATCGAAAGGCCGTCCTCCCCCGGCATCATAATGTCCAGCAGGATCAGGTCGAAGCTGTCGCGCTCGAGAGCGGCGAAAAGCTCCGCGCCGTTCTTCGCCTCCTGCGAGCAATAGCCGTACTCGGAGAGCGTCTCCGCGATAAGCTCGCGCAGCTCCCTGTCGTCGTCCACTATTAAAATCCTTGCCTGCTCCGCCATCGCCTCAGCCTCCGCTTTCATCTTTAATTATCCAATCATATTTTAATATGCGGCGCGATAATAATCCAATGACATAATCTTACAATTGCGCAAGCTTTCGCAAAGCGGGGAAAGATTACGTCTGCCCCGCGTCATACCCATGTAAGGTTGAGGCTGTAAAGTATACGCTGTCAAGAGAACCGGAGAGCTTCCGGCAAAAAATAAGCGCTATGATACGGAGGGAATAATATGTACACTGTGAAACAGGTTTCCGAGATCACCGGCATTTCAGGCTATACGCTCAGATTCTACGATAAAGAGGGGCTTTTTCCGAATCTCGCCAGGGACGAACAGAACAGACGCCTCTTCTCCGATGAAGATATCAGCAGCATCAGGACGATACAGGATCTGAGAGAGATGGGCTTCTCCATCGCGCAGATACGCAGCTACATCGGCGCGGAAGAAAAGAGCGGCGCCGCCGTCAGACGCGACATAATCATGGAACAGATGGAGCGCCTGAAATCCGAGCTGGCCGCCTTAGCGCGTCAGATGAAGCTGCTGCAATCAAAGGCGGAACATTACGAGGCAGCCGCGGGCGGTAGCTCATGGGCAGCCGCCTGATAACGCATGAAGAAATAAAGAAAGGTATCCTTATGGACATAAGAATGACGCTCATGACAATCCTGATAATGCTCGCCGCCATATTCATAGGCGTCATGCTCTGGGATATCTGCTGCGTTTAAATGCCGCATATTTAAATATTTAAAGGAAAGGGAGTAAAAATGAATCGCAGAGATTTTATCAGAACATCACTGGCAGCGGCAGCGACAGCCGCGGGAAGCGCATTGATGAGGGGGGCGCTGCCTGCCGCCGCCGCGACCGCGGGGAGGGCTGCCAGCGCCCCGAGCGGAGGAAAGCAGAAAATTCTCGTACTGACGGGCAGCCCGCGCCGCGAGGGAAATTCCAACACGCTTGCCTCGCAGTTTATAAGAGGGGCGCAGGAGGCGGGACATGAGGTGGCGCGTTTTGACGCGGCGCTGAAAAAGGTCAACCCCTGCTCCGCCTGCGGCCGCTGCGGAATGAACGGCCCATGTGTATTCAACGACGATTTTTCCTTCGTCCGCGAGCATCTCGTGCCCGCGAATGTCGTAGTATTCGCGACGCCTATGTACTATTTTGGAATATCGGCGCAGCTCAAGGCAGTTATAGACCGCTTCTACGCCGTCAACGGAGAGATACACGTTCCAAAAAGGGCGGTGCTGATGATGACCTACGCCAACAGCGCCGCGTCGGAGGCGCAGCCGATAATTTCCCATTATGAGCTGCTGCTGAGCTACCTCGGCTGGAGAGACGCGGGACAGATCATCGTACCGGGAGTATGGCCGGTAGGCGCGATCAACGGCACAAGATATCCGGACCGGGCCTACCAGCTTGGCAAATCAATATAAACGGCAAAAAAGGATTCCCGCCCAGGCGGCGAAAATAAAAATTCTAAGGAGGCAGCAAAAATGTCATTAGGGTTCACGGAAATAGTTTTAATCGCGCTTTTCATACTCATCGTATTCGGAGCGAAGCGTATCCCCGAGCTGGCGCGCGCCATGGGACGCGCCTCGTATGAATTCAGAAAAGCGAAGGAAGAGCTGAGCGCAGAGAGCCGCGAGTTTATGGAAGCCGCGGAGAAATCCGCCGAAAATGAAGATCTGAAAACGGAAAAAGCCTCATGAACGGCAGGGAAACGGAAGAGAGCTTCATATCTCATCTTGAAGCGCTGCGCGGCGCGCTGCTGCGCTGTGTGACGGTCACCGCCGCTCTTTATCCGTTTGGGTACATCGCGTCGCCCTATATCATCAACGCTCTGGTGCGCTGGTGTTTTCCCGAAACGGCGGGCACGCTGCACTACTTCGCGCCGATGGAGGTGCTGTGGGTGCGGCTGCGCCTCGCGCTGATACTCTCGCTGCTGGCGGCCTATCCATGGAATATTATGCAGCTCTGGCGCTTCCTGCTTCCCGCGCTCTATAAGCGGGAGCGCCGCGCGCTGGGAGGCTGTCTCTTTTCCTCCTCGCTGCTCTTCTTCTGCGGCGCGGCATTCAGCGTCGGACTCATTCTGCCGCTGCTGATGAACTTCTCCGGCGGCTTCGCCACAGCGGAGCTGCAGCCGAGTATCGGACTGGCGAACTTCCTGAATCTGGCCGGCTGGCTGACGCTGGCATTCGGCATCATGTTCCAGTCGCCGGTAATAGTCCTGCTCTCCGTCCGCTTCGGCGTAGTCTCCAGCGAGAGCCTTCGCGCCAAACGCCCTTACATAATAACGCTGATACTCATCGCCGCCGCAATACTGACGCCGCCGGACGTTATCAGCCAGCTTATGCTGGCCGTCCCGACCTGGCTCTTATTTGAACTGGGGCTGGCGATGGCGAAAAGAATGGAACGCATGGCCGAAGAGGAGCGGCTGGAGCCGCTGCTGCGCGAAGAGCTGCAAGAGAGGCGTTTCGGATAACTTTTTAACAGCCTGCGGGTAAACGTCAATGGAAGCGGCAACACCAATGCCGCCCCTCAAAAGAAAATCGTGGAGCAATACACTTACCGCTTGAGCGGCAGCTAAGGAAACGGAGGAAAAGAATACAAAATGGACAGAAGAGATTTCGTTAAAGGGATGGCGCTGACTGTCGGCGGACTGGCGGGAGGCGCGGCGCTGAATCTCCGGCTAAAAGGGGACGCGGCTTTGGCCGCCGACAGCCGTCCGGCCGCGGGAGGAAACGCGATGGAATACCGGCAGATGCGGCGCGTCAGCGTTCCCGTCAGCGCCATCGGCATAGGCTCAGGCAATCTGCACAGGGTCGAAGACAGGGAGATACGGGAGATAATACGCTGCGGCTATGAGAACGGCGTGAACCTGATAGACCTGATAGCCGTGAACAGCGCCCCCTTTGCCCCGATTGCGGCGGAGGTGAAGCCGCGCCGCGATAAATTCAGGCTTCAGGCGCACCTCGGCGCGGACTTCTCCGGCGGCTCCGTCAGCACCACCCGCGACCTTGCGCGCGTAAAAAGTGAATTTGAACGTATGCTGCGGATATTCGACACAGATTATATGGACTTCGGCATAATCCATTATGTTGACGCGATGGATGATTTCCGCGACATCATGGATTCGGGGATATGGAGCTACATGAAGCAGCTGAAAAGCCGCGGAGCCATCAGAAATCTCGGCTTCTGCTCGCATACCCTCTCGATATGCAAAGCCTTTGTGGATACGGGAGACGTAGACTGCTTCATGACAAGCGTCAATCCTATCTACGATTTTTCAGAGAGCGGCGGCAGGCTTACGATGTCGCAGGAGCGCATGGAATTTTACCGCGACTGTGAAAAGAACGGCGTCGGCATCCACGTGATGAAGGCGCTGGCCGGCGGCTCGCTCATAGACAGGAGGCTCTCGCAGATGGAACGTCCGCTGAGCGTTCATCAGTGCTTCCAGTACGCGCTGGACCGTCCGGCAGTGCAGAGCTGCCTTGCCGGCGTCAGCAGCATCGAGGAAATGAGGGAGATCGCCCCTATATTCACGCTTCCATTCGACAGACGCGACTACTCCGCCCTGAGCGGAATGAACAACAGCACAGTCACCAACGGCAGCTGTATCTACTGCAACCACTGCCAGCCCTGCGCCGCCGGCATCGACATCGGCATCGTCAATAAATATTACGACCTGGCGCGGGCGGGAGACGAAATGGCGCGCAGACACTACGACGCGCTGAAGGTTCACGCCTCCGCCTGTATCAAATGCGGAAACTGCGATAAAAACTGTCACTTCGGCGTGAAGCCCTCAGAGCGGATGGCGCTCGCGGCAAAGTTCTTCGGAAAATAGCGGCGCAAAAGAGGCGCCTGATCAGACGCTGTTTTTCAGGCGCGCCCTGACCGGACGCAGCTCCTCGGGAATTTCCGCGTCAGGCATATTATCCGGCGCTTCCGTCGTGCCGTGCTCTCTGGCAGTCTCGTAATACCAGCATTTGTAATTTACAATGTCCAGAGTCTCCTGAAGCCGCCGCATCTGCGCCTCCACCACAGCCTTTTGGCTCTGAAAGAGCCGCAGCCTTGCCTCGATGCTGCCGTCTCCCTCCAGCGTCAGCTTTACAAATTCCCGGATATCCTTCAGCTGCATACCGGTCGCCTTCAGACATTCGATAATTTTCAGCAGCCCGTAATCCGAATCGCGGAAGAGCCTCGCGCCCCCTTCGGAGCGTTCTATTGAGGGAAGCAGCCCCTCCTTGTCATAATAGCGAAGCGTGGAGGGGGCGACGCCAAGCTTCTTTGCCATTTCGCCCACTGTATAAGACATCTTTTCATTACCTCCCGAAAAGAAAAGCCAAAAGTCTCATTGACTTAAAGTTCACATTAACTTGTATCATAACGTCAGGCTAATTGTAGATATTTCCGCATAGCCTGTCAATTTGAAAAGGAGAGAAAAAAGCTATGGAGAGACCATTTATTTTTTGCCACATGATGACCTCTGTCGACGGAAAGATCATGGGAAATTACATGGATACGCCGGAGGGGGAAAAGACAGGCGACGTTTTTTACAGCCTCGCCTTCGGAGCGGAGGCATTTTATCCGATGGACGCATGGATATGCGGCAGGATAACGACGGAGGACAACTTTACCTTCTACAGAAAGCCGGCGCTCGACGAAAATGCTCCGGCCGTTCCGGAAGGGGACTATGTCGTCCCCGCGCGCTTTGACAAATACTACGTTTCCCTCGACCCGTCGGGAAAGGTGGGCTGGGAGAGCGACAGCGTGCAGTATATGGATACCTCCGCCAATGTTATAGAGCTGCTGACGGGAAAGGCGAGCAACGCCTATAAGGCCTTCCTGCGCAGGATGAATATATCCTATATCATCGCGGGGGAAGAAAGGCTGGACTGCCATCTGGCCGTGAAAAAGCTGTATGAGCTGTTCGGAGTCAGGAATCTGATGCTGGGCGGCGGCGGGATAATAAACTGGTCCTTCATCCGCGAAGGGCTGTGCGATGAGCTGAGCGTCGTCGTCACCCCCTCCGCAGACGCTTCCACAGCGACGCAGACGCTCTTCATGGCAAAAGAGGGGCTGACGGAGGAAAAGCCGGTCGGCTTTTCCGTCATAGACGCCAAAGTGTTGAGCGGCGATATCATATGGCTGCGCTACAAGGTAAAAGATTCCGCTGAAAAGGGATAAAGAAAACAGCCTCGCGCGTGGCCGTGGGATGTCATAAAAGGAGCGGAAGCCCTTTGGCCTCCGCTCTTGTTTTTTTTATTCCGCCGCCCCGCTTCCGCGGCTGTTACGCCTCGTCTTCGTCCAGGCCGCTGAAGAATATCCGGTTCTTTCCGCTGTTCTTCGCCTTGTAGAGAGCTTTGTCGGCGAACTCCATCATCTCCTCCGCAGTGAGAATTCCGCCCTTCGTAAAGACTACGCCGCAGCTGCATGTCAGAGAGAATTCATCCTGTTTGACGCTCTGGCTCAGAAGCTCCTGCATCTGTTCAAGGCGCTTGCGGACGATGTCGCGGCTGTCGCACTGCATGAAAGCCATAAACTCATCGCCGCCGAAGCGGCCGAGCAGGTCATCCGGCGCCAGAGCTCGCCCCATCTTTTCCGCGACGGCGCGCAGCGCCTCGTCTCCGGTCGAATGTCCGTAGTTGTCGTTTATATTCTTGAAATCGTCTATATCTATCATGATAAAGGCGCACGAAGCCTTCGGCGAAGCTACCAGACGCTCTCGGACGGCGCTGAAAAAGGCTTCCCTGTTCATAAGCTTCGTCAGCCTGTCCAGAGAGGCCAGACGGAAGGCCTCCTCGCGCTTCTCTACCACGTCCGTGATATCTTCCAGACGGGCGAAGAGCCGCAGAAGCCTGCCCTCTTCGTCCTTCACCGGGTAGGCGACCAGCCTGTACCATCTCCAATCATCCGACAGCAGCCGCCCGCGGAACTCGAAATGCTCCCCGCCGCGCAGGGACATCTTTCCTCGCAGGAAGCGGCGGCTTTCTTCCAGATACTCCGGCGCGATTACCTTCTCGTCCTGTCTTCCAGCAAGATATTTGTCCTGCGCTACGCGCTGCGTCACCCCTTCCGCGTTCTTGAAGGTATAGTTTATCCTGTCCGCCAGAGGGTCATACTCTATTATCGGCGAAGTCTCCGTCTCCTCCAGAACACGCGCCCGCTCCGTCGCTATATAGAGCTTGCGGTAGCTTGCGCGCTTATGCGTATAGAGCAGTATGAAGAATATCAAAAATACAATGAGCGCCGATACAAATATATCGCTAAGATTTTCAAATATAAAATCATAAAGGGAGAAATTGGAATAAAGATTAAGCCAGCGGTCGGATAGAGCGGCGAGGCGGCCGCTTTCAGATAGCCTCACAAGCGCGCCGTTCACATCGGCGATAAGCGCCTCCCGCCCCGCCGCCGCGGCGACGCAGTAGATGCTGTTATAAAACACAGGGCTTACCACTCCCAAGCCTCTGAGCTTCAAAGAGCGGATCAACTGCCAGCCGGTCGAATAAGGGGCGATGACATAATCGCATTTTCCCGTCGCGAGCATTCTGAAACATTCCGTATATGTGGCGCAGTTCAGCGCGGAAAGGCCGTACAGAGCCAGAAAAAGGTCGTTCACGCTGTCGCCGGATATTGTCGAAAAGCGTTTTTTGCCAAGTCCGGCAATGCTGAAAGTATCCCATTCTTTTCCGAAGGCGACGTAGGTCGCGCTTACAGTCGGCATGGAAAGGCAGAGCGAAGCTCTGCGCTCCGGCGTATTAGTGACACCCATCAGCAGGTCGTACTCCCCGCTTTGCAGCCCGGCGAAGGCTGTGCCCCACTCGACAAAACGGAGGTCGATGTTGACCTTCATCTCCTCCCCCAGCGCGTATATCAGCGCAGCGTCGTGACCGGCCATCACTCCGTTTTTATCTACGAATGAGAAGGGCGGATAATCCTTATCCGCCGCGACGACGATGGTCTCCGCGTATTTTCCCTGAGCCGGAGGATTCCATTCCTCTTCCGGGTTGATCATGTCCCACGCTGAAACGACGATGATCAAAGCCAGAATGACACAGACGGATACGACAAAATTTCGTTTTTTCAATTGGCCCCTCCATCCAGTTGGCCCGCCGCCGAAGACGACTCTGCTTCACATCGCGCAGGCAAAAGTATAATAAAAAATAAATTCCGCGCCGCGCAGAGAGCCGCTGTCTTTGACCTAAAAGATGACAGCTCAAAGTTATGGCGATTCTATGACAATCCGCCGATTCCGGCAGCCTTTCCGCTCCGGGGCGGCGCTGTCGGATACCGTCTGTAAAAAAACAAAAGCTCCCGCTCTCCGTAAAGGAAGAGCAAAGTTCTATTGTCTCTCAGCTGTTTGATTTTTTTAGTGTTTTCTGATGAATCTGCCCCCATTTCTTTTCAAAGACGGGACAGTCGGCAGGATAGCAGGCAACCGGCTGTCATAACTTTCGTCTTAGACCCATGGCTTTCCGTCCCGCGCTTTCGCGCGGTTTGGCTTTATCTTTCTATCAGTTTTTCAAGTACGGCAAATACTACAAGACGCAAATGACGCAAACAGTATTAAGTATTTTACACATTTGCCCCCCCCTGTAAATATTCATAAACTATATTTTGTTACATATAGATAACTTAATACAAAAAGTCCAAATATTACAATTTTTTATTTAGGGATAGCCAATGAGCTGCGGGACGTATTGGGAGAGCCGCCGGCAAAGTTCAGAAAGCGACGCGGCCGCAAGCTTTTGTAAAAGAATGATAGATTACGTCCGCGCCGCGTCATACTCAGGCAAGGCGCGGGCTGTAAAATACAGGCCGTAATGGAGGCTTTTTCAGACAAATATCGGGAGCGCGAAGAATCAGAGGCTCCTCGACAAAAGGGACGGCCTCATATCAGGCGAAAAGTACACCCCCTTGGTACTTGTAAAGAGAGCGGAAGGCTTTGCTTTCACGCTCTCTTTACCTTTACGGAGAGCGCGGCGCTTCCGATTCCGCGGAAAAAACTCTATTGATAAGCGAAAAATATAATATAATATGTGAAGCGATATACGCGGGAGGTTATGCTGTGAAGACTATCACTCTGTCGCACTATACGTTGAAGGATATAGAGGCCGCGCCGTGGCTGGAGACGTGGGAGAATCTTACGCGCTTCGCCTCAAGGATGGCGACGCGCCTGATTCCTCTGGGTTTCAAGCTCAGGCTGCGCAAGGTGATCATGGATGAGATCACTCAGGATAATCTGATGACGGCCAATATGGTGACTATCGAATGCGCCGAGGCCGGCACGCCGGAGACTCCGATAGAGAATCTGCTGATGCTGGAGCTGGATTTCACTCCCTGCCCGGAATGCCGGACGCCGGAGGGGCAGGAGTTTCCCTGCCGCACCTTCACCAGTTTCGGCGGCGAGGTATGTCAGGCTCTGCCGGAGGAATTTTTTATGGAGGCTACGCTGCGCGTCGCTTTCAAGTCGCAGCATGAGGGCGGCTGCCAGTGCGGAAGCTGCGATTCCTGCGCGAGCGGCTGCGGCGACGAAGAGCGCGGCATCCGCAGCGAAGAGGGACGGTAAGGGAGGAGGCGGAAAAATGGCTGAGTTCAACATTATAACAAAGGGCGGAGACAAGGGAACGACGTCGCTGGCAAACGGCGAACGTATCGCTAAGGACGACGCGCGCGTGGAGCTTTACGGAACGCTGGACGAGTGTCAGGCGGCGCTTGGGCTGGCCCGCTCCCTCTGCGGCGATGAAAAGACCGCGGAGGATATATATTTTCTTGAGGATTATCTTTTCGGGGCGATGGCCTATTTCGCAAAGTGCGACTATGACGAGCCTGACCCCGCGATTATGGAGAATATGGCCGCGCGTATCACGGAGGCTCTGCCGGGGAGCGGCATGAGCTTCGTCCGTCCCGGTGATAACCGCTGCGGCGCGGCGCTGCACCTCGCGCGCACTGTCGCGCGCAGGGCGGAGCGCGTCGCGACGCGGCTTTTCAGGGAGGGCGGCGTCAACGAGAAGAGCTATAAGTTCCTGAACAGGCTCTCTGACGTTATCTATCTGCTTTCGCTGAAGGTAGACGCGGATTCAAAGAAATAGCCGATAATTTGATGGCCGCCCTGTCAGGGGGCGGCCTTTTTTTTTTGCTTTTATTTTTCTTCCTTTGCCTCTTCTTCCGTCGAGAATCTTTTCCAAAGCCGTTTGAGCCGTTCCTCTATCCTCTGCTCCGCCCCCAGTTTGCCAGGGAAGTAGAAGCGGCGTACCTCCGGCAGGTAGGCCTGCGGCGCCCAGTGGCCGGGGCTGTCGTGAGGATAGACGTAGCCCTCCCCGTCGTTGCGCAGGTGGCGCGGCACTTCCATCAGGTCGCCCTCGCGCACGCTGCGCATCGCCGCGTTTATCGCCAGGTAGGCGCTGTTGCTCTTTGGGGCGGAGGCGAGATAGACGACGGCTTCTCCGAGTATCAGGCTCGCCTCCGGCATTCCCACCCTGTCAACGGCGGCGGCGGCGTTCTGCGCTATGACCAGCGCCATCGGGTCCGCGAGGCCTACGTCTTCCGCCGCCAGTATGCAGAGGCGGCGCGTAATGAAGCGCAGGTCGTCTCCGGCTTCGAGCATACGCGCCAGCCAGTAAAGGGCTGCGTCCGGGTCGGAGCCGCGGAGGCTTTTTATCAGCGCGGAGATGACCGCGTAATGGTCGTTTGAATTTCTGTCATATCTCTGTATCGCCCCGCCAACGCTCTGGGCGACTATCTCTTCGGTGAGCACGGAGCCGCCTCCCATAGCCGCCGCGGAGACAGAGGTTTCGAGGCGTGTCAGCGCCTGCCGCGCGTCGCCGCCGGACAGCGCCGCTATGCGTTCCAGCAGCCCCCTGTCGGCGCTCACTCCGAGAAGGCCGAGGCCGCGCTCTCTGTCATTCAGCGCCCGTTCGAGCAGCGTCAGCAGCTCTTCCGTTTTCAGCGGTTCAAGGGTGTAGACCACCATGCGCGAGAGCAGCGTCTTATTTATCTCAAACCATGGGTTTTCCGTGGTGGTGCCTATCAGTATCAGGTCGCCCTTCTCCACCGCGGGGAGAAGGACGTTCTGTTGTTTGCTGTTGAAGTGGTATATCTCGTCTACAAACGCTATCGCCGATCTGCCGGAGCTGTCTCGCGATTTTTTCGCGCGGTCAAGAAGGTCGCGCAGCGTCTCCACCTTCGCGCTGACGGCGTTTATCTCCAGCAGTTCGCGTCCTGTGACGCGCGCCATGAGCCGGACTAGCGTCGTCTTGCCTACCCCCGGCGGGCCGTAGAGGATGCAGCTTGGGGTCTTGCCCCCCTCCAGCATCCGGCGCAGCGCCTTTCCGGGGGCGAGTATATGGCTCTGCCCCGCGTATTCATCCAGCGTCCGCGGGCGCATCCGCTCCGCGAGCGGCGTTTCAAAGTTCAGGCTGTCTTCGCTTTCAAAGAGCTTCTCCGACGCCATTTACACAAATCTTTTCCTCTCTATAAAGCGCTGAAGGTCAAGAGAGTTTTTCGGCCCGCTCTCCGCCTCGGTGGCATCCGCGACGACGCGGGTCAGCGGGTAGCGCGTTTCAAGGAAGCCGCGCAGCACTTCGGCGAGCGGCTCTCCCATGAGAGCCGGGTCGAGCGAGGGGTTCTTCTTCCATTCCTCGGGGGTCAGCGCGCGTTCCGCCCCGACGTAGAAATTCCCCACTCCCAGCGCGGCCGCGCGAGTGACCCAGCAATCCGTAGTCGGCGACGGGTCAGCCGGCACTGCCAGCGTCAGCCCGGCGGCGTTGCTAAGCCAGCGTTCCCCTTTTTTGGCGCATATTTCACGGTATTCCCACGGGACAAGCGGCTGAGGGTCGCGCAGTTCGGCGACGAAGTCCTCCATCCGCGGATATACGGCGTCGGCCCAGCCGCGCCAGGCCGCTTCGTCGCGCTGCACCAGCACGGCGCGCATTCCGGCCCGCCGCGCCCCCTGAAGGTCGTAGAGGAAGTCTCCGACGTAGAGGCAGTCGCGCGGCTGAAAGCCCATCTGTGAGGCGGCGAAGCGCAGCGCGCGCGGGTCCGGCTTCACCCATTCCATGCAGTCGCGTCCCCATGTCCGTTCCGGCAGCGTGAGGCCGATTTTTTCCGCCCCGCGCCGTATGACTTCCATGCAGTTGCGCGAAAGGATACAGTAAGGAATCTTGTTGTCGGCGAGCCATTTCAGCATTTCAAAGGCTCCCGGCACCGGCTCCGCGCTTTCGGCGCCGGCCATTTCAAGCTCTACGAGGTCGCGGAAGAATTCCTCGCGCCGTCCGGCTTCCAGCGTCCCCGCCTCTTCAAGCAGCATGGCGCGGCGGCCGCCGTAGTATTTTTCGCGCAGCGGAGAAAAGTCGAGCCGCGTCTCCGCTATCACTCCGTCCCAGTCTAAAATGAAGGCCGAAGCCCCCGCGGGACTCCAGAATGGTCTTTTTATATTCATGGCAACCTCCCAAAGTACAATCGCAATAAACGCACATTTTATGGTTTTGTCAGAGGACAAAGCCAAAGGCAACTATATTATAGCTCAAATTTCCATATTTTTTCGTTTTTTTATATAAATAAGTCATAGGCGAAAGGGCGGGAGAGATAAAAAGAAACCCCGCCAAAGCCGTGCATGGGAGGCCTTGACCCGTTCCTTACAGAGGAATTGGGATCATATCCGCCTGATCTGGTCAATACTGAAAGTATCTCCTCCGCCGACGGAAGATAATCCCTACGGGATTAATTGTTGGCTCAAGACTCAACCCATATCACACGAACCCAGCAGGGTAAAGCGCGTATATCCTGTATAGAATTATAGCCGCGGACGCAAAAAAAGCAAGCGGCAGAGCGGTAAATCCGCGGCAATTAGTAAAATTCGCCCATTTTTCGCCCGCGCGTCATATTATTGCAGCGAGTCTCCGCCGATCGCGGCAAGCTCTTCGCGTATATTGTCGCGCAGCCACAGGCCGACGTCGGGAGAGGCGAGCATTTCCCTGTCTCCTTCCAGCGCCTCTACTATCTCGTCAGTGTCGAGCAGAAATTCTTTTCCGTTGACGATATGACGGTATTTCCAGTGTACGGAGGGAGAGCCCATCACGAGCGTCATCACCGTCGAGGGCATGTCGCCCATCGGCGGACGGTCAACGCTGCTGAGACTGAATGTAGCCGTTATCGTCGTCCCCTCGCCGAGCGCGGAGTCTATCACAAGAGCGCCGCCGCACAGCTCCGCGGACTGGCGCAGAAAGGGAAGCCCCATTCCGACGCGGCGCGTCGTCCGCGTGGTCGTGAAGGGGTCGGTCACCCGCGCGACAAAGTCCGCGCTCATACCGCGCCCGTTGTCTTTGACGGAGAAGAGCAGGAGGTCTTTCGCGTCGTCCGCGTTTATCGTTATCTCCACTTCGTCCGCTCCGGCCATGGTGCTGTTTTCCGCTATATCCAATACGTGCGCTGAGAGGTCTTCAAGCATTTTATATTCCCCCTGTTTTATAATGGCGCGAAATTCCACAATTTATTGAGCCTTATTCGCGGCGCTTGATAGTATAATCATATCATGCCATGCTTTTATGGCAATAAAATTTTTTTTTGGGGAGGCTACTCTTTGATCAACATCGCAATTCACGGACATTTTTACCAGCCTCCGCGCGAGGACCCATGGAGCGGCGAGCTGCTCCGCGACCCTACCGCCTATCCGTCCCATGACTGGAACGAGCGTGTCTGCTCCGAGTGTTACACGCCGAACGCAGGCGCGAAGATTCTCTCGCCGGACGGGCGCATCGCCTCAATCGTCAACAATTATTCCAGCCTCAGCTTCAATTTCGGCCCTACGCTGCACCGGTGGATAGAGGGGAACGCCCCGTCGCTCAACGCGACGCTGATAAATTCCGGCAGCCGCGCCATAGCGCAGGGGTATAACCATATCATCATGCCTCTGGCCAGCGAACGGGACAAGTACACGCAGATAATCTGGGGCATGGAGGATTTCAAGTACCGCTTCGGACGTCTCCCCAAAGGCATGTGGCTGCCGGAGACGGCGGTAGACATTCCGACGCTGGAAGCGCTGGCGGCCTCCGGGATAGAGTTCACAATATTGTCGCCTCACCAGTGCCGCGCGGTCATCAGCGCGGAGGGGCGGACTGCGACCCCGGGAGGGGTGGATCTCGACGTCACGCGCCCCTACCGCTGCCCGCTGCCGTCAGGGCGCGCGATAACGATATTTTTCTATCACACCCCCCTCGCGCGCGGCATCGCCTTCGGCGGACTGCTGAATAACGGAGACCGCCTTAAAGAGGCGGTCGTCAGCGCCGCGGCGAAGGGAGAGGGGCGCATCCTTGTAACCGCGACCGACGGCGAGAGCTATGGACATCATCACAAGTTCGGAGAGATGGCGCTCGCGCGTCTCTTCAAGCTGCTGGGCGAGGATGGGCGTGTCGCTCTTCCGTCGCTTGAGGAATTTTTAGAGAGGCATCCGGCCGAGGCCGAATGTGAGATCGAAGAGATGACTTCCTGGTCCTGTATGCACGGCGTGGAGCGCTGGCGAAGCGACTGCGGCTGCCGCACCGGCGGGGAGCCGGGCTGGAACCAGAGATGGCGCGCCCCTCTGCGCGAAGCGCTGGATAAGCTGGCGGAGCGCGTGGACGGCTTCTACGAGAGCGAAATGTCGCAGTTCGGAGATCCGTGGCTGCTTCGCAACGAGGCTATCGACATCTACAAATGCGGACTGCCTATGACAGAGGCGGAGCGGACGGAGCGCCGCAGCGCCTTTTTCACCGACAGATTCGGCGCGCTGCCTGAGAACACACTGAAACGTATGGCGGCTCTTGTTGAGATGGAGCGTATGCGTATCTTCACATATACCTCCTGCGCCTGGTTCTTTAACGACATCTCCGGCGTGGAGACGAGACAGATACTTTCCTACGCGCTGCGCGCCTCGGAGCTTGCGGAGACTCTGTCCGGCAGAGAGTTCATCAGACCGCTGCTGGAGGATCTGGCGAAGGTCAAGGGGAACAGAAAGGAATATCCCGACGCGGCCGCGATGGTCTCCGCTGAGATAGCCCCGCGCATGAATGAGGAAAAATACAACGAAGAGGCGGAAGAAGAAATGGATTCCGACAGATTGGAGAAGATGAACTTTATGAATTACGGAAAGAATCTGGCCACATCG
Source organism: Synergistaceae bacterium (assembly GCA_030533085.1). Classification (GTDB taxonomy): domain Bacteria; phylum Synergistota; class Synergistia; order Synergistales; family Synergistaceae; genus JAUNJZ01. Next base: position 31,453 of record JAUNJZ010000018.1, read on the forward strand.
CTGCTTGCGACGCTCGACGGCGATCCGGCCTTCAGGAGCACGGCCTATTTCTCAATGGAGATAGCGCTGAAGCCTGAAATACCGACATATTCAGGCGGCCTCGGCGTGCTGGCGGGCGATATTTTGAAGAGCGGCGCGGATCTCGGCGTGCCGATGGTCGGCATCACGCTGCTTTATAAGAAGGGTTATTTCGCTCAGAAGATAAACGGCGACGGACGGCAGACGGAATATCCGGTCGAGTGGAATCCGCGCGATTTCATGACCCAGCTGCCGAACCGCGTTACGGTAACTATTTCCCACAGGCCGGTCACAGTAACGGCGTGGACCTATAATCTTATCGGTCAGTCGGGGCATAAGCTGCCGATTCTGTTTCTAGACACGGATCTGCCGGAGAACAGCCCGGAGGACAGGGCGCTGACAGCCGAACTGTACGGCGGAGACAACCGCTACCGTCTCTGTCAGGAGCTTATTCTGGGTATCGGCGGGCTGCGTCTGCTGCGCGACCTCGGCTTCCGCAATATCAACACCTTCCACCTCAACGAGGGACACGCCGGCTTCCTGACGCTAGAGCTGCTGCGCGAGCAGGGCTACGGCGATATCGAGAAGGTGCGGAATCAGGTTATTTTCACTACCCACACGCCTGTCGCGGCCGGACATGATTTCTTCTCATACGACCTTATAGACGAGGTGCTGGACGGCAATTTCGCGCAGATACTGCGCCGCCACATCGGAGGCAGCGGCCTTTCTATGACGGATCTGGCTCTCAAGCTCTCGCGTTACGTGAACGGCGTGTCGCACAAGCACGCCCTTGTCAGCCGTGAGATGTTCGGCGACCAGTCCATAGACTGGATAACGAACGGCGTTCATTCCACGACATGGACGGCGCCGAGCTTTGAAAGGCTGTACGACCGCCGCATCCCAGGCTGGCGCAACGACCCGTCGCGCCTCATGCAGGCGCTTCACATACCGGACGACGAGATATGGAGCGCACATCAGTCGGCAAAGATGAAGCTGCTCGCCTTCGTTCTGGAAGAGACGGGGCGGGAGCTTGACCCGGACGTGCTGACGATAGGCTTCGCGCGCCGCGCCGCCACCTACAAGCGCGCGGATCTGGTGTTCAGCGATATCAAGAGGCTGGTCGATATCGCGGGGGGCCGCGTTCAGTTCATCTTCTCCGGCAAGGCTCATCCGCACGACGAGCCGGGGAAGGATATACTGCAAAAGATAAACAGGACGGCGGCGGAGCTTGGCTCGACGCTTCCGGTCGTCTTCATCGAAAATTACAATATGGGGCCTGCAAAGCTCATCACCTCCGGCGTTGACCTCTGGCTGAACACGCCGGTGCGCCCGCGCGAGGCATCAGGCACAAGCGGAATGAAGTGCGTCCACAACGGAGTCATGAATTTCTCCGTGCTCGACGGCTGGTGGATAGAGGGCTGCATCGAGGACAAGACTGGCTGGGCTATCGGCCCTGAGCCGACGGAGAACGGGCTGGTCGAATACAACGAGGCAGAGGACGCTATAGACCTTTATAATAAGCTGGAGGGAAAGATATTGCCCACATATTACGGCGACAGGGCGAAATGGGTGCAGATGATGAAGCTGGCCATCGCGGTAAACGCAAGCTATTTCAATACTCACAGGGTGGTGCGCGAATACTGCGAAAAGGCTTATGGCACGGTATTCAGGGGACATTAAGGATATGACCGCGGAAAAACTGGATTTTCAGGTCAAGGTGCTTCACGTATCGCCGGAGTGCGCCCCTCTCGCCAAAAAGGGAGGGCTGGGCGACGTTGTAGGCTCTCTGCCAAAGGCGCTGCGCTCCCTCGGATTGGACGCGCGCGTGCTGATGCCGGCGTGGCCGGGGGTGCTCGACATGGCGAGGTCGCTCTCCGCGCTGCCGAGCCGCCCTATAGGCAGCATTTCGGCTGCGCTCAACTGGCGCGCGCTGACGGCCAGGCTCTGGCGGGCGCAGATTGACGGCCTGCCGGTATATATACTGCAAAACGACGAGCTCTTCGCGAATGAAAATATCTACCCGGAGCAGATGGACGCCGTTACGGCGGAGCCGATGCTCTTTCTCTCATACGCCGCCTTCGAGCTGTCGCGCGCCGCGCGCTGGAAGCCGCATATAATCCACGCTCACGACTGGCCGACGGCCGCCGTCCCCTGCGCTCTGCGCTGGCACCGCGCCTGCTCGAAGCTGGCGGGAGATTTCGACACCGTCTACACGATACACAATATGGCTCATCAGGGGCTTTTCCAGCAGGAATGCCTCAACGGCTGGGGCTTCTCCCCCGACGCCTTCTCGCAGTTCAATCCCGGCTCCATGGAATTTTACGGACAGGCGAATCTGATGAAAGGGGCCATAAACACAGCCGACGCAATCACCACAGTCAGCCCCAGCTACTCATGGGACATTCAGACGCAGGACGGCGGCTTCGGCCTGGACGGCGTGATATCCGCAAACAGGAGCAAGCTGCGCGGCATACTGAACGGAATAGACTACGACGTGTGGAACCCGAGTAAGGACGCCCTCATCCCTGCGCACTTTTCGGCGGATGACCGCAGCGGCAAGAAGCTCTGCCGCGCCGCCCTGATGGAGAAGTTCAACTGGCAGGACGACGGGAGGCCGCTGGTCATCTTCGTCGGCCGGCTGACGGAGCAGAAGGGGGTGGATATCATGCTCGACGCGCTGAACCGCTTCATGCCCGACATGATATACGCTCTGATAATAGGCTCCGGCAGCGAGCTTTACAACAGGAAGCTTGCCGACTTTGAGCTGAACCACATGGAATCGGTGCGCACCGTCACTGCATTCAGCGAGGAAAGCGCGCATTGCGCCTACGCAGCGGGAGACATTCTGCTGATGCCCTCTCTCTTTGAGCCCTGCGGACTGTCGCAGCTGATAGCCTTCGCCTACGGCGCGATACCTGTCGCGCGCGCGACAGGCGGACTGGCGGATACTGTGAGGGACGCGGACAGCTCTCCTGACGGCACCGGCTTCCTCTTCACCGATTACAGCGTATCGGAGCTTGAAGCGGCGCTGAACCGCGCGCTCTCCGCAAAGGCGGAGCCGGAGCGCTGGGATAAGATAGTGAGCAACGCCATGAACGAAGATTTTTCATGGAACGCCTCCGCGCACGAATACGCCGCGCTCTACGGCGACGTGATAACTGCGGAGTGACAAAAAAATAACAAATCAGGCTGAAAGCAGGGCGCGCCGGAAGCGAAAGAGCCTTCCGGCGCGTATAATCAGCGGCTATTTATCATCCTATCTTTTTTATCAACGCTTCCGTAATATCGTCAACGCCGTAGGGCTTCAAATCATCGCGTATGCGCTCGAATATCCCTTCATCCTTGAGGGTCGCGATTGAAACGGGATAATTCAGGTCAAGCCCCCATGTAAGCTGAATGAGGCGGTAATCCTGCAAGGATCTCGCGTTGGCGTAGGAGCCGCGCCCCGTCGCGCGTATTTCGTCGATCAGCGGCTGAGACAGCCCGCTGACCTTCTTATGGCGCGGCAGCATGTCGTATATCGTACCGTTGTCGATACGGCTCTGCACCATGCGGAAGACGTCTATCTTATCGGCGTCGCGCACAAGGGCGCACCAGCGGTAGGTCGATAGCGACAGGTTGGCCGGTATCTCTATCTTGTTATGATGGCGCACGGCCGAGAGCAGCTTTTCACGATCTCCGGCGGCTATCCCCTCCCAGTCGAAGAGCCGCTCCAGAATCTCCGCCCCGCGGTCGCCGTGGTCGAAGCTGGCGCTGTCCTGAAAGGTCTGATAGTCGCGGTACTGTTCAAAGCGCGCGGTATCGTGCAGCAGGCCGACCGCGTGAGCCATCCACCCGTCGTTTTCTTCCTCCCATTCAAGAGAGTCCGCTATAGCCGAGGCGATTTTCTGCACGCGAAAGCTGTGCCTGCGTTTCAGCTCCTGCATCGCGGCAAGCTCTCCCTTTATCCTGAATGAATCTACGTAATCGCTGAACCATTTTTCTGTCTTTTCCATCGAATACATCACGACACACCTCCGTTACAGCCAGATTATACACCCGCGGCGGCGGGGATAATACCGGAAAAGCGTCAGGCAAAACTGCCGTTGCCCGCCTCCCGCGCCTCGCGGAAAATCAGAGGATACTGCGGCGGAGGAACAGCCGCGAAGAAGGGGGAAAAACAGATGGCCACACAGTTCAGCGAAGAGCAGATGAGACGGACATTGAACTACCTCAAGGGGACGCCTGACGGCTGCGACCCGGCCTATATATGCGCCCACAAGGATGAGCTTCGCGCCTTTTCAACGCGCCTTTCCGAGAAAGACGATGAGTTTTGCGCGGAGCTGAAGGAATGGTTCGGAGAGCATTATCACGAGATCAGGGAGCATCTGAAGGACGACCGCGAGGATTTTGAAAAGCGCCTGCGCGACGCCGGCGTCGATATCGACAGGCATACGCGGCAGAGGGAGGAAGCGCCGGCGGCGCGGTAGAAGGAGGGGCTTTCCGCCCTTTTTACCGTCTGGGGGCGGCTTCCGCCTTTTCCGCCATTCCGCGTCAGGTATATTGGCGTTGTCCGCCGGGGCGCAATATGAGATGATTTACACGTTGAATACGGACGGAGAGAAGAGAGAAAAAAGGTGACTACAGGGGCCTCTGCGCAGTTCCGGGCACAGGCTCCGTCACCTCCCCCTCACAGGCAAAGGGGAATGAGAAAGGCAAAGGGCGCGGGGCGGCAGCCCCGCCGCATAAAAACAGATAAAACGACCCAGGGGGGAGCAAAATGGCAGTAAAGAACGACGAAGATATCAAAAAAAGCCTGAATGAGATGGAGGCGCACACAGGCCCTTACGACGTGGATTTTGCAAAAAAGCACGCGCAGGACATCCACGCGATGGCGCAGCGGCTCAACGGCGAGAGGGACGACCTCTGGCAGCGCATAAAAAAGTGGTTTGAAGAACATTACGACCATCTGCGCGAGCATCTTCACGACGGCAGGGAAGATATAGAAAGAGATCTGCACCGCGCGCACGAGGATATCGACCGTCATCTGCACGACGACAGGGAAAGGCTGGACAGAGACTTCCACCGCCATCACCATAAAGAGGACGAAAAATAAAGAGATAACAGAAAGATTTTCGCCGCATCCGCCCGCGGAGGCTGTAAAAGCTCCCGCGGGCGCGAATTTTGCGCGCCGCCCTTCAGCTCTGCCGGAGGCGGAAGCTGTTTTTATAAAAATCGAGCAATCCTTCGTCCCGCATTTTAGAAAGCTCGCTCGACAGCGCGCTGCGATCGACGGAGAGATAATCGGCAAGCTGCTGTCGGTTAAATGGTATCTCAAACTCCGGGCTTCCGCGGCGCAGCGACTCGGCGGAGAGATACGAAAGCAGCTTCTGCCGCGTCGCGCGCTGCGTCAGATGCGTCAGCTTCTCGTTGAAGAGCAGATTCTTTTCCGCGAGGACGGAGACCAGATTCCTTACCAGCCGCGCGTGGAATTCGCAGGCGGAGCCGCAGCTCGTGAGGACGCGGCGCACATCCATAAACATTACCGCGCAGCGCTCAGCCGCCACGACGCTGACCCCCAGCGGCACAGCCGGCATACAGGCGTAGCTCTCCGCAAATATCTGCCCCGCCCCTATCTCGGCAATGATATTCCTGTTTCCCCAAAAATCCTCCTTTATGATATGCAGGGAGCCGGCGAGCGCCACGCCGACAGAGTCGGTAAAGTCGCCGCAGCGCAGCACAAATTCGTTTTTGGCGTACTCCTTCCTCCTTACGGAAAGGCAGTCGAGCATCGCCTCAATATCCGCCTCCGCGATAGCGTTGAAGAGCGGAGAACTTTTTACCGCCTCGATATATTTTTTCATATTTCTCACCCTTATGTTGTTTATACAACAGATTCACAATAATCATTGTAGTATCCTTTAGCCACAGAGGCAAGAAGGACGAAAAAAAACGATAAATCTACGGAGAAAAGATCCTTTGGGGAGGAAATAGAAATGCGAAGAAGAATAATCGAGATAGACGAAGCTAAATGCAACGGCTGCGGAGCCTGCGCCGAAGCCTGCCACGAAGGGGCTATAGCGATGGTGGATGGCAAGGCGAGGCTGACGCGCGACGATTACTGCGACGGACTTGGCGACTGTCTGCCTACATGCCCGACTGGGGCAATTTCCTTTGTGGAGCGCGAGGCTGAAGCCTATGACAAAGAGGCGGCGGAGGCGAATATAGCCGCGAAAAGAGCGGAAAAAGAGGGGCGGCTGCCCTGCGGCTGTCCGGGGACGCAGTCGCGCGAAATCAGGCGCGGCGAAGAGAGGCCGGAGATGGAAAAATACAGCCCGCAGGCAATTTCGCGCCTTTCGCAGTGGCCGGTACAGATAAAGCTCGTACCTGTAAAAGCGCCGTATTTCAACGGGGCGAAGCTGCTCGTCGCCGCCGACTGCACCGCCTTCGCGCGCGCCGACTTCCACGAGCGTTTCATCAAAAACCACGTGACGCTCGTCGGCTGCCCGAAGCTGGACGGCATAGATTACGCGGAGAAGCTCGCTGAAATATTAAAAAACAACGACATAAAAAGCGTCACAGTCGTCCGCATGGAGGTCCCCTGCTGCGGCGGCCTCGAAGCGGCGGTAAAAGAGGCGCTGCGTCAGAGCGGAAAATTCATTCCCTGGCAGGTCGTAACAATATCCGTAGACGGAAATATAGTCGACTGACGCGCGACGCGGAGAGGCGGATCTATTCAATCGCCCCTCCGTTAAGGAAATAAAGGAATAGAAATATAAGGGGGAGGAAACAACAATGGAGAGAAAGATGTTTTGTTTTCAATGCGAACAGACAGCCGGCTGCGTCGGCTGTAAGGGCAATATGGGGGTATGCGGCAAAGAGGCGGAGACGGCGGCGCTGCAAGACAGGCTGACCGGAGCGCTGATAGGGCTCGCCCGCGCGACGGAGGGAAACAGCCCCTCGGAAAGCACAGACCGCGTGATGCTGGAGGGGCTCTTCACCACAGTGACAAATGTAAATTTCAACAGCGAGACTGTGGCGAAGCTTATCGACCGGGTCCACGACGAAAAGGAAAAGCTCGTCCCCCGCTGCGGGAGCTGCGCCGACCGCTGCCCGCGCAACGACGACTATGATATGAACGAGCTGTGGGAGGCGGACGAGGATATCCGCTCGCTCAAGTCGCTGATACTATTCGGGCTGCGCGGCATGGCGGCCTACGCCTGGCACGCGATGCTGCTCGGATACAGCGACCGCGAGGTCAACGACTTTTTCTACGAGGCGCTGCTTGCCATCGGCAGGGAAGAATCGATGGATACGCTGCTGCCGCTCGTCCTCAAAACGGGAGAGGTAAATCTGCGCTGCATGGAGCTGCTCGACCGCGCGAACACAGAGAGCTACGGGACGCCTGAGCCGACCGAGGTATCCTTCACCGTTGAGAGCGGCCCCTTCATCGTCGTCAGCGGCCACGACCTCCGCGACCTGCGGCTGCTGCTCGAGCAGAGCGAGGGCAAGGGGGTCAACATCTACACCCACGGCGAAATGCTCCCCGCCCACGCATATCCCGAGCTGAAAAAATTCCCGCATCTCAAGGGAAATTTCGGCACGGCATGGCAGAACCAGCAGAAGGAATTTGACGGCATTCCCGCGCCTGTGCTCTTTACCACGAACTGCCTCATGCCTGTAAAGCCATCCTACGCCGACAGGGTATTCACGACCGACGTCGTATCATATCCGGGGCTGACCCACATCGGAGAGGAAAAAGACTTTTCTCCTGTCATTGAAAAAGCTCTGGAGCTGGGCGGCTGGAAAGAAGACAAAAAATTTACCGGAATCAACGGCGGAGAGCGTACCGTCACAGGCTTCGGCCGCGGCGCTCTGCTTTCGGCGGCCGATAAAGTCGTGGATGCTGTCAAAGCCGGCGCGATCCGCCATTTCTTCCTCGTCGGCGGCTGCGACGGCGCGAAGCCCGGACGCAACTATTACACGGAATTTGTCGAAAAGTGCCCTAAGGATACGATAATCCTCACGCTCGCCTGCGGCAAATACCGCTTCAACGACCTCGATCTGGGGACAATCGGCGGCTTCCCGCGCATCATGGACATGGGACAGTGCAACGACGCCTACAGCGCAATCCGCGTCGCCTCGGCGCTCGCGGAGGCTTTCAACTGCGGAGTCAACGATTTGCCGCTGTCGTTCGTGCTCTCATGGTACGAACAGAAGGCCGTCTGCATCCTGCTGACGCTGCTGCATCTCGGAGTGAAGAAAATCCTCCTCGGCCCATCTCTGCCGGCCTTCGTCTCGCCGAACGTGCTGAAATTCCTCGCGGAGAATTATGAAATAGCCCCGATCAGCACGCCGGAGGCAGACCTGAAGAAGATTCTCGGATAACGAAAAAGACCGCCCACGCGCCGCCGCCGGCCGGCCCCCTTCGCGGGGCAGGCCGCGAAAGCGCGCGGGCGCTTTTATGCCTCTGGCTTCCCTGTCTTCGTCTTTGCCTTCAGAAGCCCTTCCAGCTCTGTGATAAGCATACCGATGATGATAAGAAGGCCGCCCAGCGCCCCTTGCAGATGAAATGGATCCTGTCCGCTGACGACGGCTATGATATAGCCGAAAAGCCCCTCAAGGGAAAAGATGACCGCCGCGTGAGTGTCGGTCGTCACCTTTTGCGCCTTAAATTGCAGGATGAAGCATAGCACCGTATTGCAGAGGGATACGCAGAGCAGCGACCACAATATCTTCGGAGCGAAGGCCGCCGGAGCGGGGATCGGCTCGAATGTCAGCGCCAGCGCGGTAAGTATCACAGCCAGCATTATGATGTGAAGCGCCACCAGGCGCACCGGCTCCACGCGCCGCGAACAGTAGCCGGCGCCAAGCACCTGCAAGGCATAGAATACGGCCATGATAAACGAGAGGAAATCTCCGAAGTTAAATTCCATTCCGGGGGTAAAGCCCATCACCAGCAGTCCGGCCGTGGTGATGGCGGCTCCGGCGAATATCCAGGCAGAGGGGCGCAGACGGTATATCCCCCAGACGAAAAGCGGCACCATAATGACATTCAGCCCTCCGATAAAGGCCTGCTTGCTCGCGGTGCTGTAGACGAGGCCGAATGTCATCGACACAAAAACGCAGACCAGTATCAGCGTCTGGATAAAAGAAATTTTCCAGTCCCTGAGCGTCGAAGCCGCTATCACCTTCGGGAAGAGTATGATAAGAAATACGGCGGCCAGCAGCATGCGCAGCGCCACAGCCCACAGCGGCGTCAGCTCGCGCGCGAGCACCGCCGAAAGCGGAATGCCAGCCCCCCAGATAAAGGAGACCAGCACCAGCGTCAGATCCGCCGCCAATACCGCCCTGTAATCCGACTTCGCCTCGCTCACAGCGCCCCCCTCCTTTTAAGCGCCATAAGCAGCCGGAAGCTGATCTTATCTATTTTCTTCATGTAATAAAAGGCGGCCAGCGTGCTGCAAATGCCGCAGATAAAGAGCGCCCAGGCCGTTCCGACAAGGTCTCCCAGCCTGCCGGCGAGCAGACTGCCGAATGGCGGCACTCCGACAATGGCCAGCGTGTAGAGCGCCATAATGCGGCTGCGGCTTTCGTCTCCGTTCATAGTCTGGAGCAGCGTATTGCAGGCGATGGTGCAGACGACCATGCAGAAGCCCACCGGAGCGGCGAGAATGATGCTGAGCCAGATATTGCGTGAAAGCGAGAATATCATCACGGAGAGGCCGAAGCAGAGACAGCTGCGAGTACACCACCAGGAGTAGCTGGCCGTCGATTTGCGCGTCGCCATGAGAATGGAGCCGGCAAGCGCCCCCACAGCGATGCCCATCAGCAGAACGCCCAGAGTCCGCGAGCTGCCTTGCAGCACGCTCCTCGCCATCGCCGGCATGAGGATTATCGAGGGGAAACAGAAAAAGCCGGTGAGCGTGATCAGCGTCAGAAGATATCTGTCCGGCGCGAAGTTCCTCGCCATGTTTATCCCGGCCCACGTCTCAAGCAGCGGGTGCAGCTCGCCGCCGCTCTTGCCTACCGGCGCCCTTTTCATCTTCATCCTGCGCAGCGCCCACATCGTGCTCAGGTAGCAGAAGCCGTTGGAGAAGAAGCAGAAGCTCTCGCCCAGCGCGTGTATCACAAAGCCTCCTATCGTCGGCCCTATCATGCGCGCCGTGTTGAAAAGGGTGGAGTTGAGCGCCACAGCGTTCGCCACATCCTCCTTCTTGTCAACCATATAGTTGACCAGAGAGTAGCGCGTCGGCAGCTCGAAGGCGTCTATCACTCCCCTGGATACCACAAGCAGCAGCACCAGCTTGAATGTTATAAGCTCCGTCAGAGTGCAGAAGGCCAGCGCAAAGGCGATGCACATGCAGCCAGCCTGCATGTAAAAGAGCGCCTTGCGCAGATCGAGCCGCTCTATAACGGCTCCGGCAAGCGGCGAAAGCAGACATATCGGCAGAGAGGCGGTGAAATCCATCAGCCCGAGCGCGCTGTTTGAATCCGTCAGACGGAATACCAGCCAGCCTATGGCTACCCTGTGCATCCACAGCCCGGTCATGGAGACCGTCTGAGCGGCGAAGAAGAGGCGGTAATTTCGGCTGTTAAGCGCCCTCAGCGGCTTTGGAAATATCATCTCTACAGCCCCACTATCACGGAACCGCCGATGATCAACGCGATACCGAGCCATTGCGGCTTCATCAGCCGCTCTTTAAGGACGAAATGCCCGAAAAGCGCCGCGATAAAGGGGCTTGTCGCGGTGATAGCCGTAACTATCGCGACAGGCATGACGGCGATACAGGAGGCGTAGACGACGGAGCCGAGGCAGAGGCCGATGACCGCCGCCCCCGCGAAATAAAGCGCCGCGGGAAGAGGCACCTGCCGCAGCGGGATCGTCTCCGAGCGTCTGAACTTCACAGTCAGCGCGCGCGCGGCCGCGACAAGCAGGAGAAAGGCAACGGAACGGTAGAATGTTACCTCCGCCGCGCTGAGGCCGGAGGCGATTATAGTCATCTTCGTGAGCGGCGACGAAACGGCCCAGAAAAGCCCCGCAGCGACAGAGAGGGAGAAGCCCTTCATCAGCCGCCGCTTATCCTTTCGTATCAGCGCCTCGCTGCGCTCTTCATTATTCTTCGCGCCGCCGAAGCGCAGCAGCATTATACCGGAGACGACGATGAGGACGCCCCACAAGAGACGCATTGTGACCGGCTCGCCAAGCAGCAGCCATGATGTGAATACTACAAGGATCGGATATCCGTTCGCCACCGGCACGGCGAGACTGACTCCTATCTCCCTGATAGCGGAAAAATAACAGAGATCCCCCAGAATATATCCGGCCGCCACTCCGGCGAAAAGATAAAAATACACCAGCGGCGACGTCACCGGCGCAATCCTGCCTCCGGTATACGCCAGCGCGACGATCAGCGAAGAAACAAAAAAAGAGAGGGCCCGAAATGGATTTATCTCATGAAGCGAGCATTTTGAGACGGCGAGACCATGATTGACCATGATGGGCGACGCGGCCCACATGGCGGCGGCAAGAAAACTGAGCAGAAAACCCCACAACGGCATCGGCAGCCCCTCCCTATACAGCCAGTTTATTTTACACGATTTTGAGATGTAATGCGTAACATCCGCAGTTCCATTTTCCGCTTTTTATGATATAGTTTACCGGATAAAAAATTAAGGAGACGTGAACGAAGAATGGAATTCTTTATCAGAACGGCCGAGGCTGTAACGTGGCAAAGCCTTGTGATGACGGCTATCGGCGGACTGCTGATCTTTCTAGCTATAAAAAAGGAATTTGAACCTAACCTGCTGCTGCCCATGGGCTTCGGAACGATACTTGTAAACCTCCCGCTATCGTCGGCGCTCGACCAGATGGCAGGCGGCAAGCTTATAGAAGGTGCGCTCTCGATGTTCTTCAAGCTCGGGATAGCCACAGAAATACTCCCTCTGCTGATACTAATAGCGGTAGGCGCGATGTGCGACTTCACGCCGCTGCTGGCAAACCCCAAGGTATTTCTCTTCGGCCTCACGGCGCAGATGGGGATATTCCTGACAATGGGGCTGGCCCTCTTCATGGGCTACAATGTTTACGAAGCCGCCTCCATCGGCATCATCGGCGCAGCCGACGGCCCGACCTCGATATATGTTTCCACTCGCTTCGCGCCGAATCTGCTGGGGCCGATATCCGTCGCGGCGTACACATATATGGCGCTTGTTCCGCTCATTCAGCCGCCGGTCATTATCGCGCTGACGACCGAAAAGGAGCGCCGCATGAGAATGCCCTACGCTCAGCGCCCCGTCTCGCACCGCACGCTGATACTCTTCCCTATCATAATAACGATAATCGGAGGGCTGATAGCCCCCGCCTCCGTCGCGCTGCTCGGCTTCGTGATGTTCGGCAACCTGCTGCGCGTCAGCGGCGTCACAGACCGCCTCTCCAACGCCGCGCAGAACGAACTTGCGAACATAGTTACAATCCTGCTGGGCTTCTCGATATCCGCCACGATGACCGGAGAAAAATTCGTCAACCTGAACACGCTTGTCATCATAGCGATGGGACTCGTCGCCTTTGTGCTCGACACAGCCGGAGGAGTGCTGACGGCGAAGGCTCTGAACCTATTCCTGCCAAAGGAAAAAAAGATCAATCCGATGATAGGAGCCGCCGGCATCTCCGCCTTCCCAATGTCCGCCCGCACCATCCAGAGAATGGGACAGAAGGCCGACCCCGGCAACCACCTGCTGATGCACGCCGTAGGAGCGAACGTAGCCGGCCAGATAGGCTCCGTCCTAGCCGGAGGAGTCCTGCTGGCCTGGCTGGGGTAGAGACGGTTATCTTTGCCAATTTGCCAGAAAACCAGCGGCCTTACGAACTGAAAACAGGATTATATATACCCCCCCCCCCTGAATTTTAGTTTATTTTTGACGGACATACGTACTGGTGATATAATCTGATCTTATGAGAGGAGTATGCTTTTCTCGTAATAGTACGATTGCTATGACCTTAAAAACATGCCTAGGAGGCGTTAGTGCCAGTGTCAGTTTATGAAAAACTGCTGAAATGCATATTGTGGGTCGGAAAGAGAAACAGCAGGGTAATAGCGGCGGATTTCTTTTCGCTCATATTTGCCGTATATATCGGATTTGCCCTGCGGCTGTCTTACGATATCAGCGGGGAGTATATGCCGGCCTTTATAAAGAGCGCTCTCGCCTTTGCTTCCATCGTCACGATCGCCCTTTTTCTGGGGAAAAACTACACTATCTTCTGGCCGCGCGCAAGCGTGGAAGAGTTTGCAAATCTTGCCCGTTGGTATTTTGCGGGCGGCGCTGTCTTTTTGGTTATTGTGAATTTTACCGACATGATCCATATTCCGCGTCTGTCACAGGCCTTTTTATTGCTGGCGGGGCTCTTCTTCCTATCGTCGCTTCGCACCCTTTGGCGGCTCTCCATTCTCCCGCAGCATAAATCCACCGAGGGCATGAATCGTGTCCTTATCGTAGGAGCCGGCGAGGCCGGAAGCATGTTGGCGCGCGACATCGTTCGCCATGGCGCGTCGTTTCCTATTGGCTTTATCGATGACAACGCCGAGCTGAAAAAAGCGAGAATAGCGAATCTGCCCGTACTTGGCAAAAAAGAGGACCTGCCGGCCGTCATAAAAAATAATACGATAGATACCGTCCTTATTGCCATGCCGTCAGCGACAGGGGCGCAGATAAAAGAATATCTTGATGTGCTTGATAAAGAAGACGTTACAGTTCGCATACTTCCGAGTCTGCTCTCCCTCGCCGACGGACAGGTCAGCGTCAGCAAACTGCGCTCCGTGAAGTTTGAAGACCTGCTGCGCCGCGACCCTGTTACGCTGGACAACGAAAACATCGAATCACTGATAAAGGGCAAATGCGTGCTGGTCACTGGCGCGGGAGGCTCCATAGGCTCCGAGATATGCCGTCAGGTGCTGGCCCGCAAGCCGGAAAAGCTGCTGGCGCTGGGGCACGGCGAGCAATCTATCTACCTGTTGATGGAGTCGCTTGCCGATGCGGGCAACAGGATTCCCGTACTGCCGATAATCGCTGACGTCGCCGACGAGACGACGATGGAATCAATATTTAAACGCTTCTCGCCGGATATCGTATTCCACGCCGGAGCGCACAAGCATGTGCCGTTGATGGAGGAAAATCCGCGCGAGGCTCTGCGCGTCAACGCATTCGGTACATGGAACATAGCGACTCTCGCCGGAAAACATAACGTCGAACGTTTCGTAATGATCTCCACCGACAAGGCTGTACGCCCCACCAGCGTAATGGGAGCGACAAAGCGCGCCGCCGAACGGCTGCTGCTCTCCGTACAGCAGGAATATCCAGGAACGAAATACATGGCAGTCCGCTTCGGCAACGTTCTTGGCAGCCGCGGCAGCGTCGTGCCGAAATTCGAGCGCCAGATAGCGGCAGGAGGCCCCGTAACAGTCACACACCCGGATATGAAGCGCTACTTCATGCTCATTCCCGAGGCGGTCAGCCTGGTGCTGCAGACCGGAACGATGGGCGAAGGGGGCGAACTCTTCGTGCTGGACATGGGCAAGCCGGTCAAAATCTCCGAAATGGCAGAGACACTCATCCGCCTGCACGGCCATGAGCCTAACAAAGACATACAGATAGAGTACAGCGGGATCCGCACCGGCGAGAAGCTTTACGAGGAGCTATTCTATGACCCCAGCCATGTGGATACGACGAAGCACGCAAAAATATTCAAAAGCAAGCTGACGCCTGATACGGAAAGTATCTTGCCAGAGGTCGAGACAATACTGGATAACGCCGCAAAGGGACAAATCACAGGAGACAAACTCAAAGAAACAATACTGGCGCTTGGCTGTGAAGCCGGGATAAACAACGGCCGATAAGCTTCAGCATAAAAGCCAGACTCCAGAACTTACAATAGCGGGAAAAACCGGCAGCCGTATCCAGCGCTCCAGGCTTACAAAGCCTGGAAGGAAAGCGATAAACGGCAAGCTTTCGCAATGACATGGCGACAGACAACGCTTCCATTTTCTGTTGCCGCGAAATGAAAGATAATAAAAGAAATTTATTTACGCATTTTTAATGGGAAATACTGAATACAAATCTCGACATCAGCGCTCGCAAGACTTTTATGAATGAATATCATCAATCTTGCTTCACAACAATATCGACGCTGCGACTTTCATTACGAGAAACCTCTCGGCGATGGTTTCCTATATTTCATGCCTTCACTTTGTAATTCTCGTCTTTATCCATCCTTTCACGACAGCCGCATTTGCCTGTCAATCTCATTTCCTGATTTTGATAAATTCTTAGTTGCATAGGGCATAGGGAAAGTGCTAGAATATATAAAATAATGCCAGTAGTTAATAGATTATTTGATGGTTGCTCTGGTAAGTTTGACGTTAATCAAATTTCCCGCAATACAGGGAAATCCTGATAAAGCGAGAGTATAATTGTTAAGGTGCGGTGCGTATGAGCGGCAATGGCAATAAAACATATCTAATAACAAAGCGCGCGGCAGATATCCTCCTGTCTCTGCTTGGCCTTGCCTTGCTATCTCCGGTGTTGATTGCCATCGCCCTTCTGATAAAACTCGATACCCCCGGGCCGATACTCTTTAAACAAAAAAGAATCGGCATACATAAGTCGCATTTTTATATCTATAAATTTCGTACTATGAGGACAGATACGCCAAAAGAGCTGCCAACGCACATGCTGGCCGATCCCGACGCCTATATCACAAAACTGGGAAAAATCCTGCGCAAAACAAGTTTAGACGAATTACCACAAATATTAAATATACTAACCGGTCAAATGTCCATCATCGGCCCCCGCCCAGCGCTGTGGAATCAGTACGACCTCATAGCCGAACGCGACAAATACGGAGCCAACGACATCCGCCCCGGCCTCACAGGCTGGGCGCAGATAAACGGCCGCGACGAACTGCCTATAGAAGTCAAAGCCGGATACGACGGCGAATACGTGCAGAAAATGAGCTTCGCCTTCGACTGCAAATGCTTCATAGGCACCATAGCATGCGTACTCAAAAAAGAGGGCGTAGTAGAAGGCGGCACAGGAACATTGCAAAAGCTCTCCGGCGAGGAACACAAATCATGAAAGAGACAAAAAAGATCCTCATAACCGGAGCCGGCAGCTATGTCGGCACATCATTTGAGAAATGGCTCTCGCAATGGCCGGACAGCTATCATATCGATACCATCGACATGATAGACGGCTCATGGCGCGAAAAATCCTTCGTCGGATATGACGTAGTCTTTCATGTGGCGGGAATAGCGCACTCGGATACAAGTAAAGCAAACGAACTCACAAAGAGGTTATATTACCAGGTAAACACGGAATTGGCAGTTGAAACAGCAATAAAGGCTAAGAATGATGGAGTTAAACTTTTCATACAGATGAGCAGCATAATAGTTTATGGTAATAGCGCGCCCATCGGAAAAGAAAAAATTATAACCAAAGAAACTCCTGTAAATCCTGATAACTTTTACGGAGACAGTAAATTACAGGCAGAAACAGGTATCTTGAAGCTCCTAGACGAGCAATATTCTGTCGCGATTTTAAGACCGCCAATGATATATGGTAAGGGGAGCAAAGGAAATTACCCCAAGCTGGCAAAGCTTGCGAAGACGCTCCCTATTTTTCCAGATATAGAGAATTTTCGTTCTATGATTTTTATTGATAATCTTTCAGAATTTATCAGAATTATCATTGATAATAACTGTCATGGAATATTTTTCCCTCAAAATGAGGACTATGTTCAGACACGCGAACTTGTTAAAGAAATCGCTGGAATACATGGGAAAAATATATATTTGACTAGCTTCTTTAATTTACTCATCAAACACGTATTTAAAAAGTCAAAACTTTTTAACAAAGTATTTGGCAATCTATGTTATGACAAAAAAATCAGCAACATGGACTGGCCGTACAACATATATAACTTTTCGGATTCAATACGCAAGACAGAGGCATGGTGTGCGGATAATGTATGATAACTCTCGACTTGTATCCGTCATTACGCCTGCATATAATTGTGCCTCTACGATAGAGGATACTATCCGCAGTGTATTAAAACAGACATATGAAAACTGGGAAATGTTAATAGTAGATGATTGTTCTGTTGATGACACTTCCGTGGTTGTTGAGGCGTATACAAAAAAAGACTCGCGAATCAAGCTCATAAAACTAGAGAAAAACTCTGGCTCTGCGCACGCTCGCAATACGGCCATAAAAAACGCAGAGGGGCGTTATATAGCCTTTTTAGACTCTGATGATTTATGGAAACCGTCAAAGCTGGAAAAACAAATTGCTTATATGGAGTCCAATAACTTTGCATTCACATTCACAGCATATGAGACATTTCATTCTGCATTGGATTTGCGCCGCAGAGTATTCCATGTTCCTAATAGCATTAATTACGAACAATATTTGGGGAACTCCATAATAGGTAATCTGACAGTAATAATGGATAGAGCACATATAAAAGATGTTCATATAGAAAAAGGTGATTTAGAAGATGTTCTAACGTGGATGCATTATCTGAAAAGCGGGATTATCGCTCATGGTCTAGATGAAAATCTGGCCAGTTATAGAGTGGCTGCGCAATCCAAGTCTGGAAATAAGATAAAGAATGCGAAGCGTTTTTTTTCCTGCTTACGTGAGGAACAAAAGCTTCCTCTGGTAAAGTGCATCATGTGCGAATTCCGTTACATTACAAACGCTCTAAGAAAACGTATCTTTGGTGAAGTTGTTACATATAACGAAAGAGATGGCATCTTATGATATTTAGAGCGTCATTTGTACATCCGCCATTTTTGGATAAATACTCAGAAAGCTCCCGTAGTCCTGCTGTTATAAAAAGCGGAGCAATCTATTTTCCGTTGTGGTTGTGTTATGCAATTGGTGTGATGGACAAAGAGGGTTATTCAATGAAAATGCTTCGTTTTAAAAGAGTTTGCCTCAGAGACATTATTGTATTTTGTTTCTGAGGAAACACAAAAGGAATGGTGACAAAAATGAAAATATGCTTTTGGCTTGGCTCGTATTTATCAGAAGAACATATTGTTGACTTAGGCATAAGAAGTCCTAATGAACTGATTTCAAGTAAAGTTGCACAACGTAACTTTATAGAAGGACTATTGAAATATGTCGATTATATTAACGTCATAAGCGTTATTCGCCATAAAGATATCAGTAAAATCCTAAGAAAAACAGTAAAAACACACAGTAATTTGCAATACATAGTTTTGTATGCCTTAGGGTTATTATACTTAGACCGCTTGTTTAAATTGTTCTTTTATAAAAAAGAAGCACAAAAAATTATGCGTATCCAGAATAATGATAAAATAGAATTTATCATTTTTGTATATGAGGTCACATCTGGAGGGTGCCGCGCCGCTGGCATTTTAAAAAGGCTTTTTCCCAGAATCACAACAGTTCTCATTATTCCAGATGCACCAGAGCATATGAGTCCCTCTGGAGACGGTTTCATTAAAAAGCTGTTGAAAAAGTTTGATCGGAAAATTATTGATGCACATCTATATAATTTCGACAAATATATAGTGTTTTCCAGTGGATTGGTATCATTATTGAATATCGATACAACGAAGTCTATTCTTATTGAGGGAATGTACAATGATGATATTACGTCTTTAAAGCATTCCGATGTGTTTCGCACTCAGAAAATAAGAAAAATACTCTATGCCGGCAATTTGAATGATGAGAAAAGCTTAAGGGTCATTTTAGATGCATTCGTACTTGCAGATCTTGAGAACGTAACCCTATGCCTTTATGGATTTGCCAAACCGGATTTTGAGAAATATTTAAATTTTCTTTCTAAAAAGCATCCCAATATACAGTATAAAGGCTTTTGTGAGAATCGTGAAAAACTATTAGATGAAGAAAGAGAAGCAGATCTCTTATTGATGTTGCGTGATCCCAATTTGGAGTATACAAAATATTCTTTCCCTTCTAAGCTATTTGAGTATATGGCATCTGGCACCCCTGTTTTAGCATCCAGATTAGATGGAATTCCAGAAGAATATTATAAATACTTATTTATAGCGGATGAGTACACAAAGCAAGGAATCTCAAAAAAAATTAAAGAAATATTTGCGCATGACACATCTATTTTAACTTCAATTGGAGCAAAAGCGCAAGAATTTATTTTAAATAATAAGACAAATACAATCCAGGTAAAAAAAATGTTGGATTTTATCTGCCCATCAATGATAGAAAAAGAGGCAAACGCCAATGTTTAAATCCAAGACCTTACTAATCACCGGAGGCACAGGCTCCTTCGGCCATGCCGTACTGGACAGATTTCTTTCCACAGAGATAAAAGAAATCCGCATCTTCTCGCGTG
>JAUNJZ010000019.1 GCA_030533085.1 Synergistaceae bacterium
CATCGCGGAAACCGCGCCGTACGCGATACGGTTATGCTCATAAAGCTCTATCATGTCGCTCTTGCCTCCCACTTCGTTCCTGTCATCCTGACGGCTAACAAGGTGTACCTTTTTAGCCACTTAACAATTACATTCTTTTCTTTTCAAATCACCGACATAAGCCTTATCTATAAGCTTCCGACGACTCATTATTAATACACCGAACCGCTTTTTTTGTCAATAACTGCATGGCTAAAAAGGTACACCTTTTTAGCCACTTTGATGTGTTGGGATTATGTGTCTGCTTGATTCTCGGCTTGCTTATCAGCCCGGCATTGCCCAGCGTTTGAAGGTCGTGTGGGTTATTTGGAGCTTGAGAGCGGCTTTGCGGGCGGAGATGTCTCCTTTTTCCCAGGCGCTTTTGATCGTTTCAAATTCTTCGGGGCGTTCTTTGGGAGGGCGGCCGAGGGTGCGGCCGTTTTCTTTTGCCGCGGCTATTCCCTCCGCCTGTCTTTGGCGGATAAATTCGCGCTCTGTCTCAGCGACGTAGCTGAGCAGCTGGAGTACGATGTCGGCAATCAGTATGCCTGTGAGGTCGCGGTTCTGTCTTGTGTCGAGCAGCGGCATGTCGAGAACGACGATTGCGCTCTGCTTTTCTTTTGTCAGTATCCTCCACTGTTCCAGAATTTCTCTGTAGTTGCGGCCAAGGCGGTCGATGCTTTTTATCACGAGAAGATCTCCGGCTTTTAATTTTTTCAGCAGCCTTTTGTAGCCGCTGCGTTCAAAATCCTTGCCAGACTGTTTGTCGAGGAAGATGTTTCTTGCCGGGATGCCGTATTCAAGCATGGCGGCTCTCTGTCTCTCTTCGTTCTGATCTCTGGACGAGACCCGGATATAAGCGTATTGTTTGCTCATTGATCTGCCTCCAATGGTTGTTTAACATTTTCTTCTCTTTGCTATATAAAGAGCCGTTAAACACTAACATGAGGCAGGCGGTCGGCGCCTGAATAAGGGAAAAATTTGGAATGTATTCAGAAATGATCAAATTTTGTTGATTCAGGGCAAGACGGCTGCTTATGCAGAAAAAATTACAAGCGGCGCTTCTGCATTGAACACGCGCAGCAGCGCCGCATTTTTTAAACTTTTCTTATTTATCTTTATCCGCTTCCCGCCCTATTTCTGCTACCAGCTCTATCACGTTGGTAAAATCCAGGGCGTTTTGTCTGGTAATCACGGGACGCCCTGAGGTGGCTTCTATGGATTTTCTTGCCTCTCCGGCGACTGCCCCGCCTTTTTGCGCCACCTGAATGTTCTCGCTAAGGGTTTCAGGTTCGATGGCCTTTGAAAATTCCGTTGTCGTCGCTTCGGCGAGCATATTCAATACCAGTTCAAGGTCGCTCATGTTGTCGCGGAGATTTTCTTTTTTCAGCCCTTTAAGGTTCTTATACTGGCGCGTCGTCATACCCGCCCATGCTTTCGTTATCTCGTCGGTGAGTATGGCGTATTCCATGCCTTTTCTGACGCCGCGAGTATCCCATTCGGCCGTGAGGTCGTTACGGATGCGGATCGAGAGCAGCCGCTGATGAATCCATTCCTTCGTATAGCCCTTTCTCAGATACGTTTCAAAGGCGCGGTCGATGGCAAGCTCCGGATCCGCCGTTTCTTCGATGCGCTCCGCCCCGACGCGCGCGAGCCATAGTTTGAAAGGCTCGGCTTTTGGGGAGGGGATGGACTGAATCAGGCGTAAGAGCTGTTCTGTCGTGGCGGCGTCGGTCAGGCGCATTTTGCCGTCAGCGGCCTGTAATTTCAACTGGTGACAATTTGTCACCGTTTCATTTCCTTCCTCTTTTAGGCGCTGTTTCAGTTTATTCCAGTATTTTCTGCCGTCAGCGCTGTCGGTCAGCGCACTCACGACGTCCACAACGGAAAAATACCACTCTTCCTCCGCCTCTACCCATACGGAGCGTATTTTCTTGTTCTCAAACAGCGCTGTTTTGTCTGACATTTACATCTCCTCCGCGCGGACTGCCCCCATAGCTGCAGTGATCTACGGGCTTCTCACAAATTATGGCGTTATTGGCCTCGGATTTCCTTTAAGCGAGCGTTCTTTTCCAACGCGGCCCCTGTGGGGTGTCTTCTATTATTATGCCCATTGCCGCAAGCCGGTCGCGTATTTCGTCGGAGCGTTTAAAGTTTTTTGATTTTCTGGCCTCCGTGCGTTCGGCCACGAGCGCGTCTATCTCCGCGTCGCCGCTCTCTTTCTGTCTTTCTTCAGGCAGGTAGCCGAGTATGGCGTTTGTTTTTTCAAATATCGTCTTTGCGTCGCGCAGCCCTTCTGTATCGATTTCCTGATTCTCAGTCAGATGTACGTTGACCGCCCTGACAAGCTCGAAAAGGCTGCCTATGGCGCCGGCAGTGTTGAAGTCGTCGTTCATGGATTCGGTGAAGCCATCCCATGCCCCCTTTACCGCCTCGCGCAGCGTTTCGTCGGCGGCTCCGGCGCTTCTGTTTTCCAGCGCGAAACGGAGATCCGCCCAGCAGTTGTGCAGCCGTTCTACCGCGGCTTTGGCCTGCTCGATGCCCTCCTGCGAGAAGTTGAGCGGAGAACGGTAGTGGGCGCTCATCAGGAAGAAGCGCAGAACGAGCGGGTTGACATGTTTGCGTATGTCGCGCACCGTGAGGAAGTTGCCCAGAGATTTTGACATTTTCTCTTTGTCTATCAGCAGGTATGCGTTGTGCAGCCAGTATTTTACGAATTGGGCGTCGTTGGCGCATTCGGACTGGGCTATTTCGTTCTCGTGATGGGGGAAGATGAGGTCGCTGCCGCCGCCGTGAATGTCTATGGATTTGCCGAGATATTTTGTCGACATAGCGCTGCACTCGATATGCCAGCCGGGACGTCCCGGCCCCCACGGGCTTTCCCAGAACGGCTCGCCGGGCTTGGCGGCTTTCCAGAGGGCGAAATCAAGCGGCCTCTGCTTGCGTTCGTCAACGTCTATCCGCGCTCCGGCCAGCAGTTCGTCTACGCTCTGCTTTGAGAGCTTTCCGTATTCGCCGAAGCTTGCGACGTTGAAGTAAACGTCGCCCTGAACTTCGTAGGCGTGCCCCTTTTCTATCAGAGTTTTGACGATTTCGATTATCGGCTCCATCTCGTGGGTCGCGCGCGGGTTGACCGTCGCACGTGAGACGCCCAGCGCGTCCGCGTCCTCGTAGTATTCCGCGATGTATTTTTCCGCCAGCTCAGCGACGGTGATGCCCATCTCATTCGCGCGCCTTATCATTTTGTCGTCTATGTCGGTGAAGTTCTGGACGTAAAAGACCTTGTAGCCTATGCTTTCAAGGTAGCGCCTGAATATGTCGAAGAGGACGAAAGGGCGCGCGTTGCCGATATGGAAAAAGTCGTAGACTGTAGGGCCGCAGACGTAAAAGCGCACTTTGCCCGCCTCTATCGGGATAAATTCCTCTTTCTTTCTGGTCAGGTCGTTGTATACTGTTAATGACATCTGATTCGCACCTCCGCGATACTTTCTGACATATAATGTGTTATCCTATACCATGTAATGCGGAACTGCAATCGCTGAAAGGATAATTTTTTTGAACAGAGATGAACTGGTAAATTTTGTAAAAGGTTTTCCTGACAGGCCGGGCGTCTATCTTATGCGCGACGGCGGCGGCAATATTATTTATATCGGCAAGGCAAAATCTCTGAAGAAGCGAGTTATGTCCTATTTCCGCCACAGCAATTTTGCCTCTCCGCGGCTGCGCAGGCTGGTTTCGGATATTCGCGACATTTCGACGATGCGCACTGAGAGCGAGATCGAGGCGCTGATTTTGGAGAATAGGCTGATAAAGCTCTATCAGCCGTTTTTCAACGTCGATCTGAAGATGAACGAACGCTACGCTTATATAAAGATAACGGCGGAGAAGCATCCGCGCATTCTGGTTACGCGGGTGAAGCTGGATGACGGAGCGGCCTACATCGGCCCTTATGTCCGCGTGCAGGAGGTGCGCGCGCTGCTGCGCCTTGTCGAACGTTACCTGCCGCTGCGCTCCTGCGGGGGGGCGGAGGCTAAGGCAGCCGGCGGACGTCCGTGCATGAAGTATTCTCTCGGGCGATGCCTCGCCCCCTGCTGCGGATTGTGTACGGAGCACGAATATCGCGACCGCGTCGCTGACGTCGCGCTGCTTTTGCAGGGGCATGGCGCTGAGCTGGTGGAGAGGCTGCGCGGGAGGATGGACGCCGCGGCGCGCGATATGCGCTTTGAGGAGGCGGCTCATCTGCGCGACACGATACGCGCCATCTGGCGCGTGAGCAGGCAGCAGAATACGATACCTGAGATACCGTCCGGGGAGGACAATTTCTGGGAGGTGCTGAACGCCATGCAGCGCGTCTTTAATCTTCCGATATTGCCCTGGCGCATAGACGGCTTTGACATATCGCACAGCGCGGGAAACTTCACTGTCGGCGTCGCCGTCGTCTTTGAGCAAGGCTATCCCAATCCATCCCTTTACAGAAAGTTCAACATTAAAACGGTCGAGGGGATAGACGATTTTCGCTCGATGAAGGAAACGCTGACGCGCCGCTACAGCCGCTGCCTGGAAGGGCAGGAGCCGCTGCCGCAGCTGATATTGATCGACGGCGGACCGGTACAGCTTGATTTTGCCATGCAGGCGCTGCAAGAGCTGAATATACATAATATCCCCGTCATATCGCTGGCGAAGGAATTTGAGGAGGTCTATCTCCCCGACAGGAAAGAGCCGCTGCGTCTCGATCATACCGACCCTGTGCTCCGGCTGCTGCAGCATGTGCGCGACGAGTCTCACCGCTTCGCGATAAGTTCGCACCGCATACGGCGCGGCAAGAGCTTTACAAGAAGCAAGATAGAGGAGGTCCCCGGCATCGGCAGGGCGAAAGCGGCTATGCTTATCACGCGCTTTGGCAGCGTTCGGGCCGTAAAGGATCTCTCCGCGGATGAGCTGGCGGCCGCCCCCGGGATTGGCCCGGCTCTCGCAAAAAGGATACTGGCGAAGCTCAACGAAGATGACGACAATGCTAAATCCGTTAAGGAGGCGCGTGAAGATGACGCTGCCGCAGGGCAGGATTGACGAGTATTATATGAGCTGCGCGCTGGAGCTGGCGGCGCGCGGCAGGGAGTGCGCCCCTAATCCGCGCGTAGGCTGCGTGATAGTGCGCGGAGGGGAAATAGTTGGGCGCGGCTGGCATGAAAAATGCGGCGGCCCGCACGCGGAGGTAAACGCTATCCGCGACGCGGGAAGCGCGGCGGAGGGAGCATCTGTCTACGTCACGCTGGAGCCATGTTCGCACTACGGCAGAACCCCGCCATGCGCCGACCTGCTTATTAAAAGTAAGGCCGCGCGCGTAGTAGCCGGAATGCGCGACCCGAATCCGAAGGTTGACGGCGGCGGCCTCGAAAAGCTGAGGAGTGCCGGCGTCGAGGTCAAGTGCGGAGTGCTTGAGGATGAGTGCCGCCGGATGAATCGCGGCTTCCTGCGCCGAATGAAGCTTGGCCGCCCGTGGGTAACGCTGAAGGTCGCTTCCTCCTTTGACGGAAAGATAGCGCTGGGAAACGGCGAGAGCAGGTGGATAACCGGCTCGGAGGCGCGCGCGCGCGTTCATCTGATGCGCGCGGAAAGCGACGCTCTGCTGACCGGCGTCGGTACGATTCTTGCGGACGACCCGATGCTTACTGTCCGCGACGCGCCGGGCTGTACGCCGCGCCGCGTTGTGCTGGATCGCGCACTGCGCACGCCGCCGGAGGCTAAGCTGCTGGCCGGAGGATGCGTCACGATATTCACCCTGGACTCCGCGCCGCAGGAGAGGGCGGAGGCGCTTGAGGCCGCCGGCGCGGCAATAGAGCGCGTCGATAAAGGGGCGGATTTCCTCCGCGAAGTTCTTGAAAGGCTCTGCGCCTCGGGGGTAAACTATCTGATGGTGGAGGCAGGGGCAGCGCTGACCGGCGCCTTTATCGCCTCCGGCCTCTGCGACGAGCTGGCCCTTTTTCTCGCCCCCAAACTGATGGGGCGTGGAATATCATATACAGACGGCCTCTCCTTCGCCTCGATGGAAGCTGTCGCGCGGCTCAAAAATACAGAATATACGAAATGCGGGGAAGACCTGCTGGTAAGGGGAGTGTTCGCATGTTCACCGGACTTATAGAGACAGTCGGAACGATATCGGCGATCCGCGCCAAGGGAGAGGTGGTCGAGCTTTCTATCCTGGCTCCAGCGATCGCGCCGGAGCTGAAAACGGGCGATTCTGTAACTGTGGCAGGTTCGTGCAGCACGGTAACGGCCTCCGACGCCGGCTCCTTCTCCATTGAGATGATGCCGGAGACGCTGGCCCGCACGAAGCTTGGAGCGCTGCGCGCAGGTTCGCGCGTGAACCTTGAACGCGCGATGCGTCTCGACTCGCGGCTGGACGGCCATCTGGTGGCCGGACATGTGGACGGGCTGGCTGAGGTGACAAGGATCGAAGCGCTGGAAAATACGCGCAAAATATATTTCAGCGCGCCGCCGGAGCTGCTGGAGGGGATAGTCCCAAAAGGCTCCGTGACGATCGACGGAGTGAGCCTCACCGTGATAGACGCGGAGGCGGAGTTTTTCTCCGTCGGCGTTATCCCGACCACGCTGGCCGACACCACGATAGGCGCGTTGAAGTCGGGCGACCGGGTCAACATCGAGACTGATATGATGGGAAAATATATAAAGAAATTCCTAGACGCGCGTTTTGGAGAAAAAAAGGGCGGCGAAATAGTGAAAAATTCGCTGACTTGGGATAAACTTAGCGAGTATGGCTGGAATTAAGTTGGAGGGGAAAAAATGTTCAACACTATAGAAGAGGCAATAGCGGATATCAGGGACGGAAAGATGATAGTCGTCGTGGACGACGAAAACCGCGAGAACGAGGGAGACCTTGTCATGGCCGCGGATCATTGCCGAACGGAAGACCTCAATTTCATGATTACAAAGGCGCGCGGCCTTGTCTGCGTACCGCTCTCATGCCAGCAGGCCCAGCATCTCGGCCTTACTCCGATGGTGGAGCACAATACCGACGCGCACGGCACTGCCTTCACGGTCAGCGTTGACCATCTCAGAGGGACGACGACCGGCATATCGGCCGCCGAACGCGCCTTCACCGCGCGCGCCCTCGCCGACCCGCTGTCGGTTGACGGCGATTTCAGGAGGCCCGGCCACATATTCCCGCTTATCGCCCGTCCCGGCGGCGTCTTACAGCGCGCCGGACACACAGAGGCGGCGGTGGATCTGGCACGTCTCGCCGGACTTAATCCCGCCGGTACCATCTGTGAGATAATGAACGAGGACGGAAGCATGGCGCGTCTGCCGCAGCTACTTGAATTTGCCGACAGAGAGGGGCTGAAAATCGTCTCCGTCGAAGAGCTTATCCGCTACCGCGTGATGCGTGAGAAGTTCGTCAAAAAAGAGGTCAGCGTCCACATGCCGACGCAGTGGGGCGATTTTGTATGCCACGCCTACACGAGCCCCTACGGCGACAACCCCGGCGCTCTTCACATCGCGCTCGTCAAGGGCGATATCTCCGGCGACGAGGCTGTGCTGACGCGCGTACATTCAGAGTGCTTCACAGGAGACCTTCTCGGCTCGCTGCGCTGCGACTGCGGCCAGCAGCTTCACACGGCCATGTCGATGATAGAAAAGGAAGGGCGCGGAGTGCTGCTCTATCTGCGTCAGGAAGGGCGCGGCATCGGCCTGCTTGCCAAGCTCAAAGCCTACGGCCTTCAGGACAAGGGAATGGACACGGTCGAGGCGAATGTCGCCCTCGGTTACGCCCCGGACCAGCGCGACTACGGCATCGGCGCGCAGATACTGGCGGATCTCGGCCTCAGCAAGCTGCGCCTGATGACGAACAACCCGGTCAAAATAACCGGACTCTCCGGCTACGGCATCGAGATAACGGAGCGCGTGCCGATTGAAATAGCTCCTAATCCCTACAATGAAAAGTATATGAACACCAAGCTCTGCAAGATGGGACACATGCTCCACGACAAATCATACTGCAAAGAGTGCGGCCAGAGCTGCTGACGGATTTTTATAAAAATTACAGGAGGAGGAATTTTTTATGCGTACAATTCAGGGAGATATGATAGGAAGCGGCCTGCGCTTCGCGATAATAGGCTCGCGCTTCAACGAACTCATCACCTCGAAGCTCATCGAAGGGGCGAAGGACGCCCTTACTCGTCACGGCGTAAGCTATCAGGATATAGACCTTTACTGGACGCCCGGGGCGTGGGAGCAGCCGATCGTGGCGAAGGAAATAGCGCTGCTCGGCAAATACGACGCCATTATCACGTTGGGGGCGGTGATACGCGGCGACACCACGCACCATGAATATGTGGCGGGAGAGGCGGCCAAGGGGCTGGCTCACGTCGGCCTTGAGCACCGCATCCCAGTCGCCTTTGGAATACTGACCTGCGACAACCTTGAACAGGCTCTTATGCGCTCCGGCAGCAAGGCCGGAAACAAGGGGGCGGAGGCGGCTCTCGCCGCGCTTGAAACGGCGAAGCTGATAAACGGTATCAGGAGCGCGGCGGAGGAATAGAAATGCTCGATACAAAATGGGTAAGGGAACATTATGACGAGATGGCGGAGATGCTCGCTTCGCGCAACAACGCATTTCCGCTTGACAGATACAAAGAACTTGACGAAGAGCGGCGCAGGACGCTGCTGGCCGTCGAGACTTTGAAGGAAAAGCGCAACTCCGGCACAAAAGAGGTCGGCATGAAAAAAAAGGCCGGAGAGGATACGACGGAATTGCAGGAGCGGATACGCGCGCTCGGCGAAGAGATAAAGGAGCTTGACGCCAAGTCTGCGGAGATACAGCAGGAGCTTGACGACCTTGCGTTGAGGATGCCGAACCGCCCTCATGAGAGCGTGCCGAAGGGCAAGGATGAGAACGACAACATAGAGATACGCCGCTGGGGAGAGCCGCGTAAATTCGATTTTGAGCCAAAGCCGCACTGGGAGCTGGGAGAGGCGCTGGGCATCATGGACTTTGAGCGCGGCGTCAAGCTGGCAGAGAGCCGTTTTACCGTACTCAAGGGGGCAGGGGCGCGCCTTGAGCGCGGGCTGATGAACTTCATGCTCGACCTGCACACCACGGAGCACGGATTCACAGAGGTGGAGCCGCCGGCGCTTGTCAACTCAAAGACAATGACAGGCACGGGGCAGCTTCCCAAGTTTGCCGAGGATCTCTACCGCTGCGCGGGCGACGACCTCTGGCTCATTCCGACTGCCGAGGTCCCGCTGACCAACCTCCATTCCGGCGAGACGCTGAAAGAGTCCGAGCTTCCGAAATATTTCTGCGCCTACACAAACTGCTTCCGCCGCGAGGCAGGCAGCTACGGGAGGGACATGCGCGGTATGCTGCGCCAGCACCAGTTTGACAAGGTCGAAATGGTAAAGCTCTCCACGCCGGAAAAAAGCTACGACGAACTGGAGCACATGACGCGCTGCGCGGAGCGGATATTGCAGCTTCTGGAGATACCCTACCGCGTCATCGTCCTCTGCACCGGAGACATGGGCTTCGGCGCGGCCAAGACCTACGACATCGAAGTCTGGCTGCCGTGGCAGAATACATACCGCGAGATAAGCTCTTGCAGCAACTGCGAGGACTTCCAGGCGCGCCGCATGGGAATGAAATACAAGCCCGCTGACGGAGGCAAGGCGCGCTTCATCCACACGCTGAACGGCTCCGGCCTCGCCATAGGGCGCACTCTTATCGCGCTGATGGAAAATTATCAGAACGAGGACGGCTCGATCAGCATTCCGAAAGCGCTGCGACCTTACGTAGGCGGAATGGAAAAGGTCTCGATTTAAGAAAAAAATACAAAAATTAATTGTAAGGACGCCGCAGAATTTATCTTGCGGCTTCCTCTTTTTGTGGTAGGATATAAGGATATAGCGCGGCTTTATTACAGACGATGGAGGCTTGGCCTTATATGTTCAGCAGCTCTTATATGACGACGGCGGTAATGATCGCAATGGTTGCGGCGATTTGCGTCCTGATACAGAAATTTTTTAAAAAATACCTTGAGAGCGACCAGTATTATTATCTGAAGGACATAACTCTGATCGGCGCGTGGGCGCTCTGCGGCATCTGGATGCCGGACGGCCCGCTCCGCATTACTGTGGCCGCCGGAGTGGCCGCCGCCTGCATCGGTTTTTGCCAAAAGGCGACGAAGGGACGTTATCTGCGTTTTTCCTACTTTCTTGTCGGCCTCGTATTCTCGCTCTTCGGCCCCCGTATAGCCTTTATAGAATTTTCCGGCGGAGAATACTATTACCTCTCCTATTTTGCCTCTGTAGTCATAAGTACGCTCTGGGTCGGTCTTTTCCCCATATTCTTTCAGGAGATAGACGAAATACCGGGACTATGCGGCCTCCTGCTGACGGTAAGCTGGACGATGATATCAGTTGTGATACTCTCCTCCTCGCAAAGCCTGCGCGACGCCTCGCAGATATGCATCATCGGGCTGGTCTTTCTGCTCGTATTCTGGAGCAGGCACATTTACGCCTACCGCCGCCTCACGGAGCCGCTGACCGCGCTGTGGGGAACGCTCTTCGCCGGACTTTCGATCCTCGGCGTCAGCAAGGGGATAACCTTCTACACGCTGGCGCTGCTGCCGCTGGGCTTCTTCGCGCTGCCGCTGACCGAGACCTCCATGGGGATCATCAGCGCCGCGCTCTCTCCAAAGCCGACAGGCAACCTGATACTCTACAGGAAGCTGATAACGCGCGGCTTCACGCATCCGATAGCGATATATCTGGTCGTCACCGTCTGCGCCATAACAGGCTGCCTGGTCTCCGCCATCCAGATAGGAATGCCGGATTTCCTATATCTCATAGCCGCCGTCGCGGGGGTTTTCGCTCTTATATGGACGATATACACATTCAAATACAAAAGACCTAAGATGAACGAAGCCTGCCGCAATCCGCGCCTCTGGGGCGTAACTGTAGACAACATATCCCTCAATTACGCTCTTATAAAGGTGCAGCACTGGATAGAGAACGAGCGCCTTCCGCATATCATCGTCACGCCGGACGCGCTCGCGGCGCTGCGCAGCCGCACGGACGGCGACTACAGCCGCATAGTCAAGAACGCCGGTCTTGTGCTTCCCGACGGCGCAGGGCTTATCGGCGCGCTGAAGCTTATCGGAACTCCAATACAGGAGCGGATACCGGGGGTGGAATTTACCGAGCATCTCTGCAAAAGGGCTGCCTGCGAGGGCTGGCGCGTCTGGATGCTGGGCGGAGCGCCAGGCGTTGCGGAGGCCGCCGCGGCGAAGCTGGCGGAAAAATTTCCGGGACTCGTAATCGCTGGCGTCTGCGACGGATACTTTAAAGAGGAAGAGACGGAAAATGTCTGTTCCGCGATAAGGGCGGCGAAAACGGATATACTTTTTGCCGGACTCGGCGTTCCCAAACAGGAATACTGGCTTGATAAACATCTTGAATCCTGCGGCGCGGTCGTCGGCATGGGGATAGGAGGCAGCATGGATGTGATATCCGGCCGGCTCACTCGCGCCCCCAAGGGCTGGCAGCGCTGCGGCATGGAATGGCTCTACCGCGTGATACAGGAGCCGTGGCGCTGGAAGCGTCTGAAAAAGCTTCCGCTCTTCGTATGGTATCTGCTTCTGACATATCTGCATATCGACAGCTATAAAAATGACGATATAAGCGTTGAAAAGTGATAATAATATAAGTTAAGTAATTATCTTAATGCGCTTAGCGATGATTTATGATATTTTTCTTACATATATGAAAGGGTGATCTATCAATGAAGATGGACAAAATAATCAAACAGGCTCAAAGGATGCAGGCGCAGATGGCGCTGGCGCAGGAAGAGCTGGAAAACGCCGTTCTGGAAGGCGCGGCCGGCGGCGGCGCTGTGAAGGCGACGGCCAGCGGCCACGGCAATATACTTTCTATATCGATAGATAAAGAGGTCGTCAATCCGGACGATGTCGAGATGCTGGAAGATCTGGTTCTTGGAGCGGTGAAAGAGGCTCTCACCAAAGCGAAGGCTCTCTCCGATGAGAAGATGAACAGCGTCACCGGCGGCATGGGCGGCCTTTCCGGCCTGATGTAAAGCTTTCTGAAATTGGCACTTCCAGGTCCCGTTTACAATCTGATAAAGCAGTGGAGCAAACTGCCGGGAGTAGGAGAGAAAAGCGCCCGGCGGATGGTCTTTCACCTTTTGCGTCAGGAGCCAGATAAAATACGCGATTTCGGCGAGGCTGTCATAGCGCTCACAAAGAATATCCGCCATTGCAGCGAATGCGGAGCGATAACAGACGTCGACCCCTGCTCCGTATGCACTGACCCGCTGCGCAACAGGAAGCTGCTCTGCGTGGTGGAGAACGAAGAAGACTGCGTCGCGATGGAGCAGGCAGGGATATTCAACGGCCTCTATCACGTTCTCGGGGGACGTCTATCTCCTCTTGACGACGAAGACATACCGGAGGAGAGCATAGAACGGCTGCGCGAGCGCGCGGCGGCCGGCGGCATAGAGGAGATAATCCTCGCCACTGCCCCGCGTATAGAGGGAGACCTCACGGCCTACGCCATACAGGAGGCGCTATCCGGGCTTCCGGTAAAGGTTTCGCGCCTCTCCTACGGCCTTCCGGTAGGAGGCAGTATCGGCTTCGCCGACCGCGTGACGCTGCACATGGCGATGGAGGCCAGAAAGGAGATGAGCTGACATAAATAATAATAAACGAAATCTGCTGCTGAAATAAAAAACTTTGAAAGGAGGAAAAAGAAATGCGTCATGACATGGAACTATCAAAAGTGATGAAAAGACTGGTAATAGCGGTCATGGTATTTATCTGCGGCGCCGCCGGATATCAGTTTTCGCTGCTTATGCTGGCTGAAAACTGGTGGCCCTCGATAACCGCGGCACACCCTATAGGAGCCAGCGTTTTTATCGTACTTTTGTCATCAGCTCTCGGCTTTATTCTTGCACCTCTGTTTTGGTGGGCGATAATTAAATTCGGACAGTTTTTCGAATCCAGAATGCAGAATGTGAGCGTGCCGGATCTGATAGTAAGTATGGTAGGGCTGATCCTTGGCCTTCTTCTGGCGAACCTGATAGCGATCCCGCTCGCCAAAATACCGGGAGGGCTGGGCGTATATATCGCAGTGCTTCTCAACGTCGCGCTCGGCTACTGGGGGCTGCGCTTCTTCGCGAAGCGCGGGGACGACTTCTGGAACATGCTGACCAACATGGACTTAAAGGGAAAGCTGACACGCTCCAAAAAGAAGGGGGAAAGCGCGCAGCTTGACGAATTGCAGGCCGCGGGAGGAGTGATCTCCTACCCTAAGATCCTCGACACGAGCGCGATAATCGACGGCCGCATCCTCGACGTGGCCAGCACCGGCTTCCTTGAGGGGACGATAGTGCTGCCGCGCTTCATACTCGCGGAGCTTCAGGGGGTGGCGGACTCTACGGACTCCCTTCGCCGCACGCGCGGCCGCCGCGGACTTACGGTCGTCTCCGACCTGCAAAAAATCAAGGGGCTTACCATAGAGATACCGGAGGTAACGCTGCGCGAGCTGGGACGCGACAAGGTTGACGAGGCGCTCGTCGTGCTGGCGCGCAGACTCAACGGAAAGGTCATCACCACGGACTACAACCTCAATCAGGTAGCTCAGATA
This sequence comes from Synergistaceae bacterium, assembly GCA_030533085.1. Classification (GTDB taxonomy): domain Bacteria; phylum Synergistota; class Synergistia; order Synergistales; family Synergistaceae; genus JAUNJZ01. Next base: position 13,693 of record JAUNJZ010000019.1, read on the forward strand.
GAGGGCGTCGAGGTGCTCAACGTCAATGACCTCGCGAATTCTCTGAAGCCGATGTTGCTGCCCGGCGAAAAGGTCGAGATAGACATCATCCGGCTGGGAAAGGAAAATCATCAGGGCATAGGCTACCTTGACGACGGAACTATGCTCGTCGTCGAAGACGGACACCGTCATGTCGGAGAGAGGGTAAAGGTAACGGTCACATCTATGCTTCAGACCTCGGCCGGCAGAATGGTATTCGGCCGCATACATCTCTAAGATGAAGCAGTCCGCTCCGCGCTGGTCGTTTCTCATAGCGGCGGGAGGCTCAGGCAGCCGTCTCGGGGGCGTTCCAAAGCAATTCCGCCGCCTTGGAGGCAGGGCCGTATGGCGCTGGTCGTTCGATCTTGCCGACAGCCTCAGAGATAAAGGAAAGATTGCGGACATCGTGCTGGTCGTTCCGTCCGGAATGGAAGAAGAGATCGCGGCGGAGGCTGAGGGAAAGGAGCTCATTGTCGTTCCCGGAGGGCTTACGCGCGCGGGGTCTGTCATCAACGGACTGAAAAAATGCAGCGGGTCGCACGTGCTTGTGCACGATGGGGCCCGCCCTTTTATAAGCGAAGATCTGTGCCTGCGTCTGATGGAGGCCGCGGAACGGGAAAAGGTCGGCGCGATACCGCTGCTTCCCTCCGCCGACTCGCTCAAAAGAATCACCGGGGCGAAGATGGAATGCGCTGACCGCTCCATATACTTCCGCACGCAGACGCCGCAGGCTTTCCGCAAAGACGAGCTGGCCGCGGCCCTCGCGGAAAAGGGAGAGGGCGGAACAGACGAAGCCTCCGTCTGGCTCGCCGCCGGCCGCCCAATCGTTTCAGTGGAGGGCGAAGAAAAGAATTTCAAGATAACGACTCAATTCGACTGGGAGATGGCCTGCGCATTGACTGGAAAAGATATTGAAAAAAGAACCGGACACGGCTATGATATCCATCAGCTTGCCGAAGGGCGTCCGCTGATAATTGCCGGCGTCGAAGTCGCGGGAGAGGGCTTCGGACTGCTTGGCCATTCAGACGCGGATCTTGTGACCCATACAGTGATGGACGCGCTGCTCGGAGCGGCGGGAGAGCCGGACATCGGCACGCTCTTCCCCGCCTCAGATGAAAAGTGGCGCGGGGCGAACAGCGTCGCTCTGCTCCATTCTGTGCTGGAAATGCTCGCCTCAAAGGGCTGGCGCGTGGAATGGGTAGACGTTACGCTCAACGCGCAGAGGCCGAGGCTTGGGCATCTTGTGCCGCTCTTCATCGAGAATATGAACAGAGAGCTTGGGGCGAAAGGAAAAAAACTCTTCAACATGAAGGTAAAATCGGCAGAACAGTGCGGAAGTGCCGGACGCGGAGAATGCATGATATGTCACGGAGTGGCGACGATATCCCGCTTCACCGCGCAGGGCGGCCGCTGCTGAAATTTTATAAATATAATAACGGAGGCCTTTTGCTATTATGAAGAAACCAAACAGCCAAAAATTCGCGGACTATCAGGGCTTTACATTTGACGACGTGCTGCTCGTTCCCGGGTACAGCGAAGTCGTTCCGGCGCAGGTCGATGTTTCCACGAAGCTCACCCCGCAGATTGAGCTGAACATACCGATATGCAGCGCGGCGATGGACACCGTCACAGAGGGGCGTCTGGCGATAGCGCTGGCGCGAGAGGGCGGGATAGGCATCCTGCACAGAAACCTGCCGATAGAGAAACAGGCGATAGAGGTCGATAAGGTAAAAAGATCCGAATCCGGCGTTATCGTAGACCCCTTCTACCGCCACCCCTCGGACTCCGTCCGCGAGGCCGTCGCGCTGATGGAGCACTACCACATATCAGGCGTCCCGGTAGTGGACGACCAGATCCGCCTCGTCGGCATCATCACGAACCGCGACCTGCGCTTCGTGACGAATCTTGACCAGCCCATATCGAACGTAATGACAAAGGAACATCTCATCACCGCCCCCATGGGAACAAATCTTGACGACGCGAAAGCAATACTCATGGGCTCGAAAGTAGAAAAGCTCCCGATAGTCGATAAAGAAAACAAGCTGAAGGGGCTTATAACGATAAAAGACATACTTAAAGCCAAAGCCTTCCCCAACGCCACAAAGGACTCGCACGGACGGCTGCGCGTCGGCGCCGCCATAGGCGTGGGCAGCGACGCGAGAGAGCGCGCCGCCGCGCTCGTCAGGGCCGGGGTGGACGTTATAATCGTAGACACGGCCCACGGCCATTCAAAGATGGTGCTTGACATGGTGCGCGAGCTGAGAGAAAAATATAAAGAGCTGCCGATCATAGGCGGCAACATCGCCACAGCCGCCGCCGCGGAGGCGCTGATAGAGGCGGGGGCCGACGGAGTAAAGGTCGGCATAGGCCCCGGCTCGATATGCACCACAAGAATAGTCGCAGGCATAGGCGTGCCGCAGGTGGCCGCCGTCATGAACGTCGCTGAGGCCGCACACCGCCTCGGCAAAACTGTAATAGCTGACGGCGGCATACGCTACTCCGGAGACATCGTAAAGGCGCTCGCGGCAGGCGGCGACGTCGTGATGATAGGCTCGCTCTTCGCCGGAACGGAAGAAAGTCCGGGAGAGGCAGTCATATACAAAGGACGCTCCTTCAAGAGCTACCGCGGCATGGGCTCGCTCGGCGCGATGAAGGGCGGATGCAGCAAAGACCGCTACTTCCAGGAGGGAGCCTCGGAAGACAAGCTCGTCCCAGAAGGCATTGAAGGTATGGTCCCGCACAAAGGGCCGATATCCGCGGTCATCTACCAGATGGTAGGAGGAATACGCGCCGGAATGGGCTACGTGGGCGCGCCGACGATAGAGCGCCTGCATGAAGATTCGCAGTTCGTGCAGGTAACTGCCGCCTCAATGAAAGAAAGCCACCCGCACGACGTCGTAATAACAAAAGAAGCTCCGAACTACTGGGCGGAATAAATTTTCATACGCTTCGTAAGGCCGTCCGCGCGGGCGGCCTTACGAATATATCTCAGCGACAGGAGGCCTCCGCTGCATGTCGATAATAAAAATAGCCACATTTAACGTGAACTCAGTGAAAAGCCGGCTGCCGATACTTGACCTCTGGCTCTCCGGCGAAAACGCGCCGGATATACTCTGCTTACAGGAGACGAAATGCCGCGACGAAGAGTTTCCCGCAGCCTTTTTTGAAGAAAAGGGCTATATCTGCGCATTTCGCGGAATGAAAAGCTACAACGGCGTGGCCATGATATCCCGCCGCAAAGCCGACGAAATAAGCTTCGGCCTCTGCGACGACGGGGAAGAGGGGCGCGAGGAGTCGGAGGGGGCGCGTGTCCTCATGGCCCGCCTCGGTTCGCTGACGCTGCTCAACACATATATCCCGCAGGGGAAAGAGATAAACCATCCAGACTACTCATACAAGCTGCGCTTCTTCAGCCGGCTGCGCGCGCTGCTTGAGAAAAAAGTCTCCCCGGAGGATGAACTGCTTTGGGTAGGAGATCTCAATGTCGCCCCAACGGATATCGACGTTACCAATCCTAAAAACAAAAAAGAACATGTCTGCTTTCACGAGGATGTGAAAGCGGCGCTCGCCGGAGTGATGGAATGGGGACTGATCGATATTTTCCGCGAACAGCGCCCCGGCGAGGGGGAATTCACCTTCTGGGACTACCGTATAAAAAACGCGCTGGAGCGGAACATCGGCTGGCGCATAGACCATATACTCGGCACACGTAGCGCCGCAAGCCGCTGCCGCGCCGTGCGCGTGGAGCGCGAGCTGAGGGCGATGGAACGCCCCTCGGACCACACGGCTGTGGTCGTGGATTACGAATTGTAACGCGCGGTCGATAGCGCCGCCGCGGAAGCACACAGCAGGCAGGGGAATCTCCCCTGCCTGTTTTCATAAGGAGCCGCCGCCCGCTCTTCGCGGCGAGCGAAGCTCAGTCGCTGTTATCTTTCGCAGAGTCCGCGGAAGAAGGAAAAGAGGGCTGAGGCGGCCAGCGCGGCGGTGCGGTGGTCTTCGTCCAGTATCGGCGAGACTTCCATGACGTCAAGATATTTGACCTTGACGCTGCGCCCCGCGAGGTAGGCTATTTTGTCCAGCTCCGGCGCTTTGAGACCGCTGGGATTGCTTGCGGAGGCTCCCGGCGCCTCCGTGCTGCGCACCGCGTCAATGTCGAGAGATACGGCTACTGCGCGCCCGTTTTTTCCGGCGGCGTTGAGCGCCTGAAGGAAAAATTCCATCACACGCTCCGAGACCTCGCGCAGCGTAATCACATGCCCGCCCTGTTCGAGTACCCAGTTGTAATAATAGGGTGAATTGTACTGCTCCTGAATGCCAAATTCTACAAAGGCTCCGCCGGAAAGCGCCCCGTTTGGAAGCTGCGTCAGCGCGCGGTAGAATGAGGTGCCGCTGTTGATGCCGTTTTCGTCGCTGCGCACATCCAGATGCGCGTCAACATTTATCAGCCCCATTCCGCCGCGCCCGATATCCGCCCCTCTCACGAGCCCTTCCAGACCGGGGTAAGTGAGGTCGTGCCCGCCTCCCAGCACTATGGGCAGAGCGCCGCACGAGACGATTTCCGCGACAGCTTCGCTCTCCGCTTCGTGTACCTCGGCAAGCGACAGCCCCTTGACCGCGACATTCCCGACGTCGATTATTCTAAGGCGCTGAAAGTCAGCGCTGAAGCCCGGCGTCAGCCTGTAAAGCCGCCGCCTGATATCATCCGGCCCCTCCGCCGCGCCTGCGCGCCCCTTGTTCGCCGTTATCCCCCTATCCTCGGGAACACCGATTATCGCGACGCTCCCCGGCGTTATATCATCTATATTTGCGCGCGCGACCAGCTCGCCCAGACGGCGGTCTTTCGGGTCGTTCCTGCTGTAGAAAAGCTCTCTCCCCGCCGTCTCGATCTTATACTTCATAATAAAAACGCCTCCCCGAAGCGATTTTCCGCCCCGCTAATTTTATATCCCGCCCTTTTAGAGCGCAAGGCGTCATTATAGTATGGATGGCGCAGCCCCATCGCCGTAAAGGTTATATAATAAAGGCGAAGTACAAAGCGAAAGGAATGGTGACGGAAATGAAGGAATTGAAGCTGTTTATGTTTGAGGGCTGTCCGCACTGCAAACGCGCGGAGGAGATGATTTCGGAGCTGTTCGCCGAACACCCGGAATATAAAGAGGTGCCCTTTGTGAGGATAGACGAGAAGAAGGAGCCGGAGCTGGCTGATAAGTATGATTACTATTACGTGCCGACCTTCTTTGCGGGAGACGAGAAGATCGCCGAGGGAGCGCCGACGAAAGAGGGCGTTGAAAAGGCATTCAGCGCCGCCTATAACGGCTGAGGAGTGAAAAAACTTTGCTGAAAAATGTCGATGATATTGAAATAATGCAGCTTGTAGGCGGTACGCCGCTCTACAGGCTGAACGTTGATACAGGCGGCGCGGAGCTATGGATAAAGCTTGAAGGCGGAAATCCCGGAGGCTCGATAAAGGACCGCGCCGCGTGGGGTATGCTGAAAGACGCGCAGCTTAAAGGCCTGCTTACGGAAAAGAGCGTCATTGTGGAGCCGACGAGCGGCAACACAGGCATCGGACTTGCGATGCTGGGGCGCGCGCTTGGGCTGTCCGTCGTCCTGACGATGCCTGAATCGATGTCCGAGGAGCGCCGCGCCGTGCTTGCGGCCTTCGGCGCGCGGCTGGTTTTGACTCCCGCTGCGGAGGGAATGTCCGGCGCGGTGGAGGCGGCGAAGCGTATGCTCGCGGAAGATAAAAACGCTCTGATGCTCGACCAGTTCTCCAATCCGGGCAATCCTCTGGCGCATGAGCTGACGACCGGCCCGGAGATATTGGCGCAGCTTCCCGACGGTAAAAGGCTTGCCGCATTCGTCGCCTCTTTCGGTACAGGCGGCACAGTGACCGGAATCGGCCGCGCGCTGCGCAAGGAATTTTCAGATGTAAAGGTGATCGCGGTGGAACCGGCTGCAAGTCCGCTGCTGACGCAGGGTCGGGCCGGCGCGCACAAGATACAGGGAATAGGAGCAAATTTTATACCGGCTAACCTCGCCGTGAGCGAGATAGACGAATTTGTCACAGTCAGCGACGACGAGGCTCTCTCAACCGCCAGATGGCTGGCGAATGAGCAGGGGCTTTTCAGCGGCATATCGACCGGGGCGAATGTCAGCGCGGCGATAAAAGCGGCAGGAAAGCTGCCCAAAGACAGCGTTGTCGTTACAGTCCAGCCTGACCGCGGGGATAAATATCTCAGCGTATTTTCCGACTGAACGTCAAAAGGGGCTGTACAAAAAAGCCGATTGCTGATAATTTATCATGACAGATTACGTTGTCGGGGGATGCTTAGCGGTGCAGGTCGATAAAAATTTGCGGGAAAAGATGCTTTTCATAAAAAAATTTGTCACCGAGCCGCGCACCATCGGCAGCGTCACGCCAAGCTCCACGCAGCTTGTCGATTCCATGCTCTGCAATATCGACTGGGGGCGCGTGGAGAGCATAGCGGAGCTGGGAGCTGGAACGGGCGTGATGACGAAGGCGATAATGAAGCGCAAATCAAAGGGCAGCAGGCTCTTTGTTTTTGAGATAGAGGAAGATTTGAGGCGTATGCTGCGCTATGACACCGGCCTTGAAATATACGACGACGCGCGCTTCCTCCCCGGAGTGCTTGACAACAACGGCTTGAGCAAGGTCGATCTTATAGTTTCAAGCCTCCCCTATGCGGTGCTGCCTCACGGCGTCACGGAGGCGGTACTGCGCGGCGTATCCGCGAGCCTCGCGGAAGACGGGCGCTTTGTCGCCTTTCAGTATTCGCTGCACATGAAAAGCTCCTTTGAAAAGCTCTTCAAAGAGGTCAAAACAAGATTCGTCATGATGAACATTCCCCCTGCATTCGTCTACGAATGCAGGGGAATCAGAAAATAAGGCCGCGCAGCTCATTGGCGTTTTTTCTATGGAATGTATTTGCAGCCCCATTTTGTAATCGCGTAAAAGACAGGGAGCAGCGCCTCTCCCTTTTCCGTCAACGAGTATTCGACATGTGGCGGAATCTCGTTAAATTGAATTCTTGATACAAGCCCGTCACGTTCCAATTCGCGCAGAGAAGCGCTAAGCATGGTACTTGTTATTCCGTTGAGCGTCTTTTTTAACAGCCCGAATCTCATCGGAGATTTTATGCATAGTTCATAGATGAGCTGGAATTTCCATTTTCCCTGCAGCATTTCCAGTAAAGGTGTTACCGGACAATTCCCCGCGTCTGTTAGAATGCCCTCTTTTACCCTGTTTACATATTCCTCGTAGCTCATTTCGCCGTCCATGATTTTTATCTCCCTCCGGCATCGCCATATCAGGCGGTACGCTTTCTAATACTAAGTAAGAATAATCTGCGTACTTGCCTGTCAAAAAATATAAGGTATGATAAATATATCAACGAATTGCTGAAATGACAACGTTGAAAATCTGATGTTATAGAAAGGATGTACTTTGAATGAAAGAAATCAATATTGGCAAAGCGACCGAATTGACATCTCCCAACCCGCTTGTCTTGATTTGCACGAAGAAGGAGGACGGTTCGGCAAATCTCGCTCCTGTCTCGTTTGTGAGCTACCTATCCTTCAATCCTGTGATGGTAGGATTTGCAATGGGCAAAGCGGCTTACAGCGGGGAGGCTGTGAAGAAAAACGGCAAAGCCGTTATCGTGGTTCCTGGCGAAAGCTTACGCGAGGCTGCCATCTCCTGCGGCACGTGCAGCGGCAGGGACACAGACAAGGCGGCAAAATTCGGCGTAGAACTTGTTGAACTTCAGGGAAGCGATATTAAAATTCCAGCAGACAGCAAACTCGCCTTTGCGGCGACGCTTAATAAAACGATAGAGATTGGCGACCATTTTCTCTATGTTTGCAATATCGACAAAATTTATGCCGACGAATCCAAGGATGGGCTGTTTGCGTGGAACGGTTACGCCAAAGCGGCTCCGGCGCGCGAGAAATAATCGATACGGCATAAAGAAGATCCGATGAACGGCACTTTGCGCCGTCTGTGCGTAAGTATGAAAGCGGGCCATGCCGCCGTCTGAGCGACAGACCCGCTTTTTAAATCTTTGCGGCTCTTTTTAGCGGGAGGAGCTGTATGCCTCCGCCGGAGCTGCGGGTAGCGTTTCGAGTTTTTTACGGCTCTCGCGCACCTTTTGAGCCTCTTTTTCCGCGTATGCTTCGAGCTTAGCAGTCAGCGCGTCGTCTCCGGCGGCTACGATGCGCGCCGCCATCAGGCAGGCGTTTTTCGCTCCGTTAAGGCCGACTGAGGCCGCCGGAACGCCTGGGGGCATCTGCGCTATTGAGAGCAGCGCGTCGAGGCCGTCCAGCGCGCCCCCCTTGACCGGAACTCCTATGACTGGCAGCGTCGTGCAGGCCGCGACGACTCCGGGAAGAGCGGCCGAAAGACCGGCTACCGCGATAAGCGCCCCTATGCCGCGCCCTCTGGCCCCCTTCGCGTAGCTTTCCACGTCGGCGGGAGTGCGGTGGGCGGAGGCTATCGCCACTTCAAATTCTATGCCCAGCTCTTCAAGGACCGGCGTTCCCTTTTCCACTACAGGGATGTCCGAGGCAGAGCCCATGATTATGCCTATTTTTGCGGCCATTTTCACTTCCCCCTTTTCAGCGACTTGTCGCCGATGTCATTTCTGTAATGCGCCTTTTCAAAGCTTATCTTTTTTACCCGTTCGTAGGCGCGTTCCCTCGCCGTTGGGAGGTCGTCCGCGATGCCGACGACGGTGAGGACGCGGCCGCCGTTTGTCACGAGCCTGCCTCCGTCGTCGAGCTTTGTGCCTGCGTGGTAGACGAAGCTGTTTTCCGTCTCTTCCTCCGCGCCGCTGATAGGATAGCCCTTCTCAAAGGCGCCGGGGTAGCCGCCGGAGGCGATGACTACGCCCAGAGCGACGCATTTTGCGCCTGGCCAGTCCGCCTTTGCCAGCTCTCCCCTGGCGCAGGCCAGCGCCGCTTCTCCGAAGTCGCCGCCGAAGGCCGGCAGCACTACCTGAGTTTCAGGGTCGCCGAGGCGCACGTTATATTCGAGTACGGAGAGCGAGCCGTCCGGCTTGACCATTATTCCGGCGTAGATGACGCCGCGGAATGGGATATTTTCAGCCTTCAGCCCTTTGACGGTGGGGGTGAGAACTTCGTCCGTCACCTTTTTCATAAAGGCGTCGCCGACCCACGGAACGGGGGAGTAGGCTCCCATGCCGCCGGTGTTGTTTCCCTTGTCTCCGTCAAGCGCGCGCTTATGGTCCTGGCTTGAGGGCAGTATGCGCACAGTCTCGCCGTCCGTCAGGGCAAGCACTGTCATTTCCATGCCCTCCACGTAATCTTCCACGACGATGAGATTTCCTGCCGCGCCGAGCTTTTGCTCTTCGAGCATCATGCGGCATGTCTCAACCGCCTCTTCGCAGCTTTCGGGGAGGAAAGCCCCTTTGCCCGCCGCGAGGCCGTCCGCCTTGACGACGAAGGGGGCGGAGCGCTTTTTGAGGGCGGCGCGGCATTCTTCAAGGTTTGTGCAGAGGTCGAAGTCTGAGGTCGGAATGCCGTGCTTTTTCATAAACTGCTTTGAGAAGGCCTTGCTTCCCTCAAGGCGCGCGCCGGAAGCGCCGGGGCCTACGACCGGTATCCCTGCCTCGCGCAGCGCGTCTGCCGTGCCGGCCACAAGCGGGGCCTCGGGGCCGATGAATACAAGGCCGATCGAAAGCTTTTCGCACAGCTCGCGCATTGCCTGAGGGTCGCACGGATCTCCGGCGTGGCATTCAGCCAGCTTCGCTATGCCGGGGTTGCCGGGACAGCAGTGCAGTTCGCCGCAGATTTTTGATTTTGATAGGGCATGGACGACGGCATGTTCCCTTCCGCCGCCGCCGAGTACCATTATTTTCATCTCAGATGCTCCTAATGGCGGAAGGTGCGGCTGCCGCCGGCGAAGAGGCTCAGGCCGAGCTCTTCCGCTTTTTTGAATACCTCGCTGTCGCGTATCGAGCCGCCCGGCTCTATGACGGCGGCGACTCCGGCCTTATGCGCGAGCTCTATCGAATCCGCGAAGGGGAAGAAGGCGTCCGAGGCCATCACAGCCCCTTTGGCTTTCTCTCCCGCCAGCTTCAGCGCGTATTCCGCCGCGTCCACGCGGTTGGTGAAGCCGCCGCCTATGCCGACTGCCGCCCCGTCTTTGACGAGGACTATCGCGTTGCTTTTCGTTATAGCAGCGGTCTTCCAGGCGAAGATGATATCATCCCATAGCTCCGGGCGCGGCGTGCCGTGCCACTCTCCGCCGGCCTCTGTCGGAAGGGCTGGGAGCATGTCTTCCTGAACCAGGAAGCCGCAGCGGTTGCCGATTATCTGAAGGCTGGGGGCGTAGCCCTGAACTATTTTCAGCACACGGAGGTTGGGCTTCTTTTCACTGAGATATTCGACGACGCCATCTTCAAAATCCGGAGCGGCCAGTATTTCAAAGAATGTTTCGCTGATTGTCTTTGCCGTTTCAAGATCGACCTTGCGCGTCATGCCGATTATGCCGCCGAAGGCGGAGACAGGGTCGCAGGCGAGCGCCTTCTTGAAGGCCTCCAGCGGCGAGGCTCCGCAGGCCGTTCCGCAGGGGGTCGTATGCTTTACTATCGTGCAGGCGCATCTGTCCTGGAATACGGAGCAGCCGCGCAGCAGCGTGTCGAGGTCCAGCAGGTTGTTGTAGGAAAGCTCTTTGCCCGACAGCTGTTCAAAGGGACGCCGTTCGAGCGGCGGCATGAAGAGCGCCGCCTTCTGGTGCGGGTTCTCTCCGTAGCGAAGCTTCTGCTCCATGCGCAGCGGCAGAACCTTCTCTCCCTCTGTCTCGTCTGCTTTGCCAAGCTCGCGGCAGAGTCCGCGGTATATTATTGAATCGTAGGAGGCTGTGCAGCGGAAGGCTTTCAGCGCCAGCTCCTGTTTGAATTCAAGGGAGAATTCCTCTTTTTTGTCAAGCTCGTCGAGTACGCGCGGGTAGTCGGCGATGTCCGTGACTACCGCGACATGATAATAATTTTTCGCGGCGGCGCGTATCAGCGACACTCCGCCGATATCTATCTTTTCTATCAGTCCGTCGAGGTCGGCTCCGCTCTTTGCCGTTTCCTCAAAGGGATACAGCGTGCAGACGACGACGTCGATAAGCGGAATGCTGAACTTTTCCCTGTCCTCTTCGTCCTGGGCCAGGCCGCGTCTGGCGAGGATGCCGCCCATTATCGTCGGGTGGAGCGTCTTGACTCTGCCGCCCAGTATCGCCGGCAGCCCCGTCATTTCAACGACCTCCGTTACCTTGACGCCGCCCTCTTCGAGATGCTTCGCGGTTCCGGAGCTTGAGACTATTTCATATCCGTGCGCGGCCAGCCCTTTCGCCAGCTCCAGTATGCCCGTCTTGTCCCAGACGGAGATGAGCGCCTTTCTCGTTTCCATTTTTTCATCCTCCCATTGGCCTGCTTCCACAGGATTATTTTCAAAAAATTCTTTCAGTGTGCGCTTGTACAGAATGTGCTCTACCGCGTGTATTTTAGCTTCAAGCGTCTCTATCGTATCCTCCGGCGTGCGCGCGACCCTTTCCTGAGCCAGTATCGGCCCGTGGTCGACCTCTTCATCGACGAGGTGGACGGTGACTCCGGTCTCCGTCACTCCGGCTTCCCATGCGTCGCGTATGCCGTGCGCGCCGGGAAAGGAGGGCAGCAGCGCGGGGTGTATGTTGATTATGCGTCCCTTGAAACGGCGAACGAATTCCGGCGAGAGAATGCGCATGAAGCCCGCCAGCACTATCCAGTCGCTCTGCGTCTCTTCGACGGCTCTGGCTATCGCCTCTTCGGCGGCAGCGCGGCCGTCGCGCTTATAAAAAAACAGCCGCGTCTGAGCGCCGAGCGCCGCCGCCGTTGAGAGTCCCTTCGCCTCAAGCCTGTCGCTTCCGACAAAGGAGACCTGCGCCGGAAGCTCGCCGCTGACGGCGGCCTTCAGTATGGCCTCCATGTTGCTCCCCGTGCCGGATATGAGTATCGCTATTCTGGGGAGCCGCATTTTATTACCTCTCCGATGACGACCGGCTTTTCCCCGAGAGCTTCCAGCGCATTTTCCAGCTTCTTGAGCTCTTTGGGGCTTATGATAAAAACGAAGCCGATGCCGAGGTTGAATACCCTGCGCATCTCCTCTTCCTCTATTCCGGCGCTCTGGATAAGGTCGAAGATGGCTGGACGTTTCCACGAGCCGAAATCCACGTTGATATCCAGATGTTTGGGAATGACGCGGATGATGTTTCCGTACATTCCGCCGCCTGTGATATGCGCCATGCCGCGCAGCTCGCAGCCGGCTATCGCAGCGAGCGCCGCTTTGACGTACAGCTTCGTCGGGCGCATCACCGCCTCCGCCACGCTTTCATTCCAGCCCTCCGGCGTCATTTCCAGATCTATGTTCAGCCCCTCCGCCCCCAGCGCGCTGCGCACGAGGCTGTAGCCGTTGCTGTGGACGCCTGAGCTTGGAAGGCCGACTAGAAGATCCCCCTCCTGAATATCCCTGCCGTCGATTATCTTATCCTCGTCAACGATACCCACGGAGAAGCCTGCGAGGTCGAAGCCATCCGCGCCGTAGACCCCGGGCATTTCGGCAGTCTCGCCGCCGAGCAGCGCGCAGAGGCTTTCGCCGCAGGCGTCGATTACGCCTTCAACTATCGGGGTCAGTATCTTTTCGTCCAGCCTGCCGCAGGCGGCGTAGTCTAGGAAGAAGAGCGGGCGGGCGCCGACCGTTACAAGGTCGTTGACGTTCATTGCCACAAGATCCTGCCCCAGCCCCCTGTACAGCCCCGTCGCCTTCGCCAGTTCTAGCTTTGTTCCAACGCCGTCGCAGCAGGCGGCTATGCACTGACCGCCGCCTATGCGGTACAGCCCGGCAAAGCCGCCTACCCCTCCGACGCAGTTCCCGTCTTTGGGGGCTTTGGCGAGAAGTCCCTTTATAGTCTCCACCCATGCGTCGCCGCCTGAGATGCTTACTCCTGATTTTTCGTAACTGAGCTTGCCCATCCGCTTACCTCTTTCTTATCCTTCCAGATATTTACCGGAAAAACAGGCGGTGCAGAGCCTTTCCTCCGGCAGCCCTATCGCGGCGACGAGATCTTCTTCCGTGAGGTAGTCGAGCGAGTTCGCGCCGACCTTTTTGCATAGCTCGTCAAGCGTCATGCGGACGGCCGCCAGCGTCTCCTCTTTTCTCGTGTCTATCCCGTAGCGGCAGGGATGAAGCACGGGGGGAGAGGCTATGCGAAGATGCACCTCTCCCGCGCCGCAGTTGCGTATCATTGAGACGATGCGCTCCGCTGTGGTGCCGCGAACTATTGAATCGTCGACGATGACGGCGCTTCTGTCCTTGAACAGCTCGGCTATCGGGTTAAGCTTTATCCTTACCCCCAGCTCCCGCACCTTCTGCGTCGGCTGGATAAAGGTGCGTCCGACATAACGGTTTCGCACTACGGCCATTTCAAAGGGTATCTCCGCCGCCTGAGCGTATCCTATCGCGGATATGGTGCCGCTGTCCGGCATCCCGGCCACAAGCTCCGCTCCGGGGCAGGGGGCCTTCCGCGCAAGACGCCGTCCCATCTCTTTTCTTGCCTCGTAGACGGAACGTCCGTCGATGATGCTGTCCGGACGCGCCGTATATACATATTCAAAGGAGCAGTGCATACGGCGTTCGCCGTTATCCTGGCGGACGCGCAGGCTCTTCATCCCCTTCGCGCCGATGACGACTATTTCACCCGGCTCCACGTCGCGCAGCAGCCTCGCGCCGACGATGTCCAGCGCGCAGGATTCGGAGGCGGCGTAGTATGTGCCGTCGCGCTCGCCGAGCACCAGCGGCTTGAAGCCCCAGGGATCGCGCGCCGCTACAAGGGCGTCCTCCAGCAGTACGACTATCGCGTAGGAGCCTTGCAGCTTTTTCAGCGCGTCCACAAGCGCGTCTACAGGTTCCATGTGGGACTTCTGCGCCATCATATGAAGAATGGCCTCAGAGTTGGTCGTCGACTGGAATATCGCGCCGCGCGCCTCAAGCTGCCGCGAAAGCTCCGTGATATTTGTAACAAGCCCGTCGTGGGCGATAGCCACCGGGCCGCGCGCGTAATTGGCGCATATCGGCAGAATGTTGTGAAGCTGAGAGCTTTCGATCGGCACATATCTGACGTGGCCTATGGCGCAGCGTCCCTCTTTCAGCGACAGCCCATGCTGATCGACGGCGTTGTGGAGCAGCCCCATGCCGCGCGCCGAGGCGACATGACCGTTTTCGGCCCATGCTATGCCAGCCGATTCCTGTCCCCTGTGCTGAAGCGCGTAAAGCCCCAGATAGACCTCTTCAAGGACTGTCTTGCCGGCGGCGCTGTAAGCTCCGAATATTCCGCTCATGGCAGGCTAAGCTGATATCCTCTTCCAGATCTCTCTGTAAGCGCCGAGCACGTCGCCGAGATCCTTGCGGAAACGGTCCTTGTCAAGATGATCGCCGGTCGAGCTGTCCCAGAAACGGCAGGTGTCAGGCGATATCTCGTCCGCAAGGATAAGATTGCCCTGCATATCCTTGCCGAATTCAAGCTTGAAGTCCACGAGCACCACGCCGAGCTTAGCGAAATATTCTTTCAGTATCGCGTTGACGCGCAGCGATATATCTTTGATCTTGTCCAGCTCTTCCTTCGTGGCCCAGCCGAAAAGCAGCGCGTGATCTTCGATGATGAAGGGGTCGCCCAGCTCGTCGTCCTTGTAGCACATCTCAAATAGCGGGCGGGGCAGTACCTTGCCCTCTTCCACGCCGAGGCGCTTGCAGAGGGAGCCTGTGGTGATATTGCGGACGATGACCTCCAGCGGCACTATCTGAACGCGTTTGACTATCTGATGCGTGTCGTCTATCCGCTCTACGAAGTGCGATTCAACGCCGTTGTCCGCGAGGACGCTGAAAAGCTTCGATGAAATATTGTTGTTCAGCACGCCTTTGCCGTCCATCGTAGCCTTTTTCTGCCCGTTAAAGGCGGTGAAGCTGTCCTTATATTCGACGATCACGTAATTCGGATCCTCAGTCGTGAAAAGTCTCTTTGCCTTGCCCTCGTAGATGAAATCCTTCTTTGTCAGTTCCATTTCAATGCGCCTCCATGATATAAAAATTATCAGTTTCTAAACTTTAATGACGAAATATCCAGCTCCGAGGCATGTCATACCTCGAGCAGATTGTCCTCTTCCTCTTCTTCCATATAGTCGCCGTCAAAACAGGCGGTGCACAGCTCGCCGCGCGGCAGGCCTATCGCGCGGCACAGTTCGTCGCAGCCTATATATTCCAGTGAATCCGCATCTATCTTTTCGCACAGCTCAGCTATCGTCGTCTGAGCCGCTATCAGCTCCTCGGAGCTTGGCGTGTCTATGCCGTAGTAGCAGGGATAGCGGACCGGCGGCGACGCGATCCTCATATGTACCTTTGCGGCCCCGCTTTCGCGTATCATAGATACTATGCGCCCCGCCGTCGTGCCTCTTACGAGGCTGTCGTCGACCACGACGGCTTCCTTGCCTTTGAAAATGCCAGTCTGCGGGTTCAGCTTTATCTTCACGCCGGCCTCGCGAACGCGCTGCGTCGGCTGTATGAAGGTGCGCCCGACGTAACGGTTGCGCACGACGCCGGCCTCGAAGTCCATGCCTGCCTCTTCCGCCAGCCCCAGAGCCGCCAGCGTGCCGCTGTCCGGCATTCCGGCCACGACGGCGTCTTTCGTGAGGCCGCCGTGTCTGGCAAGAGTCGCCCCCAGCTCTTTTCTCGCCCTGTAGACGGAGCGCCCGTCTATTACGCTGTCGGGGCGCGCGAAATATACATATTCAAAGGCGCACTTAAAGTGGCGGCGCGCCTTCCTCCGCATCTTTCGCGATATCATGCCGCGCCTGTCTATCACCAGGATCTCTCCCGGCTCCACGTCGCGTATCAGCTCCGCTCCTATTATGTCGAGAGCGCAGGATTCGGAGGCGACGAAATATGTCTCGCCGCGCCGTCCGACCACCAGCGGGCGGAAGCCCCATGGGTCGCGCGCCGCTATGAGGCAGTCCTCCAGCAGCACCGCGAGACTGTAGGCTCCCTGAACTCTGGCAAGCGCGCTCTCCAGCGCCTCAAGCTGCACTGTCCCCGGCTGGTGCGCCATCAGCTGGATGATCGTCTCAGAATCGCAGGTGGTCTGAAATATGGCCCCTCTGTTCGCAAGGTAGCTGGAAAGCGCCCTCGCGTTTGTAAGGTTGCCGTTATGGGCGATGGCGACAGGCCCCTGAGCGTAATTCGCGCCCAGCGGCTGGCAGTTCTCCGGCCGCGTGCCTCCGGCCGTTGCGTAGCGCACATGGCCGATGGCGGTATGCGCCGGTATCGCTGCCAGCTCGCTCTGGCAAAGAGCCTCGTGAACAAGCCCCAACCCCTTTTTTATATGTACGGAGCCTCCGTCCGTCCAGGCGGCGCCGGCCGATAGCTGTCCCCTGTGCTGTAAGGCGCAGAGTCCGAGATATATGTCCTCCAGAACAGGGGAGCCGTCCTGACTGTAGGCTCCAAATACGCCGCACATTCTCTATTTTTCCCCCGCGAAGGCCTTTTCCAGCTTCGCAAGCGGCAGCGTCATAATCCCGCGCCAGTTGAAATCAGAGCCGCCGGCCGTTCCGATCTTTACGCAGCCGGCCTCTTTCCATTCCTTTTCAAATTCCGCGCTTTTTTCCGGCGATACGGCGTATACCGCGCGAGCGCCGCCCTCCGAGAAAAGCAGCGCCTCGACGGAGCTTTCAGGCGCAAGCGTCAGCGTCATTCCGATAGAGGAGGCGACCGCCTCGTTCGCAAGCGTCGCGGCAAGGCCGCCGCCGGCGACGACTCGCCCTGACTTCGCGAGCTGCCTGTGAGCGGTGGAAAGCGCCGCCTCGCGGAATTTTTTCTCCGCCGCATAGTTCGGCGCGACGCTTTTGCCCAGCGGCTTTCCGTCCTTCGACTGCTGATAGCGAGACGCCCCCAGCGAGCCTTCCGCCGCCCCCGCGAGATAGAGGATGTCTCCCTCTTCCGCGCGTCCTGCGCGTATCACTTTGTCGCGGTCGACGACAAGTCCGGCTGTGACGACGAGCGGAGTCGGGTATATCCGGTCGTTCGCGGTCTCGTTGTACAGGCTGACATTGCCGGATACGACGGGGCATTCCAGCGCGCGGCAGGTATCCGCCAGGCCGCGCAGGCATTCCTTAAGCTCGAAGAATTTTTCCGGCGACTCCGGCGATGCGAAGTTGAGGCAGTTCGTCATGCCAAGCGCCTCAGCTCCGGTAAGCCACAGCCCGCGCAGTGAGAGAGCCATCGCCTCCGCCGCTCCCGTGTATGGGTCTGTCCAGCATTTATACGGCTCGGCCTCCATTGTCAGCACGCAGGCGCGGCGCGTCTCCGGCACCTCGACTATCGCCGCCGGTTCTCCGGGGCCGGCTATCGTGTGCAGCTGCACCATCGAGTCGTACTGCTCCCAGATGGCCTTTTTGCTTCTTCCGTTCGGGCAGGAGAGCATTTCCAGCAGCGCCTTCGCAGGGTCGCAGCAGGCGAGCGCGGCCGGATCGAGCGCCTGACGCGCGGGCAGATCCTTCGGCTCTTCAGAGGGCCAGAATATTTCCGGCGTGTCGCCGAGTATCGAGGTAGGCAGCTCCGCCTCCAGCGCGCCGTTCTTGTAGACCCGGTAAAGTTTATTGTCCGTCATAGTCCCGACGATGGCGCAGTCAAGCCCGTAATGGCTCGCCATGTCGAAAACCGCCTTTAATTTTTCTTCCTCGACGATGAGAAGCATACGCTCCTGCGACTCGGAAAGGAATATCTCCCAGGGAAGCATATCCGCTTCGCGAAGAGGGATTTTTTCAACCTCAATGTCAATGCCGCAGCCGCTTTTGTGGGCTATCTCGCTGGAAGATGAGAGGATGCCGGCCGCCCCCATGTCCTGCATCGAGGCTATCAGCTTTTTGTCCAGCAGATCCATGCAGCATTCTATCAGCAGCTTTTCCTCGAATGGGTCTCCTATCTGTATCTGAGGCTTGCTTGCTTTGGAATCTTCGTCAAGCTCGCGTGAGGCGAAAGAGGCTCCGGCTATGCCGTCGCGCCCGGTTTTGGAGCCGAGCAGCACAGCGTAGTCTCCGGCCTTGGCGGTCTGCGAGCTTGCCATCTTGTCAAGGCGCACAAAGCCCGCGCTGAAAGCGTTTACGAGCGGATTGTCGTTATAACAGGGCGAATAGAAGGTCTTGCCTCCGACTATCGGCACTCCGACCGCGTTTCCGTAAGCGCCTATCCCTTCCACTATCCCCTTTGCCAAATTCTGCGTCTTGCGCAGCTCCGCGTCGCCGAAGAAAAGCCCGTCCATCGATACGGACGGACGCGCCCCCATCGCTATGATGTCGCGGATTATGCCGCCGACGCCTGTCGCCGCTCCCTGAAAGGGCGCGACGGCCGACGGGTGATTGTGGCTCTCCACCTTGAAGGCGAAGCCCCAGCCCTCTCCCATGTCTACAACGCCGGCGTTCTCTCCCTGTCCCTGAAGCACATACTTCCCCTTTGAGGGGAAGGTGCGCAGCAGCGGGCGGGTCGACTTATAGCTGCAATGCTCCGACCACATTACGCCGATAAGCTCAAGCTCAAGCTCGTTCGGCTCGCGGCCAAGCAGCTCTATTATTCTTTTATACTCTGATTCGGAGAGTCCAACCTCGCGAAAGCCCATTAAAGAATCCCCCTCTTTGCAAAATCGTCCGCGATGGAAAGCCAGAAAGCCCCGCCGTCAGAACCGCCGTTGAGATGCGCGACGGTGGCTCGCTCCGGGTGCGGCATCAGCCCCAGAATATTTCCAGCCTCGTTGCAAATGCCCGCGATTCCGTTGAGAGAGCCGTTGGGAGCGTATTCCGCGCCCGCCTCTCCCGTTTCAGGGTCAGCGTAGCGAAAGACGACGCGCCCAGCCTCTTCAAGAGCCTTGAGCTCCGCCGGCGGCAGGAAATAAAGCCCCTCGTGATGCGCTATCGGATACTGCACGACCTCGCCCTTTTTGAGGCCGGAGGTGAAGCGGTTGTCCGTACTCTCCACGCGGATATGGCATTTTCTGCATATAAAGGTCGTCGTCGTGTTTGCGAGCAGCGCGCCCGGCAGCAGCTTCGTCTCCGTCAGCACCTGAAAGCCGTTGCAGATGCCGAGCAGCAGCCTGCCCTCGGCGGCATGCTTCCTTACCGCGCCGATGATCGGGGAGCGCGCCGCCATTGCGCCGGAACGCAGATAATCCCCGTAAGAGAAGCCTCCGGGGAGTATCACGAGGTCCGGAGCCGACGGAAAATCCCTCTCCTCATGCCAGACCATATCGACAGAGCATTTCAACGTTTCGGAGACTGCGCGCTGAACGTCGCGGTCGCAGTTGCTCCCGGGAAAAACGACTACGGCTGTCTTCATCACTGCGCTTCCCGCACGGATATTTTATAAGTCTCTATCAGGTCGTTGGCCAGCAGATCCTGACACATGTTCTTCACGGCCTCCGCCGCTTCTCCTTCGTCCCGCGCCTCAAGGCGCATCGTAACGATACGTCCGACACGCACCTCATTCAATCCCTTATAACCGAGACTCGCGAGCGTCTTTTCAACGGCCTTGCCCTGAGTGTCAAGAACTCCCTCGCGCGGAGTGATTACGGCCTCTGCATGGAATAACATTGAATAACATCCTCCTTGAGATGTTTATTTAATTTTGCCATGTGGAATTGTCCACTTAGATGCTAAGAATATACCCTTCTTATCTATAAATGTCAACAATATATTGATTCAGAAAAAATAAACAAAAAATTGACGCTGCGTCAATAAACAGTATAATAATGCACGTGGCGAAAAATATTCGCACAAACATATCATGGGAGGATGATGTAGTTATGAAACTGAGCAAGCGCACCGCCGTATTCGTTATGTTGATTTTGTGCAGCGCCCTTTTCGCCTCTTCCGCCGCCTTTGCCGCGGAAGAGATAAAGATCGGCGCTCTCTTCCCGCTGACAGGCCCCGCCGCGGTCTCAGGGCAGAACTGTGTTAATTCCGTTCTCGCGGCCGCCGACGTCATCAATCAGAAAAACCCCGACATCAACGCCCCTCTCGCGGCAGGCGAGGGACTTCTGGGCGGGAAATATGTCATCAAGGTAGTCGCCGCCGACCATCAGGGCAAGCCGGACGTAGCGAAGTCAGAGGCCGAGCGCCTTTATAACCAGGAGAAGGTTTTCGCGATAATCGGCTGCTACAACAGCTCAGCCACGAAGCCGGCCAGCGCCGTCGCGGAGCGCGCGAAGAAGATATTCATGTGCGGCTGCTCCAGCTCCGCGGCTCTGACGGAGCGCGGCTACAAATATTTCTTCCGCCACGCCCCGACCGACGCTATCGAATCCGTTGAATTTGTAGACTACATTGAATATCTCAACAAAGAAAAGAACGCCGGCGTCAAGACGCTCGGACTGATCTACGAGAATACGGAGTTCGGAAAGCACGCGGCGGAAGAGGCAAGAAAAGCCGCGAAGAAGATAGACCTTAAAATCGTCGCCGACGTTCCCTTCAACAACGGCGCGACGAATCTCAACAGCGAAGTCCAGAAGCTCAAGTCTGCCAATCCCGACGCGGTATTCGGCGCGGCTCTCGGCGGCGACTATTCGCTCTGGGTGCGCACGATGAAGCAGGTCAACTGGCTCCCGAAGATCGCCATCAACTACTGCACCGGCTATCAGAACCCCGCGGTACAGAAAGAGCTTGCCGGAGACGGCAACTACTTCATGGGCGGCATGGGCTATTCGCCGGAGCTGGCGAAGCTCTTCATGCCCGAAGCGATAAAGATTCAGGATAAATACTACACGCCGAGAAGCAGCCAGCCTTTCGACAGCGACTCCATTCAGGAAGCGGTCATGCTGATGGTCATAGCGCAGGCTATCGAAAAGGCCGGCGGCCCCGACACAGAAAAGGTTCTGAAGATAATTCAGACAGAAGAATTCACGTCAGTCATGTCGTTGAGCGGCACTGTCAAATTCGGCCCCGACGGACAGAATGTCAACGCCCTTTCCGTCATCACGCAGATCGAAAATCAGAAGTACAACACGGTATTCCCGCTCAAATACAAAGACACGGAGCCTGTCTACCCGATGGTTCCGTGGGATAAGAGATAACTTTTCAATTCCGGAAAGCGCCGCTGTACGCCGCGCTTTCGCAGCAGAAATGCGGCGGGGCATGCTCTTTGCCCCGCCTTTTTTCCGAGGAGGTTTTTGCATGAGTGATTTTTTGCAGGTTCTGATCGACGGAATCCTGAGCGGCCTCTTATACGCTCTCGTCGCCGCGGGACTGAGCATGATATGGGGCGTTATGGACGTTATAAACTTCGCTCACGGTGAATTCCTGATGGTGGCGATGTACATCTGCTACTGGATGGGCTTCATGCTTGGGCTGGATCCGATATTTACATGGATAGCCTCCGGCATATTCCTTTTTATACTGGGCGGCCTGACCTACAAATGGATAATAAAGCGAAGCCTCGGAAAGGCGGCTATGGCGCCGCTGCTTGCGACCTTCGGCCTTTCGATGCTGCTTAAAAATTTCTGTATGAACCGCTTTTCGCCAAACTTCCGCCTGCTTTCGGGAACGCTGCTTGACGGCAAGACCTTTGAGGTGGGAGGGGCGATAGTTTCCGTTCCTCAGCTCGTCACCGGGATATTCGCGCTCGTCATACTGGCGGCGCTTTACTGGCTCATCAAGAAAACGCGCCTCGGCTGGGCAATACAGGCCACAGCGATGGACAAGGAGGCGGCGGAGCTGATGGGCATCGACACTGAAAAAATCTATCTGCTGGTATTCGGTATCGGCGGCGCATGCGTCGGAGTCGCTGGCGGCCTGATGACGACCTACCTCGCCGTTCACCCGGAGGTGGGCGGGCTTTTCAGCCTTATCGCCTTCGTCGTGGTAGCGCTGGGAGGCTTCGGCAGCATTACCGGCGCGCTCTTCGCCGCGCTGCTTATCGGTCTCGTAGAGTCCTTCACCGGCTTCTACGTCGCGGCTGTGCTTAAATATGTCGCCGTCTTCGCCATATACCTGATAGTGATACTTGTGCGCCCCAAAGGGCTCTTTGGGTGGTGACGGCCATGCGGATGAATAAAAGAGATAAATTATGGTATGGCTTCATCGCAGCCGCGCTGGCGCTTCCATGTATCCCCGGCGTTATAGAAGGCTCCTTCTTCGGACATGTCGCGACGATGGTGCTGCTTTACGCCGCTATGGCGCAGTCATGGAACATCATCAGCGGCTACGGGGGGCAGGTCTCCTTCGGACATTCCGTATTTTTCGGGATAGGAGCCTACGGCGCGGCGCTCGCAGTCGTAACCTTTGAGTCGCTGCCATGGTACGGCGCTCCGCTGGGAATGCTCGCGGCGGCGCTTGTGTCAGTGCTTATCAGCTATCCCTGCTTCCGCCTTAAAGGGCATTACTTCGCAATCGCGACCTTTGCCATAGTGGAGATATTCAACCGCCTCTTTATGATATGGGACGCGGTTGGCGGGGCGTTGGGGCTGGACTATCCGATACTGCCTGACGGCTGGAAGAATTTCTCCTGGTCCGACACAAAGACAGGCTATTACATCGGAGCGCTGGCTATTTTCCTGCTGGTATTCGGCATAGTGCGCTGGATAGAGAAAAACAGAATGGGCTACTACCTGCTCGCTGTGCGCGAGGGGCAGGAGACGGCGGAATCCCTCGGCGTCAACAGCGCCGTGGTAAAGCTCGGCGCGATGGCCCTCTCCGCGGCGCTTGCCGCGCTCTGCGGAGCCTTCTTCGCGCAGTACAACTACCGCGTTGACCCGCCGATGGTGATGTCCCTCGATATGTCGATGAAGTTCGTCCTCATCACCATACTGGGCGGCCTCGGCACATTCTGGGGGCCATTCCTCGGCGCGCTCGTGCTCATACCGCTTCAGGAATATACGCGCGCCTACCTTTCGCACCTCGGCGCCGGGATAGACCTTATCATATTCGGCCTTATAATCATCGTCGTGATGATAAAGGAACCGCGCGGGATAATGGGGCTGCTCGGCTACTTTGGAAGAAAGGCCGCGGGGGCGGCGGAAGAAGAGGGGGAGGATCGCTGATGGCGCTGCTTGAGGTAAAAAATTTAACGATGAAATTCGGCTCTCTCCCCGCGAACAGCGACGTTTCTTTCGACGTTGAAAAGGGGCAGATAGTGGGACTCATAGGCCCCAACGGCGCGGGGAAGACGACTCTCTTTAACTGCGTCGCCGGTCTTTACAAACCGACGGAGGGAAAGGTCTTCTTCAAGGGAGAGGACGTTACCGACCTTCCGGCGTATAAGATGGCGCGCCTCGGCGTCGCGCGCACCTTTCAGGTCGTTCGGCCGCTGAAGGAGATGTCCGTCTTTGAAAACATCATGGTCGGCGCGTACATGCGCACGGGAGACAGCGCAAAGGCCAGAGCCGTGTCGGAAAGGTGCATGGAGCTGTGCTTCCTCTCGGAGCATCGCGACAGGCCTGCCGGCGGGCTGACAATAGGAAACAAAAAACGCCTTGAAGTCGCGCGCGCGCTGGCCATCGACCCTGAGCTGATACTGCTTGACGAAGCCGTCGCGGGGCTGACCTCGTCGGAGGTCAGAGAGATGGTAGAGGTCATAGTGCGGCTGAAAAAAGAGGGGCTGACCATATTGATGGTCGAACATATCATGGAGGCAATAATGCCGATAGCCGACAAGATAGTCGTGCTGGCCGGAGGTAAAAAGATAGCCGAAGGCAGCCCGGCCGATATAGTCAAAGACCCTGTGGTCATCACCGCCTATTTTGGCGAAAAATTCAGCAAACGGCTGCACGGGGAGGAGAAATAATGACTGCTCTGCTTGAAGTGAAAGATATCCGCTGCTCTTACGACCACGTTCCGGTCATTCACGGCATATCCCTCCATGTGGACGAAGGGGAGACCGTCGCGATACTGGGGGCGAACGGAGCGGGAAAATCGACGCTGATGAGAACCATCGCCGGACTTATGCACCCCGCCTCCGGCTCGATAACCTTTGAAGGCAGAGAGATAGGAAAAACTCCGGCCTCCGAAAGCATAAAGCACGGCATCAGCTACGTCCCGGAGGGGAGACGCCTCTTCTCGAAGCTGACGGTACGCGAAAATCTTGAGCTTGGCGCATTCAGCGTCACAGACAAGAGCGTCGTCGCGGAACGGCTGGACGAGATGTACGAGCTTTTTCCGATTCTTAAAAGCCGCTCCGGCCAGACCGCCGAGACCATGAGCGGCGGCGAACAGCAGATGTGCGCCATCGCCCGCGGGCTGATGTCAAAGCCGAAGCTGATATTGCTTGACGAGCTTTCTCTCGGCTTACAGCCCAGCCTCGTTGAAAGAGTGCTGGCGACGGTGGCGGAGATACGCAGGCGCGGAGTAACGGTGCTGCTGGTTGAACAGATGGTGCAGGAAGCGCTGGAAATCGCCGACCGCGGCTATGTCCTTCAAACCGGGCGCGTAGTTCACGAGGGGAGTTCGCAGGAGCTTCTTGACTCCGAAGAGGTCCGCCGCGCCTACATGGGAATGTAGCGCGGACACAAAAAATAATAAAGGGGCCTCCGCGCGGGGCCTCTTTATTTTAAGGAAAGCTCTATCAAATAAGGCTTGCATATAATCGGCGGCCGCGTATCTTCGGCTATTCTTCCTCCGCGCAATCCAGACAGAGAAGCTTTCCCTCCTTGACTCGCAGCCAGGGTTCGGCTGTGACTTCGCCGCAGTTGGCGCAGGGCATTGAGCGGTAGATACGCGCTTCGCGCGGAAGCTCAAAGCGCGCCTCTTCGACGCTGAATATATCAGCTGAAGCCGCCTCGCGCATGAATTTTTGTTTTTCCTCTTTGGAGGCGAATTTCTTTTCTTTCAGCACGATGCGGAAGGCTTTGCCGCTTTTCCTGTCGAAGAAGCTGAAAGCCTGCTTGCCGCGCAGTCTGAATATCAGGTTGCCTTTGCCCGCCGTGCAGCCGAGCAGCGCCTGTATCGCGTCCACGCCGCAGGCGTCGTTTTCGGCGACGCAGACCAGCTCCTCGTCTCCCGCTCTCTCCTCTATGCCCAGCAGCTCCATGGCGTACAGCGCGGCGCGGAAGCCGACGAGCAGCCCGCCGCAGGAATGGCCGTGGAAGGCGGCGCAGGCGGAGTACATTTCTTCTTTGTTCATATCCTGCCTCTCCTTTCAAAAAATCACCGTTAAAATTGCCGCTAATTATACGCATCCTTCGCGTTCCGCGGTACGTTTATAATATTATATACAAATGCTACTTAATAAGCGTTTCACTCAGTCATTTTTAGTATTATAATTTCATGTAAATGAAAGAGTGCCTTATGGCGTGAGGGGCTTGTAAAAAAATTATTCGCGGGGAGCGCGGGGGTAAAGGTTATGAAGGAAGATATTTTCAATCGTTCGCTTGATATGCACAGGGAGAAGAAGGGGAAGCTCAGCGTGGAGTGCCGCGCTGGGATAGAGAGCATGGAGGATCTATCGCTGGTATATACGCCGGGCGTCGCGGAGCCTTGCCGCGCCATCGAGCGCGACCCTGAGGAGCTTTGGAATGTTACGATAAAGAATAATCTTGTCGCCGTGATAACGGACGGCTCGGCGGTTCTGGGGCTGGGCGATATCGGCCCCGCCGCGTCGATGCCTGTGATGGAGGGGAAGAGCTGCCTTTTCAAGCGCTTCGCCGGTATTGATTCCATCCCGATAGCTGTATCGACTAAAGACGTTGACGAATTTGTCAATGTCGTGTCGAAGATAGCGATATCCTTCGGAGGGATCAACCTTGAGGATATTTCCGCGCCGCGCTGCTTTGAGATAGAGCGCAAATTGCAGGAACGGCTGGACATTCCCGTCTTTCATGACGACCAGCACGGCACGGCGGTGATAGCGCTGGCGGCCTATAAGAACGCGCTGCGTCTTACGGGGCGGCGTCTTGAGGATTCCACGCTCGTGATAAACGGCGCGGGGGCGGCGGGCAGCTCCATTGCGCGCTATTTCCTCTCGGCAGGCGTGAAAAATATTATTATGTGCGATATAAACGGCGCGCTCTGCGACGGATATCCCGATGGGCTGAATCCGGCGCAGGCAGAGCTTTCAAAGGTTACTAATCCTGAGCGCCGCCGCGGCGCGCTCTCTGAGGTGATAAAGGGGGCGGACGCCTTTCTCGGTGTTTCGCGTCCCGGCCTGCTGACTGGGGAGATGGTGCGCTCTATGGCTCCGTCGCCGGTGGTATTCGCTATGGCGAACCCGACGCCGGAGATTTTCCCGGATGAGGCGCTGGCAGCCGGCGCTGCCGTGGTCGCCACCGGCAGGAGCGACTTCCCGAATCAGGTGAATAACTGCCTTGGCTTTCCGGGTATATTCCGCGGCGCGCTCGATGTGCGCGCGCGCCGCATCAACGAAGAAATGAAGCTCGCCGCCTCCGCGGCGCTGGCCTCCCTCGTATCTGAGGATGAGCTTTCAAAGGAATATATCATACCCTCCGCCCTTGACGAGCGCGTAGTCCCCGCCGTCGCGAAGGCCGTGGCGGAGGCCGCGCGGCGCACCGGAGCCGCGAGACTGTAGCTGTGGGGGGCTGGTATTATGATTTTTCTTAACCATGACGAAGCGGCGGAGCTGACAGCGGAATATGGCTCGCCGATATACGTTTACAGCGAGGAGATCCTGAGAGATCGCTGCCGCGCTCTGCTGGAGGCCTTTCAGGGGCGCGTCGCGCCGAGCTTTTCCATCAAGGCCAATTCCAACCTGACGCTGCTGAAAATCATCCGCGAGGAGGGCTTCGGCGCTGACGCCATGTCGCCGGGCGAGATATTTATCCTCGAAAAAGCCGGCTTCCAAAGCGACGAGATCTTCTATATAGGAAACAACGTATCCACGGACGAATTGAGATACTGCATCGACAGAGGCATACTGGTGAGCGTGGATTCAATCTCACAGCTTGAGAAGCTGGGGAGGATAAACAGAGGCGGCCGCGTGGCTATACGTTTCAACACAGGCATAGGCGCGGGGCACTGCGACAAGGTCGTTACCGCAGGACACAAGACAAAGTTCGGCGTGGACCCGGCCTTCTGCCGCGAGGTGAAGGAAGCTCTCTCGCGCTACGATATGAAGCTGGTCGGCGTGAATCAGCATATCGGTTCGCTCTTCCTGTCGCCGGAGCCTTATCTGCGCGCGGCGGAGGGGCTTCTTGATCTGGTGGCGGAGAATTTCCCCGGCCTTGATTTCGTAGATTTCGGCGGCGGCTTCGGCGTCCCCTACCGCCCCGGAGAAGAGCCGCTCGAGCTGGCCGCGCTCGCGGAGGGGCTTTTCCCGATTCTCGACGCCTTCACCGCCCGCTACGATAACAAATATGTGCATTTCAAATGCGAGCCGGGGCGCTACATCTGCGCCGAGTGCGGCCTGCTGGTCGGAAAGGTGCGGGCGGTGAAGGAAAATTACGGAGAGCTGTATATCGGCACTGACATTGGCTTCAACGTGCTGATGCGTCCGGTGCTTTACGACTCCTATCACGAGGTCGCCCTGCTTGGCAAAGATGGCGCGGGCGACGGCCGGCTGGCGACTGTGGTTGGGAATATCTGCGAAAGCGGGGATATTTTGGCCAAAGATCGCGCGCTGGCAGGGGCGAAGGAGGGAGATCTGCTTGTCGTCGGCAACGCCGGCGCTTACGGCTACTCCATGGCCTCGAATTACAACAGCCGCCTGCGTCCGGCGGAGCTGCTGAAGACGCGGCAGGGAGACTTCCGCCTCATCCGCGCCTCGGATACGCTGGAAAGCCTGACGCAGAATTTTTAGCCGCTCTCCGGCCTGACTGCGCGCGGATGCGGCAGCGGCGCTGAACTGCATAGGCCGGCTGTGATAAAATAGAACGGTTCGCTATCCGTCATAGAATATTGCGCTTTGTCTTTTACAGCTTCGACAGCGAAAGGGTTGATAGAGATGAATAAAGAGAAACTGACAGCCGCGGGGATTGCTTACGACGAAGGGCTCGACCGCTTTATGGGCAACTCCGCCCTCTATGAAAAGATGCTGGCGAAATTCGCCGCCGACGGCTCCTTTTCAGCGGCGCGGGCGCGCTTCGCGGAAGGAGACTGGAAATCCTTTCAGGAGAGCATACACACGCTGAAGGGCGTCAGCGGCAACCTCAGCCTGAACGGCATATTCGCCGTCACCTCCGAGATAATGCGGCTGCTGCGCGCTGGTGAAAGGGCGGAAGTGCCTGCTTTGATGGATAAACTCGAAAAGGAGTACGCCGCGGCCCTCGCAGCGATAGACTCTCTGCGAGGCGAGTAAACAGCGATGGCGTCGAAAAAAAACGTACTGATAGCGGACGACCTTGACATCAACCGCGCTCTTTTGGCGGAGATATTCAAGGAAGAATACAACATTTATGAGGCGGCGAACGGAGCGGAAACGCTCGAAGTGCTGCGGCGTGAGGGCAAGAACATCGCCCTCGTCATTCTGGATCTGCTGATGCCGGAGATAGACGGCTTTGAGGTGCTTTCCGTAATGAGGAGGCAGCCTGAAATTGCCGATATTCCGGTGGTAGTGGTAACGGCGGCCTCCGATCCGGCAGACGAGGTGCGCGCGCTGGAGCTTGGGGCTACGGACTTCATATCAAAGCCTTACGTTCCCAGAGTCGTCATCGGGCGCGTGCGCAATATAATCGCCCGGGGCGAGATAGAGGCCGTAAGGCTGGAAAACAAGATACTGCGCGAACGCACGATGGCGCAGCTTCAGTTGCAGGCGATACTTGACAATATGGTCGGCTGTGTCTTTCTCGTCGAGCTTGGCGAGAAGCCCAGAGAGCTTTTCATCAGTAAGGGCTTTTACGATTTTGTAGGCATAAGCAAAGAAGCCTTTGAAAAAAACGGAAACGACTTTTTCTTTTCCGTGGCAGAGGAAGACCGCGGCGAGCTGCTCTCCGCGCTGCAATGCGCGGCGGAGAGCAGGGAGTCCTTCTGCGTTGAGTTCCGTTCCTACAAAGAAGACGGCTCCCTTATGTGGCTGCATATGCAGGGGGCGCGGATAGAGTATCCTGAGAGCGAGCTGCCGGTGATAGTCGCTATCTGCTCCGACGTGACCAACGAGAAGCTGAGCGAACAGAAGCTGAAAGAGGCCAACGCCAGGCTGCGCGTCAAGGCATACTACGACCCGCTTACCTCTATATTCAACCGCGAGGCTTTCTTCGATATGACGGCGGAGCTGCTTAAAAAGAACCGCGGCGGCTCCTATTCCCTCATAACGTGGAATATCGAGCGTTTTAAATTCATCAACGAGCTATTCGGCAAGGAGATGGGCGACAGAATACTGATAGATCTGGCCCAGCTTCTGAAAAAACTCTTCGGCGGCGTCGGGACATACGGCAGGCTCGAGGCCGACAGATTCGCGGCCTGTCTGCCGACAGCGCTGCTGGAGCCGGAGAGTATGGTGAAGGGGCTGCGCCCCTGCGAGGATTTTCAGCGCGAACAGTACGAGATAGTCATTCACGCCGGCATATATGAAATAACGGATTGCGATATGCCCATAGACCAGATGTGCGACCGCGCCAATCTGGCGCTGCGTTCGGTCAAGGGGAAGTATATGCAGAGATATGCCAGCTTCACGGAGAACATGCGCCTGCCGCTGCTGATCGAACAGCAGGTCGTGCGGGAGATGAATCAGGCGGTAGAGGGCGGGCAGTTCCGCGCGTGGCTTCAGCCGCAATACGACCATTCGACCGGCAAAATCATCGGGGCGGAGGCTCTTGCGCGCTGGGTACATCCCGTGCGCGGGTTGATATCTCCGGCCGAGTTTATACCGGTCTTTGAAAAAAACGGCTTTATCGCCGCCCTCGATGAATATATATGGGAACAGGTATGCGCGATGATCCGCCGCTGGCTGGACGAGGGGCGTCCAGTCGTGCCGGTCTCCGTGAACCTGTCGCGGGTGGACACCTACAATCCGCTCCTTGAAAAGACGCTGCTGGGGCTTATAAAAAAATATGATATCCCCATAGAGCTTCTTCGGCTGGAGATAACGGAGTCCGCCTACGTCGAGAATCCGGAGCAGCTTATAAGCGTTCTCAGCTCGCTGCGCGAACGCGGCTTTTTCATCGAGATGGACGACTTCGGCAGCGGCTTTTCTTCGCTCAACTCCCTCAAGGATATGCCTCTTGACCTGCTGAAGCTGGATCTGAAATTCCTTTTGGGCGAGGATCGCTACGAGCGCGGCGGCAGCATACTGGCCTCGCTGGTGCGCATGGCAAAACGGCTGGGGCTTCCGGTGATAGCGGAGGGGGTCGAGACGCAGGCTCAGGCCGACTTCCTGCTCACCATCGGCTGCCGCATCGTGCAGGGTTATTTCTACGCCAAGCCGATGCCTGTCGAAGACTTTGAGCGTCTGATCGAGCTATCCGTTTTCTCGCCGCAGCTTCCGGACAGGTCGATAAGGGCGAAGGGAGATCTGGATATAGAGGGGCTCTGGCGTCCTGACTCGCAGACCTCGCTTTTCCTCAACTTCATTCCGTGGCCGGCGGTCATCTTCTCGAACAACAACGGCACATTCGAAATAATGCTGGCAAATAAAAGGTTCATAAAATTACTGCGTGACTGCGGCCATGCGGATGCGGACTATATGTTCCGCCTGTCGGAGTACATGTGCGACCCAGAGCGTTTCAGGGAGCAGATCGACCTTATCCGCGAGTGCGCGCAGGAACGCTCGTTCTTTATGAGATGGAAAACGCCCGGCGACAGCCAGGCGCTGCTGATGAGATGCAGGGCGGCAATGATTGCCGAGAGCAGCGAACAGCAGATATTCTTCGCCGCGCTTGGAACGGCGCCGGAATCAGACGGCGAGATCCGGCAACATTAAACTAAGATAGAAAGAGGGCGCGTCCGCGCCCTCTTTCTATCTTATCGCGCAGATATTTCCTCCCGCCGTCGGTACGATGAGCCTTCCGGCTGTGACCGCCGGCGTGGCTATGACGTCGCCTTCAAGGTCGAGCTGCCACGCGGGAGCTCCGCTTTCCATATCGAGGGCGAAAAGTCTGTCGCTGTTTGAGCCGATGTAGATCCTTCCGCCGTATGCCGCCGCCGAAGAGAATACGGAGCCGCCCGTCTGATATTTCCAGAGGGGGGAGCCGCTCAGCGCGTCGAGCGCCGTCACGTTTCCTGAAATGTCGCCGAATACCACTCTGCCGCTATGGACGAGCGGAGATGTCTCTATCTGCGCCTTCGCGTCGTAATTCCAGATGACGGCCTGATGCTTGATGCGGGCGCAGTAAATTTTCCCGTCCTGGCTTGTGAAGTAGAGATGTCCGTTCGCGACGGCCGGAGCGGAGGTGATGGGGCCGCCGACGATGGCGCGCCAGCTCAGCTGACCGTCGGCGGCGTTTATGGCGTACATCTTGCCGTTGCGGTTGCCTATGTAGACTATGCCGTCAGCGACGACGGGGGAGCCTGTTACGGCGGCGTCTGTCTTAAACTTCCACTTTTGCCAGCCTGTTTTGATCGTTACTGCGTAGACATAGCCGTCGTTGGAGCCGAAATATACCACTCCGTCGGCGACGGCCGGCGACGACTGTATGCTGTTCGATGTGGTGAATTTCCATATCTGCTCGCCTGTGTCGGCGTTCAGGCAGTAGAGTCTGCTGTCAAAGCCGCCTATAAAGATTCTCCCGTTTACCGCGGCCGGCGACGTCGTTACCCAGTTGTCGGTCTCGAACTTCCAGCGCTGTTTTCCAGTCTCTGCGTCCAGCGCGTAGACGGCTCCGTCGTTGGAGCCGAAATATACCATGCCCCTGTAAACGGCCGGGGATGAGGCTATATTCTGCCAGAGCTGTGTAGTCCATTCGCGGACGCCGCCGATGGCGGGCGCGCCGCGAAGCTCCGCTGACATCGTCCCATTGCGCAGTTCGTTGTTTTTGAAGAAGGGCCAGTCCTCCGCGCGGGCCGCGGCAGAGGCCGACAGCAGCGCAGCCGCCGCTATCATGACTGCTATTTTTTTGTGCATTTTTATATTTCCTCCGTTCATAGCTTATTTTATCCGATTATATTCTCTTCCAGCCGGAAAAGCCTCTGCCCTCTCAGTAAAATTCATGCGCCGCAGGCGGATTTTTTAAGCTTCTCCGGTATTCTTCTCAGTTTTTTAATCCGCGTAGTCGCCGCGCTCGCTTACCACCCTGTAGCCTATCTTTTCCATTCGCCGTTCAAGCGACGCCCTTGCCTCCGCCGCCTCGTCGCCGGTGCTTATTTTGTTGTCGTAGAGCATATATTTTTTCCGCACGCTGATCGGCGACAGATTCGGCATCACTACATTGCAGCCGGCCAGCATGCCAAGCTCGCGCCCGTTGTCCTCTATGGTGCCGAGCGCCGTCGTAGCAGGCAGCAGCACCTTCGGATTCATCAGGCGCACGATGGCGAGCAGAAAGAGCGTCAGCTCCGCCGTGCCGGCCTTCTCCCGCGCGAAGGGGGTGTCGTGGTGCGGAATGAATGGCCCCATGCCTACCATCTGCGGCCCGAAGCTCTTTATGAAGATCAGGTCTTCAACGATGTTGTCCAGCGTCTGATAGGGGGAGCCGATCATGGAGCCGCAGCCCACCTGGTAGCCTATCTCTTTCAGCACGCGCAGGCACTCGATCCTGTTTGCCAGAGACAGCTCTGCCGGATGCAGCTTCGCGTAGTGTTCGGGAGTCGCAGTCTCGTGGCGCAGCAGGTAGCGGTTCGCGCCGGCGTCAAAGAATCTCCGGTAGCTCTCAGCGCTTTTTTCTCCGAGAGAGAGCGTAATGGCGCAGTCCGGGTATTTACCCCTGATAGCTCCGATGATATCGACCATTATGTCGTCTGTGTAAAAGCTGTCCTCTCCCCCCTGAAGGACGAAGGTGCGGAAGCCGAGTCTGTAGCCCTCTTCGCAGCAGTGCATTATGTCTTCTTTTGTGAGGCGGTAGCGCTGAGCCGCGCCGTTGCTCCGGCGTATGCCGCAGTAATAGCAGTCGTTGCGGCAGTAATTTGTCATCTCAATGAGGCCGCGCACATAGACCTTATTTCCGTAGTGCCGCCGCGCTGCCTCCCGCGCCCGTTCAAAGAGTCTCTCCGCGCTCTCTGCGTTCCTGTTTTCTATCAGGAAACGAAGCTCTTCGCGCGAGGCATTTTCATTCCTGTACAGCGAATCTGTTATTTTGGCCGATTCCATAATCGTTCACTCCAGTCATGCCGATTCTCCGCGCTGATTATATCTCATATCGCCGCTATTTTACCGAAAAGGGTCGGATAAAGGCGCGCCCGGTCTCTGAAAAATACGTAATTCAGAGGGGCGGAAAACAGGTATAATTGCCGAATGACAGACGACGATACTGTTCGCGGGGGAGGATGAAAAATGCAGACAGTGGAGACATTTCTGGAAAATTATAAAACGCTGATATTTTTCTGCGCGCTGCTGGTATTCGGCGCGCGCAGGATATATCTTATACGCAGAGAGATGAGCGACGTTTTGCGCGGAAGCGCCCGCGCCCTTTCCGCCGCCGTCATCTTCGGAGGAACGAGGCGCTTTCGCGCAGCTTCTGAGGCGGCGCGCGGTATTCCCTTTGTTGAATTTATGCGCGAGAACGCGCTGACAGAATACGCCGGGCCGCTTATGGCCGAGCCTTACGCCTCTTTTATCAGGGTGCTGACGCGGCGCGGAGCCGACGACGAAATAATATCAATCGAGCTGAGAGCCGGCCTGGGGCTGGCCCCAGTGGAGGTCTACAGAAGCGGGGCGCTTGCCAGAGTAACCGCGGGTTTGCGATAGATATCTCACACTAAAAACACACTAAACCGTCAGCTATGCGGAACTTAACCTCACAGGAATGGAAAGCGAACAAACAAATTCAAGGAATTTAAGGAGAGAAATAAGCTATGACAAACGGCTCTGTTACGACCGAGGAAGAGAAATCAGTTAAGGCTCTTGGCTTTCTGAGGAACAGGGGGACGAATAATTTTTCAGGACGCGTAATCACAGTAAACGGCAAAATCACGGCAGAGCAGATGATTTGCCTGTCGGAAGCGGCGAAGCTCTACGGGAACGGCGTCGTCACGATGACGACGCGCCAGACAATCGAGTGCCAGGGAATACCCTTTGACAAGATAGAAGATTTTCGCGCCTGCATAGCGAAGGCCGGGCTCGCCTCCGGAGGTACTGGGCCTAAAGTGCGCCCCGTCGTCTGCTGTAAGGGGACGACCTGCCAGTATGGCCTTATCGACGCCTTCGCGCTTTCGGAGGAGATACACGAGCGCTTCTACAACGGCTACCGGACGGTGAAGCTGCCGCATAAATTCAAAATTGCCGTCGGCGGCTGTCCGAATAACTGCGTCAAACCTGAGCTTAACGACGTTGGCGTCATCGGCCAGCTTATCCCGAATTTTGACGCCGGCAGCTGCAAAGGCTGTAAAAAGTGCGCCGTGGAAATGTTCTGCCCGATAGGGGCGGCGAAGCTGAAGGACGGGCTGATGGAGATAGACGAGAAGAAATGCAATCACTGCGGACGCTGTATCGGCAAGTGCGGCTTTGGCGCCATAAAGGATGGAACTCTTGGCTATAAAATATATATCGGCGGCCGCTGGGGAAAATCCACAGCCGTGGGGGAGGCTCTCGGCAAAATCTTCACAGATAAGGAAGAGGCCCTTACCGTCATAGAGCGGGCGATTCTTCTCTTCCGCGAGCGGGGCAAGGCTGGGGAGCGTTTCGCCTCTGTCATCTCGCGCCTAGGCTTTGAATATGTCGAAAGAGAGCTGTTGGAAAGGGATATAATGTCAAGAAAAGAAGCTATCCTTGAGTCCGCCCTCTAAACAATTGGCGGCGCGGCACGCTAACGGCCTGTATCCCGTACAGAAGGCGGCGGACAGCGAAATTGTCCGCCGCCTTTGCCGCGCGCTTCCGCCAGAGGGCAAAAAAATAACCCGGCCTTTAGAGCCGGGATTTACATCAATGGTGGGCCCATCAGGAATCGAACCTGAAACCATCCGGTTATGAGCCGGGAGCTCTAACCAATTGAGCTATGGGCCCTTTTGCTGCTGCTTCTTGCCTTATTCCGCCGTTATCGCGGAGACGGGACAGCTGTCTGCCGCTTCCTTGGCCGACTGGGTAAGCTCCTGGTCAATTACCATAGACTTACCCTCTATCTCGTCGAGCTTGAAGTTCTGTGGGCAAAGCTCGGCGCACACGCCACAGCCGATGCAATCATCCAAATTGATTTTGATGCTCATG
The DNA here is from genome assembly GCA_030533085.1 of Synergistaceae bacterium. GTDB lineage: Bacteria > Synergistota > Synergistia > Synergistales > Synergistaceae > JAUNJZ01. The sequence goes on from JAUNJZ010000019.1 coordinate 48,979, forward strand.
GCGGTCACCTCCCTTCCACGGGGTATGATTCTACGACATTTTTCGCGATACGTCAAACGCTTTTTACAATTTTGTCATTGTTCGTTAATTGCAAAAGTAACCGCGAGTACTATTTTCTCAAAGTCTCCTTTAGTTTTGCAACTGACATAGACCAATAAACCTCGCCATTTCCTGTGTCAATAGCCAGAGAAAATGTCACCTTAAAAGTTCAGAGAAAATGTCACA
>JAUNJZ010000067.1 GCA_030533085.1 Synergistaceae bacterium
GATATACCAACAGTTCAGCGCCTTTTTGATTGGGAGAAAGTGCTAAAGTCAGGAGGGATTACAGCTACCCCTGCAACAGAGCTGATGCGGAAGCTGAAAAATGCTGGATTGGTTGAAGCTGTCAGCGGTCAAGGCAAAGGAAAGTACAAGCTTGTTGACCAGCGGCAATAAAAGCAAATACTGTCGCCCTGACGGAAAATAATAGTCGTCTGCCGTAAGGATGGCTTCTTGTTATAATGTATCCGTTGTCGCACTCCATTCCTGGCAGCAGGAAGGAGGTGTGTACGGATGTCGTTTCTAACCTTTTTGTTCTCCGTTGTGGCTGGCGTAGTCGCCAATTGCGTCAGTAAATGGCTGGACGGAGACGAACGCGACAATCAGCCATAGCAACAGGAAACCACCGGGTCGCCGCCGGTGGTTTTTCTGTGTACCTTATCGTTTCTAACCTTGTACTGCCTGGATATATTGTAGCACATCACGGCACTTGGTCAAGGTGCGGCAGATTTTATATAAAGCAAATGCTGCCGCCCTGAGTTTCCGCACTTCTGTCATTCAGGCGGCTTGAGGCCGCGGCATGTCCGCGGGGCGTTCTTGTTCGGCTGATATTGGCGGAGGCGGCGCTTTCCGAGCCGGCGGGGCGTCAGGGCTGTTTCGGGAAGCCGTACCATGTGTCTTTGGTGCCATTGTATTGTATTCCCATAACACCGTCTGCTATATCTGTTCCATTGCCCCTGCCGTCGGATTTGTCGCCGCTGACAAACAGCGAGCTGTTTTTGCCCAACTCAATGTTAGACAGATTCTTTTCTTTTGTATCCTCAGCCTCGTATATCTTCGCGCCTGCCGGCATTATCGCTTGCAGTTCCTTTTTTGAGAAGCCCGGGGCAAGCTCCACGCCGTAAACTGTCACCGAATAAGGATCGCTGGAGTCCAGTCCAAGCCTATTTGACCAGATTCTCAGTCCTATATGGCGATCTCCGGAGGTGGTATCGAATAATTTCTTTGCCGCTTCTTTCTTGTCCTCTGATAAATAAGCATTGTCGACTTTAAATTTGTTTTTGCCTATCTCTTCGTATATGTTAATATCCTTCGCCTCAAAGAGCGTCTCTACAACGTCTCCGTCGCTTTCTCCTTTATGCACCTTGGTGACATACAGCTCCGCCTTGTCAGGGGAAGCTGCTGCGGTTTTCAGCGTCAAGTCGCCGCTGTTAAAATATATTTTATTTCCGTTATAGCCGCTGTAATTTTTCACTTCCACATAGTAATCTTTAGAGGTTGCGCTCATGTCGGCAGACGTCGTCTTTTGCGGCTTCGCGCCGACAAAGCCGCCGTACCAGGCCGGCTCCGACTTGAACCATTTCGCTCCGGTCTTCCATTTATCATCAGGGTCGTCAGCGCCGATGCTATCTGATTCATTTTTCAGTAATTTGAAGCGGACGATAAAATGCGGTTCGCTCTTATCGTCGCTCGTGTAGTATTCGAGAACTGTGAGCATAAAGCGCATACGCTCATTGTATGGGGGCAGATCTTCTCCTTTAATCCTGTTATTAGATCCCTTATATTTTACGTCAATTGTGGCGCTCTCCTGGTTGCTGTAATAATCGTTAGTGTATTTGAACTCATCATTCTTCAGATATCCCGGGCCGTAGAAGGGGCCATAAGTGGTATTGCTGCTGTAGTTTGTCTTGCCGTTGCCTGTAAACTTGGAATACGTTTTGCCGCTTGTATACTTTTCGTCGCGTGTATAGGCAAGAGTATTGTCATGCGCTCCAAAGCCCCAGCTTTTGCCGGACGCGCCGTCATGATGCCAGCCGTCCGCATACAGCCGCAGGGGCATGGTATCAGATTTGTTCGCGATCTGGAACATCAGGCCTGTGTCTTTTATCTGCGACGAGCCGGAATATCTGCCTCTGCCGTTCAGCAGGACGCCGATGCCGTCGGCGTTTCCCAGCTCCGCGTCTACGATGATGGAATAATTGGTTATGGAGGTGTAAGATTTGCCGTCGTCTTCTACGGACTTCTGTTGCTGCTGCTTTAAATATTTACCGTCCATTTTGGCCAGCACCACACTGGGGGCATGTGTATCACTCGTTTCTCCGGTGAGTTTCGCAACGGTCTTTCCGCTTTTCCTGTCAAGCTCCACGTAGAAATCCTTGTTGTCAGCCATGTTAAAGAATCCCTCTGTTGGATTGTCAAGATCATTGATCGTTGCCCACAGATTCCATAATGAATCAGGATCGCCTATGTATACCCATGGACTGACCGCCTCCGGGCCGGTTATGTATTCGCTCTGGGTATTTTTATTTTCCACGCGGGGAGAGATCATATATTTTATAAATCCATCAGTGATTCCCCAGTCAACAACAGATGTCCCCGCATCTGTCTCCACTTTCACCTTAAAACCGCCGCTCGGCGCGGTATTGAGCGATAGCCCCGTTATCGGATTGTCGCCGGAACCTACAAGCTGCCAGCAATATTGCCCCGGATTCTCGATTGTATTTGGATTTTGGGTTGTGAGGTTGACCGCGGGGCTTACGTCTTTGGTTGTGGAGATATACCATGTAACTATGGAGTCGTCGCTTACCGCGTAGTCGGGGCTGGGCGTCACGTCAAGGCTGTAGCTCGCGTAGAGGACTGTTCCGGGAGAGACGGTCGATTGATCGATAACCTTTCCGCTCTTGTCAGCACTCCTTATATGAAGGTCTGTCGCAAGAGCCAGCCGATCCCCTACCACCAGATGAAGCACCGCGCCGGCGTCTCCGGATTTTATGAGTGTTTCGTAGTTATACAGGGCGGTCTTTACGCCGGTTTCCAGACGAACTGTATCGAACTTCGGGTGACGGGCCGCGACGTCCGCCGACAGGGTATAATTATCCGCGCTTGCCGCCGGCGCATCTTTCATACCAAAGCTTAAAGAGCTTATAAATTCGGAGCCGCCTAAAGGCTCTCTTTTAGTATCGCTCCACTGTATGACAGAGTCTCCGCTCAAATACAGATAGTAATCATAGGGGCTGTTCAGCGACATCGGCAGATAACTGTTGTCCGGCAGTATCTCTATCTCCGCGGCGTGGTTCACCCGCGGCATTACCTCGCGCTCGTAAGCCGCCATCGTCAGGCGCACCGCGTTGGCCAGCTGCGCGTTCGCCTGCGATTTCTCATGTATGTTCAGCCCGATAAACAGCGCGGAAACGACCGCTCCCATCAGTATAAGGCTGATCGCCGCACTTATCATCAGCTCTGTCAGTGTAAAGGCCTTTTGTCTTTTCATCAGAATTACCTCTCTATTGTCTCTCAAAGATGTAAATGGGGTTGGATTTATCGCTTGTTTTCAGGCGGTAAATATTAAAGGGAATGCTAAAGAGGCGATTCTCCGACGAATCCATTAGATACGTCGTTCCTCCTCGAACTTGGCTCTTGACGGCGTTTTCAGGCAACCCAAGATCTGAAGGCGAAAGCTCGTCAATCTTCTTCCCTTCCATGATATGCTTCATCATATATGTTTCGCCGGCGTTGAGCACCTGTTGGTCTGATACGACGGCCTCTTTGGAGGCGAGTATCGTCCGCAGGCCGTATATCATCGCGGCGGAAATTGTTCCTATCCCAAAGGTGAAGATCAGAACGGCTATCAGAACCTCGACCAGCGACATTCCACGGCGTCTGGCGTTAATCATTGTCCGTCACCCACCTGACTATTTTTTTACGATCCTTGTCGTAGATGCCGCTCAGCGCAACTTTGGTCGTTCCGTCCGAAGTGTTTGCTGTCGCCTTTATCCTGACGAGATTACCGTAGTTGCCGCTGACAGTTAATTCCAGACTGTCATTCATGTCGCCGTCGGGGTTAGTAGTGCCTGGGCGATAGGTTTTTATCTCGCCTGTGGAAAGACTCTGCCTCAGTTTCTCATCCAGCTCTTTGTCATCGACATTGGCGAACGCCTCCGCCGTCATATATATCGCCGACCTTGCCAGCAGCGAAAGCCGCTGACGCTCATATTTCATCTCCCAGACTTCGGTCTTCTTGGTCTGGGCGGCGACGGTAAACAAGATGGCGCTCGTAAGCGCGAGCACGATAAACACGACCGCGACAATTCCCAGCAGAGCAAAGCCTTTTTGTTTTCTGATAACGGACATAGCCTTCATCCCTTTACAATCAGTAGATTATCTCCACCGGCAGGTGGATGGAGGTTTCTCCCGTTTTTCCCGCGCCTAAGTAGTACCTTGACGAATAAGCGGAACCGGTACCATAATTTGACGAATTCCAGAGATTGTTTTCCTCCGCCATCTTCGCAAGGTTATTCTTGACCTCATCTGTCTCCTTACTCAGGTCATATCTGATAAAAATCCCTTTGCTCAATACTCCGTTTTTACCGGCTTCAACCACCGTGTATTTGTCGCCCAGCTTTTTCTCCATAAAATCAGAAAAAAGGCTGTCTACTGTCTTTTTATCGTATGCGGGCCATTTTCCGTTTTTCGTATAATAGTTAAGGGCCGCCTCTTTCGCTATCCGCAGATTCTCCAGTATCTCATTCGCCTTCAATTTATCCTCCACAGAGCTCATCGAGAGCATCGTCACGCCGGCCAGCACGCCGATGAGGATTACTACTATCAGCAGCTCTACGAGAGTGAACGCTTTTTTCTTTCCGGCGCCGTGCATCATAATATCCTTCCCTCCATGCCATCTCAATAAATATGAAATGACAGTTTATTATAAATGATATCAGCTTTCCAGTATATATTATACAGGGAAAACGCACATTTGTACGTGCAGGCGGCGCGGCCTGCACGTGAATTTTACATTTTCGCGGCGGCGCGGGGTTCTAATGCTCCCCGAATATGTGCGGCAGCCCCTCGTCTATCCTGTAGTTTCTGTAATAAAGCACGAGGTCGCAGAGGACGAGCGTCGTGTTCACGGTGTAGGGGATCAGCATGTAGACGGCGGAGTGAGCGACGAGGACTTTCGCTATCCCAGCGATGTAGCCGACGATTATTATCAGCATGAAGACGAGGCTCTTGCCTTTTCGCGTGCGGCTCATCCATGATTTGTATATCGAGGCGGGCCACGCCGCCGCGAAGCAGATCAGCATTACGATTTCAAGAATATTGCTCAAAAGCATCGATATCCGGCCTTTCGTATTAAACTTCCCCGCTCCCCAACGCCAAAGCGGCGTAGGGAAAAGTTCTGTATATTTTATATCATCTTTCCGCCGGATGCGCACCGACAGCCGTGGAAAAACAAATTTTTCGCGGCGGTTGTTTCTCCGCTTTTCGGAAGACCGGCCTAAGTTGCTTGAAGCAGATTGTTCCTGCTTTTTAGAAAGCTGAAAAGTATATTGCGCGTTCTGATAAATTTCTATACTATTATTTCGGCAAAGATGATAAGGAGGCGTGTGTAATGGCGACAAGCAGTATCTATACCAGCGTAAAGATAAAAAAGAAAACCGACTGTCAGAAGCTTGTTAATGCCCTGGAGCACGCGGAGAAAAAGAAAGCAAAAGCTGTTGTGTTCTCGCGTCCGGTTGAGGTAATAAAAGGCGAAAAGGTTAAGGATCTATTTAAGTAATTATGTCAGATAAGCAGATACAAGGCTATAAAATAATATAAGAATAAACAACTCGAAGGTCATCCAAAGCAGCCGGCGCGTAAATTACCCGATATTCATCTGTCATATACCGAATTCCCTGGCAAGTTCGGCATCGACTTCATCCACGGAACAGGTCTCGCCGGTTTTCAGTGATTCGAGGCCTTTCGCCAGCTCAGCGTCAAGCTGTGCCCGCGTCATGTTTCCGATTGCGACAGGCTTATCCGATGGCAGCCGAAGGTCAAAGGGGATTCCCTTATTCAAAACGATTTGACTATAGAGCATCTGTATGGCTCCTGACGGCGAAATCCCAAGCTGAGAAAGAATGCCCTCGGCGTTTTCTTTTAAATTACTGTCAATCCTCGCATACACAGCAGATGTATTTGCCATCTGTATCACACTCCTTTTCCTATAGCATATCCGACTTTGACAGCAAATGCAAGCAATCGCAAGCGATTATTTTTAAGGTTTTTCATGAAAGAGGCGCCATCTGAATAAGGACCTCTAGTCTTTTTTAAGGTATCTTTAACAACCCAACTCCGCCAATCGCCGCGGCGAATAAAAAAGCCCCCGCGGGCTGCGGCGCTCGCGGGGCGGCTTTGTGCTCTAAAGCTATTTTATCGCGGCGATGACCTTCTCCACCGCCTGAATAGCGTCCGGCGGCAGGGCGTCTATCCCGCCCTTTTCCGTGTCGCGCGACTTTATGAATTGCAGGCGGTCTTTCATTCTGTTTGAGAACTGCTGCTTATAGCTCCAGTTATTGAAATCAGGCTCAAAGCCGGGAATCGTCAGCGTCTCCATGCCGGGGATATTTCCCAGCGGCGTCCACTGCGCGCTGCCATCGACGATCTGCTCTATGATGGAGAGGGTCATATTCTTCTCCACCTTCTTATCCATGAAGGAGCCGGTGTTGATGATATAGCACTCCACGCCGTCCTCGAAAAGGGTGCGGAAGCGGATATAATCCATTGCCAGCGGATAGGTGCGGAAGGGATTCGCGTAGCTTTCGATAACAAGCGCGTCCGGGTCGATGCCGGGGGCGAGGCGTTCGGCAGAGGTGCGCTTTGTCGCGAGCGTCGAGCCCATCACGGAGGCTAGAGAAGCGCCGGTCAGCTTCACCACCGGCGGCAGCGTCGGGTCCTTCATCAGCCAGCAGATAGCGTTCAGCGGCTCGTCGATTCTGTCGATTCTGTTTGGCGTCCACAGCTTGGACTTAACGGCGCGGCCGTTGCCGTTGCGGATATCCTCGCTCACGACGATAGTCCGCCCCTCAGCGTCCCGCGTCGCGCCGCAGTTTTGCAGGGAAAGCAGGAATTTATTGTCAGGGCAGCCGATGGGGTAATCCTGCATCTTGTCGAAATATGACGGCTCCAGAGCAATGGCGTATTTATCCTTCACGTTGATGACCACGGCGTCGTCATGCAGCACGGTAACGTCGTATTTATTCTTATGCTTCGCGTGGGTGATGGTCGACTTTCCGGAGCCGGAAAGGCCGAAAACGGCCAGCACGTACTTCCTGCCGCTGCCGTCCTTCAGCTCATAGCGTTTCAGACCGCCGTGACATGAGGCGTAGCCGTTGCGCGCCGCAGCTCCCCAGCCCAGAGTCAGCGTTCCTTTCTTGAACTCGCCGAAGTAACGCATCCCCAAAATAGCGGCGCAATTCTGCTCGGGGGAGAAAAAGGCCAGACCCAGCGGATAATCCGGGTGCGTCCAGTAGGGGTCGGAAAAGACGTAGAGGTCTCCGTCGTTGGGAAGCAGGCGGGAATTTTTATAGCGCTCCGCGTATTCCTCATTGATATACTGGAAGTTCAGCAGCCAGCTGTAAAGATTGTTCTCGAAGCCCTCCGGGATCATAAGATGCGCCTTGACCATGAAATCCTCGTCAAGCCCTATCACCGCGTCCGCGCAGTAATATTTATGCCGGCGCGAATCAAATATAGCCTCGCGCAGAAGCGTCGCCATATCGGAGGTCGAAACTCCCGGCTGGCCGATAATGCGCCGCGCGGCGGCGCAGCGTCCGTAGACCGCGCCGTCGTTGAAAAGAAGGACATTCGCTCCGTCGGGGAGTCCCACCGCCTCCGGCCTGTAGACCGGCATACCGGTAAGCTCTATCGTCCCCGGGCTGTTCTTCGCCAGCTCATAGGCTTCCTTCAGATCCTTTACATGGTTGACATTGTTCCCGTAAAAAGCCGCCTCTATGGTCGTCCGTATCGGCGTGGCGTTGAGACTCTTAAAACTTTCCAAATCCACAAAATGCCCTTGCGTTGCCATCTTCTTCTCTCCTTCAGTATTAAAGAAAATTGTCACTAATTAGTTATATTTTCGTGACATATCCGTAGCATACATCAATATCAGAAATTGGCAATAGTTTTAGCACAAAACAGACAATTTCAGAATATTAAAAAATATGGTACTGGAACATCTCTGAAAAATGAGAGAGCGGCGGGGAGGGCGAAGCCTGCCGCTTGAAAGGCAGCGCCTCGCGCGCCGGTTAAAAGGTTTTAAAACTATTTAGTGAGATAGATTGGCAGATGAAAGGTATCGTTTCCTTTATAATACTGATGATCTGAATCACCCCACGCAGAAGAGTTCCACAGATTTACCCTCGGCGCCATCAGTACGAGCTGTTCTCTTACTCCGGCGGAGAGCTTGCTGGCGCCTATGTATTTCACAAATATGGAACCCTCGTTATTGCCTCCGGTTGGTTTAACCAAGCAGTACTCTGAGCCTATCGAGCTATCGACATAGTCTTTCAGCCAAGTGTTCGCGGTAGTATTCTCCCCCGCAATATTATTCGAACCGCTCCCCAATCCGTCCGGCCACTTACCATGCTCTGCGTAATATAGAAGACATGCGCTTCTTATCGTCTTCATGTTGCTGACGATTTTTGTCGCCTCCGCCTTATCCGACGCGCTGCCGGAGGATATCATGATAAGCCCCGCCAATATGCCGACTACGATCAGCACTATCAACATTTCCACCAATGTAAAACCCTTGTTTTTCTTCGTCATCTCAATCGCTTCCTAAAGCACATTCAAAGGTGCTTGCATATATAAACCGAGTTATTATACCATCATCTCCAAAAAGATGGTCAACAATATGCGAGCATGTTATAATAGTCGTCACTGAAAAACGAGAAAGAAGCGGTGCCAGAGGCCCTTAACAGGCACC
>JAUNJZ010000068.1 GCA_030533085.1 Synergistaceae bacterium
ATGGTGACATTATCTCAGAACATTTATGGGGTGACATTATCACAGACTAACAACAGCAAGCAAAAAAATCCCTGCGACGTCTGTTTATCGCTTATTCTGACGGCGTAATCAGATAAGCGCTCATAGTGTATAATTCAATAAGCATGTCTGAATATCGGAGGTAGTCGCATTTGTCGTTTGGTCCGGAACTTGTATGGTCTTGGAGCCGTGAACTTTCTGCCTATAAGGGAAGAAGGGTGCAGAGGGCTGAGGGGGGAAAGAATTCCGCCGTCATATCTCTGGGCGGGGCTGTTGATCTCCTGCTCTCATGGGGGGCGGAGAATTGCGGCGCGGCTGTCATAAGCGGCAGCGACAGGAAATCTCTGGCCGCCTCCGCGACTCAGAAAGCGCCTGTCGTCAACGCGCTGAAAAGCCACCTTCTTGGGGCGGAATTTCTTGGCGCAGTCCAGCTGCGGCGAGACAGGATTTTGAGGCTGTCCTTCAGAAAAACGGTCGGGGCCGGTTTTTCATCCACAAGGCACATCATCCTTGAGGCGATGGAGCGTTTCAGCAATATTCTGCTGACGGACGGCGAGGGGCTTATTATCGAAACGGCGAAGCATATACATCCGGCGGAGAACAGCTTCAGAACGGTGCTGCCGGGACTTGCCTACCGCCTGCCTCCGCTTTTTGACGGTATCTCGGTCGAGGAATGGCTTGCGTCGCCGTCACCGGAGAGCCTGGAACGGATAGCGGGAATCGGCAGGCCGCTGCTCCGCAGGCTGGCTGAGTGCGGAACTGACGAGATCGAACGCGCGCTGCGCGGCCTTTATGACGAAAATTACGCAGGGGAGCTATTTCCGCAGCGTATAGGAAAATATATAACAGCGCTGCCGCTGCTGCTAAAAGGGGCGGAGGCGATCCGCGGCGTCTCCGCGGGAGAGCTGATAACGCTGACGCCGCTGCGCGACGATTCCATCGAACGCCGCAGAAAGAAGATAACGCGGCACATCTCAAAGGAAATCCTTCGCAGAGAGCGGCAGCTTGAGGATATCGCGAAGCTGCTTTCAGACGACAGGCCGGAGCTTTACCGGCAATACGGAGAGCTGATAGTCGCAAATCTTTGGAACATAAAGCATAATACAGCCTCCGCAGAGCTGACCGGCTACGACGCGGACGGCGCGGAACTTTCCCTCTCCGTGCCGCTTGACCCACGGCTTTCCCCTTCTCAAAATTCCGCAGCCTACTTCGCGAAATATAAAAAACTCACAGCGGCGCGGGAGAGAGCCGCCGCGCTGGTGGAAGAGGTGCGGGGAGAGCTTGATGAATGGCGCGAAGAGCTGGCTATGGCCTCCTGTCTTGAAGAGGCGGAATCACTTGCGATGCTGGAAGAAGAGCTTGGAATCGCGAAGAGCGAGCCGCGCCGCGGACGCTCCGCGAAGAAAGAGACGCGGCTCCCGCCGCACCGCCGCTTTGATTTTGAAAATGCCATCGTTTACGCCGGACTTTCCGCAAAGGGAAACCGTTACTTAACATTCCGCCTGGCTTCGGCCGATGATATATGGTTTCACGCGCAGGGTGTGCCGGGGGCGCATGTGATCCTGCGGCCGACGGCTCAGCTCTCAGATGAGGAAACGGAGCGCATGACCGCCTTTTGCGCCTCGCTCGCAGCCTTTTACAGCAAAGGCGGCGGTTCGGAGCGGCGCAGAGTCGATTATACAAAAAGGAAATATGTAAGCCCTCTAAGGGGCGGGGAGGCTAATGTCACATACAGGGATTTTTCCACAGAGACCGGCGATCCGAAGCTATGGAAAGAGTTCAAGTAGCCGCTGATTATATGCTCCGCACAAAAAAGCTGCACTAAGCATCTTCTGCTCAGGGCGGCTTCTTGTTGTGCTTTTTATTCCTTGACTAACAAGCGTTGACAAAACAAAAAGCCCATAGTACTATGTACTACAAAAGAATAACAAAGGAGAGATGCTTATGGGTTTTTCTATCAGGCTGACGGCAGAGGAAAGAGCGCTGGCGGAGAGCTACGCAAAGCTTCACTCCCTGTCTATTGGGGAAGCCTTTAAAAGCGCTCTTTTTGAAAAAATAGAGGATGAATATGACCTTACAATCGCCAACGAAGCCTATGGCGAATACCTCCGTGACGGCAAAAAGAGCGCCCCTATAGAGAAGCTGTGGAAAGAGCTTGACCTGTGAAATATAAAATAGAAACCACGCCCAGATTCGACAGAGAATTTAAGAAACTGGACAGATACACGCAGCGCATGATAAAGGCGTGGATCGACAGAAACCTGATTGACTGTTTAGAACCGCGCCTGCGAGGAAAAGCACTTACGGCAAACAGGAGCGGAGAATGGCGGTACAGGATAGGCGACTACCGGCTTATCTGCCGGATAGATGATGATAAGCTGATTATCCTTGCACTGTCCGTAGGACACAGACGGGAGATATATAACGGCTGACATCATTAACGGAGAAAATCAAAAATTTCGCTTCTACGTATATGTGCCTTTGCTTTCCTTTGCCGCTGCGACTTCCATCAATCCTTTAATTGGGGGAGGAGATAATTTGTCTGTGCGTTATGATAAAAAAATCATTCCTCTGGCCCGGGAACTGCGTCGGAATATGACTCCAGAGGAACGCCGCCTCTGGTATGATTTTCTCGCAAAATACCCCGTCCGTTTTCAGCGTCAGAAGGTCATCGACCGCTACATAGCCGATTTTTACTGCTTTGAAGCCGCGTTAGTTGTGGAACTAGACGGCGGGCAGCACTTTTGCGGCGACAGGCCGGACTACGACCGGAGGCGAACGGAATCTTTTATGAAACTTGGCATAGAGGTGATACGTTTTACCAATCACGAGCTTCAGCGGTCTTTCAACGACGTATGCCGCGAAATTGACAGACATGTCGTAAGAAAACTCACTCGCGAAGTCCCCGAGCCGCCGGGATTTCTGCGAGAACTGGACGACGATTGAAGCAAACGCGGGGTTGTTATATGCCCTGAAAGGGCGCGTGCCAAGAAGAAAAATACTCCATCAGTCGCCTACGGCAACGCCGGTTTGCTTTTGATTTTCGACTCCCTCCTTGAGGCGGCCAGGGAGCCGAAAGCCTTGCTTTCGTGCGAGTCGGCTGGTTTTCCCATCAGAGCTCCGGCGAAGCAGGGCTGCTTTTGGTTTTTGGCTCCCTCTTTGAGGGAGCTGGACCGGCGAAGCCGGGACTGAGGGAGTTTTGACCTTGATTTTTGTTTTTGGATTTTCTTTGGCTTTTCCGTTTGGGTTCTGCGTTTGTTTTTTTAGCGCTTTGTTGTTTTTGTGATTGTGGTGTTGGTTTCTGCTTTTTTGTGTTTGGGTTTGGGCTGGGAGGTCAATTCTCCCTCAGTCGCCTTCGGCGACAGCTCCCTCAAGGAGGGAGCCTAAAACCAAAACGACCGCTCAACGAGCTGAATACACGTTGGTTTGTTGCGTTCAACGCACGGGCGCGTTATCATGCTTTTATTGCGCAGCTGCTGCCTGTTTTTGAAAATAAGGCATATCGGCTTCTCAAAAAGCTGGTAAATAACGGAACGCTTGCTGCCGTTAACAAGGAGCATTACGCAAAATACAAAATATCCTGATTCCAACGCGCGCACAACAGGCATTCAACGCTTTTCGCGTGTTGGGTGCGTGTTGAATATGGCTGCGAGGTCGTTGAGCCGTGCTGATTTCGTTCAGGGAAGAAGTAGAGGGGACATAGCTACAAGCGACTGAAATGAGCCTAGCCCTTGATCTTCCGGCTCCCTCCTTGAGGCGGCCAGCGAGCCGAAAGCCTTGCTTTCGTGCGAGTCGGCTGGTTTTCCCATCAGAGCTCCAGCGAAGCAGGGCTTGCTTTTGGTTTTTCGGCTCCCTCTTTGAGGGAGCTGGACCGGCGAAGCCGGGACTGAGGGAGTTTTGACCTTGATTTTTGTTTTTGACTTTTCTGCTTAGGCTCTGCGTTTTGTTGTTTTCGTAATTTTTTGTGTTGTTTTCTGCTTTTTTCAGGACTCCATAAAATACGTGTTGATTTAGTACGTGTCATATGATATTATCATTCAGTAAAGGGGGATTAAGCGGTGCCGAAGATGCCTAAAGAAATGGAACGGATTATTTTAGCCGACGGGTGGCGCTTTTCATCTCAAAAAGGCTCTCACAGACAATATACGCACCCGGTTAAGCCAGGAAAAGCGACGATTCCCTTTCACAACAAAGAGCTGACGAAGGCCGTTGAAAACTCGATATTAAAACAGGCAGGGCTAAAATAAGCCTTTTCTGCCAGAAAATTTTTTACAGGAGGTAGTGATTATGTTATCAGCATATCCGGCTTGTTTTATCAAAGAAGATAACGGTTATTCGGTGATATTTCCTGACCTTGGCGGCCTCGCGACGTGCGGCGACAGCCTTGACGACGCCTTTGCCATGGCTATTGACTGCCTTGCCGGATACCTTCATTCCTGCAAGATAGAGGGCGGCGAAATTCCCTCCCCTTCTCCCATGAACGAAATCAGCGCGGACGACGTTGCGCGGGAGTTGGAGACGGAGGCTCAGGAAGCTTTTGTGAATATGGTCACTGTTGACGTTGATGAATACGCGAAAAAGCACTTCAAGAGATCTGTCAAGAAAACGCTTACGATTCCGGCGTGGCTCAACGACCGCGCTACGGCCGAAGGAATCAACTTCTCGCAGACGCTGCAAGAGGCTTTACGCTCTCGCCTCGGCGTATAAGGAGGCCAAAGCGAGCAGAGGCCTTTCATTAAATGGGAGGCCTCCTATAAAAACTGCGGGGAATCCCCCGCTCTGAATGGTGGACCCGGAGTCCGAAGACTCAGCCCAATTTCTTTTACATAAAAACTGTATCCGTTCATCTTTCCCTTGTCAATGCCTGTATTATTAGTCTGTGACAATAACATTCCGAAAATCTGCCCTCAACATAGAAAGAATATTTCATAATAGAGGGCATAAAAAGTAACGCCTATTGCGGGGCTAACGTAAAAAAATATCGCTGTGAGTGCCTGTGCGTTCAAATACTATTACCCCGTCGCTGATTTTATAAATCAGCAGCCAGTCGGGGGTGATATGACACTCACGGCGGCCGTTCCAGTTTCCTGTAAGCTGATGGTCGTGATGTTTGGGAGCAAGGACACTCTCAGCGCACAGCAGACGGATGACATCTTTCAACGCCTCGATATCGAGACGCCTTTTCTGAACGAGTTTCAGATCTTTTCTGAACTGACCGGTATATTCAGGCAGCAGCATCGCCTAAATACCGAGTTCGGAAAACATTTCATTCGCGTTGGCGAATCTCCTTTTGCCTGAGTTTATTATTCTGTCTCCCTCGTCCATTGCCGCAAGCGTTGCCGCATTCGGCAGAGGCTGTGTCATCCGCACGGCGAAAGGGATAGCCCGCTCGCGTATGGACTGGCGCAAAAAGAGATTTATAGCCGTGGTCATATCAAGGCCGAACTCAGAAAAAAGCTCCTGGGCCTCTTTCTTAACTTCGGCGTCCATTCTGATGTTCATTGCTGTCATGGGCATCTGAAAACACTCCTTTCATGTACATATTATACCATATAACAGATATTTAATAGGTATTTATAAGGAAGTGGTCAGGAGGTGGGAACAACGCCTCCGTAAAAAATAACCGCCGAAGCGGCTGTTATTAGCCTGTGATAATGACATTCCGAAAAGCTGCCCTTGACATGGAAAGAATATTTCTTATCATATAAAATATTGAAAATAAAACTGTGAGGACGGAATTGGCAGCCGTCGCCCCTTGCGAGAGGTTAGGAGATGCGGGAATGTCGCCCCGCCCGGTTTTGTTTTCATACGCAAGCAGCAGAAAAAGGCGGGAAAAGTTCTCCCCGCCTTTTTCTGTGAGCTGACTAAGGTCGTTGAAAACTCGATTTCTGCCCTGACCGAAATCAGCGAATCAGCGCGGCTCAACGACTCGCAGCCATATTCAACAGGCATCCAACACGCAAAAAGCGTTGAATGTCTGTTGTGGGCGCGTTGGAATCAGGATATTTTATATTTGGTGTAATGCCCCTTATTAACGGCAGAGAGCGTCCCGTTATTGACCAGATTTTTGAGAAGCCGGTATGCCTTGTTTTCAGAAACATGCAAAAGTTACACAATAGAAGCGTTACAACGCGCCTGCGCGTTGAACGCAACAATCCAACGCGTATTCAGCGCGTTAGGCGATTGTTTTGGTTTTCGGCTCCCTCCTTGAGGGAGCTGGACCGGCGAAGCCGGGACTGAGGGAGTCTTGACCTTGGTTTTTGTTTTTGACTTTTCTTTGGCTTTTCTTTGGCTTGTTTTTTTTGCGCTTTGTTGTTTTTGTGATTTTGGGTGTTGTTTTATGCTTGTTTGTGTTTGGGTTTGGGCTGTGAGGTCAATTCTCCCTCAGTCGCCTGCGGCGACAGCTCCCTCAAGGAGGGAGCCGGAAGGTCAAGGGCAAAGACTTTGTCTGTTCTACTGCGGTTTGCTATGGGGCGGCTCAATGACCGCGCTGTGGCTGAAGGTGCTAAAATAAGTAAAGTAAAAAGAGCCGCTTCAATAAATAGCGGCTCTTTATCATAAATTGAACAATATACTAATTTGTTGACCTTCTTACAACCATTCCAACCTCGTCATCACCGGTATAATCTGTACTAGTCGGACCTGCTTTTAAACCAGCATCGGAAGTCATATCCGTAAGCTTACTTTTAACACCTGCCGTCATTTTAGCAGCCTGACTGTAAGTAACATAAAGATCGCCAGATGCCGTTCCTTCTTTTAAATCGTAGCTTGAAGGATCCTGATCAAGATATGGTTTTACATTATCTATTGTAGCCGTAGGCCATACGCCATTATCAGCATAATACATCAGACATGCCGATTTAATGTTTCTCATATCGGATACGATCTTCGTCGCCTCAGCCTTATCCGTCGCGGAACCGGTCGAGAGCATCATCATTCCGGCAAGGATACCGATGATGATGATGACGATGAGCAACTCTACAAGCGTAAAGCCCTTTGACTTACGGTATTTCTTAACTATTTTGTTCATTCAACTTCTCCTCCTGTTTTATCCTACAATAATATTGCCGAATGCCGCGCGCGCGCCCACCCTGCATGGATCGGATTCGCCTTCCGATCCCCCCGTTATTTTTTTGTTCTGATAGATATGCTTTTCCCGCATACCCCTCCCTCAAGAAGTTTTTTTTACTTTTCAGCCCGGCGGATTGTCTCCCGCACAGTCATACTCTTTTCAGATTATAAACGCAAATGCGCGAATTGAAAAGCCCCTTTTTGCCGATTACATGAATGCCTGTATCGCGGAAATTATCGGCAGGAAGATGGCGAGCACCATGAAGAAGACGATTATTCCGACGAATACGACCATGACCGGTTCGAGTATCGAGCTGAGGCGCTTTATCTTTTCCGACAGCTCCGTGTCGTACCAGTCAGCGACTTTTTCAAGCATTTCATCTGTGCGGCCTGTCTCTTCCCCTACCGCTATCATGTGCCCTATCATCGGCGGGAAGAGCTTTTTTTCACGCACTATGCTGTTGAGCGCCTTGCCCATCGACGCGCCGTCGCGCATTTCGAGGAAGGATTGTTTTATTTTTTCATTTGCGGCGACGTCTGCGGTCATTTCCAGCGCGGATAGGACGGGGACGCCGGAGCGCAGCAGCGTGCCCATCGTGCGGAAGGTGCGGACGAGGGCGGCTTTGAATATTATGTCGCCGAATATGGGTATTTTTATCATCATGCTGTCTATCGGCAGCTTCAGCGCTTTGACTTTGCGCAGATAGCGCGCGGCGGCTATGAGCGCGATGAAGGCCAGCGGTATGTAGTACCAGCGGCTCTGCATCCAGCGGCCTAAGCTGAAGGTCATTCTCGTAAGGGCCGGCAGTTCAATGCTGAGGTTGCTGAAGGCCTTTTCAAACTGCGGTATGACGACGGCGACCATTACGCCGAGGACGATGAGGGCGATGGCAATGACGACTATGGGGTAGGTCATCGCGGAGATGATTTTTTTGCGCAGGCTGTCCTGGTCTTCTAGGAAGCCGGCGAGTTTCGAGAGGCTGTTTCCCAGAGTTCCGGATTCTTCGCCGGCTTTGACGAGGGGAACTGTGAGGGCGTCGAAGCATTTTGGATATTCCGCGAGCGTGTGTCCAAGCGCAGCGCCGGAGCTGACGCCGCGGTAGGTTTTGGCTATGATGCGGCTGAAGCGTTTGTTCTGCGTCTGGTCTGAGAGTACGGCCAGCGCGGCGGAGACCGGTATTCCGGCGTCTATCATCGTAGCGAGCTGGCGGAAGAATATCGCCTTGTCGCGCAGCTTTATCCGCGGTGACAGCTCCCAGAAGCTGTCTTTTTGCGCAGCTTTGTCCGCGACGCTGTCTCCCGACGCTTTGAGCGAAATTTCGCCGCGAGCCTGCGTGACGTTGATGGGTATCCAGCCGTTTTCACGAATCCACGCGACGACGGCGCTCTCATTGGGAGCGTTGCGCGTCCCGCTCATCGTCCTGCCGTCCGAAGCCTTGGCCTCATAACGAAAATCCATCCACGCCACCATCCTCAGTGTGTAACTCTATATCAGGAAAATGATATAAGCATTACAGAAAAAGGTCAACAGGAAATGGCGAGGTGTTGTTAGTCTGTGATAATGTCACCCCATAAATGTTCTGAGATAATGTCACCAT
>JAUNJZ010000020.1 GCA_030533085.1 Synergistaceae bacterium
CCGAGCGCGTAGTGGACTTTCACCACCTGGTTGTTGACCATGCCGGGCGCACAAGAAAAAACCGCCGACGCGTCAGCGTCGGCGGTTTTAGCCTTTGGTATTTCCGGTCCCTTACCAGGGAACGCCAAGGATGACGTGCGGCAGGAAGAGGACGAGCTTAGGGACATAAGCGGTAACGAGAAGCACCGGTATCCAGCAGAGCGTCATGAATGTGAGCGCCGGCTTCATTATCTCGTTTATGGACGCGCCTCCGACTCGTCCGCTGAGGTACAGGACCGGCGCGGCCGGCGGCGTTATACAGCCGAGAGCTGTGTTGACTCCGACGACGGCGGCGTAATGGACGGGGTTGATGCCCAGCTCCATGATTATCGGCAGCAGGATCGGCGTAGTGAGCACGACGACGCTGATGTCGTCCATCAACATTCCCATCAGCACGAGGAAGACGTTGATCATGAACATTATGACCCACTTATTCGTCGAGATCGAATAGAAAAGATGCAGCACCTTTCCGGGAAGATCTTCGAGGATGTAGAGCCTTGAGAGCATCGAGACGGAATAGAGCATTACCATGATAACGCCGGTCGTAATGGCGCATTCGACGACTATCAGGTAAAGGCTTTTCCATGTCAACCCCTTATAGACGAAGAGACCGATCGGTATGCAGTAGAGAACGGCGAGGGCGGAGGCCTCCGTCGTAGTCATGATGCCGCCGTAGATGCCTCCAAGGACCATGACCGGCATAAAGAGCGCCGGTATGGCGAGACGGCCGCGTTCGTTGAAGAGCTTCAGCCGTTCGGCTCCTGTGCGTTTGGTCGTTACAAAGACCTGCTTATTGTCGCGCAGCATCCAGACGTTGAGAAGGGAGAGGAGTATCGTTGTTACGATTCCTGGCCCTATCGTCGAGAGGAAGCAGGAAAGGACGGATATGCCGCTGATCCAGGCGAAGATGATGAGCGTCGCGTTCGGCGGTATCAGCAGGCCGAGCAGCGAGGCGTTGGCCATCAGCGCGCAGGCGTGTCCCATCGGGTAGCCTCCCTGCCTGAAGCGCGGAAACATGATCGCGCCTATGCAGGAAAGCGTGGCGCAGGCCGCGCCGCAAATGGAGCCGAATACGGCGCAGGAGATCGTGCCGACGATGCCGAGGCCGCCCTTGATGTGGCCGACGAAGACGTCTACCATATCGATGAGCTTTTCAGCGATACGTCCGCGCTCCATGATTCCGCCGGCGAGGATGAACATCGCGATGGCTATCAGCGAGACGGAATTCATCTGTGTGTAGCCGTAGGGAAGCAGCTGTGTCGCCTGGTAGCCCGTCATATCCGGGCCGCCGAAGAATATCAGCCAGGCGCAGGAGGCCATGAAGCTGACCGGTACCGGAACGCCGATTATAAGCGCGGCGATGAGTATTACAAGCGCAACATAAATCATTACTTTTTACCTCCAGAGAAAAGTGCCTGTCCCGCTCTGATCATATCCCACATGAAGTAGTAGGACATGGACGCAAGGCCGATGAAGATCGGCAGGTAGGCCGTCCAGAGGGGAATACGCCAGGCGACTGTACGCGGCAGAGCGACTCCTGTTCCCAGCGGGCCGAGGAATCCGAAGATGAGATAGTCCCAGCCGTATTTAGTGAAAAGCAGGGTAACGCCGAGTGTTACCACAGTCTTGGTAAAAATGAGGAATCTTTTAAGGACGCCCTCTTTCACGTAAGACTGTACAAGGTCGGCGGAGACGTGCGTTCCGGCGAAGGCTCCGTATCCGGCGCCCATGAAGTAGAGCCAGAAGGCGAAAATCTTTATCCACTCTTCGTAGCCGTAGAGATCCATTTCAAGGATATAGCGCATTATCGTAGCGGCGCTTATTATCACTGTGAGCAGTATGGACATTGTGAAGCAGATTATAGAATAGAAACTGACTGTAATCTTATCGAAGATGCATTTGGGTTTTCTTATGCTGAGGACGACCTCTTCTTCAATTTCGGGCGCTGTCACCTGTCCCGCTTTTGCTTCTTCATTTGACATATATTGAACTCCTTTCAGAGACGGAAAAGACCCGAGGGGAGAAATTCCCCTCAGGCTTTCCCGTTAAAGCATCATTAGCGTCAGCCGTGAATGCTTTTGTCTTGTAAATTTAGATATTGCCGAGATTCTTCCTGAATTCGTCCATCAGCTCTTTGCCGGCTCCGGCTTTGCCGATTTCTTCCCAGGAGGTCATGCAGGCTTCCTTGATGGGTCTCAGCTGCTCTTCTGTGTATCTGAAGACCTTGATGCCCTTCTTTTCCATAAGCTGCATGTACATCTCGTCTTCGGCCTTCGCGTTGTCTATCGACAGCATCGTGTACTTCCTGGCAACGTCCAGAACGACCTTCTGGTCTTCCGGGGTGAGCTTCTGCCACGACTTGTCGCTTATCATGTAGCCGAGGTATTCCATTGAATAGTTCGTCGCGTACCAGTACTTGATTACGTCGCCGAGGATGGTGTAGGCGGCAGCTGTCGGGTAGCCGTCAGCCGCGTCGCAGACGCCGGTCTGCATTGACTGATAGACGTCGGGATAGGGGATGGTGATGGGGCGGTAGCCCATGGCTTTCGCGCCGGCCGTGTAGCAGACCATGTTCGGAACGCGTGTGAGAAGTCCCTGGTCAACCTTCGGGTTGAGGGGATCCTTCGCCGGCTTCGCGGAGGCGATGCCGATGAATCCTTCGATGTAAGATCCGATGAGGCGGACGCCGAGCGGATTAAGGAACTCGTTCAGCTTCTTGGGAAGCCACGCATCCGGGTCAAAGGCCTTTTTGGCCGCGTCGTAGCCGGTCACATAGCCGTTGGCGTAAAGTATCTCGAGGCGGGGATCAAAGTCCGTTGCGACAGACATACAGGCCATATCGACCGTACCGCGGATCATTTCTTCCATAACGAGCGTATAGTTGCCGAGCTGGCTGGCGGGATAGACCTTCACATCAACGCGGCCCTTTGTCCCCTCGTTGATCTCTTTCGCCATAGCTTCCATCGACTTTGTCGCCGCGTGGTCAGGGGGCGACTGGCCGGCGAAGCGCAGAACTACCGGTGCTGCCGTAGCCGGGCCCACCGTAGCTACCAACAGGAACATTACCGCAAACATAAGTGCCAATTTCTTCACGAAAAACTCTCCCTTCAGAATTGAGTTTCCTAGAACTCCCGTTTCTCTTACTGCAAAGTAAAACGCTGCCTTAACGGACTAATGTAGCTGTACAACGGCCCTCCTTCCTCTACACAGTTCCACAATGTGTAAAATGGTAAAGAAAATAAATTACCGTGAGATTAAATTACAACAAACCTTCCGTTTAGTCAATCTTTTTTACACATCGGCGCGGCGTTTTCTAACTTCACCCCGTGCTCCGCGATATTCGGCGTAACATTAGTTACGCAGGGCGGCAAGAGGCGAGGTAAGCTTAAAGCCTTCTTTCCTTAATTACATTGTCATGGTACGAAAAATACAGGCAACAGGTCAATTATCAGTAAAGGTCAAACTTCACTCGGCGCCCTTCCGCCATCCACGGCCCCGCCCGCTGCTCTCTCTGAACGGCGATAAAAAAGGCCCTTCTTGATATATCAGACAGACAAAACCCCCTTTCTTTTTCAATAATATGAATTAAAATTTATTTTTAGTTTCAACATCATGACAGGAAAACCGTTCCAAATATTCCGAATATTATCAGCATTGCCGCAGGATACTCTTTGAAAAAGCGGCAATATTTTATCAGCGCCAGCCCTGCTGCGAAAAGCGCCGCCGCCGCGACTCCGTTGCGGAGCGTTGAGGTAAGGGGGGAGAATATCGAAAGAGTCAGCAGTCCGGCAACGACCGGGCGCAGCATCAGCTTGAAGGCTTTGCTTCTTTCAGGGCTCACCCGTTTCAGAGCGAAAAGGATGAGCGAAAGCGCCGCTATCGGCGCGCAGATCAGCGCCAGCGTGGAGAAGAGCGCTCCCAAAAAGCCAGCCTGCTGATAGCCGGCGAAGGTGGCGGCGTTTATCGCGACAGGCCCAGGCGTCACCTGCGATATGGCTACCATCTGGTTGAACTGCTCCGCCGTCATCCAGCCGTTTTTTATCACAAGCTGGTATTCTATCAGCGGCAGCGTGGAGAGACCGCCTCCGAACGCCGTTATGCCGACCTGCATGAAGGCCCATATAAGCTGCAGCAGCTTCGCCGTCATTTCGCCGTCACTCTCTCATGGAAATATTGCAGCGCGATGACTCCTGCCATAGCGGCCAGCGGGTGAATATGAAGCGCTCCTATCAGCGATATCACCAGAGCGAAGGGGACGATATTCCACCATTTGCCCAGCAGGGCGCTCTTTACATTATCAGTTATTACAAGTGCGATGATGGCGCTGGTTCCGGCCAGAACGCCGCGGAAAAAACCGGCTACGGCTGGAGTATCTGAATATTTTATGATGAATGGCGAAAGGAAAAGTATTATAAGAAAGGGAGGGAGTATCGCGCCGGCTACGGCGGTAACGGCCCCTGTCGTTCCCCTGTAGTGGCGTCCCATCAGCCATGCTATCGATACTGCCATAGGCCCCGGCATCGAGGCTGCGAGGCTCACCATGTCGGCAAACAGCTCCGGGTCGATGTCGCGCCGCTTCTCCTCCTCCAGCTGAACAAGACCGAGGATCACAATGCCGCCTCCGAAGGTGACGCCGCTGATTTTAAAGAAGAATAAAAACAATTCCCATAAACTCATATTTCAAACCCCAAACCCTTTTATAGAGTTATTATATATCATAACAGAAAAAATGCGCTATTTTACAGGCCTTTTAACGTAAAATTTGATATATCAGAATCGGCTCAAGGACAGTTTCAGAAAAAAGGAGCCTTATCTCCACCTTTTCACCGACGCGGCCTACGTCCTTCTCTGTAGTAAAATTTATTCCGTTGGAAGCCTGAATAATGAAAGGAGCATTCTCAATGAAAATAAATAAAAAGCTAGCGGCCTTCACAGCAGCAGCAGCGCTGCTCTCAGCGAGCGCCGCATTTGCCTCCCCAGGAGAGTACGCGGCGGCTGAAAGGATAGGAACGGCTCTGATGGAAGAGCTTACGCCGGAAAGCATATCCGTAACCGTAGCGCCGGGGGGAGACGTCGCCTGGATTGACTGCGCCGGAGCAAGCATGTCGGGCATAAGGATAGAAAGTCTGCGGCTTGAGGCCGAGCTGAAGGAGCTGCCGCGCGGCGAAGAGGAGGGGGCGGAGCTGATGAAAATGATCTCCGGCTCTCGCGGCGAGATGACGCTGCTCGAAAGGGACGTGAACGCTTATTTTGCCGGAGAGCGCGAAATACGCGGCTTTACAGGGCTGAAATTTGATTTTACTCCAAAGGGCTACAGCGCGGAGGGAAATTTCGAGGCCGACCTGTCGATAGTGACAATAAATCTGGCTCTGAACGCGCAGGGGCGCTTGGGGCTTAGGGAGGACGGGGTCTATCTCGAGGACACCGTGATATACGCCGAAGGGCTGCGCCAGCCGGAGGCCGTAACAAGTCTCGTAACAGACAGGGTCAACCCTCTGCTCTCCTTTGACAAAATACCCTTTCCGGTGGAATTTACAAAGCTGACGATGAGCGACGGCGACCTGCTTCTTACCGGCTCGCCCGGCCGCAGCGGGCAAGGGGAAAGGTGGAGCTGGAAGAGATAACGGCTGACAATAAAATGCCGACGGTTAAAAATATCCGCCTCTTGCGAGCGTAAAATTGCGGAGGCGGATATTTTTAATTGCTTCTCTTTTAAAATCAGTTATGGTCAAATATTATTAACACATTTTTATCTGCTTATCAGCCAAAACAACAACAGAATTTCTTCCGGTTTTCTGAATTTTACCAGCTTACACACAATTTTTATCCACATAATGTCAATAACTCTTTCACTTTTTTACCAAATCCGTTGTCGTAGGCTTTTTTTCAGATATACGAAGAAGCAATGTAGAATTTCAGTAATTATATTTATATAAAACAACAACATATAATATATACATTATTCACAGTTTTTACATTCGTAAATCACTTGTGTATAAGACGAAATTTACCAGCAAAAAGAGCATCGTCAGCTATCATCAAATTTTCTGATTTCATGATTTTTTATTCCGCTCCCGCTGACCGTCTGCGTTTTTCCATCTGTAGATATTTTTGTGATTTGCACTGTGTATATGTGTATAAGTTTTGTGAATTTCTCTAAAAAAATTTTCTTACTCTATTGACTCCCTCCTCCGTTTATGCCTCGCTGAAAAAAGCCTCCGAAAAATTATATGAACGTCCCCCATAAAAAATATTTTTGTCTTCGCGGGATTCATGATAGAATTACAGAAAGAAGAATGTCTCTTTATATCTTCTTTTGGAGTGACCTGAATGTCAAACGATCTGGATATTATCTGGAAGGAATATTACAAATACTGCATCGAAAAAATGGGCGGGGAAGACAAGACGGCTGAAATGTATCTACAGACCTGTATGCCTCTCTCGCTCGACGACGGCACGCTCTCGCTCGACGTGGCCACGCCGTTCGCGCTGGAACAGATAAAATCCAGATATCTGAAACGAATGAAGGAGCTGCTGCTTGAGACTGGCTTCGCCTCAGATATATCTCTTTCCGTCTCCGCCGAGGCGCAGCCTTCGAGAGTCGCGGAGCCGCGCCCAAAGGAGGAGCCGAAAGCGGCGGTAAGACATAACGGACTTAATCCGAACTATGTATTTTCCTCTTTCGTCGTCGGAAAATCAAACCGCCTGCCTCACGCGGCAAGCCTTGCCGTGGCAGAGTCGCCGGGAAATACCTATAATCCGTTCTTTATCTGGGGAAAGGTCGGACTTGGCAAAACGCACCTTATGCACGCAATAGGCCACCATATCTCTGAAACGAATCCAGAGACGAAGATGCTTTATGTCAGCGCGGAAAAATTCACAAACGATCTGATAACCGCGATTAGGAACAACACGAATCAGGAATTTCGCGCGCGCTACCGCGAGCTCGACGTGCTGATGATAGACGACGTGCAGTTCATCGCCGGCAAGGAGCAGACTCAGGAGGAATTTTTCTGGACCTTCAACACGCTGCATGACGCAAAAAAGCAGATAATAATCAGCGCCGACCGGCCTCCGAAGGATATAGAGGGAATAGCAGACCGTCTTGTGTCGCGCTTTGAGTGGGGGCTTGTAACGGACATACAGCCGCCGGATCTTGAGACGCGAGTCGCCATCCTGCAAAAAAAGGCAGAGATGAAAAACTATATGAACATTCCCGAAGAGGTTATTATGTTCATAGCACAGAATATTCCCAGCAACATACGCGAACTTGAGGGGTCGCTGAACAGAATAGTCGCCTGCTCCGACCTGAATCATGAGCCTATAAACATAGAAAACGCATCGGTATGGCTCAAGGATCTTATAAAAGAGCGTCCGAACGGCGACGTCAGCATCGGGCTTATCCAGCAGCTGTCAGCCGAAGCCTTTGGACTGACTGTGGAGGAGCTGCTTTCAAAAAAGAGAACGGCCGACCTCGCGCTCGCGCGTCAGGTGGCAATGTACGTGGCGCGCAACAGAACCAGCGAGCCGCTTATACAGATAGCCTATGCCTTCAACAAAAAAGATCACACCGTAGTTATTCACGCCTGTAAAAAGATAACGGAGCTGGTCAAAAGCGACCTCAGAATACGCTCTTTTGTGGATAACATTGTGAATAAGCTATGATTTTTTGCTGAAATTTCGTGGATTTTTTTGTGGGCAGTTTTTTTATGAGGCTTTTTCACAAAGAAGCTGTGGATAATGTGTATAATTTTATAGACTGACCGGATTCTTTTCCACAGCTGAAAATTGCGTCAGAAGCGGCTGAATTGCATATTTCCACATTTTCACAGCCTCTACTACGACGATTACGGTTTTAAATATAAATAAGGAGTATTACTTAGGAGGGCTAACCTGTGAAGCTTACTATCAACAAAAAACTGTTCCTCAACAGCTGGGGTCTCACCGAAAGAAGCGCCTCGTCCGCAGGATCCGTAAGCATTCTTTCATCCATACTGGTAAAAGCGGATTTTGATTCTGTTACTTTTCACGCGACGGATATAAAGACTTCTATCATCTGCCGCGCGGCCGGAGTGACGGTCGTTGAACCGGGAGAGGCCGTTTTTCCCGTAAAAATGGTGAGCGATCTTTTCAAAAAAACCCCGGGCGAAGAGTTCTCTCTCGACATAAAAGATGGCAGAGTAACCTTGAAGGCGGGCAGAAGCAAATATAACTTCTCCACCTACCCGGTGCGCGAGTTTCCGGCGCTTCCCTCCTCAGACAGCGCCGATGTATTCTGCGCGATATCGGCCGCAGAGCTTGCGAGGGCGCTTGACGAGGGGACGCTTGCCGCTTCGTCAGGCGAGGAATTTCCGCTCTACCTTTCGTCGGCGAATCTGCTGATATCGGGCGAAAAGCTCAGCGTCGTATCGACCGATACGCGCCGTCTCGCCCTCTCGTCGGCGGCCGTAAGCGGCGGGGCGGACGGACAGGCGGCGCTGCTTCCCATGAAGGGGGTAAAGGAGCTGCAGCGCATATTGGCCTCTCTCAGCCCTGAAACGGAGGTATCGGTGCTCTTTGACAGCGCACAGTTCTATTTCAAGACTGATTCTCTCGAATTTACCGTGCGCCGCGTAGAATCCAAGTTCCCGCCTTACGAAAAGATTTTGCCGAAAAGCAGCACGCTGACGGTCGTTACGGACAGGGGCGAGCTTATTTCAGCCCTCGAGCGCGTCGACGTCATAGTGCGCGACTTTAACCGTATGGTCGTGCTGGACGTCGTCCCGGACTCGACGGTAATACTTCGCGGCAAAGCCCCTGATTTCGGTCAGGCCAGGGAAGAGGTTGCCGCCGAGGCGCAGGGGGAAGGGCTGCGCATCGCGGTCAATTCAAAATTCTTCCTTGAGGCGCTGAAGGTGCTGCGCGACCCGGAGGTAATGCTTTCCTTCAACGGACAGTCCGGACACATGTCGGTCAAACGAAGCGAAGGAGAGGACTTCCTATGTCTCATAGCTCCAATAAATCTTTCCGAAGACGAGCTTAAAATGTTTGATTCCGAGCCTGGAACGGATGGGATTTAAGCGGGTAAGATTCAATAATTTCAGAAACCTTGAGTCCCGGGAGATGAGATGGTTCCCGGGGCTTAACTTGCTGACCGGCGAAAACGGCGTCGGTAAGACGAATATTCTCGAGGGGATAAATATCATAGCCGGCTGGGGGCCTCTCGACAGGGGGACGAAGGCGCTTTCCATTCCCACCTGGAACAGCGGCTCCTCCGAGGCGCGCCTTACAGGGGAGCTTGACGGGGATGAGATAATCCGCGTCAAAATAGCGAGCCGCTATACTATCAGACTTGACGACAAAGCCGTTACTGCCTCGGAGCTTAGATGGAAAATACCGGTCCTGACCTTTCTGCCGGGAGATATGTCCATAGTCGAGGGCTCTTCCGCCTTTCGCCGCAGACTGCTCGATATGCTTCTGGCTCTGATAGTGCCGCCTTACGCGCAGCGCCTCTCCGAGTACAGACGCGGGATACGGCAAAAGGGGCTTTTCCTCAAGAGGGGAAGTCCTCCGATAATCGCCGACCGCGCTCTGCTGCCGCTTGCCGCATGGATATGGCGTATGCGCGAGGAGGGGGTGAAGCTGCTTTCATCCTGTATGGAGTCAGTCAGCGAGCTTGCTCCCGCCGCTATCGGGCTTTCTCTTAAAAGAGGCGGCGCCGGCTTTGAGGAAAGCTGCGAGGACGATTACGCTAGGGCGCTGATTATAAACCGCGAGCGCGAAAGCGCTGTGAGATTTCCGGTTGTCGGCCCTCACCGCGACGATATAATAATAACGGCTGACGGAAGGCCCGCGGCCGAGGCGCTGAGCCGCGGTCTGAGAAGACGCGCCGCCATCGCGCTGATGCTGGCCGCCTCTGACGGCGTAAGGAGAAAAATCGGCTCCGACCCTGTTCTGCTGCTGGACGAAGTGACGGCCGAGCTTGACGTTGCCGGGCGCGAGCTGCTCTTCGACACGCTGGCTAAGAGAAATACGCAGCTCTTCGCCGCAACGGCAGAGCCATTCGCCGGAGATTTCCGCTGCACCGTTCACCGTATATCCTCCGGAAAAATAGTGGAAAGCTATGAAAAATAAAGAAATCAGATACGATTAAGAGAAGCGTGACGAAAAATATGATGAATATAGCAGATAAATATGACGTTATAACTATAGGCGCCGGACATGCCGGCTGCGAAGCCGCTCTCGCGGCCTCCAGAATGGGGGCGAGGACCCTTCTGCTCTGCCTTTACCTTGACAGCATTGCCATGATGCCCTGCAATCCTTCGATAGGCGGGCCGGCAAAGGGGCATATAGTCCGCGAGATAGACGCTCTCGGCGGAGAATGCGCCGCCGCCGCCGACGCCTCCACTCGGCATCTGAGGTGGCTTAACACTTCAAAGGGCGCGGCTGTCCGCGCGCTGCGCGCCCAATGCAGCCCCCGCCTCTACAGCGATCATTACAGGAGCGCGCTGCTCAGCGAAAAAAATCTTGACCTTCATCAGGCCGAGGCGGCGGAGCTGCTGATTGAGAAGGGAGAGGTCAATGGCGTAAAGATAAAGACGGGACAGAAATTTTATTCCGAATGCGTCATACTCGCGACCGGAACATATCTGGATTCCGTAATACATATAGGTCTCAGCTCGCACAAATCAGGGCCGCTGGGAATGGTCGCCGCCACAGAATTTTCCCGCAGCCTGCAAAGGGCCGGCCTCGAGATCGGACGGCTGCGCACCGATACGACGCCGCGTCTGCACTTCGACAGCATAGACTGGGATTCGCTCGACTGCCAGCGGAGCATAGAAGAGCCGCAGGCCTTTTCGAATTTCGGTGAAAAACGGCTGTACGGTGGCATGGTCTGCGGCCTGACGCGCACCAACGAGGAAACGCACAGAATAATCAGAAAATATTTTCCGCAGTCGCCTCTCTATACCGGCAGGCTCGGCACGGAAGGCCCCAGATATTGCCCCTCGATCGACGACAAGATAATAAAGTTCCCCGAAAAGGATAGTCATCCCATCTTTCTGGAGCCGATAAGCTCAGAGGGGCGCGAGGTGTACGTGCAGAATTTTTCCACGTCGATGTGCCTTGAAGCGCAGTTTGAAAGCGTCAGGACGATAAAAGGCTGCGAACATGCTCATATACTACGCCCCGGCTATGCGATCGAGTATGATTTCATACCGCCGACGCAGCTCTTCCCCTGGCTGGAAAGCAAAGCGGTGAAAAATTTCTTCCTCGCCGGACAGATAAACGGAACATCCGGCTACGAAGAGGCGGCCGGGCAAGGGCTTATAGCCGGGATAAACGCCGCGCTTCGCCTGCGCGGAGAGGAGCCGTTCGTACTGGGGCGGGACGAGTCGTATATAGGCGTGCTGATAGACGACCTTGTTACGAAAGGAACGAAAGAGCCGTACCGTATGCTGACGAGCCGCTGCGAGTACCGCCTGCTGCTGCGCCACGACAACGCAGCGGACAGACTTTGCGCGAAGGGACGCAGGATAGGGCTGCTGAGCGGCGAAAAGTGGGAAAAATATCTCAAATGCTGCGAAAGGCTTGAGAGAGAGAGGGAACGTCTCAGCTCCTTTAAAATACATCCGACCGACGAGGTCAACGAAAAGCTCGCGCGCGTAAATTCCTCCGCGCTTTCTGAGGGGATATGCCTGACAGAGCTTCTCCGCCGTCCGGAGGTGGACTGGGAGACGGCGGCGGAGCTGTGCGGCTCCGAGCTTGAGCCTGAGCTGGGAAGAAAAATATCCGACGAGCTGAAATATGAAGGCTACATCAGCCGTCAGAGGCGGCAGGTCGATAAATTCCGCCGGATGGAGCTTCTGAAAATACCGCCTCATATCGACTACTCGCGGATAAAAGGGCTGTCGGCAGAGGGGCGCGGAAAGCTTGCGGAAATCCGTCCCGCCACTCTCGGACAGGCGTCGAGAATCCCCGGCGTTCCTCCGACTGACATTCAGCTGCTGTGGGTAGCGGTGAAGAGCGCCAGAGAAAATAGGGCGGCGGAATGACAAAGGACGGCTTTCGAAGCGCCGGAGATATCGTCAGCGCCGGCACAGGCGGAAAAAAAGAGGGAAAAGGCAGAAAGCTCCTTGAAAACGCGGAAAGATGGGAGCCGCTGCGCCTCTCCCTCCGTCTGGCGGAGCTGAGCGAAAGATGGGGCGAAGTTGCCGGAAATCCGCTCGCAGGCAAAACTATGCCCTCCGCCTGCGAATATTCCGGCGAAGTGATGAATATATCCGTCAACGTCTCGGAGCCGGCGCTGCTATCATCGGTGCGCTTCCGCCGCGCGAGGCTTGAAAGGGCCGTCGCCGCCTTCTTCGGAGTGAAAAGAGTCGGCGTGGAATTCAAAGTTGGAGCCATATCGCGAAAATCTACTGCGAAAGCAGCGCCTCCCGCCTGCGAACGGCGCGCGCCGCTGCTTCTCAGCGACGCGGAGATAGAGACGGAAAAAAAATTTTTCAACGACGGCAGCATCTCGGAAGAGCTGGCCTTAAAGTTTGCCAGACTGAAGCTGTCGATAGACAGGCTCTCGCAGAGGTCGAGATAAGGCTGAAAAAGGACGGGCATATTACCGTTAATCAGCGCTTTGATGCCATTCAAAAAAAATATGTGTATTTTTACCCTTTTATATACAAATCGTAGAAAATATGATATTATTACTGCGAGGAAAAGATTAAAAGTATTTTAAATATCTAACAATGGAGGAATAGAAAATGAAAATCGGAGAAGTAATCAGAGACGGAGACTTTAAGGCAGAGAAGCACGTACCGACAATAGAGGCGCCGGATAAGATTAAAAAGGGAGAAGAAGCGCTCGTCAAGGTTATAGTGGGCAAAGAGATCAAGCATCCGAATACCCCGCTTCATCATATCCGCTGGATACAGCTCTACTTCAAGCCCGACGACGCGACGCCGGTCATCGACATCGCCAGATTCTGCTACAACAGCCATAACGACACAATGAACCTCGACAACCCCGGCTGCGCCTCAACCGAGCCGGCAAGCTGCGTAAAATTCACCCCCACGAAGTCCGGCACGCTGATAGCGGAAAGTTACTGCAACGTCCACGGCCTCTGGGAAGCCTCAAAAAAGCTTGATGTGGAATAAAATCGGCGATTAAGAAAACTCTGAACCGCGACGGCCGCCCAACAGGGCGGCCGTTTTTTCGTCCCCGGACGGATAAGCTCGCCGCGCCCTATATTGTGCGGCTATGCGTCAGATATAAATTATCCACAGCCAAGCTTTTACTTGTCCACAAGTTTTATAAAAAAGAGATATGAAATTTGCGCTGTGTCCTTATAAAAGATGAAATTTACACATAGATATCCACATCTTGTGTATAATTTTGTAGATAAGCCGGTGGATATTCTCTCTTTTTATCCGGGAAAGAGCCGCGCCGGCAGCCTTCGCAGGCGCGGCTCTCTGAGGGCTGACCCTCTAGCTTCTCTTTGCTATCGCTGCGCCGAGCACCAGCGTCTTGCCGCTGTTGTTTTCAATACCGTGCGAGCGTCCCATGCGGCAGAGCATCACATCTCCGGCATGTACCTGCCTGCTCTCGTTCTCCTCGCAATAGCTTCCCTCTCCTGCCATTACGAAATAGACCTCTTCCGTATCGGCGTGGAGATGGTAGCCGACTGAGGCGCCCGGCTCCAGTTCGATTCGCGTGGCCATCACGAAGGCCCCGTTCTGATCCGGTATCGTTACCGGAAAGGCCAGAGCCTTTCCCTTGCCGCTGCCTCCGAGCTTCTCTCTCTGTATTCCGTCGTCCTGATTTTTCAGTATCACAATAAATTTCCCCCTTGGCATGATTGTCGAGTTAAATAAACGTCTCTGTCTTCGATTATATAAAATTAATTTGCTTTGTCCAGTGAAATGAGATAATAAAAAGAGTATTGTTAAATTGACCTTTATTGATTTTTTATGATACTATCCCAGCGGCTTTCAATAAGCGCCGGCTCGTCCGCGCGGCATACAGGCAGGAGGCTATGCCTGTCTCCTGCCTATCTTTTCTGTTATGGCTTTATGGGTCTTTATTTGATTTTTATATTACGCGCTCAGTGCGGAGCAGATTATTTTTCCCGCTATGAGCAGAAGAACACAGCCGCCGAAGATTTCTGATTTTTTGCCGAAACGCTTTCCAAGTTTTTTCCCTGCCAGCGCTCCGGCAAGCGACAGCGTGAAGGTTATCGCCCCGGCCAGAAGCGCCAGATTCAGAGCTGAGCCGCCTGTGCTCGCCATGGAGAAGCCCACGGCCAGCGCGTCGAGCGAGGTTGCGAATGAGAGCGTCGTCACCCCAGAGAAGGTGATAGCCATGCAGCTGCTTGCTTCTTCTCTTACTGCCTCGACTATCATGCTGACGGCGACCCATATTATCAGCAGCGCCGCTATCCATGGAGTCCATCGGTCGAAGAAGCCTGATATACTTCCGGCAATCCCGCCGCCGAGCAGCGGCATGAAAAACTGGAAAAAGCCGAAGGCTCCTCCCAGTATCAGCGCCTCTCTGAAACGAAGCCGTTCATGGCATAGCCCGAGGCATATCGAAACGGAAAAGGCGTCCATCGCCAGCGAAAGGGCGCTGGCGGCCAGCGCAAGATCCCAGGCGGCCATCAGCAGCCCTTCTCTCCGCTTTCAAGCCAGCGCTTCCTGTAGAGGTCGCAGACCGAGACGAAGAGCACCAGCATCAGCGGCCCGACGAATACGCCGAGGAAGCCCCATTTCATAACACCGCCGAATAGCCCCAGAACTATCAGCAATGTCGGTATTTCACGCCCCTCGCTTTTTCCTCCGCCGCTGATGAGGAATGGGCGCAGGAGATTGTCTATCGTTCCGACCACGACAAGCCCCCAGACAAAGAGGATGACCGCATTCTTCATATCGCCGGTCAGCGCCAGATATATTGCGCCCGGAACCCAGATAACGGCGGTTCCGGCGGGGAACATGCCGAAGAAAAACATCAGCATGCCGAAGAACACGGGGCTGTTAAGGCCGACAAACCACCAGCCAAGTCCGCCTATCAGCGCCTGTATCGCGACAGTCAGGATTATCCCGTAAATTATTGAGTTGAGAATGCCGGATATCTGAGTGAAAAAGCTCTCTTTTTCCTCCGGCGTCAGCGGAGTTATGCTCTTTATGTAGTCGACGATGCGCTGACCGTCGCGTATAAAGAAGAAGGAGACCATCAGCGTTATCATCGAGTTGATAAGGAAGGAGGAGCCGTGCTCTATAATGTTGGCGGAGAGCGAGCTCAGGAATTTCGTCGACCACTGAGCGATATTCTGCACCAGCGTCCTGACGGCCTGCGAATCGTCAAGGAAGACGCGGATATTTTCGGCGGCCCACGCCGGAGTCCAGGCCGGAAACTCAAGCGCGGCGGGATTATTGGCGTGCTGCTGTATATTGGAGAGAAGCTGCGCGAATATCCGCCCCAATCCGGCGGCTTCGTTGCCCAGCGTGGAAAGGGCCAATAGAACCGGCACGAAGCAGAGCAGCAGCAGCGCGGCGAGCGTTATTCCGGCGGCGGCGCCGGGAAAACGCCCCTTCCACATCGACGCCAGAATCAGGCGGTAGAGCGGCATTGAAATGAAGGAAAGCATCCCAGCCCATATTATGGCCGTGATCATCGGCGAGGTTATATCCCAGGCAAGCAGCGCGAAGATGAAAAAAAACATTATAAACGGAGCGTTACGGCCAAAAAAATTTACGTATCCTCTCTCTGAACACATATAATTAAGCCCCTCTCAATGCTATAATAATGGCGAAGATAGTATATTATACATCAAGCAGTTAAAGATAAAGGAGGGTGTTTTTCAGTATGCCGGCGGAAGAATTTTATTATCAGGAGGCGCCAGGGTACCCTTCCCAGGATGAAAACGCTGACGAAGGGCGGCGTAACGAAGCGGAGCCGGCTGCCCGGGAGCTGTTTAAGAAGGCTATAAAGGTAGTTGCCGTCGGCGGGGGCGGCGGGAACGCCCTTAATCATATAATCTCGCGCGGGATAGAGGGCGTCGATATGCTCGCGGTCAATACAGATCTCCGTTCGCTGGATATGTCGCTCTGCGAAACGAAGCTGGTGCTCGGAGAGCGGGTTACGAAGGGGCTTGGCGCTGGGGCGCTGCCTGATATCGGAGCAAAGGCGGCGATGGAGTCCATTGAGGATATCCGCCGCTACCTTAAAGGGGCGGATATGGTCTACCTGGCGGCCGGAATGGGCGGCGGCACAGGGACTGGGGCGCTTCCGATAATCGCGCGCGCGGCGAGAGAGATGGGAATACTTACGGTAGCGGTGGTGACGAGGCCTTTCAGCTTTGAGGGCAAGCGGCGCAGACGCTACGCCGAAGAGGGGATAGAAAAGCTCATGCCGGAGGTCGACGCGCTCATCGTGGTCCCCAATGACAGGCTGCTCGACCTCTCGCATAAAAACACCCCGCTGTCGCAGAGCTTTTTGCTTGCCGACGAGATACTCCGTCAGGCGGTTCAGGGAGTTACCGACCTTATCACGCGGCCTGGAATGGTCAACGTGGACTTCGCCGACCTGAAAAGCGTAATGGCGAATGCCGGACGCTCTGTGATGGGGATAGGCACAGCGAACGGCGAAGACGCTCTTGTGAAGGCCGTAAAAAGCGCGCTTGAAAGCCCGCTGATGGAATGCTCTATGCAGGGTGCGAAGGGCGTGCTGATGAATATCACCTACAAAGAGGAGCTTCCGCTTTACGAAATCAGCCGCGCCGCGGCGGCGGCCGAAGATTTCATCTCGGAAGAGGCGCTCTTTATCTGGGGCTGCGTCGAAGACGCGGCGATAGAAAACGACGTTGAAGTGACGCTGGTCGCGGCCGGTTTTGACGAGACGGAGGGAACCGCAGTGCATGAAAGCCGCGCCGCCGCGCCGCAAAAAAGCGCGGAAAGAGCGCAGGCGGAAGAGCCGGCGATCTCCGCCGCCCCATTGGCTGCTGAAAGGACGGAGCCGCAAAAAGAGCCGGAAAGGCCGCTGTATGAGCGTGAGGTTCATATCCCGGAGTGGCTGCTGGCCGAAGAGCCTGAGAGCGAACCGGAAAAGCTGGGGCCGACAGTCGGAACGAAGCCCTCTGTCTACGACATTTATGAAAGCCCCGCCTTTGTCCGACGGGGGCGCGTCTTGAAAAGGCCGCAATAGCGGCGCGCAAGACGCGGTAACTTTTTTCATCGTTATCATATAAACAGGAGCCTCCCGTTGCGGAGGCTCCTGTTTTATCGCCGGCGCAGCGGAATCAAAAAATATCTTCCTATAAAGGTCAAAAATAATCAAACGATTTATACACAAATTCACTGTGAAAAGTGTGAAGAAAGACCCCCTTCGGCGCTTTTTTCGCCGCAATGGTATAATAACGAAGTTTCTTAACGATGAAACAGCGACGCTATAAAACGGAGGAATAAAAATGTCCGCGAAAACAGAGGCAGAATTTGATTATGAGATATGTACCAAAAAAATCAGGCCGATAGCCGAGGCGCTGATAAAAAAATATGACGAGCTCCATCATATAGACCCCGATAAGATACTTTTCGTCGTCAACCATAAGAGCGCCGGGAGCAAAAGACAGATGACGCTCGCCAAGACCAGCCGCATTTCGCCCAAGTGGACGGAGCTGCTTTATCAGCTCGGCGCCTGCTCTTATTTCTATATGATAGAGTTCTACGAGAAGACGACGGCTACGATGGACGAGAGTCAGATTGTGGCGCTTGTCTACCGCGAACTGCGCCGCATCGGCCCGGAGGGAGAAATATTGACTCCCGACGTTCACGACTGGTGGCAGATCCTGATGGGGCTGGGGCGCAAGTGGTTCTATCCAGACAACAGCTGCCCGAATCTGCTTGACGAAAATGTTGACTGGAAAAAGCTGATGGGAAGCTATTACGAGGAGATACAGAGCGGCGAATAGCGCCACAAAATTCACAGAAACAGCCCACAAAAACGCCATCTTTTTTTCACAATACCTTCATATCCGAGCCGTATACTTTATCTGTCAACATCAATCAAAGATAAAGGCGGTGCGGAATATGAAGGTAAAATTTTTCAACGGAAAAACAAAGGCAACGGCGGCGGCTCTGATGGCGCTTATGATCTTTACCGGCTGCGCGCAGGCCGCGCCTCACGCTCACAATAATTTTCAACAGCCCCCGCAGCCGCGCCGGGAAGCGCCGGCGCGGCTGCCTCACAGGCCGGAAGAGCATGGGGCGAGGGCTCCCCGACCGGAAGCGAGAAGAGATGAGCGCCGCGGCAGCTCCGGCAATAACGGCGTCGCCATGCTGGCAGTCGGCGCTCTGATCGGAGCGGTAGTCGCCGGCTCTAATTAGCCGCGCTTTCCGGCGGCCTTTTCACAGCCTTTCTTAACGAGCCGCTGATAATATGCGCCGTTTGCGTCGCAGTCGGTCAGGGCTGCCGCGGGGCGATTTTATCTGCGCCTCCGCGCAGTTCGCCTGTTTAGCGGCGCATTCAATCGGCGGAAGCGACGTTTACAAACGCAGAGGGGAAAGGAGGTGATTTCGCTATGAAAATCTTTACAAAAACGGCCGCTGCGCTGACGCTCCTCATTTTTACAGCCGGCGCTGCGGCGGCCGCGCCCCCAGGAGCTCCGGGACATGGGAAGAATTTCCCCGGCGGCCCGGCTTCTGTCAACGTCAACGCCCCGATGCCTCCGCGCCCCAATCATGGGCCAATGCCCCCGGGGCCGGGGCATCAGGGCGGCCCTGTGCGTCAACCGCGTCCCAATAACGGGCCGATGCCTCCGGGACAGCCGTGGCAGCGGCATCCCGGCGTTGTAGTGCGCCCTGTCGCCCCGCCTGTTCCAATGCCGCCCCCCGGCGGCCCGATGCACCATCAGCCGCGCGCCCCCATCTACAACGCGCCGCCGCCCCCTCCCGGCTATCACAGGGATAGGGACGACGGAACCGGAAAGCTGGTTCTCGGTATAGTAGGAGGGCTGATTCTAGGCGGAATACTGAGCGGCGTCTCCGCCGGCGCGAACTAGCGCGGAAAATAGCGCTCCGCATGAGGGCGCGGAGCAGCAGCGCCCGAAATGTAAAAGAGAGTACAGGAAAGCGAAGGAGGCCGCCCTAAAGCGGCCTCCTTCGCTGACCTTTGATTTATTATCAGTCCTCCGCGCCGCGGAGGATTTTCGCTATCAGCTGGAGAGCTTTATTCTTTCATATTCCGGCTTCAGCTCGCTGTTGACGGTAAGGGAGAATATTTCGAGCACCGGCAGCCTTCGCCAGATTATTTCTTTGCCGCCGCGAAGCGTTACGCGGAGGTCGCTCAGCCCGAGTATCTCGCCGCGCCAGATATCGCAGGAGGCCGAGGCTCCGTCGGCAAGGGGGGCGTCGAGGCGGTTTGGCGACCATTTTTCCATTCCGGTCTGCGACAGCTCGATCGAGATTATCTCCGCTCCGCTTTTGTTCAGCAGCTCAAGCGGCTGGCTCCCGCTTGCGCACTCCGCCGCGAAAATGTAGCGGGGCGCTGAAATTATCAATATCATCGCGGCCAATGTCAGCAAGATATTCTTCATCCCGTATTGCCGCCTCCCTTCATTTTCTCTCTTTCAGCTTCGTCATCGCTTTTAGCTCCATCTTTCGCGCACGAGCGGCGCGTCGTCCCATTGCAGCTCTGTCAGGAAGGAGCGGCGGCGCATTTCCTCAAGAGGCTCCTCTATCTCTTGTTTCATTGAAAGCGGAACTTCCAGCCGTACCGATACGTCAGCGCCATATTCCACTTTCAGCCGGTTTTCGGAGAAGCCCCATTTGCGCAGCGTTCTGTCGAGCGTCTTTGAATAATCGTAGCCGCAGCGCAGCAGCAGGGCGTTGTGGAATTCCATCTCTACCGCGCCGGCCTCGGCGACTGCGCTCTCCGCCGCCGCCTTGTATGCGTCTATCAGGCCGCGCACGCCGAGCTTTATCCCGCCGAAATAGCGCGTGACGACAATGAGCGTGTTTGTCAGCTCATGACGTTTGATCACTCCAAGTATCGGCCTTCCCGCCGTTCCTGCCGGTTCTCCGGCGTCGGAGCAGTGTTCGAGCGCCGTCCCCGCGCCGATTCTGTATCCCCAGCAGTGGTGGTTGGCTTTGGGGAAGCTTTCGGGAAATTTCTTTATTATTTCCGCCGCCTCCTCCGCGTCGAGCACTGTGCGTATCGAGCCGATGAAGCGGGAGCGCTTTTCGGTAAATTCCGCGTCGCAGTCGCGGCGAGGGGCGCGGAATACGCTCAGTTTACCGTCGGCCATATCTCTTTGAGTCTGGCGTAAGTGGATTCAAGCGACTCAGATACGACGCGGACCTCCCCAAGCACCGGCATGAAGTTTGTGTCTCCATTCCAGCGCGGCACGATATGCATGTGAAGATGCTGGTCTATTCCGGCTCCGGCCACCTTGCCGAGGTTCATTCCTATGTTGTAGCCGTGCGGCTGCATCAACGCGGTGACGGCGCGGACGCATTTCTGCACGAGCGCCGTCATCTCCGCGAATTCCTCCGCCGAAAGCGAGGTCACGTCCGACGTATGACGGTACGGGACTACCATCAGATGTCCTGGGTTGTACGGAAAGGCGTTCATTATCACAAAGCAGTGTTTCCCGCGCTCTATAATAAGACGCTTCTCATCCTCGTCAAGTTTGGGAAAATTGCAGAAGATACAGCCCTTTTCCTCTGGGGCGTTGTTGTCGGAATTTGAAAGTATGTACTGCATACGCCATGGAGCGAAAATCCTATCCATCTTTATCATCCTTTCCGTTCTGTCCGCGATGTAAAGCGTCATCGGGAACTGTTTATGCCGGAGCCGCGCGGAGGGCTTATCATCTCCGCCGCGCCCGTTGTCAGTATAATTATATTTGCTTTTGATGATTTTGATGGCGCTTTATTGGAAAAATGATAATATAATAGAGGCAGCTATTGAAAGAGGAGGAAATAAAGATGAAAATCAGCAGAAAGATTACGATATTCGCGTTGTTCGCGCTTCTGCTTCTCGCCGCGGCTCAGGCAGCCTTCGCGGCGGAAGCGGCTCATGAGAGGCGCATTCGTCTGGCTACGGAGCTTATCAACAAGATGGCGATAGAGCAGGACGCAGAATCTCTGGCAGACGTCATCAAGTCAGGTAAGGGCGTCGCCATCTTCCCCGCCGTCACCAAGGCCGGCCTCGGAATCGGCGGGCAGACGGGGGAAGGGCTTGTTTTACTCCGCCAGCCGAACGGTAAGTGGACGGGACCGGCGTTCATGGGGATAAGCGGGGCGTCGATAGGCCTTCAGATAGGCGTATCTTCCGTCGGGCTCGTGCTGGTTATAACAAATCAGGAGGGGCTGCACGCCTTCACCGGCGGCAACAGCTTCAAGCTCGGAGCAGACGTCGGCATCGCGGCGGGGCCGGTGGGACGGGACGCCTCCGCGGCTACGGACGGACGGGCGAAGGCCTCTATTTACAGCTATTCCATGTCTAAAGGGCTTTTCGCCGGTATCTCGATAGACGGTTCGGTTATCAACCAGAACCGCGACGCGAACAAGGCCTATTGGGGACACGACATCTCCGCTGAGAACGCGCTTAAAAAGCCGGCCAACAACAAGAAGATACAGGGGCTGGTGAAGGCGCTCAACGAGCTGGTGAAGAAAGCGCCGAAATAGCGCGAATCAGGTTCACTAAAAAAAGCATATAACCGGCTGTGAGGCGGCGTCGTCATGACGCCGCCTTTCGTCTGTTCCGGAACAACAGGCAATATTGCTATCCCTCCGTATGGTATTTTGCCCTCCACCCGCGGCCGCCTTTGATGTAAAACTTCAAGCAGAGTACGTCAGATAAAAACGGAGGTAATGAAAAGATGAAAAAACTGATAGGATTGTTCTGTATTCTGGTGGCGGCCGTCTTTACCGTAGTAGCCGTAGACGCGGCATACGCGGCTGATACGCCGCTCTATGAAAAGAGAATCAATCTGGCTGTGAAGCTTATCGACGATATGGCGAAACAGAGCGACGCTTCTGCGATGGCGCAGTCCATTAAAGAAAGCAAAGGTGTGGCGATATTCCCCGACGTGGCAAAGGCCGGTTTCATCATCGGAGCCGAAGAGGGTCAGGGGCTGGTGCTTCTGCGCACGGAGAGCGGCGGCTGGAGCGGCCCGGCATTTATGGGTATAGCCGGAGCCTCCGTCGGCCTTCAGGCCGGTATTGAATCGCTGGGGCTGGTTCTGGTGATAAACAATGACGAAGGGCTGAAAGCCTTCACCGGCGGCAACAGCTTCAAGCTCGGAGCCGACATCGGCGTAGCCGCCGGGCCGGTGGGAAGCCAGGTCGGAAACGCCACGACCGCTCCGCTCAAGGCATCGCTCTACAGCTATTCGCTCGCAAAGGGCGTTTTCGCCGGAATCTCCGTCAACGGTTCGATAATCAATCAGAACAGGGATCTCAACCTCGCCTATTGGGGGAAGGATATGACGGCGCAGCAGGCGCTGGCTGAGCCTGCGACGAATCAGAAGATCCTGCCGCTGCTTCAGGCGCTTAACAGCCTGATAGAAAAGGCGCGCTAGAGTAACCGAAAGGCGGCGCCTCGCTGAAAAAACCGCCTTTACAAGCCGTCATGGCAAAGCAAATCCCCGACGCCGGATTTTACCTGCGTCGGGGATTTTTATAATCTTTTCTTTGAAAAGACGCCGGCCGGCGGAGACTTACCCCCTCCTACAGCAGCGCTTCAAGAAAAGGCTCCGCCTCTCCGCCGTCGGGAAGCGATTCAGCTTCGACGCGGCTGACGATCCTTCCCTCGCTCATTACAAAAAAGCGCGCCCCAAGCCGCCGCGCCTGCGCGAGGCTGTGAGAGACCATCAGAAGCGGTATCGCGCGGCGAAGCTCCGCGAGCAGCGCCTCTATCAGCTCCGCCGATTTTTTGTCGAGCGACGCGGTCGGTTCGTCAAGCAGCAGAATATCCGGTTCGAGAGCCAGAGCGCGGGCAAGACAGATACGCTGCTGCTGACCGCCGGAAAAACTTGCGGCGTGCCTGTTTAAGCGCTCTTTGACCTCATCCCAGAGGCCGACCTCGCGCAGACTCTTTTCCATACGTTCCTCCGCCTCAGCGCGCCGGAGGCCGAGCGTCAGCTCCAGCGGCAGCGTTATATTCTTTTTCAGCGAAAGCGGCAGCGGATTGGGATTTTGAAAAACCATCCCAACGCGCCGCCGTATGGCCGTCAGTTCCGGCGCTCCGCCGCCGTAAATCGATTTCATGCCGCCTTCGATAAAAAGCCGCACCTCGCCGCTTCCGCTGTATCCGTGGAAATTTTCGTTCAGCCTGTTGAGCGCGCGAAGCAGCGTCGTCTTTCCTGAGCCGGAGCGGCCGATCAACACGCTTATCCCCTCGCGCGGTATATCCGCGCTGATTCCGTGCAGCACCTCCTCATTGTTGAAGGAGACGCGCAGCCCCCTTATTTCCGCACAGTTCTCCATTTACCTTATCCCCTTCCAACGGCGCTCCATGCCCCTTTGACAAAGCCACGCTCCGCCAGTCAGAAAGGCCGAGAGAAGCAATAAAACCAGCGAGGCGCCGAATCCCCGCAGCAGCTCGCTTTCATCGGCGTATTGCGCGGCGGTGTAATAAATCAAAAAGGGCAGCGCCTCGAACTTAGCGGCCAGCCCTGCCGGCAGTCCAGAATTTACAACGACGCCGGTCAGCATAATCACGGCGGTATCCTCAGCCGCGCGCCCCATAGAAAGGATAACGCCGCCCAGAATCCCGCGCGCTGCGGCCGGAAGCAGCAGACGGCGCAAAATCTGATTTTCCGAAAAACCCAGCGAGGCGCCGGTTAATTCGAGCATCGGCGGCAGGCTCTCCAGCGACGAGCGCGTCGTCACGACCAGCGCGGGCATTACGAGCAGCGCGAGGCAGAAGGCGGCGAGCGAGATAGAGGTCGTCGCCTGCGGCGCTATAGTATGGCGAAGCAGCAATATCAGCACGAAGCCGAATAAGCCCATGACGATTGAAGGAACGCCGGCAAGCAGGTCTACGGCAAACGAAAGCCGCTCCCTGACGCGCCCCTCCGCAAAACGCGCGAGATATATCCCGCAGCCGATTCCGGGGAGAGCCGCCAGCAGCATAGTCAGCAGCACGAGACAGAATGTGCCGGCGAAGGCCGGCCATATCCCATCCCAGACGGGGCGCAGCCCAAGAATGGCAGCAAGGGGAGGCGTATCGCCGAAGAAGAGCCGGCCGCCGAGTACGGGAAGCCCGCGGCTGATGATGAAAAAATAGAGCGCCCCGCTGGCTACGGCGACAAAAAGCGCGCCGAAATAGGCGAGAAAGCGGAAGAAGATAAGCCTCCGCCTCATAGCTTTCCCCTCCGGCGAACCGAGCGAAAGAGAAGATTCGCGCCGACGCTCAGCGCGAGCAGCAGCCCTCCGGCGACAAAGAGCGAATAATAAGCCGTTCCGCCGACGTCGGAGGAAAGAACAAGGCCGATATGAGCGGTAAGAGTGCGAATCGCGTCAAGTGGAGAGAGAGGATACTGCACGGCGTTGCCCGCGAGCATAGTCGGGATCATCGTGTCCCCGGCGGCCCGTCCGAAACCAAGCAGAGCCGCCGCGCGCAGCCACCTGCCGGAGGCAGGCAGAACGACGAATACAAAATGCTCCGAGCGCGAAAAACCCAGCGAGGCAGCGGTTAAACGGCTTCCCTCCGCAACCTGCGTCACAGCGCCCTCCATGGCCAGCACCATAGTCGGCGTTATAAGAAGGGCGAGCGCCAGCGTTGCCGTGAGCCAGGAAAAGCCGGAGCCGCCGAGAGCTCCGCGTATGAGCGGCACGAGCAGAAAGACCGAGGCAAAGCCGTAGACAACGGTCGGCGTCGCCGTCATAATGCGCAGCAGCGAAGAAAGCAGCGAGGCACTGATTTTTCCGCCAAAGCCATGTATATGGCAGAGGCAGCCGAGCGCGACGATCCAGCCAAGCGCCAGCGCGGAAAGCGAAAGCGCCGCCGTAGCGGCAATCATCGGCAGAATGCCGAAACGCTGCTCCTCCGGCGCCCATGTCGAGGTGAAGAGCGTCGGGCCGCTCATAAACAGCCCTTCGACTGCGCAGAATATAATAAAGGCAAAGACCGTGGCAAGCAGCGCCGTCACATAGAGCGCAGAGACGGAAAGCCAGAGCGGCCTCTTTCTATCGTTTCTCATTATTTTTCAGGAAAGGCGGAAGGCTGAAAAGACAGCGAGGCGCTGAAAAAACGCCCATGCTTGCCTCCCGCCGCCCTTTTTACTTTTTCCTTGGAAGCGGTATATATCCGCTGTCCCTGATAATCTGCGCCCCCTCCGGCGTGTAGATATAATCGACGAAAAGGGCGGTCAGCCCCTGCGGCTCGCCTTTGGTGTTCATGAAAAGGTCGCGGACGATAGTATAACTGCCATTCGCCGCGTTCTCCTGCGTCGCCGTCATTCCGGCCAGCAGGGGAGCTTTGACAGAGCTGTCGATATGGCCGATGCCGACATAACCGATCGCGCGCGGATCCTTCGCCACCGCCGTTTTCATCGCGCCGTTGGAATTGACGACATTCGTCTTCGCGGAGACGCTGCCCTTTTTGATTGCCTTGTCAGTGAATACCTCGCGGGTGCCGCTGCCGTCCTCGCGTCCGTAGACGTTGATTTCGCCGTCAGCGCCGCCGACCTCTTTCCAGTTGGTGATCTTGCCCGCGTAAATGTCGATAAGCTGTTCAAAAGAAAGCTCCTTCACGCCGTTGGCCGGATTGACGACGACAGCCACGCCGTCAATGGCGAATGGGAAAGAGACGAGACCGTACTTTTCGATCTCATCTTTTTTCAGCGGGCGGCCGGTATTTCCGATCTCGACCAGCCCTTCGCCGACCTGCTTGACGCCGACGCCGGAACCGCCGCCGGCTACAGTGATGCGGATATCCGGATTCGCGCTCATGATGCGCTTCGCCGCCTCCCTCATCACGGGAATATGAGCCGTGCCTCCCGCGATATCTATCTTCC
This sequence comes from Synergistaceae bacterium, assembly GCA_030533085.1. GTDB lineage: Bacteria > Synergistota > Synergistia > Synergistales > Synergistaceae > JAUNJZ01. The sequence goes on from JAUNJZ010000020.1 coordinate 26,030, forward strand.
CCTTCTGCCCCTTGAATGAATCAAGCGGCGCGGCGAAAGCCGAGGCCGCGAAGAGGCATATCATAGCCGCTATAAGATACTTTTTCATAGAAAACACTCCCTGGTTTTATTATTGTCATTCTGCCGCCAAGATAAAAAACGAACAGACAACCAACGGACGGAGAGAGCCGTCCTTCTGTCAGCGCGCGGTTAATGCAGGGAATTCTTATCAGAGAGGCGGAAAGAGAGCCCTCTGATTCAAATCTGGCCGGGCGAGGAAAAGAAAGGCCTCGACTGCCGTATAATGCATCCCGTGCATCTTGTCAGCTCTAAATCAGGTCATCTTTTCCCACCGTCCTTAAAATCGTTATTCTATATTTACTTCAATAATATCACACCGAAGCTGCGAAATGTCAATGTAAAACGCGCTATTGCGACGGAGATTTAGGCGCGGCGACAAAAAAGAGCCTCCCTCGACGAAAGGGAAGCTCCTGTCATATCGTCCTCGCGTCTTTCAGACTACAGCTCCGAGGTGCAGTGCGGGCAGCGCGTGGCCTTTTCCGCTATCTCCGAGAAACAATAGGGGCAGAGCCGCGGCGGCTGCTCCGGCGCTGGTATCTCAGGGCGGCGCAGCTGATTCGCGAACTTGATGATCATAAAAATGACCCAGGCCTGAATGATGAAATTGATCACGCTGTTGATAAAAAGGCCGTAAGCGATTACAGGGATATTCTGCGCCTGCGCCTCAGCCAGAGTCGCCGCCTGCCCCCCGCCGAGGCTGATAAAGAGATTTGAAAAATCCATGCCGCCAAGCATCATCCCTATCGGCGGCATCAAAACGTCGTTCACCAGCGAAGTGACGATCTTCCCAAAAGCCGCGCCTATGATAACGCCCACCGCCATATCCATAACATTGCCGCGCATCGCGAAATCCTTAAATTCTTTGACCCAGCCGCTCATTATAAAAACCTCCCCGTGAAATCCAGTCCAGACAAAGCAACCAGCCGTTATAATATCACAGTCCGCCCGAAATTACAGCCGAGAGGCGCAAGTCCAGCAGGCGCAAACATGTGAAAAACGGCGGAGGAAAATCCCCCGCCGTCCGGTAAGATATGAAGCAGGCTTATGCCTGAATCGAATATTTTCTGAATGCCTTGTCTATCATCGTAATGCACAGGTACATGCCGAAGATGCCCACGATGATGTAAATCCAGTTGATCCACATGCCGATACCGATGGAAATCAGCAGGCTGCCAGCCGTTCCGAAGATACAGGCCTTGAGTATGCTGTGGTCTATCTCCAGTCCGTGTTCGTCGAATCCAGGGAGCAGGGCCTTTCTTCCTGTGGTGGCTGTGGCAAGCGACACGCCTACTATGGCGACGAACGAGGCGGCTACGCCCCAGACTATAGGGAGCGGCAGCTTCATATAAACGCCTATGGAGCAGACAACGCCTCCTGCGACCATACCCGCGATGCATCCGGCGCCGGTGCAGCGCTTCCAATATAGCGCGCACATGAAGGGGAGGAACATCATTGAAGAGAATGTGCTGTAGCCGACTGCAACGATTGTCAATATGCCCTTGAAGCGCAAAACCATCAACGAAGCGGCGACGGCAATCGCAAAGGTGAGAATACGGCAATAAAGAAGCTTTTGCTTTTCCGTCGTCTTGCCCGGCAACGCCGGTTCAACAATGTCCACCATCAGACAGAGAACGCAGACTTGGAGATACGAGTCGAGGGTCGATATCGTAGTGGCAAGGATCGCTGCGATAAAGAGGCCGATCAGCCCATGCGGCAGAACTTCGGATATCAGCGCGAAGAGAACGCCGTCAGTGCTCTTTCCCATCACAGACGGCTCTATCAACATTGCCGCGCCGAGGCCAAGGAAGGTGACTATTCCGGCAAAGAGCGTGCAGTATGCGAAACCCAGCATACTTCCTTTGACGGAGGTTTTTTCGTCCTTAGCCGATATGAAACGCTGGACATGCGTCACGTCGCAGCAGGAGGCGAGCAGTCCAGAGAGCAGATATCCCAACCACCACATATTGGGGCGGAGCGAGAAAAATTTTGCGGCGTCAAGTGTGCTGTACATTGCCGACGGAGTCACGCCATGCATGAATATCATCATGCCGGGGAGGACGATAAAAATCATCGGAGTCATTACCAGCCACTGAAAGACGTCGTTATAGACGACGGAGACAAGCCCGCCGATGCTGACATATGTAAAGGATATGATGATCCCGATGACGAGAGCCATCTCATAGGTCATGCCATACTTATTGAACATCAGATGCACCAACAGCCCAAGCGCCGCCATCTGGCTGCACAGAATGGAGAGCGCCAGCCAGGCTCCGGCTACGCCGGAAAGCTTTCTCAGCGCCGGCTTCTCAAAGCGCGCGACAAAGACGTCGCCGATGCTTGATATGTCCAGCACATCAGCGCACTTCCGCAGCTTGCGCGCCATGCCGCAGGCGATGGAAAACCAAGCCCCAAGACTGTAGCACTGACCGGGTATAAGCGTCCCCGCGCCGTTTACGTAAGCGCCGCCGCTGTATCCGAGCAGAGCGCCGGAGCCTTTCATTGACGCCCCCTGTGTGCATAGCGTGGCGAATACGCCAAAAGACTTACCCCCTACGAGGAAGTTCTCCGTACCGCTGTCCCCTTTGTTCTTTTTCAGCTCCTTTGACTTTTTATAGCTGAAATATATCCCGTTTCCTATCAGGACACAGAAATAGAGAATTAAAACAACTATATCCAATCCGTTGGTCTTCAGGTAATTCATTGCTTCCATAATGTGTCTGCCTCCTTATGGTTAATGTTTTTCAGCGCCTGAGAAATTTGTACGGAAATAATTTCTTTGCGCTGATATGTGAACGAACTGTGCGCCAGCGCCTTTGCCTATTGCCGATGGCTTTCGCGTTTCATGTTCCCGTAGCGTGCCGGATTCACCCCTGTTATTCGTAGAAAGGTCTTTGAAAAATGGCTTTGATCAGTGAAGCCAAGCTCGTATGTTATCTGTAGCAGCGGCAGCCCCTCAGCCATCATTTCTTTGGCCTTATTCACGCGCAGCTGGTTGATATAGGCGTGAGGCGAAAGCCCGATTTCCTCTTTGAAAAGGCGCATCAGATAAAAAGGACTGATATGGGCTATCTCCGCCAGAGCCTCAATGTTTGGCGCGGAAGCGTAATTCTCCTTCAGATACTCTTTTACCGCCAGAATATGCGAGGATTTCACAACCATCCTTGAAAGCACACAGTCAGGCATGTGAGAGAGCAGCCGCTCGGAGCTTCTGATTATACCGTCGATGTCCGACTGGGAACCGGCCTCCACACCCCGCTGTATATTGAGGTAATCCTCCCACAGCGCGTGGTCGGAGAAGCAGGATATCGTCGCAGCCTCCGCCGAGATGTTCTGCCTCAGATCGTCCGAGAGATAATCCTCCTTCACAAAGACGGTTCTGTAGGAGCAACCGCCGACGTTAGAGGAGAAGTTGAATCCATGCGGCACTTCCGGGCCAAGAAGGAGAAAATCTCCCGGCTTCAGATTCAGCTTGAACTCTCTAAAGGTCATCGGCAAAACGCCGTCCTCTACGATACTGATGGTATACCCATGGTGAAGATGGGAGGAGGCTCTGGCCGCGAGCAGATTTTTTGCCGTCAGAAAGTCAATGCCGCGGAGGGCCTTTCTTCTCCAAAGTTTTCTGACGGCTTTCTCTTTATCGCTCATCTGCATTCCTCCTCCATTGTTGCAAGGCGGCCTGACGGTATATTTCTACCGGCAGGCCGCGCGTTATTTTATTACCTTTTCCAACGCTTCAAGAATTATCTTTTTACGGTCGTTATATTCTTTGTCTCCGTCATTGTCCGGTGTCGCGAGCGGATGAGGGATCGCCGCCCCGTGTACTACTCTGTTGCTTCCGAAAGTATGGGCGATGGGGTCTATCGCCGTGATATGGGCGCATGGTATCCCCGCGCGCTCAACCTCTTTTGTGATTGCTGCGCCGCAGCGTGTGCAGGATCCTCAGGTGGAGACCATAATTGCCGCGTCTACCCCGGCCTTTTTCAGCGATTCGGCAATCCCGCGCCCGAAAGCCTCTCCGTTAAGCAACGACGCTCCGGTGCCGACCGTGCTGTAGTAATACTCGTGCAGTCCGCCGATGATGCCCTCTTTTTCAAGATCGCGCATAACGTCCACCGGTACGATTCGGTTGGGATCCGCGTTGGCGAAACTCGTGTCGTAGCCGCCGTGAATAGTTATAATTTTGCCAGCTTCCAGCCGTTCGCAGCCATTCATGTGGTAACGGCCGTACTTTGTGGCTGAAGAACTCTCTATCCTGTCAGGGTTGCCGGCGGGAACGATGCCACCGGTATTAAGCAACGCGACGGTCGCCTTTGAAAGATCCCGCACGGCCGGAGCGACGGCGACTTTTTCAGGAATCTCCTGTAAATACTCGGAGACAAAGGGTTCTTTGTTTATCTTTTTCAGCAGCATCTCCACCGCGCGTTTTCCTCCGTCCTCTTCGCGGAAAAAATTCTTTCTGATGTGGCGGTGGAAATAATTTTCTTCGGCGGCGGAAGCTAATTCCTCGCCGCAGAGCAGCTTTTCCGCCAGCCGAGCCATGTCTTCAAGCGCCGGTTTTATCGCGCGTACTGAATTTCCCGTCTTGACGATATACATTTCGTCGCGGAACATATCGACGGCGGGGCTCTCAAAGTTCATTCCAGCTACGCCGGGTATGCCCAGCGTCTCCTTAGCCCTCCTGATGACATGGCCGCAGGCAAAACCGTATCTTCCGGCATAAAAAGAAGGGCCGGCAATGACGAGATCAGGTTTATGTTCCTTTAGCGCCTTCGTAAAGCCTTCAAGCACCTCGTCGGTATGTTCGGCGAAATAGTTGTCGCCGCATACGCAGGTCAGCGTAATATTCGCGTGGCCGCCAAGCAGCTTTTCCAGCTGTACCCCCGGCCCCATCGCTCCAGCCACGTACTTTGGCTCAAAATCAGCCTTATCCTCGCCGCCTACTCCCGCGAAAAACTGGTTGATATAGTGAAGTATTCTGTAGCTCATCGTCCGACCTCCCTTAAATCCAATCCGCCGAGAGACGGCTGATTCCCGCCTGCGCGCACGAACATGGAATATGGATAAGCTCCGTGTAAAAGTAATCGGGGTTATCCGGGTCATGGTCAATCGTGGAGCGCACTATCTCCAACGAAGCTTCGTTGCCGATAAAGCTCTCCTGTGTCTTTGGTATCGCGAGAAGCTGGTGCGTATTGCCTACGCTGACCATCGCGTCACATTCCGGAACCCAGTCGGCCAGTCCCGGGCTCTTTCCTTCGCGTCCGCCCAGCTCGTCCGAGATGATAACGGTCTTAATACCGTAGTCCTCAAGCGCCTTGACGTTGAGCATTATATCTTCGTCAGGATTGCCGTGCCCTTCTGTCACAAGAATGGCGCCATCCGCTCCGAGCATTTTCGCCAGCTTTGAGGTGAAGAGGCTGGAGCGGCGCTTTCCGTCCATCGTCATAACCTCATTGTGGATGATCACTCCCAGAAAACGAAGCTTCTTTCCGTGAAGGCGGTAAAACTCTTCAATGACCGGGCTGTTCTGAATTTCATACATATATTGCTTGTCCGAACAGACTGTGCAGTGAGCGCCGAGAAAGGTTGTGACCGCGCCGTCGATTACTTCGTTTGGATGCGCGAGCGTCGGTATCAGCGTCGCCCCGGCCAGCTGACCGTAGAGATGGAAATCTATAATCTCAGGGTTTTGACTCAGCAACTGCATGACATAGACAACGCCCGGCAGACTCTCGTCCGCTTCGCCCAGTTCATAAGAAACGACCTCGTCGGCGTTCACATCCGCGCAGCGTTGCGCCAGATAAACGGCCAGCCGGAAAGAAGCCAGACGGCAAGCTTCGTCTGTCGAAAGAGTCTCTTTACTCAGCAGCTCCGGCTTCACATGCGCGTTAAGTACAATATTAAAGGTCTTTGAAAATGGCGTATATTCCGCGGCGGGGCCGTTCATATCCACGAGAGCGCCGGTGCGGCATCTGGCCTCTTTGTCGCCGCTCTCCGTGACCAGCACTGCGCAGCCCTTCAGCGCGAGTGTCGCGCCAGTTCCAGCCTGTTCCATCTTGCCTACGATGCCCGGAAAGATCGAGCCATGCTGAGAAAGTTTGCATCTTGGCTCGATGGCCGCCTTTACCGGCAGGATTCTTACCTTCTCCCCGGGACGCGCAATGTGCAGGGAAAAGGATTCAACCGCGTCAAAAGTGCCGCAGGCATCTATGGCCTCCTCCCTGTTTACATAAAGCACGCCGTCTTTTACCGTGGTTTTTTCGCCCCACATCAGCCCCTTTACGTACAGCTTGTGAAGGTCAAGCTTCACGACGACCATCTCCCTTCCGCAGCCTCTCCGCCACGCCGGCGTCTGGCGAAAAACGCTACCGTAAAAATTATGGGAAAATAATACAGCTTGAGATGGAAATCATCTTGTAAAAAAATGACAAAAAATACCGTGTTGGTATATGAATAATATTATTGGTTAAAAATCACAAAAACAGACAAATAAATTTTCTCAAGTTATTACCGTAGTGCCGATAGAGATGCCGTAAAATGGCCTCTTTTATGAATTTTAGTATGTAGGAAGCGACTGGTTAAAATATTTGTTAAAATAAAAAATAACGACGAATAAGGAAGCAGCTCGCCGTTGTTTTTTTATGAAGTTTTATAGCCTGTGAAAAAAAGAAGCTTATCTTCCGCAGCCGGTGCAGCCGCCGCAGCTGTCGCTGCGTGTGCCGGAGCAGCCTTCGGGCTTTGCTTTAGGCTGCGGCTTGTGGTGATGGCAGCCGCCGTCTTCCGTCATCATCTCATATACCGGCAGGTAAACGGAAAGCAGAGCCTCCACATTCTCGCGGCAGCCGCGCCCAGAGGGATTGCGCAGCGCGCACTCGTTATCGCCGCAGAGCGGCACGGCGGCGGCAACAGCCTCAAAGCTGCGCGCTCCGTCCATTATCGCGCTCAGAATCGTATTCTTCGTAGTTCCTGTGACCGTACAGACCTTCGCGTCTGCCTTCGCGTCGCGCCAGAGACTTTCAAGATCTATCATTAAAATTCATTCCCTTCACAGATTTTCCATATTATAAATCATAGAGCGCAAGGGCGGCAAAAAGATAATTCTCGCGCCGCCCGCGCTTACTCAGATATCCTCTGTCAGCGAGCAGATGGGTGCCTTGTCTATCACCTTGAAGCCAAAGTTAATATAAAAAGGCAGCCCCGCCTCCGTCGCCAGCAGCACAAGCGGCTTACCGCCGCGCGTCAGCTCCACGCACAGTCCCTCCATAAGCCTGCGCGCCAGCCCCTTGCGGCGGTACTCCGGCAGCGTCGCGAAATAATAGAGGCCGGCTGCATTCGCCGATTCATGTATCAGCGCCGTTGAAACGAACCTGCCGTCAAGCTCCAGCGCATAGGCGCGGTTCTCAGGCCGGGTCGCCAGATACGCGCCGAACTCCCGGTAAGATGCCGCATCCGCCCCGCTCTCGCCGCCGAATGCATACCATGCCGCCTCCCCCCATTCCGAAGCCCGCCTATCCGTAACAGCGGTAAATCCTTCCGGCAGGGAGCCGTGCTGCATATTTTCAAAAGGCAGATACATCATGGTATATATCCTGCGGCGCGCCAGCCCGCTCTCCTCAAATACCCGCGCGAGGCTGTAAGGCGTATGCGGCAGCCACGGGACGACGAAATCCGCCCTTCGCTCGCTGAAAAAGGCCAGCGCCGCCGCCACGTCGCCCTGTTTTGCCTCCGCGCCGAAGATCGCGTAATTCTCGCCGGCGTAAGGCTGCCCGCTTGCCGCGGCAAGAGACGGAGGAGCAAACGACAACGTCGCCCCGCCGGGCGCGCCGCCAAGCATAGCCGCGAAGGAAAAGAAATTTTCGTAAAAAGCCTGCAATCTGTCCATAAAGGGACCTCTCTTTTTTAATTTTTCATCCTCTAACAATTAAATAGCCTAAGCTTAAAAACAACAAGCGCGGAATACAGATTCAACGCAAGCCGGCCGCCGGGGAAAACAGTGTACCCTCTCCGCTATCGCCGATATCCCGCGCCGCGCTCTTATTCTATAATACTGGCATACAACGACCTTTGCAATCTCCGGGGGAGGAGAATAGGAATGAGAGATAAAAAGAAGAGGAAGCTTACGGAGGGAGACGGCTTTTCCCTTTCGCAGACCGGGCCGCTGGGAATATCGCTCGGCGCGCTGCTGGGAGCGGAAGGCGGGGAAAAGCGGGATAAGGCCGAGGGCGACGACAAAGCGCCCGAAAAAAGCTTGCCCAAAGCCGAGCCGGAAAAAGAGGCAGCCGAAGCGAAAATATCCAAAGTCTCCCTGCGCCGCGAGCGCGCGGGGCGCGGAGGCAGGACTGTGACGATAGTGACGCTGCCGCGGGACTATCGCGGCGACCTGACGGCGCTCGCGAAAGAGCTGCGCAAAGCCCTAGGCTGCGGCTCAGCGATAGAAGACGAAAAGATAGTCCTCCAGGGCGATATCATGGAGCGCGTGGAGGGCTGGTTCGCAAAAAAAGGCGTGACAAGAGTAACAAAGAGCGGATAAAAAGAGTTTATTCAGTTTGATTAATATTGACTATAAAAATTTTGCCTGTGATAAGAGTGTCATTATCTCAGAACATTTATGGGGTGACATTATCACAGACTAATAACAGTCAATAAAGAGATTTTTTTGAGGAGCTATTGACAATTTTATTATACCGATGGTATTATGATAAAAATTAAATAGATTGAAAAGCTGTATAAACTTTAGGAGCTGAAATAAGAATGATCTTAAGTAAAAAAAATGGCTCTGAAAAAAGATCGGTAGAGGCTATCAGATGTATACGAGAATGGATAGTGAATAATTATTTTAAAGAAGGAGAATTGCTTAGTGAAGTAACTTTGGCAGAAGAATTAAAAATGAGCAGGACTCCTATACGTGAAGCAATTACATATTTATGCAACGAAGGGCTCTTGGATACAATACCGGGGCGTGGCGCAGTTGTTGCAAGAATGTCGCAGCAAGATATAGAGGAGATACTAGACCTGCGGGAGGTGCTTGAGCCGTTAGCTGCTGCAAGTGCTATAAATAGAATTCCTGACAAGGAAATCGAAAACCAGATGAAGCTATGGATACAGGCGAAAGTTGATGCAGAAAAAGGTATTGAAATATCTGCCGAAAATTTTGCAAAATGGGACACACAGTTACATGGCATGTTAAGAGACTACTGTACAAATGAGCGACTAAGGGAGTTTTTAAATATTTTAAATATACAGACAGGCATGTTTGTCATTAGATCTTGGGGGACAAAAGCTTTTATTACAGAGACAATCAATCAGCATATCGAAATTTTGAAAGGATTAAGAGATAGAGACTATAATTTTTTGAAAAGAAGCTTAGTGAACCATATTAGATCTAACATGACATATCATTTGGGTAGATAGAAAACATATATAGTCATATGTAAGCTGCTAGTCAAAAAGAGAGTTATTTGTACATTTATTATTATACAGATTGTATAATAAAAAATTGGGGAGGGATATTTGTGTTTCTTACGGAAAAACAACAGGATATGTTAGCAGGGAAGTATGGTGAGGCTGTTGCATATTCTATGAAGATTCAGGTTGGCATGGGAAGAATATTTAATGCGACTCGGATGGTAGTACCCGGTAGGGTGCATGTAGCGATGGGGGGTTGTATGGCAGATTATTGGTTTGCTAATAAGATGCTTAATTTAGGAGGTAAATGCGTTATATCGCCAACCACTAACCCCAGCATGGATTTTTGCTACCTTAATAAGCATCTTGCAAAGATACCAGATGATTGGGAGGATATTGTCCGGAAAACAAATGACGCTTATACAAAACTTGGGGCGACTATGACGCTGAGTTGTACGCCATATCTGCAGCAAAATGTTCCTGCCTTTGGCGAGATTCTTGCTTTTTCTGAATCAAGCGCAACACCATACGTTAATTCGGTATATGGGGCAAGATCCAACAGAGAATCGTCACAGAGCGCACTATGCGCGGCGATTACCGGGCTTGTTCCTGAATACGGATTATTGCTTGAAGAGAACAGAAAGGCTGAAATCCTTGTAGAGGTGCAGGCAGATTTAAATGATGATTTTGATTATCAACTCCTTGGTTGGAGTTACCCACTTAAATATAATGGGCCGGAGATTCCTGTCTTTTCAGGTATTGAAAAACGCCCTAACCCTGAAGGTTTTATGAATTTTGGCGCACAGTTGAATACGTCGGGAGCCGTTGCAATGTATCATATTGAAGGAATCACCCCGGAGGCTCCGGATCTTAAAACCGCATTAAACGGCAAAGAGCCGAAATCTCGGGTCGTCATTACGAATAAAGATTTTGACGATGTAAAGAATAAGATTTGCGGAGAGCCTGGCAAAATCGACTTCGCGCTGTTTGGATGTCCACACTGGAGTCTTAGTCAGATTGCCGACGTCTGCAAAATTTTAAACGGGAGAAAGTTTGTGGTTGATGTCTGGATTCTTACAAGCTTTATGACGAAGGAATTGGCTGCGAGAATGGGATACCAGAAAATTATCAACGAAGCGGGCGGACATATCTTAGCTGATACCTGCGTAGATGAACCGTGCTGGTGGCCGTATTATGGTAAAACAGGAGTTTCTGATTCACCTAAATGTATGTATTACGACACAATGAGGGATATGAAATTCAAACTTAGATCACTTAAAGACTCGATTGAAGCTGCCATTGCCGGGGAGGTAAAAAGATGAGTAAAAAAATTTACAAATGCCAACCATTGTACGAGGGAAATGCTTCAGGGAAAGCTTTAATAAGCGAAGATGCTGTTTGTTTTCATCTTGTAGACCCGCAGACAGGTTGTGTCGTGGAAAAAGGGCACAAACTTTATGGAAAACCTATGGAGGGCACTGTATTGGTTGCACATTCGGGCAAAGGGAGTTCTATTGTTCAGATGGCAGGTCTTTATGAAATAGTGTGTACTCAAAAAGCCCCGGCTGCGGTCATTGTAAGATACATAGATCCCGTGCTGGCTACAGCATTGCTTATTATGGAAGTTCCGTCTGTGTTTGACGTGGAAGAATCGTTTTATGAAGAAATCAAGGAAGGACAAACAATCAGGCTCTCTTCAGAAAGCGGAACTATGACGATAACGGTAGAGGATTAAAGAGGAGTTAGGAGAATGCGACTAGATATTCCTTTTGGTGAGATAAAGCATTCATTTAATCTACCGGATAAAAATCTTCTTTTTATAGATCAGGTAGAAGACGTTAATGAAATCCAGGATCTACGGCAAGCGATCTTTGACATGCTGGATAAGCCTATTGGCACTCCTCCGTTAAGGAGTCTCACCAAGGAAAAGCAAAATATTGTTATTCTGATAGAAGACAATACAAGACATACCCCGCTTAAACAGATACTTCCTGTATTGTTGGAATATTTAGCGTATTGCAATGTTCCGGACCGGAATATTAGCTTTTTAACCGCGCCTGGTACACATCGCATTATGAGTGTTCATGAAATTATAGAAAAGGTAGGAGAAGATATATACAACCGTTTTAGAATATATCAGCATGATGTGACAAAGCCGGACGAATTGTACGATGAAGGCTATGTCGAAGCTGGTGGTTACAGAATTCCAATTCAAGTAAATAAAAAGGCAGTAGATGCTGACTTGCTGATGGGTATCGGTGAAATAGTTCCTCATTCAGACGCCGGATATTCTGCGGGGGCTAAAATAGTTCAGCCTGGAGTTTGTGGTTATGCGACAACAGCCGCTACGCATGTCCTTGCGGCGCTTCAGGATAGATTTCCAATAGGTGTTGCTGATAACCTTTGTAGGTCAGGAATTGAAAAGGTTGCGGAAAAAGTCGGACTTTCATTTATTTTGAATATTGTTAAAAATCAACAAGGAAAAGTTTGTGGGGTTTTTGCGGGAGATTTTATAAAAGCGCACCGTAAGGGATGTTATATGGCGGAAAAGGTTTATAGTATTCCTATTCCAATGTTGGCAGATGTTGTTGTGGTAAGTTCTTGGCCGTGTGATATCGACTACTGGCAGGCTGGGAAGGCGCTTATTGCTGCCGCAACCGCCACAAAGCCTGGAGGAATCATCATATTTGCTACGCCATGTCCCGAGAGAATAGCTCATAATCATCCAAAATTAAATCAGTGGCTGAAAATGTCCCTGGCCCAAGCAATAAACAGGGCAAAAGAAATTTCGCCGGAAAATGTTGACGCGGACCTAGTCAGTGCCGACATAGCAATAGCTAATGCTCGTGTCAGAGAAAACGCTGATGTATATGTTATTTCTGATGGATTGACCGAAGAAGATATTGATGTATTGGGCTTCAGACGTTTTTTAAGTGTTCAGGAAGCGTTAGACGAAGCATTGCGGAGGATACCGGGCGCAACGATTGGCATCTTGAGAAAAGGCGGCATCGCGTTCCCTGTCGTGAAAACACAAAATGCTAATGTTTGAAGAAGGAAAAGGAGTGGATGCGTGGAGTAGAAAACCAGAATGTAGTTTTGAATGATGCGGGATGTTCACCAGTTCAAATGCACCAAAGGCTGTGGTATTTTAGGAGGGGTATATAGTGAAAAAAACAAAGAGTTTTATTTCTTGTGCTACTTTAACGTTAGCGTTAATGGTTTTGCTCTCAGCTTCGGCGATGGCAGCGGAAACGTATGTTATAAGAGTAGCAAGCATACAGCCGGAAACTCACCCGGATCTTGCTCTTATAAAAACAGTGTTTGAACCGTACGTAGAAGAGCACTCAAATGGCAGAATTAAAGTTGAAATTTACGCAAATGCTCAAATGGGTGGGGATCGTGAATATATTGAGGGGATTCAACTTGGTACGCTTCAATGGGCCGCTACAACAACATCCGTTTTAGGAAATTTTGAACCAGGATTTAATGTGGTCGAAATGCCATACTTGTTTACATCACGAGAAGCGGCGTTCAAAGCATTGGATGGCAAATTGGGTAAAGAGTTGGATAAACGTCTCCCTAAACTTGGCATGATAAATTTAGGGTATATAGAGAATGGTTTCAGGCATGTTACTAACAATAAAAGGCCCATTAATTCAGCAATGGATCTCAAAGGCTTAAAAATTCGCACAATGGAAGTGCCTGCCCATATATCATTCTTTAAAAGACTTGGCGCAAACCCGACTCCGATGAATTTTGGAGAACTATATACGGCGTTGCAGCAGGGTACTGTTGATGGACAGGAAAACCCACTTGTTCTCATTAGTGACTGCAAATTAAATGAAGTTCAGAAATATTGTTCGCTAACGGGACATATTTTTTCAGTATGTGTAAACATGTTCAGTAAAAAATTCTACGATAGTTTGCCTGATGACCTGAAGAAGGTTATTGACGAAGCTGCGGCACGCTATGTAGCTGAACATCGCATGGCTATGGAGCGGGGAGAAATAGAGGTCAGACAGGCGCTTGAAAAGCAGGGGATGAAAATTAATGATCTGCTTGATAAAGATAAAAAAGCCTTTGTAGAGGCTGGGGTCGCGACGCTTAATGAGTATAGCGACAAGATAGGCAACGACATTGTAGAACTCGCTAAGAGTTATATAAATAATTAAAATGACATCGGGGTATATGACGCATGATCTGCGATTATGACACACGTTGCGATAGCCGTGAACTTAAGATGTAGAGATTGTTTCATATACCCGTTGTCAAATATATTTAAAGGGCGGAAGGACTTATGGAGAAGTTAAATCAGGCAATAACGGGTATCTGTTCCTTTGGAAAATATCCTATATGTTTAGATATTGATAATATCAACGCAAATTTTGCGATTCTTGGAGCCCCATACGATTCCAGCGTTGGTTTCATGCCGGGAAGCAGACTTGGGCCTCGTCGTATAAGAGAAGCGTCAACGCAATATGGCAGGGGGAACTCCGGTTTCTATAATTACGAAACAAATGAACAGTTGCTTGAGTCGCCTGGTATTGTTGACTGTGGCGACGCTGATATTCAGGCGGGACAGCATGAGTTTTCACATAAAAACATAGAAATGTCTGTAAGAAAAATATTGAGACGAGGTGTAATCCCTGTGATACTTGGGGGAGATCATTCCGTTACAATCGCTGTTGGCAGAGCTCTGGAAGAGCTTAAGGGCAAAGTTAGCATAGTACAATTTGACTGCCATCTTGACTTTTCTGATCACATAGGAGATTTTTACGAAAGTCCCGGGAGTCCCATGCGTAGGCTTTCTGAAATGAACCATATAGACAAAATAACACAGATAGGGATCAGAGGGATGGGGTCAAGCAAACGAACAGATTTTGATGACGCTCGCACGTACGGTACCTTGATAACTTCAAAGGAAGTACACAGCTTAGGTGCCGTTGAAGTTGCTGCACTGATTCCTGAAAGTGAAAAGTATTACATAACTATTGATATAGACGGTTTTGATATGTCTATAGCGCCGGGAACTTGCGCTCCATACCCAGGCGGCCTGCTTTTTGATGAGGTAATAGATATCATTTCAGAAATTTGTAAAAAAGGAGACATTGTGGGGTTTGACCTTGTTGAGGTTGCACCGCAAATTGACCCGTCGGGTATTACAGCAAGGCTTGGCGCCTTGGTTGTTATTAACACTATAGCCCAGATACTTAAATATAAAAGAATTCGTTTGCAGTCGTCTGGAGGTTATTCCTATGGAGAACGTTAATCAGGCTATTACAGGAATTTGTACATTCGGAAAATATCCAATATGTACAGACTTGGATAATCTTGATGCCAATTTTGCGGTTATCGGTGTACCATTTGATTCGAATGTGGCGTTTATCCCGGGAAGCAGGCTCGCGCCGCGACGTATAAGGGAAGCGTCAACGCAATATGGCAGGGGAGAACTTGGTTTCTATAATTACGAAACGGACGAGCAGTTACTTGAATCTCCTAAAATTGTTGATTGCGGAGATGTTGATATTTTATCAGGCCAACATAAATATTCATTTACCAGAGTTGAATCTGCCGTGAGAAAGATAATTCAAAAGCATGCCGTCCCTGTTGTTTTAGGCGGAGATCACTCTATAACGATACCATATGGCTTTGCTCTGTCAGAGATCCATGAAAAGGTAGATATTGTTCAGATTGGCGCTCATTTAGACTGGACAGATCACGCAGGTTCATTTTATGAGAGTCCCGGTAGCGCAATGCGTAGGCTTTCTGAAATGGATCATATTGGTCATATAACACAAATTGGCATACGCGGTATGGGATCTAGTTGTAAAAAAGATTTTTATGATGCTATGGCCTATGGTACGGCCTTGATAAGCGCTAAAAGTATTCATAAATTGGAAAGAGAAAAGGTTCTTGAGAAAATCCCAAATGCAAAAAAATATTGCATGGTTATAGACATAGACGGTTTTGATATTTCAATTGCACCAGGTACAAGCGCGCCTTATCCTGGCGGAATATCGTTTGATGAGTATGTGGATATAATTATCGGGCTATGCCAAAAGGGCAACGTGGTCGGTATTTGTTTGACAGAGGTAAATCCTCAGTATGACCCTAGCGGAATCACTTCTCGTTTGGCGGCGCTGGTATTAATAAACTCAATCGCTCAAATCATAAAATATGAATGTGTGGCTACATTGCAAGAGCAGTCAGGGGCGAAGGCAAATGGATAATGTAAAGCTCTTTAAATCTGCTAGAATTTTTACCCCTATAGATAGAGGGAAACCGGTTTGTCAAAAGGATTTATCAAAAATATCTGTTTTTGAAAATGGAGCGATCTTGGTAAAGAACGGATATATTGAGGCAATAGGCCATTATGATGATGTTATGAAGTCGCCAGCCGCTTCCAATATTCAACGCGAGATAAATTGTTCCGGACAATGTGTAATACCGGGGTTTGTAGACCCTCATACGCATGCAAGTTTTATCGGGCTTCGTGAAGAAGAATTTGCAATGAGGCTTAATCATGCCTCTTATCTTGAAATACATAAAATGGGAGGCGGTATCAAAAACACCGTTCAAAAAGTTAGAAACTCACCAGAAGATGAGCTGTGTGAGAGTACTGCAAAAAGAGTTTTAAACGCTCTAAAAAGCGGAACCACAACTATGGAGATAAAAAGTGGCTATGGGCTCGCAACGGAACATGAAATAAAACTTCTCAAGGTAATAAACAAAGTAGGAAAGATTACGCCGCTTGATATAATTCCTACATTTCTTGGGGCTCATGCGGTACCGGAAGAATATAGTAATAGAGAAAATGACTACGTTGATCTGGTTATCAATGAGATGATACCTTCTATTGCATCGAAAAAACTCGCGCAGTTTTGTGATGTTGCTTGCGATGAAGGCTTTTTCTCTGTAGAAAATAGTAAAAAAATTCTGACGGCAGCAAGAAAATCAGGTATGGGACTTAAATTACATGGGGACGAACTTGGTGATTTCGGTGCTGCGAAATTAGCTGCTGAGCTTAAAGTTGATTCTGTCGAACATTTGTTGGCAACTAACGACGAAGGCCTTAGGTCTCTTGCTAATGCAAACGTTTTAGCTGTCCTTTTGCCAGCGACGGCATTTAGCCTTGGAGTCAGTTATGCGCGAGCAAGAAAAATGATTTCAGAAGGGGTTCCTGTTGCGCTTGCTACAGACTGTAACCCAGGGTCATGTTATTGCGAATCTATGGCATTTGTGTTTATGCTTGCTGTGCTGGGAATGGGGATGTCTGTAAACGAAGCGCTTAATGCGGCAACGCTGAATTCTGCCTATGCGATAAAAATGAACAAAAAAGTTGGTAGTTTGGATAAAAACAAACAAGCGGACTTTTTATTATTGGATGGGGAAAGCCCTACTGTAATTCCCTATCATCTTGGAGGTTCTGTTATCAAAAGCGTTTATAAATTAGGTGAAAAGGTATCATAAATCATAGTGGCACACGTATTCTTGCTAAAAATTTTGCAGCAATATATAAAATAAAATATAGGAGGCAGTGCAAATGTCAGGAAAAGCAGAGATTCTTCACAACGTGAAAGCACAGACAGGGAATGTTCTCAGATGTAAGGGCTGGAGACAAGAGACTCTTCTCCGTATGCTGGAGAATAATATGTTCAATGCGGAGCATCAAGAACGTCTGATTATTTATGCAGGTAATGGTAAGTGTGCGCGTAACTGGGAATCATATCACGCAACCGTGAAGGCTCTTAAAGAGCTGGAAGATGATGAAACGCTGTTGATGCAGTCAGGAATGCCTGTTGCTGTATTCAAGACGCACAAATATGCCCCATCGGTAGTTATGGCAAATACAAACATTCTCAGAGCCGATTGGCCGACATTCTATGATCTTGAAGCCAAGAACCTTACGATGTTTGGCGCTTATACCGCAGGCCCATGGGAATACATTGGAACACAGGGGATCATGCATGGCGGATACGAAACATTGAATGCCGTTGCAATAAAACATTATAACGGTTCTCTGAAGAACAGAATATTCCTTACGGCTGGCGCCGGTGGAATGGGAGGAAGCCAGAGCTGGGCAATGAAGATGCATGGCGGCGTTGCCATTATTGTTGATGTCGACAGAAAGATCCTTGAAAAACGCGTAAAGCTAGATTATATGGATATCGTTGTTGAAACAATGGACGAAGCAATTTCAATAGCGAAAGAGTGCGTAGCAAAAAGCGAACCTTTGGCAATAGGAGTCGTAGGTAATGCTGCGGATTGTTTTGAGGAGGCGTACGAGAAAGGGTTCATGCCGGATGTCATGAGTGAAATGTGCCCAGATCATGATCCCCTTTTCTATGTTCCATCAGGATACACACCAGAGGCTGCTGCAGAACTTCGCGCAAGAGACCAGAAAGAGTATATGGACAAAGCATGGGAGACAATGAAACGTCAGCTTACGATTATGTTGAAATATCTGGATAAAGGAGTCCCCACGTTTGAGTACGGAACAAAATTGCGCAAAGAATGTAGAGATGCTGGGTATCCTGAATCGGAGGCAATGCGTCTTCCCGCTTTTGTGGCCGATTATATTCGCCCGCTCTTCTGCGAAGGCCGCGGCCCGTTCCGTTGGGAATGTATTTCTGGCGACCCTGCGGATCTGTCGCGCACAGATGAAATTGCACTTGAGCTCTTTAAAGACGACCCTATTGTAACCCGTTGGATTAAATTGGCACACGAACATCTCCCCATTGAAGGGCTCCCGGCACGTGTGTGTTATATGGGGTTTGGCGAAAGAAAGGCGTTTGCTCTTGCTGTTAATCAGGCGATTAAGAAGGGAGAAATAAAAGGGCCTGTGGCCTTTTCGAGAGATAACCTCGATAGCGGTTCCATAGTTAACCCAACAGATGAATCTGAACGCATGAAAGATGGCGGCGATCTTATTTCTGACTGGGTCATGTTAAACGGCCTTATCAACGCAAGCAGTATGTGCGACCTTATCTGTATTAACGCTAACTCCGCGATGGCGGAAGCCGTTCATACAGGAGTAACACAAATTGCAGACGGTACGGATGAGGCTGATTTCCGCTTAGAAGCGGCAATGACAGTTGATTCCGGAATGGGGATTGTTCGTCATGCTCAGGCAGGATATGAGACGGCAATAGAAGTTGCGATGGGAAATGGCAAGTTTACAAAAGATAGCATAAAGATTCCGCTTCTTTGGCAACCGGCGGACAAAGTTACGTTTGGCCCTGAAGAAAACGAATAATGCTATGTAGTGTCATCTGAGATGGAAAAATTGGGGCTGAGTTTAATTTTCTTAGCTTTACTCCGCCCTAATTTAGTAAAAGCCATTGGTGGAGCTTGTTTTGGGCAAAAAGCGCGGAAATATCTAATCTGAAAGAATTGCAGAGGAGGCGAAACGAGTGAAAGTTGTAGCGAGAAAATCATGGAAAATCAAGGAAAAATTTGAAGAATATTTCCTTGTAGGAACATTGTTTTTTAATGTGGTAATAATATTCCTTCAAGTAGTTATGAGGTATTGCTTTTCGAATTCCTTGACGTGGACCGAAGAGCTTGCCAGATATGTATTCATTTGGCAAGCTTGGATAGGGGCCAGCTACGGAGTAAAAAAAATGGGGCATATCCGTGTTGAAGTGTTGGCGGAAAAATTCAAAGGAAAAAATAGAATCTTGTTTGACATTTTAATATATGCCATATGGCTGGTTTTCATGTGTTTTCTTGCATACACAGGTACGCAGTTGACGCTATATGTTGCTAGCACGGGGCAACTATCGCCTGCAAACCAGATACCTATGGAATATGTTGACGTATCGGTTGTTGTTGGAAGCGCGTTAATGATATGGCATTTGTTGAAGAATATTGCCAGTATGATAAAACAATACAAGAAGTATGAATTGGAGGTGTAATAAATGTCGGCGCTTTTATTATTTGGACTGCTGATGCTCTTTATTTCTTTAAGCGTACCTATTGGTATTACAATTGGCATAGCAACTGCAATATCATTGGTGATGATGACAGATATTACGCCTATGCTGATCGCACAAAAAGCTATTTCAGGTCTGGATTCATTTCCTCTCCTCGCGATACCGTTTTTCATGCTGGAAGGAGCGCTGATGCTTGAAGGCGGTATATCAAAAAGACTTGTTGCTTTTGCAGAAAGCCTTGTCGGTACGGTCAAGGGAGGCCTGGGGATGGTTACAGTCATCGCCTGTATGTTTTTCGCTGCAATATCAGGTTCTGGCCCGGCCACTGTATCTGCTATTGGTTCCTTTATGATTCCTGCAATGGAGAAAAGAAAATATGATGTTGGATTTGCTTCTGCTTTAACAGCGTGCGCGGGAAGCATTGGCGTCATAATTCCGCCTAGTATCCCTTTTGTCTTATATGGTGTCGTTGCGCAGGTATCAATAGGCGATATGTTTATCGCTGGGTTTTTGCCCGGAGTGTTGATCGGCTTAGCTATGATGATCGTTGTTTACTATGTAGCTTGTAAGAA
This sequence comes from Synergistaceae bacterium, assembly GCA_030533085.1. Classification (GTDB taxonomy): domain Bacteria; phylum Synergistota; class Synergistia; order Synergistales; family Synergistaceae; genus JAUNJZ01. The sequence continues at coordinate 45,999 of JAUNJZ010000020.1, forward strand.
CGGATATGAAGGGCTTTCAGAGAGACCGCCTCTATGGAGTTCTTTTAAAGAAGCCATTTGGGCGATTCTGGTCCCTGTAATAATTCTTGGCGGCATCTATGGAGGTATCTTTACCCCAACAGAAGCTGCTGTCGTTGGGGTCGTTTACTCATTGATTGTTGGTAAATTTATATACAAGGAGCTCACATTAAAAAAAATATACGCATGTTTTGTTGATAGCTCGTTGGTTAATGGCGTTACCATGTTTATGGTGGGACTTTCGATTGCATTTGGGATTTACTTATCATTGGCACAAATTCCAGTTACCGTTGCAAATGGCCTGAAAGCTATTTCGGATAATGCTATAGTTACATTGATTATCATTAACATTTTTCTGCTAATAGTTGGCTGTTTTGTCGATAATATTGCATCAGTTATCATTCTTACGCCGATCTTGCTTCCAATTGTTAAATCATTTGGAATCGACCCGATCCATTTTGGCGTGTTTATGACTGTAAACCTTGCAATCGGATTTGTCTCTCCGCCATATGGTATTAATCTTTTCGTGGCTTCTGCCATTTCAAAAGTAAAAATGGAAACAATTTGTAAGAATTTAGGCTGGTTGTTTTTAAGCATGATAGCATGCTTGATTATAATAACATATGTCCCCATGGTATCATTAGGGCTCTTACAATTGTTAAGATAATATTTCCGGATCTCAGGGGCGACGTTCTTTTCGGTATTTGATAATTCACTGAAAAATTTTGTCAATATTGTCAATATCCGAAGAAAAAGTCCCCCCCTAAAGGTCCTAAGAAAAAGCCTCCCGACTTTTACGCGAGATAGCGCTAAAAGAGGGCACAAAGCACTTGCATCACTGTGTTTGTGCCCTCAGAATTTCCTGTGAAGTTGTAGTTTACGTAGTCTTCTTATCCTCCTGACTTTTGCAGTTAAGCCCAGGAATCCGCGCTGTAAGCTGTTGCAATCA
>JAUNJZ010000021.1 GCA_030533085.1 Synergistaceae bacterium
CGCACGGTGGTGTGAGAGGTCGGCTGCTCAACTAATGGGTAGCCTCCTACTCGATAAAAGTTAGTCAGGAGTTCGTTTATCTTTTCGACTGCCTCCTAAGATGCTCGAAGATAAAAAAATAAATTAGATAAGTTCTAATTTATACTTAAAGAGGAGAAGCGCCTATGCACTTCTCCTCTTTAAAATTACCCGTATGACCTCTAAGAGGGTACGGGGTATATTGGCAGTCCCTAGGAGATTCGAACTCCTGTTAACGGGCTGAGAACCCGCCGTCCTGGGCCCCTAGACGAAGGGACCAACACGCTGTTGTATGGCTGGGGTACAAGGATTTGAACCTCGATTACCTGATCCAGAGTCAGGCGTGCTGCCGTTGCACCATACCCCAATTGGGCCGGACGAAAAGTATTATATCTTAATTTACGATATTGTCAACGGCGGATATAAAAACTGTTATTAGTTCCTGAATTGCAAAAGTAAATGCAAGCTCAGAGGAGGTATGGTGTTGCGTTAACTTCTGCGAAATTTGATGAAAACAAATGTGGCCGCCCTGGCAACTTTGCAAAGAGAGCTTGCATCTGCCGCCAATCTGGCATATAATACTTTGCTGTATGTAAGACGTATCAGAAGATCTGGAGGTGCAAGAATTGAAAAAGGACATACACCCGAAATATGAAGTCTGCAAGGTGACCTGCGCCTGTGGCAATACATTTGAGACAAAGTCCACAGTCGGCGATATGAGGGTTTCCGTCTGCAACGCCTGTCATCCTTTCTACACAGGCAAGAAGGGGCGCGTAATTGAAGCCGGACGCCTCGAAAAGTTCCGTCAGAAGTACGCTGGCGTGAACTACGGGCAGAAGAGCGCGAAAGAGACTGCCGAATAGCTTTTTTATTTGAGAGGGGGCGCTCGCTTGGCGAACTCCCCCTCTTTTCTCATCTCTGCGACTGGAAGAAGAATTGTACGAAAAAGAATGGAGGCCCGTATGCCCATTTATGTGAAGCTTATCGCCGCTACCCCTGAGGCCGACAAGGTCGTTGCCGCCGCGGCAAAGATATGTTACAGCCCGTCGGGGGCGGCGCAGATTCTCGAGGGGCTTGACCCGGCCAGAACGGCGTCGTTTTTGAAGATGCTGCGCGAGGCGGGGCATCTCTCGCCATTTGAGCACGCCTCTTTTACATTCGCCGTCGAAGGGCTGAGCCGCGTGGCGACGCACCAGCTTGTCCGTCACCGTTTGGCCAGCTATTCGCAGCAGAGCCAGCGTTATGTCGAGATGACGGGCAACAGCTGTATCGTGCCTCCCTCTGTGGCGCGCAGCGAAGAGGCTCTGGCGTTTTTCAGCGCTCAGGCCGAGGCCGCTCATGAATGTTATACAAAGCTTGTCGCCCTCGGTATTCCCAGGGAGGATGCGCGTTTTATCCTTCCTCACGGCGCGGAGACGCGGCTTGTGGCGACGATGAATGCACGCGAGCTTCATCACTTTTTCGCGCTCAGGCTTTGCCGCCGCGCCCAGTGGGAGATACGAGAGACGGCGAAGGAGATGCTGAAGGCCGTTCGCGCCGCCGCGCCGCAGCTTTTTGACTCCGCGGGGCCCTCCTGTGTCGTTGCCGGAAGGTGCGCTGAGGCGCACCCATGCGGCGAACCTTACAGGGATATGGAGCAGCTCCTTTCCTGATGAGGCTGATAAAGGCGATATTGCCGGTTATAAATATTTCGCTGATGAACGCTGCCCCTGAGCGGATACCGATCGGAGGTCAGGCCGTCATTGAAGGCGTGCTGATGAAGGGGCCGGAGCATTGGGGGCTGGCGGTGAGGGAGCCTGGGGGCGCGATTCGTTTGAAATCATGGCTCGGCTCAGACTGGCTGAAACGCGGCTTCTGGAAATGTCCGGTCGTCAGGGGCTTCGCGACTATGGTGGAGATGATGCGGACAGGCATGAAGGCTTTGTCTATCTCCGCCGATATCAGTCTCGGTGAAGAAGAAAAAATATCTCCGATGGAGACTGCGCTTTCAATAGCGGTCGCCCTTGTCGGTGTGGTCGGCCTTTTTATCGCGCTGCCGATGTTCGTATCGGAGTATCTCAGCTCGCGCCTCGTCCTGTCCCATATAGGCAGGAACATAACGGAGGGGGCCGCGCGCGGCGTGATTTTTATCGGTTATATAGCCGCGATATCGATGTGGAAGGATATAGCGCGCGTCTTTGAGTATCACGGCGCGGAGCATAAGACGATAAACGCGTATGAGCACGGCGCGCCTTTGACGCCGGAGAGCGCGGCCGCCTATTCCAGGATACACAGGCGCTGCGGAACTTCCTTTCTGATCGTCGTCATTGTGGTGAGCATAATGGTTTTCTCACTTGTCGGCGGAGGCTCCGTCCTCTGGCGCGTCGGCAGCCGCGTGCTGCTGCTGCCTCTTGTGACGGGGATTTCCTATGAGTTCATCAAGGGAGCGTCCAACTCGGACAGTTGGGGGAAGTATTGTATTATGCCGGCTCTTTCGCTTCAATATATAACGACGCGCGAGCCTTCGCAGGATCAGCTGGAGGTCGCGCTTGCAGCGCTTGCCGTGGCGCTTGACCCCGGCAAGGACAATATGACAGGTGGTGCAGAAGAAAATGGAACTGATAGATAAGCTGAAGGAGATTGAGGAAAGCTATCGCGAGCTTGAAAAGAAGATGGCTGACCCGGCGGTAGCGAATGACCCTCACGAGATGCAGCTGCTTGGCAAAAAGCATGTTGAGCTGACGCCGATCGTCGATGCCTTTTCCCTCTATGAATCGGTGCTGAAGGGCATAGCCGACGCGAAAGAGATGATAGGCGGCGACGACGAGGATATGCGCGGGCTGGCCGCGGAGGAACTTACGGAGCTTGAGGCGCGGCTGCCGGATTTGGAAAGGGATATTCGCGTCCTGCTGCTGCCTAAGGATATGAACGACGACAAGAGCGTCATTATAGAAATTCGCGGCGGCGCAGGCGGCGATGAGGCGGCTCTTTTCTCCGCCGACCTTTTCCGCATGTATACGCGCTTCGCGGAACGCCAGCGCTGGAAGACGGAGATTATCTCCGGTAGCGAGACCGGCATCGGCGGCTTTAAGGAAATCGTTTTCCGCGTTGACGGCGTAGGGGCTTTCAGTATGCTCAAATTTGAAAGCGGCGTCCATCGCGTGCAGCGCGTTCCCGAGACGGAGGCAAGCGGACGGATACACACGTCGACGGCCACTGTGGCGGTTCTGCCCGAGGCCGCCGAGGTCGATGTCGAGGTGCGAAGCGAGGATCTGAAGATAGACACCTACCGCTCGAGCGGAGCCGGCGGACAGCATGTCAATATGACTGATTCCGCCGTGCGTATAACGCATATTCCCTCCGGCATAGTCGTCACCTGTCAGGACGAGCGCTCGCAGATAAAGAACAGGGCGAAGGCCATGCAGTTCCTGCGCGCGAAGCTTTACGACGCGGAGCTTCAGCGGCAGAACGCCGAGATGGCCGCCGAGCGCAAGGGGCAGGTAGGGACGGGAGACAGGGCAGAGCGCATACGCACCTACAATTACCCGCAGAACCGCCTCTCCGACCACAGGATAAATCTGACGCTTTACAAGCTGGATCAGATACTTGACGGCGATATGTACGAGCTGATAAGTATGCTCTCCGAGGCCGACCAGGCGGAAAAGCTCAAAGCTCTTTCGGTATAGCGGCTTGCGGCTGCGGGAGCTTAGGCGGCTCTGCCGCGCCCAACTTCTGGAATCGCGGACGGCGCGTCCGGAGTATTGCGCCGACCTTATAATATCAAAAAAGCTCGGGCTGGACAGAGCCTCTCTGTTATATAAAGACTGTGATATCCCCGAAGATGTCTGCGAGGGGATTTTTTTCATGATAAAAAAACGCGCCTCCGGCGTGCCGCTCGCCTATGTGCTGCATGAGGCGGAATTTTTCGGCTACCCTTTCCATGTCGGACGCGGCGTTCTCATTCCGCGCCCGGAGACTGAGCTGCTTGTCGAAGCGGCGCTGGAATATTTTCCGCCGGGGCGCGCTGCATCTTTCGCCGACTGGTGTACCGGCAGCGGCTGCATCGCCATTTCGCTGCTGCTGGAAAACAGCGCGCTCACGGGTGCGGCGGTCGATATCAGCGCTTCTGCTCTGCGTTGGGCGGCTATCAACAGGAGGGCGCATGGGGTGGAGGAAAGGCTCTCCCTTATTCGCTGCGGCGAGCCGTCGCTTGCGCCGATCGAAAAAAATTCCCTCGATTTTATCACGGCGAACCCTCCCTATATCCCCGAGGATGAAATGGCCGGATTGATGAGCGAAGTACGCTGCTATGAACCGCATATTGCCCTTGACGGAGGGGCGGATGGGCTGTTATTGTACAGGAAGTTTTTCAGCTCTTTTCCCGCCCTTCTCAAGCCCGGTGGGCTGCTTTTTTTTGAGACGGCGGGGGAGCGTCAGATTTGTTCGCTTGAGCGGCTGGCCTCCGCTGAATTTAGTCTTGTGCATAAAATTTCGGATTATAATGGAATAATTCGCCATGTAATATGGCGTAAATCATAAAAAACAATATAATCGTATATGAAGAAATGGATATTCGACAAAATCAGTATAAGAAAGGACGTTCAGATATGGAAAAGAGAGAACTTGTAATACTTGGCGCAGGCCCCGCGGGACTGGCGGCGGCGGTGTACGGACGCCGCGCCGGACTTGATACGCTCATTCTCGAAAAGGGAATACCGGGCGGACAGATCAACATCACAGACGAGATAGAAAACTGGCCGGGAACGATTCATTCCACAGGCTCGGAGCTTGGCGAGACTTTCCGCAAACATGCGGAGCATTTCAAGACTGAGTTCAGAGACTGCACCATTCAGAAGATAGACTTGCGCAACGGCAGCAAGATCGTCGTGACGGATAAAGGCGAGATCGAGGCCGAGGCTGTCATCATAGCCACCGGCGCGAGCTTCAGAAAACTCGGCTGCCCCGGCGAGGCGGAATTTACCGGCGCGGGGGTCAGCTATTGCGCGGTCTGCGACGCCGCCTTCTTTGAAGGGGAGACGATTGCGGTCGTAGGCGGCGGCAACGTCGCTGTCGAAGAGGCGGGATATCTTACCCGTTTTGCCGATAAGGTCTACATCATTCACCGCCGCGACGAGTGGAGAGCCGACCGTCTGGCTGTAGAGCAGGCGCTTGCCAATCCCAAGATAGTCCCGATCTGGAATTCCGTCGTTGAGTCGATAGAGGGCGAAGGGGTCGTTGAGAAGCTTGTGCTGAAAAATGTCAAGACCGGCGAGATATCCGACCTGCCGGTGGCCGGCTGCTTCGTATTCGTTGGAACTGAGCCGAACGTCTCATATCTCGAGCCGGAAAATTCCGTCGTCAAACAGACGCGCGGCGGCTGGATCGAGACAAATGACAAGATGGAGACCTCCGTCGAGGGAATCTTCGCAGCCGGAGATGTGCGCGAAAAGTATCTGCGTCAGGTCGTGACGGCGGCGGCAGACGGAGCTATCGCTGCGATGGCCGCTTACGCCTACATCACAGAGCAGCTTCATCTGCGCTCGGTGCTTATCGACCCGGACGAGGTCGTAGCTCTCTTCACCTCCAGCATCGACCAGGATCAGGTCAAGCTGCAAGTCGAGGCGGAGAAGTACGCGAAGGAAAGCGGCAAGAAGATAGCCTTCATCGACGGCTACAGGAACGGCAAGATGGTCGAGAAGCTGGGAATAGCTCAGCTCCCGATGATAGTCGAGATGAAAAAGGGCGAGATGGTGCGCTTCGAGAAGCCGGCGACTGTCGACGACGTGAAGAAGTTCGTCGCGTAAGCCGAAACATAAAAGCTGGCGCGCCGCCGGCAAAATTCGATTTTTTGTTCCGAGATCCGCTGAAAGCCTGATTTTCAGCGGATTTTTGCATATAATCGCTCCATTCGCCCTTCGCTTTTTTACCTCCGCCGCTTTTCCGCGTCATTCAGGTCGATTCCCGTTGCGCCGCCGCTCCTTTCATTTGTATAATAGGGACGGGAGGGAGCGATGATATTTTTCGAGCCGATATTTCGCATTGGGGGCAGCAGAGGATGAAAAAAATATTAACGACCCTTTTTATTCTCTCCGTTATGCTCTTTTCCTGTGCGCCGGCTTTTGCCGCCGCGTCGCCGGAACCGAGCGATAAGACGATAAAGAGGGAGATAAAGATTGGACGCAAGGGCGCGAAGGAGATAGAAAAACATATACCGCGGGTTCTCGACCCGGCGGCCGAGGCGCGGCTGGCAATGATCGCGGCGAAGCTTACGCCGCATTTGCAGCGCGACCTTGAATACAGCGTGCGGATACTTGATATGAAGGAGCCTAACGCCTTCGCCCTTCCCGGCGGCCGCACGTATATCACGACAGGTATGCTCGATTTTCTCAGGAGCGAGGATGAGATAGCCGCTGTGCTGTGCCATGAGTTTGTTCACGCCGACCGCGCTCACGGCATTATTCAGGCCAGACGCAACAACCGTCTCACTCTTCTTTCCATAGCGGGGCTGATAGCGGCCACGCAGGCCGGAGATTCCGGCGCGGGGGTGGCGGCGATGGCGAGCGGCATTCAAACGGCGCTGATGAACAGCTACAGCATCGACCTTGAGAAGGAGGCGGATTCCATGGGGATAGACGTCCTCCGCCGCGCCGGCTATAACCCGGCCGCGATGCTGACGATGATGGAGCGGATGAAGGTCGAGAAGCTCAAACGCGCGCAGTATCAGCTGGGAATTTACCAGACTCACCCGGAGGAGGATGAGCGCGTAGAGGCGGCTCTTAAATATCTGCGCGACAACGGCATTGACATACAGCGGCGCGACGTGGTTCAGACGCTGCAAGTGAGCGTGAGGGAGCAATCAGGCGACGTGCGGCTCTATGTGGACGGCGCGGCTCTCCTTTCCGCTCCCGCCACGGAGGATTCGCTGCGCCTCTTCTCCGAGCTTGGCGAGAGGCTTGACGGAACGCTGGAGCTCGAGCTGCTGCCCTATGACATAAAGATAATCGGAGACAGCGGCGCGCAGTCTCTGGTAATCAGGCGCGACACCATTCTCCGGGAGGAGGAACTGCTTTCCGGCATGCCCTCGCTCTCCGAGCTGCGCGACCGTATCAACAACGCGGTAAACGATTCGCGGCGCGGAAATATGCTGACGGATTATTATCAATGACGACCACAAAGGAGGGATTTCCTGTAAAATGTAATATGTAAACGAGGGGGAGTTTTTCTATGTATATATCACTATACCGCCGGTACAGGCCTCAGACCTTTTCGGATATGGTAGGGCAGAGCGCCGCCGTCGGCGTTCTTCTTGAATCTCTGCGTGAAGGCTCCCTGGGGCACGCCTACCTTTTTTCCGGGCCGCGCGGCTGCGGCAAGACCTCCGCCGCCAGACTGGTCGCTAAATCTCTTGACTGCCTGAATCGCGGCGAGGACTGCGAACCGTGCGGGGAGTGCGAGAACTGCCGCGCCATCGCGGCGGGAGAACATCTTGACGTTATAGAGATAGACGGCGCGTCAAACCGCGGCATCGGCGAAATACGCGACCTCAAGAGCCACGTTAATCTCAAGGCTTTATCCGCTTCATACAAGGTTTATATAATCGACGAGGTCCACATGCTGACGGAGGCCGCATTCAACGCCCTTCTGAAAACGCTGGAGGAGCCTCCGGCAAATGTAGTGTTCCTGCTTGCCACGACCGAACCTCATAAGGTGCCGGTCACAATACGTTCAAGATGCCAGCATATACCGTTTCACAGAATAACGACAGCCGACACCGTGAGACGGCTGCAATATGTCTGCTCGCGGGAAAATATCAGCTGCGACGACGAGGCGGTGTGGGAGATAGCCCGTCAGGCCGACGGCGCTCTGCGCGACGCTCTCTCTCTGACGGAACAGGCCGTCGCGCTGGGACGCGGCAGCCTGACTCTGGAAAGCGTGCGCGAGCTGACGGGCGGCGGCAGCCGCGCGGAGCTGGAAAGATGGGTCTCCATGCTGCGCTCCGACCCGCAGGGGGCGTCCGCGGCGCTGCATTCGATCATGGCGCGCGGCATATCGTCGGAGCGGCTTTGCGAGGCGCTTTTTGTGCTCTTCCGTGACCTCTGGTTTTATTCGCTGTGGGGGGATAAGGCCTTGGAGGCGCTGGAAAGCTCGGCCGCGGAGCGGGAATTTCTCGCATCTGAGGCCGCGCATTGGAATAAAGAGCAGCTGCGCGCAGCCTGCGCGCTATGCAACCGCCTGCTGCCGCGCGCTCATTACGGAATGAAGGGCGATATTTTCAGCGGCCTTGTCTTTATGGAATTGCAGGATATCCTGAACGGCGCGGCGCAGCCTTCAGCTCCGCGCGCCGCCGTGCCGGAGATGGCGCGCTCCTTTGCCGCCGCTCCTGAAGCGGCTCGCGCTGCGGCCCCGTTCGTTCCTCCAATGAAGGAAGCCGCTCCCCCCTCTCCGCGTTACGCAGCTTCCCCCGCGCTTTCCGCCGTTCCCGAGACTCCCGCCGCCACATCCGCCGGCTTCGACGTAAAGGGGCTTTGCGAGGCTCTTGGAGAGAACGATTTTTCCCGTCTGGTCGGCGCGCTTTCGTCGGACTGGCTGCCGATTGCCGCCGCCCTGCTCAACGCCGAGCTTTGCAGCCGCGGCGGAACGTTGGAGGTAAATTTTGAGCGCGATATGCCGGCCAGGAACTTCCTTTCCGCCGCCGGAAACAGAAAGGCTCTGCTCCGCGCCGCGTCAAAGCTTTGGAAGCTTGAAGGTGAAGCCCCCGCCGCGTCGGGCGGCGGCGACGCTGAAAACGAAGTCCCAGAACAGCCGCAGGTAGCCGCCCCTGATGAGGCGGCGGCAAATCAAAAAACGGCTGAAAGCGCCGGCGACGCGCAGCTTACGCATGTGCTGCGCCTGGCCGGAGCAGAGCTGCTTTATACCAGAAGCGCCAACTCAGGCGATGAAGATACGGAGGTAAATGAATAGATATGGATAAGCCGTTCGTACATCTTCACGTTCACAGCGAATACAGTCTGCTGGACGGGGCCAATAAATGTTCTGCGCTGGCGGCGGCGACGCGCGATATGGGCATGGATTCAGTCGCTATCACCGACCACGGCGTAATGTTCGGCTGTGTTGAATTTTACAACGAATGCAACAAGGCTGGGGTAAAGCCGATATTGGGCTGCGAAGTCTACGTGGATCCGAACGGGCATACCTGCCGCGAGGGAAAGAATCAGAATCACCTTATTCTGCTGGCGGAAAATGACGAAGGCTACCACAATCTGACGAAGCTCGTCTCTATCGCGAATACGGACGGTTTTTACTATAAGCCGCGCATCGACCATGACCTGCTGGCCAGACACAGCAAAGGGCTGATATGCTCATCCGCCTGTCTCGGCGGCGAGATACCGCAGATGATAAAGAACAACGATATTGACGGCGCTATGAAGAGGGCCGGCCTTTACAGCGATATAATGGGCGAGGGGAATTTCTTCCTTGAAGTGCAGTCCAACAGCGTCCCGGAGCAGGCTATAGTCAACAAGACGCTGGTCGAAATGTCAAAAAAGCTCAACCTTCCGCTGATAGCGACAAATGACGCGCATTACATGAAAAGAAGCGACGCGGAGTGGCACGACGTCCTGCTGTGCGTGCAGACCGGAAGCACGCTGAGCGACGAGAGGCGCTACCGCTTTACCGGCGACGACTATTATTTCCGCTCCCCCGAGGAGATGTGGCCCATTTTCGGAAACGATCTGCCGGAGGCTCTGATAAACACGCAGAGGATAGCCGACCGCTGCGGCATAAAGCTTGAGATGGGACACTACTATCTTCCGGAATTTCCGCTGCCGGAGGGGGAGACGCTTTCGACCCATCTGAGGAAGATGGCGGCAGAGGGGCTGAAACGCCGCCTCAAAAGCGATTCGCCGCCGCAAAACTATACCGAAAGGCTGGAATATGAGCTGGGGGTAATCGAACAGATGGATTTCCCCGGTTATTTCTGTATCGTGGCGGATATCATCAACGCCGCCAAATCGCGCAATATTTCCATAGGGCCGGGGCGAGGCTCCGCGGCCGGCTCTCTGGTGGCCTACTCTCTGGGGATAACGGATCTTGACCCGATAAAATATAATCTGCTCTTTGAACGCTTCCTCAATCCTGAAAGAATAAGTATGCCGGATATCGACACGGACGTTTCCGACAAGGGACGCGACGAGCTGATAGCCTATATTGTTGAAAAGTACGGCTCGGACAAGGTCTCACAGATTATAACCTTCGGACGGATGAAGAGCCGCGGCGCTATAAAAGACGTCGGCAGGGCTATGGGTATATCTGTCGCGGAGGCGAATGCGATAGCCAAGCTCATCCCTGTAATGCCGACAAGCGATATAAAGGATATTCCAAGCGCGCTCGCCAACGTCCCCGACCTCAAAGCCGCCTATAACTCCAAGCCGGAGATAAAAAAGCTGATAGATACCGCCATCAACATCGAGGGGCTTGCGCGCCACTGCTCACAGCACGCGGCCGGAGTTGTGATAACGCCGAAACCGACAAGCGAAATGGTGCCGGTTCGACGATTCGGAGAGAACCAGATAGCCACGCAGTACCCAATGGAGCCGATAGAGAAGCTCGGCCTCGTGAAGATGGACTTCCTCGGCCTCCGCACACTCTCAGTGCTTGACGGAGCGCTGAAAAATATCGAGGCGAACGGAAAGGGGCACATCGATCTGAACGAAGTGCCGATGAACGACGCGAAAACCTATGAAATGCTCCAGCGCGGTGATACGCTCGGAGTATTTCAGCTTGAATCGTCGGGAATAACGGCGCTGGTTCGCAGGCTGCGCCCCGACTGCTTTGAGGATCTGATAGCGCTCGTCGCGCTCTACCGTCCCGGCCCGCTCGAGAGCGGCATGGTTGACACCTACGTCAAGTGCAAGCACGGCGAAGAGGCGGTAAAATACCTTGATCCAAGGCTCGAGCCGTATATGAAAGACACCTACGGCGTCATACTCTATCAGGAGCAGGTCATGCAGAGCGCTCAGGCGCTGGCCGGCTACACTCTCGGAGAGGCGGATCTGCTGCGCCGCGCGATGGGGAAGAAGAAAAAAGAGGTCATGGAGAAGGAGCGGGCGAAGTTCGTCGATGGCGCGGTGAAGAACGGCGCGGAGCCGTCGAAGGCGGGCGAAATATTCGATATTATAGAAAAGTTCGCCGGCTACGGCTTCAACAAGTCTCACAGCGCCGCGTACGGGCTGATAGCTTACTGGACGGCTTGGCTCAAGGCAAACTACGGCAGCGAATATATGGCCTCGTACCTTTCCAGCCTCATCGGTTCGAGAATGGAAGTGCTTGGAGAATATATCCGCGAAGTGCGCGACGCCGGTTACCCGGTTCTGCCTCCGGATATAAACGAGTCGCGGGAAGATTTTACCGTCGTCGGCAGCGTCATAAGGCTCGGACTGTCCGCAATAGGCAGGGTCGGCGAGGCCGCGGTCGCGAGCATCATCGAGAACCGCGCGAAGGGGGGACGCTTTACCTCTCTCTGGGACTTTTTAAGCAGAGTCGATACGCGGCAGGTCAACAGGGGCGTGGTTGAAAATCTGATAAAATCAGGCGCTTTCGACAGCCTTGACACGAACAGGGCGAAGCTGCTGGCCGCCGTTCCGATGCTGCTGGAGCAGGCGGCGCGGCGCGCGCATAATGTAAATCAGGCTTCGCTTTTCGGCGACGACGACGAAGAGCTGCTGATGCCGGAAATGGATGATGTCGAGGATTTCAGCGAACGCCAGAAGCTCGACCTTGAAAAAGAAAGCATGGGGCTTTACATATCTGGACATCCCTACGACCAGTACGAATCGGCCGTGGAACCGTATATAACCTGCCCCGTCAGCGACCTTGGCGGCTGGCAGTCAGGACAGCCGGCCGTGACGGCGGGGCTGCTGACAGGCTTCGTCGAGAAGTTCAGCAAGGCCGGAAACGCTTTCGGCGTCGCGACCTTTGAGGATAACCGCGGAACTGTCGAAGTGCTGATCTTCGGCAAAAGATGGCCGGCCTTCAAACCTCTTCTGAACAAGGGCGGCCTGTATTTCATCAAGGGTATGCCGCGAGAAGACAGGGGAGTATCCCTCTTTGCCGACGATATCTATACGGAAGAGGAATACAGGGAAAAGCTCGAGCGGCGCGCTGTGATAACGGTGGAGTGCGACGGGCTTTCCGATAGTTTTTATGAAAATATGTTCAAAATACTCTCAAAGCATCAGGGGAGAAGCGAAATAATATTAAAGCTGAACGGGGCGGAAGGGACGATGGTCTCCCTTATCAAAAGAATAAAGGTGAATGTCAGCGAAGAGCTGAAAAAAGAGCTGAGCGATTTCTCTCAGGGACTTGTAAACTGTTTCTGATTGAGCGAAAGGCGATAGGACTGGAAAGAAGAGGTGTGTCTGCAATGGCTGATGGCAATCCCGGCAGCGGAGATTATATAGTGATAAAGGCGCTGGAAAGCGGCGTGACCGTAACGGGAGTCACGCGCGGCGCGGAGAACAGATTCCTGCATACTGAAAAGCTGGAAGAGGGCGAGGTATGGATAGCCCAGTTTACGGAGCATATATCCGCGATGAAGGTACGCGGGCGGGCGAAGCTGCTGTCTGCCTACGGAGAGATAGAGAGCGGAAGACGGGAGAAATAATATATTGAAAACAATGGAACGCAGGGTAAAGATAGTATGCACCATAGGCCCCGCCTGCTGGGATTACGACACGCTCTCCAAGCTGGCGGAAAAGGGAATGAATGTCGCGCGGCTTAATTTCAGCCACGGCGACCACGAATCGCACGGCAGGACGCTGAAAAATGTGCGCGCGGTGGAGCAGGAGCTGCAAAGTCCGATCGCGCTGCTGCTGGACACCAAAGGGCCGGAGATAAGAACCGGCGAGCTGGCCGGTCACGGCAGTGTGACGCTGAAAGCCGGAGACCGTTTCACGCTCTTTTTTGAGAAAAAGGCCGGCGACGAAAAGGGCGTCAGCATAGACTATCCGCCGCTGGCGCGTGAGGTCGGCAAGGGGCAGAGCATCTTCATCGACGACGGCGCTATTAACCTCGAAGTAGAGGAATGTTCCGATGAAGGCGTCGTATGCCGCGTGATAGTGGGCGGAGAACTCGGCGAGCGTAAGGGGGTCAACGTCCCCGGCGCGGATCTTTCCGTGCCGACACTGACGGAGAAGGACATAGCGGATCTGCGGTGGGGGGCGGCGAACAGCGTCGATTACGTAGCTGTCTCTTTTGTGCGGAGCAAGGAGGACATCATAGAGGTGCGCCGCATACTCGAGGCGGAGGGGGCGTCGGCGAAGATCATCGCGAAGATGGAGACACGACAGTCTGTCGAAAACATAGACGAAATACTTGAAGTCGTAGACGGTATGATGGTCGCCAGAGGCGACCTCGGCGTTGAGATGAACGCTGAGGATGTGCCGATGGTGCAGAAAGAGATAATCGAAAAGTGCCGTATTCAGGGCAAGCCTGTTATAGTCGCGACGCAGATGCTCGACTCAATGATACGCAGCCCGCGCCCCACGCGCGCCGAGGCCAACGACGTGGCAAACGCGGTGATTGACGGCGCGGACGCGGTGATGCTCTCCGGCGAGACGGCGAACGGCATATATCCGGCGGAGTCCGTAGAGATGATGAATCGGATAATCGTCCGCACGGAAAAGGACTCGGAATTATGGCAGCGCCGGCCATGCGCGCCGGCTGCGGCAGCGGATACGGCCGACGCGGTGAGCCACGCGGCGCGCGGAGTGGCTCAGGAGGTCGGGGCGGCGGCGATAGTCTCGCTGACGACGAGCGGAGGAACGGCCAGAATGGTCGCCAAGTACCGTCCGCCATGTCCGATAATCGCGATGACCCCCTCCTTATCCACATGGCGGCAGCTCTCTCTGGTGTGGGGGGTGGAGCCGGCGATCTGTCCATTTGCCAGCGATCTTGAACAATCTGTAAATAACGCCATTACGCTGATAAAGAAAGAGCAGTTTGTGGAGAGCGGCGACAATGTAGTTATTACCTCCGGCGTTCCCCTCGGCGAGCCTGGAAGCACAAACATGCTCAACGTCTTCAGGATAGCCGGCATCGTCGGTAAGGGGCTTTCCCTTGTGCGCCGCAGCGTAACGGCGGAGGTTTGCAGGGCGGAGACGCCGGAAGAGGCGCTGAAAAAGATCGGCGAAAACAAAATACTTGTGATAAGAAAGAGCAAAAAGGAATTTATTCCGGCCATTGAAAGGGCAGCCGCGGTAATAACGGAAGAGGGCGGATTGACCTCGCACGCCGGAGTGACGTCGCTTAACCGCGGCATTCCCTGCATAACCGGAGTGGCGGATGTGATGGATAAGGTGAAGGACGGCATGACGCTGACAGTGGACGGCGTTCACGGCGTAATATACGCCGGAAGGGCCGGCTGATGCCGCTTATCGGAGCGCATGTCTCCGCGGCGGGAGGGCTGGATAAAGCCTTTGAGCGCGCCGAGGCGCTGGGCTGCGAGTCCATGCAGATATTTACCCGCAGCCAGCTTCAGTGGCAGGCGAGGCCGGTGACGCTGCCGGAGGCCGAAAATTTTTACCGCGCCTGGCAGCGCTCGACGGTGAAAAGCGTCGTCTCCCACGCCTCTTATCTGATAAATATAGCCTCCTCCGACGAGGTCATACTTGCGAAAAGCAGAAAGGCGCTGCGCGAAGAGGCGGAGCGCTGCCATCAGCTCAATATAGGAGATATAGTGCTGCACCCAGGCTTCTCAAAAGAGGCCGGGGAGGATGAGGGGATTGAAAATATCGTGGATTCCCTGCGCCGCCTCTTCGACGACACGCCGGATCATCGCGGGCGTATCCTGCTGGAAACAATGGCGGGGCAGGGGAGCGTGATCGGCGGAGATTTCGCCCAGTTCTCGCGGATACTGGATATGATGGACTGGCATCCGCGCGTCGGCTTCTGCGTCGATACCTGTCATGTTTTCGCGGCAGGTTACGACCTGCGTTCGGCCGAGAGCTACGAGCGGCTGATTTCGATCATCGACAGGCATGTGACTCTGGAAAGAGTGCATTGCTGGCATCTGAACGACAGCAAGGCGGCTAAAGGCTCGCACCTTGATCGTCACGCGCATCTCGGCGAGGGAGAGATAGGGCTTCAGCCCTTCGCGCTGCTGATGAACGACGAACGCTTTGAAGATGTGCCGACGATTCTTGAAACGCCCAAAGAGGGGATAGGGGACGAGGGGAATCTTTCTTTTCTTCGCAAGGTTCGCGGGCAATAGAAAAAACGCAAAGAGCCGCGAATACAATCCGGCTTTATAAAAGTTGGCAATATCCGCCGCTCCTTGCTTCAATTGAGTTATAATAAGAAAAATAACAGATAAACGGAAGGGGTGCGCGCTTGGCTTTTTTTGACCTGCGCTGGCAGGATTTTCTTGATATTTTCATTGTAGCCTTTCTGATATACAGGGTCTTGCTTCTGCTTGTCGGCACCCGCGCGATGCAGCTCATACGCGGAGTGCTTGTGGTGGGGCTTATAGGCGCGCTCGCCAACATATTGGAGCTGCGCAGCCTATCATGGCTCATCGGCAGAATATTGGGGGCCTTTATCATCGTCATTCCGATACTTTTTCAGCCGGAGCTGAGGCGAATGCTGGAGGAGCTCGGCAAGGGACATCTATGGAAGGTCGGCAGCGACGAGAAGGGCATAGACCGGCGGGCGGAACAGCTGGCCAAGGCGCTCATCTATTGTCAGTCGCAGCGCATTGGAGCCATCTGCGTGCTGCAGCGCGACACCAGCCTCAAGGAGGTCTGGCGCACCGCCGTGCTGCTGAACGCCGATAT
Organism: Synergistaceae bacterium; assembly: GCA_030533085.1. Lineage (GTDB taxonomy): Bacteria > Synergistota > Synergistia > Synergistales > Synergistaceae > JAUNJZ01. The sequence continues at coordinate 15,828 of JAUNJZ010000021.1, forward strand.
AACGGAGGAGTTGCTGGTCTCGATATTCTGGCCCGGCACGCCGCTGCATGACGGAGCCGTGGTCATTGACCAGCGTGAGATTGTAGCCGCCGGCTGCTACCTGCCGCTGACGGAAAAGACGGATATATCCCGCTGGTACGGCACGCGCCACCGCGCGGCGCTGGGTGTGACTGAGATGTCGGACGCTATCGCGCTGGTCGTTTCAGAGGAGCGCGGCGAGATCACCACAGCCGTGGCCGGCCATTTCTCGCGGCCGCTGAATGAGGCGCAGCTCAAGCGTCTCTGCAACCATTATTTCAGCTACGAGAACAAAGAGACGAACTTTATGGAGCGCCTGCGCGAAGAGATACAGCAGCAGTGGGCCGGGAGCGATAAAAATGTTTGACAGGCTGAAGAAAATAACGGAGGACGGAAAGACCGGCCTGAAAAATAAATGGCGGTCGATGAAGGAAAAATCGGAGGCGTTCAGCTCCAAACTTAACTACAGGGGCGAACATTTCATCCAGTCCAGGATTTTTCTCTGCGGAGTCTCTGTCTTCATCTCCGTCGTTATATGGGCTTTCGTCGCCTTTGACGGAAATTCTGACGCGTCGCGCACAGTGAACGCGGAGATAAAGTATGTCAATCTGACGCGGGGGCTGTCACTCTACACGCTGGACAAAAATGTGGAAATCAAACTCGAAGGCAGGATAAGCGCCCTGTCGACGCTTCAGCCCTCCGACGTCGCGGCCGAGGTCGATCTTGCCAACCTGCAGACGGGAAGATACAATCTGCCGGTCAGGCTTGAAACCCCGTCCTTCGCGCGGATACGCAGCTGGCGTCCTGCACTTGTAGAGGTCGAAATATATCGCCATGTGGAACGCACGATCCAGATAACCCCGAAGGTCAGCGGAGCGCCGCCGGAGGGAATGGTCGTCGGCTCTGTAGAACTTACTCCGAGCGAGGCTGTGGTCAGCGGCCCGGAGGCGGACGTGATGTCGGTGCAGGAGCTTGAAGCGTCTGTGCCGCTCGACAGGCTTGACTCCAAAGGCAAAATAAACGCTGAGATAATGATAAAGACGGCGATAAACGAGGCCAACGCTACGCTCATGCCTACCAGCCGCCTCACCCTCACGCCGCGGAACACGGAGGCTTCCGTAACCTTTGAAAATGAAATCGTAGGCGAGAGGATACCGGTCAGGGTCTCCGTGGTCGGGCAGCCTCAGGAAGGATTGCAGGTCGAGTCGATAAAGGTCATTCCCGAAAGCATATCCATCCGCGGCAGCAGCGAAGCGGTGAAAAAGATGCAGTCGCTTGTGCTGCCGCCGGTCGATATCTCCGGCCTTGACCAGAACATACAGCTGATGATCCCGATGCGCCCCGCACAGCTTGACCCCGACGTCGAAATATCCGGCCCAGACCGCGCCCGCGTCGAGATACTCCTCTCCAAAAAAATGGGAGTCAGAACATTTACCAATGTGCCGCTCAGGATAGAGGGGAGCGCCGAGGCCAGGGAATGGAGGCTCACGCCATCGACCGTCAGCGTAACGATAGAGGGGCCGCAGATGGCGATAGACGAACTCACAGGCGCGCAGCCTCCCTGCGAGCTTTATATAGACGTATCAAATATCGTATCTGAACAGGCGGAGCTGCCGGTGCTCGTGAAGAATCTGAAAAGAGAGTTCCAGGTGGTGAAGATAGAGCCTGAGCAGGTTTTGATAACGACGGCGGATTGATATTTACTGACTGACCTTTTGTGAGGGGGATTTATTTTGACCGCGACGAGAAAGAGACAGTTTTTTGGCACTGACGGAGTGCGGGACATCGCGAATAACGGCATGATGACGCCAGACAAGGCCGCGAGGCTCGGCGGGGCTTACACTCTGTTCCTGAAGGAGCGCGGCGCGGCTCATCCGCGTGTCGCGGTGGGACGGGATACGCGCCTGTCGGGAGAGATGCTGCAATCGGCGCTGATGTCCGGAATAGCTTCCGCCGGCGGAGACGCTGTGGATTTGGGCGTTATACCGACGCCCGGAGTCAGCAGCGTTACAGCGCGCGGCGATTTTGACGGAGGCGCGGTGGTGAGCGCTTCGCACAATCCAGCCGAATATAACGGGATAAAATTCCTTAACGGCGGCGGATTCAAACTGACCGACGACGACGAAGCTGATATCGAGGAAATATTTCTCAACGGAGCCGCCGCGCTCTTCGCCTCTCCTGAAGATATCGGCACGGTGCGCGACGGCTCAGGCTATCGCGACAGCTACGCGCGTATCCTCGACGGGCTGATCAAGGAGATAGAGGACACATCCTATCCGATAGTGATAGACGCGGCGAACGGCGCGGCCTCTGCATTCGTGGAACCGCTCTTCTCACATTGGAGCGGCAGGGCGGTCATTATGGCCAACAGCCCGGACGGACTGAACATCAATAAAAATGTCGGCGTCACTCACATAGAGGCGCTCTCCGCGCGCGTGACGGAGGAAGGCGCGGCTCTCGGCATAGCCTATGACGGAGACACAGACCGCGTGCTGCTCTGCGACGGAAAAGGGCGCGTGCTGGACGGAGATATCATGCTCTGGGTGATAGGACGCTGGCTCGCGAAGCGCGGAAGGTTAGGCGCCGGAGTTACCGCGACGGTGATGTCAAACATGGTTCTGGAGGATTTGCTGCGGGAGGAAGGAATAAAGGTTTTCCGCTGCCCTGTCGGCGACCGCTATGTGCTGGACACGATGAGACGCGAAGGCGCTCATATAGGCGGTGAGCAGTCAGGTCATATAATCGCACTTGACTACGCGAACACCGGAGACGGCCTCTGCTCAGGGATATTGTTCCTCAAAGCCGTGGCGGAGCTGGACGAGGATATCTCAACGCTGGCGGATCGCTTTGCACGCTACCCGCAGGTGCTGCGCAACATGAAGGTAAGCGACAGAGAGCTTGTCATGTCCAGCCCGCTTGTCGCTGAGGCGGCGCGCGAGGCGGAGAAGCTGCTTGCCGGCAAAGGGCGTATGCTGCTGCGCCCCTCCGGCACCGAGCCTCTTATCCGCATATTCGCCGAGTCGCGCGACTCTGAGCTGATGAATCGCGCCGCCGATATTATGGAGGCGGCTATCAGAAAGGCAGTGAAATAAAATGGAGAAATACGAAAGAATAAAAAAAGCGGTATTTCCTGTAGCTGGGCTTGGAACCCGCTTCCTGCCGGCCACAAAGGACATTCCAAAAGAGATGATGCCGCTCATCGACCGCCCGTTGATTCATCACGGAGTTGACGAAGCCGTTGCCTCCGGCTGTACTGAGGTCGTATTCGTCACGGGAGAGGGAAAAGAGAGCATCCGCAGATATTTTGAACCGTCCGAACTGTTGGTCTCCACGCTGCGCGAACGCGGAAAAGAGGCGCTTGCGGCAAAGGTCGAGTCTATACATGAGCTGGCGAAATTTTCATACGCCTTTCAGGAAAAGCCGCTTGGACTTGGACACGCCGTCCTCTGCGCGGAGGAATTTTGCGGCGGGGAGTATTTCGGACTGCTGCTGCCGGACGACGTGATGGTCGCAGAACCTCCCGTACTCTCGCAGCTTGAGGCGGTCAGGGAAAAATACGGATATTCCGTCCTCTGCCTTGAAGAGGTCGATGAAAAAGATGTCTCACGCTACGGCATCGTGGAGGCGGAAGAAGTCGAGCCGGGAATCTACCGCGTCAAAGCTCTGGTAGAGAAGCCATCCCCCGAAGAGGCTCCGTCACGGCTGGCCATCATGGGGCGTTACCTTCTTTCGCCGAAGATATTTCCACATCTGAAAAATCTCAAACGCGGCGCGGGCGGAGAATATCAGCTCACCGACGCGATATCCTCTCTGCTGCGCGAAGAGCCGGTTTACGCCGTAATTTACCGCGGCAGGAGACATGACTGCGGCGTTAAAGAGGGATGGATAAAGGCTACGGTAGCCAGAGCCCTTGAAGATCCCGAGCTGAGAAAAATCATTCTGGATACAGTCGCCGAGTACGAAAAAATATAAAGCTTTACCGTAAATGTAAAATGGCGGGAATCTGGGCCTTCACTCAGGGATTTATGACAACAAGTAGATTTTGGGCGACGCCTTCAAAACGGAAACAGGGAATAACGGTCACGCAGGAGCAGCTGCGCTCCTGCGTGACCCTTTTCGTTATACAGGATTCAGCAGCGGAACTTTAGTTGGCCGGAAAGGGGCTGCATGGAGTTTGAGACAGAGAAAGACTGCTTCTCTTTCCGTCTGACCGTCCCGTACAGCGAAAAACGGCATAACAAATTACCGCTAATAAACGTCATGTGAAGTCAGAGGCGATTTTTAACGCCCCAATCGCACATATTATCGAGAATCGGAATAAGAGACTTGCCGCGCTCCGTCAGACTGTACTCCACCTTCAGCGGGATTTGCGGAAAATATTGTCGATTTGCAAAGGAGGAAAGAAAAAATGAAAAAGGTTAAAATCACAGTTGTAAAATGCGCGTGGCATCAAGATTTAGTGGATAAATACGCCAACCCTGGTCTTAGACCTTGCGACTACAACAAAGAGGGCATGGTCTTTATCTCCAACGGATGGCAAAAACCGAAGGGGCTTTGCGACAATGCGTGGAAGTCCATGATGGAGTATGTTTTTGCGTTGTCACACAGCGCGGAGAACTTCTATGACGGAGAGCTGAAAGACAGAAAAGCGTTTATCGCCTCCTGCAACGATGGATTTCGGCCAGTCAGCTATCTGATTGAAGCGATGGAGGAGAACATAGATACGATGTTTGAATAGTGATCAATGCCTTACCAATCAGGCGCCCCACCGACAACTGAATAACTCAACCGCCGAGGGCAGCTATTTTCACACAGAAAAGGGCTGCTCTTTTCTTTTATCGGCTATTTGCATTCATTGACATATCCGTGAAATCAGCGTAATATAATAGTCAAGTAATTGACTATTGAGGGGCGGTGGTTCACGGCGAAGAAGCTGACAAAGGAGGATAGGCGGAACGCCTTTTTATATTGCAAGTTCCGCGATGAGCAATTCGCGCTTTATGACGAATACGCGAAAAGCAACGGCATTCTGATGAAAACCTTTCTGGTGCTGAATGTGCTGTACTACGCAAAAGACGGCATGACCCAGAAGGAAATCTGCGGCAGGACCTTTCAATCCAAGCAGACGGTCAATCTCATCGTCAAGAATCTTCTTGCCGACGGCTGTGTCACGCTTGTTGAAAGCGACGGCGATAAGCGGAACAAAACAGTCAGGATGACCGACGCGGGGCGCGCCTATGCTGAAAAGCCGGTTCGGCATATTACATGGGCGGAGGACACGGCGATGTCTATGTTCACGGCGGAGGAGCAGGAGCTTCTGATTGCCCTTTCCAGACGATTTACCCAAAACCTGACGAAGCTTGTCAGGGGAAAGGAGGATGAAGGATGATCATCAATACGGGAGGGAGGACGGACGGATACCGTTCAATATTATAAAGTATGCGGCAGGGAGCACAGAAAAGCTTTCTTGTGAAAGCTTAATCTTCCGGCGGAGGATATTTTGACTAACGAGGAGATATAAAAATGGAATTTTACGATGTAATCAACAGAAGAAGAACAATTAGGGAATTTGAAGATAGGGGCGTTCCGCGGGAAACGCTGCTTCGTATCCTGGAGGCCGGTCTGAAAGCGCCGACAAACAATCATCTCAGGCAGTGGGAGTTTGTCATTGTCAATGATAAGGAAGAGCGTTCCAGGCTTCTTAATGTGCAGGACATAACAAGCTATGATGAACGCGAAAAGATGATGGACGGCTTCAACATGACAGACCCCGACCAGAGAGGCATGTATCATATAGCCATGCCGAAACAGTTTTCGATGCTTTACAATTCAGCCTCTTTGATTTTGCCCTTTTTCAGATTAAGAGAGCCATTGCTTCAGCCAACCAGCCTGAGTTCCTTAAACGATTTCGCCTCCATATGGTGCTGCATTGAGAACATACTTCTGGCCGCCGCCTCGGAGGGGATTCTGGGGGTGACGCGCATTCCGATGACCGAGGAGCTGGAACATATCAGGAAAACAGTTAAGCATCCTGATAATTACGCGATGCCATGTTATATCGCGCTGGGTTATCCGGTCAAAGACGCGGAGTTGCCGGTACAAAAAGTAATCAACGTTGAGGATAGAATACATATCGGGCAGTGGTAAAGCCAAAGTTTCTCAAATGACAGTTTTGACGGAACGAAAGGCAAAGGCCGCCGCGTGAAGCGGCGGCCATGTATTTGTCTCTGCCGGCCTTTGTATTCCCTGCTTTATCTGCTTTTCTGTATCTCTTCGGTGAAGGGGTAGTATATGCGCAGTTCGGTTATTCCTTTGAGGCCGTTGTCGCTGCGCCCCGCGACCTCTTTCAGCCTCTGCCATTTGCCGTTGTCGTAACGGGCGAGGACGAGCGATTTGCGCCCGTAGGTCGACCAGATGTCCCACAGATTTTCTCCGGCCGCCGGGCCGGATACCAATCCCTTTTTGAAAAGCGGTGCGGAGCCGCCCATCATTGAAACTCCGTCTGCCGGCGCGATTACCATCCACTGCGTCATATTCCAGACGTTTTGCAGCTCCTTTGATTTCAGCGCGTGATCCCACGGTATTATCTGAAAGCCGCCTGTCTTTCCGCGCGGCGTTGTGGAGATGTCTATCACGCCGCTGTGATTGGCGCGTATCGCCCCGGTGCGCTGGAAGAGCGTTCCCTCGAAGCGCCCCGTGCCGCCGACAGGCTTTATGACGCGCGCGATGATCTCATAGCCGCCGCGCCTCCATGCCGTCACTCTGCCGCCGGGGCGGTTTTCGATATTTACCATGTAGGGCATCGAATCGTCCTCGTTTGCCGTAATGACAAGAGTATCGCCGGCCTTTGGCAGATTGGAGGCGGAGAGCGGAGCTTCATCGCCGTTCGCCTTGCGCACCGTTACCGGCGAGCCGACAGGAGGCGACCACGCCCCGAAAATGCTTTCGCCGGCCTTTGGAGATATTACGATTGAAGCGCCCGGCCCGGCGGCTGGGGCTATCGTCTCTTTGGGGATAACGCTCAGCGTTCGCCCTCTCTCCTTTTCAACGGATACCAGCATGTGTATTGCGTTGACGGCCGAGGCGCAGACGCTTCCCGGAGTTCCCCAGGCGCTTGCGGTGTAGCTTGGCCAGCGCGTTTTTGTCGGCAGCGCGGCGACAGTTCCGACTGCGCGGCTTTCGCCGGAGGGAGTAACTGCGGAAACCGCCGCCCCCTTTTCCATGGGAATCCGTATCTCGAAGAGCTTTTTTTCAGCCGCCTCCGCGCAGCCGGCGCAGAGGAGCGCGGCCGCCGCGAGCAGCAGCGAAAGATATCTGCGGAAGTTTTTGTATTTCATTTAATCTTCGCCTCGCTTTATCAGAACTTTACGGGCATCGGGAAGAACCAGATAGCCCAGATATTTCCCAGAAAGTGAAAGAGCGCCGGAGGGAAGAGGTTTTTATAGCGATACTTCAGCCAGCCCATTATCAGCCCCGGGAAAAAGGTGCAGAGCGATATCCAGTACGGAGCCACTATCAGATGAATGGGAGCGAATACGAGGTTCGTCATTACGATCGCGGCAAAGGGCGAAAAACGCCTGCACAGAAGCGGCTGCATCCAGCCGCGAAAGAATGTCTCTTCTATCACGGCCGCGGCCAGACCTGACGCGGCCAGCTCCAGAACGGAGCGCAGCGCGCGGTGGCGCGGCAGCTTTTCCCACGGCCAGTTTACGGCGACCACCGTCAGCAGAAGCAGGACGGCGGCGGTGACGGCGAGCGTGCCGAGCAGCGAATCGCGCCGGAACTCCCATCTCAGCCCATAGCTGTCGGGGCTTTCCTTTCTGTACCAGCACCAGGCATAGGGCCAGTAAAGGAGGAAAACCCCGCAGAAGAAAGATATTACCGAGCCCATTCCCAGGCTGTTATATTTTCAGACAGTCCGTGCAGAGGCCGTAAAAGAAAATTTCAGTGCGCTCTATCTGCGCGATATTCTCCCGTTCGGTAACCGCCGATTTGAAAATATCCGCCTCGTCCACAGGGATGTCAAAGAGCTTTCCGCAGCTGCGGCAGAGAAAATGCCCGTGCGTGTCCGTCGTCGGGTCGAAGTAAACGCGCTTGTCGTCGATACTGAGTATCTTTATCAGCCCGGCCTCGGCGAGAAGCTGCGCCGTGCTGTAAAGCGTGGCCACTGACATCGTGGAATACTCCGACGAGAGCTCGCGGTAAAGCGTATCAGCCGACGGGTGATCCGTGCGTCCTTCCAGCTTCTGAAGAATAGCTATGCGCTGAGCCGTTATCTTCGCGCCTTTGTCCCTTAAAACATTGATTCCGTCTTCTACAGTCCACATGTATACAGACCTCCAATTGCCTTTCTTAAATAATTGTAATTATTATAAATCAAAATCGGAGATTTGTGTACAGGAAAATAAAAAATGTTTTTGAGACTTGCGGACTTGTATAATTTGACGTTATAATGTCCGTTGCACATCCTGGGGTGTAGCCAAGCGGTCTAAGGCAGCGGACTTTGACTCCGCCACCGATGGTTCGAGTCCATCCACCCCAGCCAGATTATAATGGTATGTGACTAGCGTGTTTCTGAAAGGAGCCTGTGAATTATGAATCAGCCAGAAAGGTCGTTCGGGGTTCTGCTCCTGGCTGCGGGAAAAGGCACGCGAATGCGCAGCCAGACTCCTAAAGTGCTGCACCTGATGCTTGAAGAACCGATTTTATATTATCCTCTGGCAGCGGCGCAAGAGGCCGGTTTCAATAATTTAGCCGTTATCGTCGGCTTCGGAGGCGAGGCCGTAGAGAGCTGGACGAGGAATAATTTTCCCTCTGCCGCTGTGATATGGCAGCGCGAGCAGCTGGGCACGGGGCACGCCGCGAAGCTGGCGCAGCCGTGGTGGAGCGCCTTTGATAATATTATGATTCTTGCCGGCGACGCCCCCCTTATCAGGGCGAAGACGCTTGCCGATTTCGCCGCGCGCCACATTGAAAAATCCAACGATTGCAGCTTCCTCAGCTTTAAAATTGAAGACCCGACAGGCTACGGCCGCGTGATAAGAGAGGGCGAGCGCCTGCGCGTCGTCGAGCATAAGGACGCGAAGGGGGACGAGCTTTCCGTCAACGAGGTCAACAGCGGAATGTACATCTTTAATGTAAAGGCTCTTTCCGCCGTGATAGATAAGCTTGAATGCCACAACGCCCAGGGAGAGTTCTATCTGCCGGACGCTCTGGCGCTGATAGCGGCGGGGGGCGGCCGCGTAGAGGCGATCTGCGAAGGCGACCCCGACGAATATCTTGGGATAAACGACCAGTTCCAGCTTGCATCCGCGGCAGACATCATGAGAAAAAGAATCGTCAGGTCATTTATGGAAAAGGGGCTTCAGTGCATGGACCCCTCCAGCCTGTGGATCGGGCCTAAGGTAAAAATCGGCTCGAACGTTATAATACACCCCTCCGTCCAGCTCTGGGGAGAGACGGAGATCTGCGACGGGGCTTTCATAGGCAGCTTTACCGTACTGCGCAACGCAAAGATTTGCGGCGACGCGAATATAAAAGGCTCTGTCAGGCTGAATGACTCCATTGTGGGGCCGAGGGCCTCCGCGGGGCCATTCTCCTTCATGCGCGAACATGGCGAGCTGATGGAAAACGCCCACATGGGGCGTTTCGTAGAGATAAAAAAGAGCCGTATCGGCAAAGATTCCAAGGTGCCGCATCTGTCTTATATCGGCGACACGCAGATAGGTGAAAATACAAACATCGGCGCAGGAACAATTACCTGCAACTACGACGGCGTCAGGAAAAACAGCACCAAAATCGGCGATAACTGCCTGATAGGGAGCGACACGATGTTTGTCGCCCCGGTCGAGATCGGGGACGAGGTATCCACCGGAGCGGGTTCCGTCATTACCGAGAATATCCCTGACGGCGCTCTCGGCGTGGGACGCGCGAAACAAAGAAATATTCAGGGCTGGAGCAAAAGGGCCAGAACTGAAAAGGATAAATAAAAACCGGTTTTAGCTGTTCGCCGGTTTCGTGCTTTTATTATTAAGGGGGAGAATACAATGTCCGCAGGGTTAAGAGAGGTAAAAATATTTTCCGGCAACGCGAATCCGCAGTTTGCGGAAAATATCTGCATGAATCTTGGAGTGCCTCTTTCAGCGTCAAAAATATTCAGATTTTCAGATGGAGAGATCGGCGTTTCGATTGAAGAGAGCGTGCGCGGGGCGGACGTCTACGTGGTGCAGCCCACCTGCGAACCGGCAAGCGAACATCTGATAGAGCTGCTCATAATAGTCGACGCGCTTAAAAGGGCCTCGGCTTATCACGTCAACCTCGTGATTCCATATTTCGGCTATGCCCGTCAGGACAGAAAAACACGTTCGCGCGAGCCTATCACCGCGAAGCTGATAGCCAATCTGCTGGAAAAGGCCGGCGCTGACCGCGTCATTTCCGCCGACCTGCACGCCGGACAGATACAGGGCTTTTTTGACATTCCGGTCGATCATCTGAGCGGGATACAGCTTCTGGCCTCTTATTTCCGCCGTACTCTGGCAAAAGAAGTGGAAGAAAAAAGCGTTTCGGTCGTTTCCCCCGACATCGGCGGAGTGGTGCGTGCCAGAAAATTCGCGGGACAGGTAGGCAACGCGGAGCTTGCGATCGTCGATAAGCGCCGCTCGCACGAGATTGCCAACCAGTGCGAGGTAATGGAGATTATCGGAAATGTCGAAGGCAAGGTCTGCATTCTTGTGGACGATATAATAGACACGGCCGGCACGATGGTCAAGGCCGCCGACGCGCTGAGAGAGCGCGGAGCGAAAGAAGTCTACGCCTGCGCCACTCACGGAGTGCTGTCAGGCCCGGCCATCGATAGGGTAAGGGATTCTTCGATAAAGGAGCTAGTCCTCACCGATACGATTCCGCTGAAAGAGGAAAAACGGCTGGATAAGATCACTGTGCTGCCAATAGCGCCGCTCTTCGCGGAGGCTCTCAGAAGGATACATTCGGAGCATTCAGTCAGTATTCTGTTCCGTTAAACGACGGACTTTAGAGTTGTAGAAGCTTTTAAAAATAATTGAGGAGGAAACACCCATGGCGTCAAAGAGTCAGACAGTAAAAATTGAATTTACAAAGAGAGATGTGACCGGAACCGGCGCATGCCGCAAGATCCGTTCAAAAAACCTTATTCCGGCGGTGCTTTACGGCCCGGATTATAAGCACGGCCTTGCCGGTACGATTTCGGCGAAGGCTGTCGCGCCTGTCGCGAACGGAGCATACAGAGAGACGACGCTGCTTGAGCTTGCGATAAGCGACGGCACGGCGGCTTCTGCCCTTATCCGCGAGGTGCAGCGCCACCCGCTCACCAGGCAGATTCGCCACATCGACCTTTATCAGGTAGTTAAGGGACACAAAATCAAAGTCGAAATCCCCATCCGCGTACTGAACGGCGAAAGCGCGCAGGGCGTTAAGGAAGGCGGACTTCTTACCCACAACACGCGCGTCGTGCTCGTTGAGGTACAGCCCAGCGATATTCCTGAGGAAATCGTAGTTGACGCCCAGCAGCTCGGCATGGGAGCCGAAGTCTTTGTCAAAGACCTCGAGCTGCCGGAAGGCGTGACCGCCGTCACCGAAGGCGACATCCTCGTGCTTCACATCTCGCAGCCCAAGAGCCACGAAGATGGCGCGGAGGGCGAAATGGAAGAGGAGAGCAAGGAAGTTGAAGTCGTGGCCAAGGGTAAGGCCGCAAAAGAAGAAGAATAACAGATATATTTTTACATACACAGTCAGCCCGATAACCCGGCGTCGGCCGCCGGCGGCTGCTCTGTCCGTCGTCATGCGGGGGAGCGGGAATATATTTCTCCCCCTGTGCCTCCGGCAGGCGCGGTTCGCCATATTCGCACTGAGCGCGGCCTGATTCCGGGTCGTTGGCTGTCTGCCGGAATATATTCCAGCGCTCCTTACTGTGGGCGCTGCCCTTTTTATTTTTATTTATTATGGAAGACAAAAAAAGATGAAACTTATCGTTGGTCTGGGAAATCCGGGATATCAATATGCATGGACGAGACATAACGCAGGCTGGATCATCGTCGATTCCTTCGTCGCGCGTCTGGGACTCGGCGAGCCGCGGATAAAATTCCGAGGCTCTTTCTGGGGGCCTGTGCTTTGCTGCGGCGAGAAGACGGCATTTCTTGAGCCTCATACGTATATGAATCTCAGCGGACTTTCCGTCGGCGAGGCGGCGCGCTACCAGAATCTTGAAGCCTCTGATATCCTGGTGATCTCCGACGACGTAGCGCTTCCCTTCGGACGTATACGTATGCGGCGGAGCGGCTCCGCCGGAGGACAAAACGGCCTTAGATCCATTATCGGAGCGCTTGGGACGCTCGACATTCCAAGACTCCGCATCGGAGTCGGAGCGCCTGATGCGCCTGTTGATCTTGCGGATTGGGTGCTTGGCAAAATACCGCCCGCTCAGCGCCGGCTGTGGGGGGCGATAGAAGATGCCGCGTGGGAGGCGCTGAAGCTCTGGATCAGCGAAGGTATTGACGCGGCTATGAGCAAGGCTAACGGTTTCAGGCTGGATGTCGGGGAATAAATTGCTCTTCCAGGTCAGTTCTCTTGCAGCGCTGGACGAGGATCTCTGGTACAGAAACAGAGGCGTGCATCTGCCCTCAAGGGGGGCGATGCGCCCGTGGATCTGCCGCGATATTGATTCGCCGCTGCTGGTGCTGCTTCCCGACTCCCGCCAGCTGCGCGACTTCGCCGCCGACGCGGAGGAGCTTGGCATACTCGGCGCGGTGAAGCCGCTGCCGGAGCTGCCTCTTGCAGACGACGATTCGCTCTCTGACGCGCAAAAGATAGCGCGCGGAGATATCCTCGAAGATTTTAAATACCGCGGCGGCGTTCTTGCCGCCACCCCCGCTTCGCTGATGGCGCCCTTTTCCACAGGCGGCGATTTCAAGGAGCTGGAGGTCGGCAAAGAATCAGGGCGCGGAAGGCTGATCGACTGGCTCTCGCAGAAGGGTTACGAAAAGTGCGACCTTGTCTGGACGCCGGGGCAGTTTGCGGCGCGCGGGAGCATCGTCGATGTATTCAGCCCCTCCGACGCCTATCCTCTGCGGATAGAATTTTTTGACGACGAGGTCGAGGATATTCGCTTTTTCATCCCTGAGACGCAGAAAAGCCTGCGAAATATAAGAAAATGCTCCATTCAGAGTCTCATTTCCAAATCGGACAACAGCCTTGAACATTATCTGCCCGGCGATATGCGCATAGTTTTTTTTGACCCGCACGGACTGGACAGTACGGCGGAAAATTCCGTCTGGCTCTGGAAGAGCCTCGAACGCGAACGGAAGGATTCCGTTCCGTGGGAGAGATGGGAAAAGCTCTGCGATATTTTCACGGCCTTTAAGAGGCTTCGTATACTCCCTGATGTGAAAAACTGCGCCGCCAGAATGGCCGTCTCGCAGTTTCCGAATTTTCGCGGAAAGCTGAAAGAGGTCGAATCATACTCGCTCGCCCTTCTGAAAGAGGGCTGCGAATTAAAGGTCGTATCCGAGTCGGAGCGCAACCTGCAATGGGCCGCCCTGAACGGCTTCGAGGCGAAGAGGGGAGTTCTGAGCGAGGGCTTTATAGACCAGGCGTCAAAGCTTGCCGTGATGACCGACCTTGAGCTTTCCGGCATCACGGTAGCCCGCCGCAGGCTGGACAGCCGCGCCCCAAGCGACTGGGGCGTCGGTCTGATAAAGGGGCAGTGGGTGGTTCACGACGATTACGGCGTGGCTCTCTATCAGGGGGCGGAACAGGTCAGGACGGCTGACGGCGAGCAGGAATATCTGATATTGCAGTTCGCGGAGGAGCGCCGCCTGCTGATACCGGTGATGCAGTTCCACAAGATATCCCCATGGTCGCCGATACCTGGGCAGGAGGCGGCGCCCGACAGGCTGAAAAGCTCCCTCTGGAAAAAATCGGCCGCCAAAGCAAAGGAGGCGGCTGAAAGGGCCGCCGCCGACCTGATAAAAATATACGCGGAGCGCGAAATGAGCAAAGGCTTCGCCTTCCCCGCCAACCGAGAGCTTATGAAAGAGCTTGAGGAGAGCTTTACTTACAAGGAGACGGAGGATCAGATAAGGGCCATCGACGATGTGGAGCGCGATATGGAGCGCCCCGTTCCGATGGATCGCCTCGTTGTGGGAGACGTCGGCTTCGGCAAGACCGAGGTCGCGATACGCGCGGCGGGAAAGGCGGCTTTTGCCGGCAGGCAGACAGCCATCATGGTTCCTACGACCCTTCTTGCCCAGCAGCATTACGAGACATTCACGGCGCGCTTCGCCAACAGCGCGATCCGCGTCGAGACTATATCGCGCTTCGTGCCACTCTCCAGACAGAAGAAGATTCTGGACGACCTCGCTGAGGGAAAGGTCGATATACTTATCGGTACGCACCGTATATTGACAGAGGACGTGAAGTTCAAAGCTCTCGGGCTGATAATAGTTGACGAGGAGCACCGCTTCGGCGTAATGCACAAGGATCAGCTGAAAAAAACAATGCCCGGCGTGGATGTGCTGATGCTTTCCGCCACGCCGATACCGCGTTCACTCTCGCTCTCCCTCAGCGGGCTGCGCGACATGTCGGTGCTGCAAACGCCTCCGCAGAGAAGGCTGCCGGTCATAACTGTCGTGCGTCCCTTCTCCGAGGAGCTGCTGAAAAGCGCCGTGCTGCGGGAGAAGAACCGCGGCGGACAGATATTCTTCGTCCACAACAGAATAAACGACATTCAGGAGCGCGCAGTGATGCTCAAGCGCCTCTTCCCAAAGCTCAACATCGCGGTAGCTCACAGCAAAACGACGGAGGCGGCGCTTGAAAAGACAATGTCCGAGTTCGCCGCCGGGGTGATAGATATTCTCGTCTGCACGACGATAGTCGAGAGCGGCCTTGACATACCTGCCGCCAACACATTGATTGTCGACGACGCGCACGAGCTGGGGCTGGCGCAGATGTACCAGCTCAGAGGGCGCGTCGGACGCAGGGAGGAACAGGCCTATGCCTTCCTCTTCTATCCTGCCGACGCGCATATTTCGGTAGAATCCAGCGAAAGGCTTGAGGCCATCGCAGAGCTTGACGAGCTGGGAGCCGGCTATCAGCTCGCGCAGCGCGACTTGCAGATACGCGGCGGCGGAGATCTTATCGGCGTATCTCAGCACGGCAATTCGACGAGGATAGGCTATCAGAGATACTGCGACCTGCTGGCCGAAGAGATAGCGAAAATCAAAGGGATCCACAAACCGCAGATGGCGATGGAAATCGGCTTCCCCGTCTCCATACCTGGCGACTATCTGCCGCAGGAAAATCTGCGCGTCACGCTGTACCGCCGGCTGCTCAGGACGGACAGCGTCGAAGAGGTGACAGCTCTGCGCGAGGAGACGGCAGACCGTTTCGGCAGGATACCGAACGAGCTGGAATTTCTTTTCGACGTCGCCGCGATCAGGGGGGCCTCATACGAGCTCGGCCTTACGAAGCTCTTGTGCGGCAGGTACGAGCTTGTCCTTCAGGCGATCCCGGACGGGGCGTGGGAACGGCTCGATATTCCCGCCAAATGGCGGCGGCGCATAGACGGACTCATCGGCCCGGGCGGCTTTGCGGGAATCAGGGAACTTGCGCAATTAATAAGGGAACAAATCGGCGCAATCTGCTAGAATAGAGCGAAATGGGAGGAATGAAAATGACGGAGAGCGAACTTGCCTTATCTGAAAAATTTCTGAAGCTTACAGAGGTGATGAAAAGGCTGCGCGCGCCGGGCGGCTGTCCATGGGACCGCGAACAGGATTATATGACGCTGAGGCGCTACATTATAGAAGAAGCTTACGAGCTTATAGAGGCCATAGAGGCAGGCAGCTCAGTCAACATCTGCGAAGAGAGCGGCGACCTTTTGCTGCAAACCGTATTTATCTCCTGCATCGCAGAGGAGCGCGGAGACTTCCGGCTTACGGACGTTCTCGACGGGCTGACCGGCAAACTGATACGCCGCCATCCTCATGTTTTTGGCGACACGAATGTGAAGGACTCTGACGATGTGCTCAAAAACTGGGAGCAGATAAAGGTCGGGGAGCGCAAGGACAAGAAAAACGATTCGTCGCTGATGGCCGGCATACCGCGCGGTATGCCCTCCCTGCTGCGAGCCTACAGGATACAGGAGCGCGCCGCACGGCCTGGCTTCGACTGGCCTAAGGGCGACGCCGCGCCGGTGATGGCCAAGGTAGAGGAGGAGATAGCCGAGCTGAAAGAGGCGATCTCCGGCGGAGACAAGGACGCGGCAGCCGAAGAGCTGGGAGATCTCATCTTCGCGGCAGTCAACCTCGCGCGCCATCTGGGAGTTGATCCCGAGATAGCCGCGCATAAGGCCTGCGAAAAGTTTGATTCCCGTTTCAGGTATGTGGAAAAGTCGGTTGAAAGTTCCGGCCGTTCGTGGAAAGATTTTACTCTGGACGAGCTGGAAGAATTCTGGAAAGAAGCAAAAAGCAAATAACACTATACAGGAGGAGTTCATCATGACAACAGAAGAAAAAATCAAGGACGTACTTGCCAATAAGGTATCCCCGGCCCTTCAGTCGCACGGCGGCGACTGCTCGTTCGTAAAATACGACGAGCCGAGCGCGACGCTTTACGTGGCGATGGAAGGCGCATGCGGAAGCTGTCCCTTCGCCCTTGAGACGCTGCGCATGACGGTGGAGCAGGCCGTCGTCGCCGAAGTGCCCGAGGTAAAGGCGGTAGAAAGGGTTTAGGCGCTTCAGAATCTATGAAAGAGGCAAATCAGGAGCCTGAGGCGCTGCTGTCGCTGACCGACGCCTCTGTCGTGAAGCTGCTGGCGGAGCATGAAGAGATACTGCGTCTTGTCGAGCAGAGCTTTCCGGTAAAGGTCTACGCGCGCGGCAGCTCCCTTTCCATCAGGGGAGAGGATGAGCAGCTTATAAAAAAGCTGGAAAATCTGCTCGTGCAGTACGCGGAGCTTTCTCTTTCCGGCCATAAGTTCAACAGCGCCGAGATACGCTACGGGCTGCACAGCATTCAGCGCGGGGAATCGGTGAATCTGCGCTCGCTCTATAACGACATAGTATGCGTCAGCAACCGCGGAAAGGCGATACGCCCATATACGAACGGACAAAAGGAGTATGTGCGGGCGATACGTGACAACGATATCACCTTCGGCATCGGCCCGGCCGGCACCGGAAAGACATATCTCGCCGTCGCTCAGGCCGTGGCCTTCCTCAAGTCCGCGAAGATCAGCCGCATAATCCTCGTCCGCCCCGTCGTCGAGGCGGGGGAGAGGCTGGGCTATCTGCCGGGCGACATGAACGATAAGGTAGCTCCGTATCTGCGCCCACTCTACGACGCATTCTACGAGCTGCTGCCGGCGGAGAAGTTCGACCGCTATTTTGAGAAAGGGGTCATCGAGCTTGCGCCGCTGGCCTACATGCGCGGGCGCACTCTGAACGACAGCTTCATCATTCTGGACGAGGCGCAGAATACCACGCCGGAGCAGATGAAGATGTTCCTCACGCGGCTGGGCTTCGGCTCCAAGGCCGTGGTGACCGGGGACATAACGCAGGTTGACCTTCCGGGGACGAAGGAATCCGGGCTGAAAGTAGTGCGCGACATATTGAAAGACATTCCCGGCGTCTCATTTATAAATCTCAACGACGGCGATGTAGTGCGCCATGAGATAGTACAGAGAATAGTGAGGGCTTACGAAGATTATGACAGGCGGAGAAGAGAAAAACAGGCTGATAGTAGACAAATTTAAGGAGCTTATCGGAAAGTTTTCTTTCAAACCCGAAAACAGGCAGTATATAATATTTCGGGCAATACTTCTCTGTGTCGCCACGCTTCTCGTAAGCGTGAACTGGTACATGTTCGAGCGGAAGGAGAACTATCAGATAGGGCTTCCTTCCGAAAGAACATATTTTGCGCTCACCTCCGCACGTTACGAGGACAAGGCGGCGACGCTGGAGCTGCGTCAGCGCGCCGCCTCGCGCATCATCGACGTGATGGTACAGGACGAAAGGATCGCCTCTGAAGTGACCCGCCGTCTGGAGACGCTGCGAAATGGTGAACTGACGCAGCTTTTCAACGCCCCCCTGCTTAACGTCCTGCAAAAACAAAGCTCAGCCTCACAAAAGGCGATCACAGACGCGGTCGTTAAAATCGGCGGCATGGTGCGCAACGAGTCCGCTGACCGCGACCAGCAGACGGCGCTTATCTGGAAATATCTGAAAGAGACGTCGCTGACCCAATCAGAGCGCAACATCGCCTTCCAGATGCTGGATGTGCTGATGAACCCCTCGCTGCTCTCCGACGACGAAATGCTGCAAAAGCTCAGGGACGACGTGGCGGCGCAGATACCGGCCGTGATAAAGGAAATACGTCCCGGCGCTGTGCTCGTCCAGAAGGGACAGGTCGTGACCCCGTCGATAGCGAGGCTTCTCGCGTCGCAGGGCTATCCTGACGCCGCCTTCCCATGGAAGCATCTTATTTTTATACTTGGCGCGATAGTGATATGGAGCTTCTGGCCGGTCTGGATCGCCAGCGGACTGCGCGGAAAGCTCTCGATGCGCGAATGGATTTATATTGCCGTCGTCCTCTCCGTCGTCTGGACGCTTGAGGTCGTATTCGCCCGTCTCGGAGGCTATTCTATGGCCGTTCTCGGCCTCACGGGCTGGCTCTGTCTGACGCTGCCTGTCTCGTTATCATTTCACGTCATATTCGGAGGCGGCGTTATAAGCGTTATAATCGCCTTTGGGAGCAATCCCGGCATCGTCTGCCTCGGCTGTATTCTGGCGGCTTTTTCCGGCGGCATAGGCCGCATATTATTCTTCGACCCGCCGAACCACAGAATCACGATATGGCGCAACCTTTTCTTCCTCGGCCTCTGCCTTGGCGCGGTCTCCATCTGCGTACACTGGGGGCTTGGCCTCTACTTCGACTATAATCTCGCGCTGGGGGCTGTGCTTTTCAGCGCCGTATGGGGAACGATCGTCGTCGCGCTGCTGCCGCTCTGGGAGAATGTCTTCGACGTGCTCTCGCCGCTGCGCCTTCTCGAACTGAGCCATCCATCCCAGCCTCTCATAAAAAGGCTGCAGATGGAGGCTCCTGGCACATACAACCATGTCCTGATGGTCGGGACTCTGGCGGAGGCCGCCGCCGACAGGCTTCACATGAACGGGCTGCTGGTAAGGGCGGGGGCCTACTATCACGATATCGGAAAGCTCAAGAACCCCCAGTATTTTGTGGAAAACCAGCGCCACGGAAAGAATATACACGACAGCCTTCCGCCGGAGCTTTCAGGCAGGGTGCTTATCTCGCATGTAAAGGACGGACTGGAGATAGCGGCGCAGACTAATCTGCCCAAGGCGCTGCGTCCTTTCATCAGCGAGCACCACGGCACGACGGCGCAGAAATATTTCTACGAGAAAGCGAAGGCTCTCGGCGAAGATGTCAAGGAAGACGACTTCAGATATCCCGGCCCGCGCCCACAGTCGCGGGAGACTGCGCTGGTGATGCTGGCCGACTCCGTTGAAGCGGCCATAAAGGCGCGCAACAAGCCCTTTGAGTCAGATAAGGAGCTGTCCGACTTCATCAATCAGGTCATCCGCAGCAAGGTAGACAGCCATCAGCTTAACGACGCGGACTTCACGCTGAAAGAGATGTCGATGATCACCGAGGCATTCATGGACGTATTCCGCGCGACCTACCACTCGCGCGAGGTAAAGGATATAAACGAGATAATCAAAGAGGCCAGGCTCAAACACCTTGGGGAATCAGATAAAGGCGAGGATAATGAGAGCGCTGACGCGGAGAAAGAGGGGGAGCGTAAGGATGAAGACGACAATATTCTGCGGTGAGATATTCAACGAGTCAAACCATGAGATGTGCTGCGGTGAGAGGGTAAAAAAGCTGGAAAAAATACTCTCCGACTATATGGAGGAAAATAATACACTGCCGCCGGCGGCGCTCGAGTGCGAGATATCGCTTACCTTCGCAGACGCTGAGCAGATGGCGGCGATAAATTGGGAATACCGCGATACTGACGGCCCCACCGACGTTCTCTCCTTCCCGATGTGGGAAAATGAAGACGGGAAGTTCGAGCCGGCGGAGGACTGGGAGACGCTGACGCTGGGCGACATCATCGTCTGCCCGGAGATAGTCGCTAAAAACGCCGCGGATAACGGCAAAACGCCGGAAAGCGAGACGATACTGGTCATATGCCACGGCTTCCTGCATCTGATAGGCTTCGACCATGCCAACGATGAGGATAAAGAAAGCATGTGGCAGATTCAGGATATGCTTGTAAAGCGCTTTTTTGAGGAAAGCTGATATGACTGGCGGGGCGTCGTTAAACAAAGAGGAGGCGGCAAAACTTCTTGAGGCTGCCGAAAGGGCGAGAAAAAATGCTTACGCCCCCTACTCCGGCTTTTCCGTAGGCGCGGCGCTGCTCTTTGAAAACGGAGAGACAGTTCTCGGCTGCAACGTGGAAAATTCAAGCTACGGCCTCTCGATATGCGCGGAGCGCAACGCTATGACGACGGCGCTCACAATGGGGCTGCGCCGCCCGACAGCCGTCGCCGTGGCCGGCCCCGACGGAGTTTTATGCACTCCGTGCGGCGCCTGCCGCCAGTTTCTGGCCGAATTCAACCCTGATATGAGCGTGATAATCAAAGCTGCGGAAGGCGGGCGCATCTACACTCTTAAAGAGCTGCTGCCCCTCACCTTTTCGCTGGAAGGGGAGTAAGAAAATGAGCGACAACGGTTACAGAAGTGGTTTTACGGCGCTGCTCGGCCGCCCAAATGTGGGCAAATCGTCGATAATAAACGCGCTGCTGAAAGAAAAGGTGGCGGCCGTATCTCCGAAGCCTCAGACTACGAGGAACGCGGTACGCTGCATATATACATCGGAGAGAGAACAGATAATATTTGTCGATACGCCCGGCATACACACCCCCAAACATGCGCTGGGAGAGTTCATGATGAAAGAGGCGGAGGAATCCCTGTCACAGGTTGACGCAGTCTGCTATGTCGTAGAGGCGCGTGACCGTGAGGTCAGCGAAAAGGACAGGCTGATACTTGACGTGCTGGCTCAATCGCCCCTTCCGGTCATACTGGCTGTCAATAAGACTGATAAGCTGGAAAGCGCGGAGGATTATAAAAAAGCGGCGAGCGTATACGAAGAATATATCAAAGCTGCCGCAGTGGTCCCTCTCTCCGCGAACAACGGCGTAGGGCTGGCGGAGCTTGCGGCTGCCATCAGCGCGCAGCTGCCCGCGCAGACCGCGATATACCCGGAAGATATGCTTATGGATTCGACGGAACGCTTTCTCGCCTCCGAAGTCATCAGAGAAAAGATACTCCGCAATACCGATGAAGAGGTCCCGCACAGCGTTGCCGTCCTTATAGACGAGTTCAAAAGCCCCGATGAATTCCCCGATAAAAAAATCTGCGACATTCGCGCCACAATCATTGTGGACAGGCCGGGACAGAAGGGCATAATAATCGGTAAAAAGGGAGAAAAGCTCAAGCGTATCGGCAGCGAAGCGCGCAAAGAGCTGGAAGAGAAGTTCGGCTATAAAGTCTTTTTACAGCTTTGGGTCAAGGTCAAGCCGGGCTGGCGCAAGTCACAGGAGGAGCTCAGGCGGCTGGGGTACGGCGTTTGATAGCTGCGCGCCTGCAGCAGGGATATTACAAGGAAAGCGGGACTGTACTTCTGCGAAAAGAGGCTTCAAAAGGAGGGCAGTCCCTGTTGCTTTTCATGCGCGGACTGGGGCCAAGGTGGGTCAGCGCCCCCGCCGCCGGCGGAAAAAATCGCTTCGGCGGCGGAGTCGAGCCTCTGACATGGGCGGAATTTTCACTCTATCAAAGCCCGTCGCGCCTCTACCTTCAGGGGCTGGAAGTGAAGGAAGATTTTCTGTCGCTCCGTTCATCTCCCTCCTCGCTGCTCTGCGCCCTGCGTCTGTACAGACTCGCGGCGAAAGAGGCTCCGCTTGACTGCGAGAACGACATGCTGCTGCGGATACTGTGGAGCGCGATGCTGCAGCTGAAAGAAAAATCGCCGCCCTATACCGTTGAATTTCGTTTTACATGGAGACTGCTGAATCTGATGGGCATAGCCCCGACCTTCGACCTCTGCGTCGTCTGCGGCGCATCTCTCGCAGGCGGCGGCGTATTCACGGAAGAAGGGATACTTTGTAAAAGCTGCGGCGCGCAGTCAAAATTGCCGGCCTGTTCATCGGAAGAGCTATCGCTGCTCCGCGCAGCCGCCGCGCTGCCGCACGAGAAATTTATTCTCTGGTCCGCGGGAAGAGATGAAAAGGAATTTTTTCTTAAAAATATAAGGACTCTTTCACCATATTTCAGAAATATGCGCTAAAATAGTCCAGATATAGTGCAGTACATATTGAAGGAGGCAACAGAAGGTGAATTTTCAAGAGATAGTTATGCGCCTCGAACAATTCTGGGCTTCTCAGGGATGCGTAATCCAGCAGCCCTACGATTTGGAAGTCGGCGCCGGTACAATGAACCCCGCGACTACTCTGCGTGTTCTTGGCCCCGAGCCTTGGCGTGTAGCTTACGTGGAACCCTCCAGAAGGCCGACGGACGGACGATACGGAGAAAACCCGAACAGGCTTCAGCATTATTATCAGTATCAGGTCATCATTCAGCCCGCCCCTGAGAATATTCAGGAGATGTACATCGAAAGCCTTAAATATCTGGGCATAGATCCGGCCAAACACGATATCCGCTTTGTGGAGGACGATTGGGAAAATCCGACGACCGGCGCGTGGGGGCTTGGCTGGGAGGTCTGGCTTGACGGGATGGAAATTACGCAGTTTACCTACTTCCAGCAGATGGGCTCGCTTGACATGGACGTCGTTCCCTCCGAGCTGACATACGGAATTGAAAGGATCGCGATGTTCGTCCAGAAGGTTGATAACGTCTATGAGCTTGAATGGGTGGACAACGTGACCTACGGCGACGTGCACCATAAAGGCGAAGTCGAGCATTCGACATACAACTTTGAGGTGGCGGATACGGAAATGCTCTTCAACCTCTTCAGCAGGTACGAGGCGGAGTCAAAGAGAGTGCTGGAGGCTGGGCTTGTGCTTCCGGCCTACGATTATGTGCTCAAATGCTCCCACTCCTTCAACCTGCTCGACGCGAGAAACGCCATCAGCGTCACGGAGCGCACCGGCTACATCGGTCGCGTGAGGACTCTGGCAAGCGCCTGCTGTCAGGCTTACGTGAAGCAGCGCGAAGAGATGGGACACCCGCTGATGGGAAAATTTGACAAATTTGAAAAGGGAGGCGCTTGCTGATGTCAGAGCTTCTATTTGAGATAGGGACGGAAGAGATACCGGCCAGATTTATGCCGGGAGCGCTGGCCGACCTCAAACAATATGCAGAAGAGGAGCTCAGCGGAGCGCACATACCGCACGGAACGGTGAAGGCCGAATGCACGCCGCGCCGACTCGTGCTCACGGTAGGCGGCGTTGCTGAAAGACAGGAAGACGCGGTAGAGCTTTCCAAAGGGCCGCTGAAAAGTCAGGCATACGACGCGGAGGGAAATCCCACAAAGGCGGCGCAGGGCTTCGCGCGCAGCCGCGGCGTCGAGGTTGCCGACCTTAAAACGGAGATCATCGGCGGCGCGGAATATATCGTAGCCGAAAAACGTACCGCCGGCCAGCCGACAGCCGATGTGCTGCCAAGGCTGCTTGAAAAGATAATGCAGCGCCTATCATTCCCCAAAAGTATGTACTGGGCGGAGAAAAACGTGCGCTTCGCGCGTCCCGTCCGCTGGCTGCTGGCGCTCTACGGAGACCGCCCTCTTGACGTGACCTTCGGCTCTGTAAAGAGCGGTACGACGTCGCGCGGACACCGCTTCATGGGCAAGCCGGAGATAGAAATAAAAGACGCCGCGTCATATGCCGCCGCGATGCGCGAAAACCGCGTCATCACCGACCCCGAAGAGCGCAAATCGATGATACTCGCCGGCATAGCGGAAATCGAAAAGGAGCTGGGGGCGAAGGTAACTGTCGATCCGGAGCTTCTTGAAGAAAACGTACACCTCAACGAATATCCGATACCCTTCTATGGCAGCTTCGATAAAGAATTTCTTGACATCCCCGCCGAAGTGCTCATACTCTCGATGGCCAAAAACCAGCGCTACTTCCCCGTACATGACGCGGAAGGCAGGCTGATGGCCAACTTCATCGGCGTAAGCAACAACAGAGCCGCCGACATGAACGTCGTGCGCGAAGGCAACGAGAGAGTGCTGCGCGCCCGCCTCTACGACGCGGCCTTCTTCTGGAAAGAAGATCAGCAGAAATCGCTCGACGCACGCGCCGAAGAGCTGAAAAACGTAACATATCAGGAACAGCTCGGCTCAGTCTACGACAAGGTACAGCGGATAAAGAAGATAACGCTCCGCCTTGCGGACGAACTTGGTGCGGAGCTTGACCGCGCCTGCCTCGCGCGCGCCTGCGACCTTGCCAAAGCCGACCTCGTGACAAACATGGTCTACGAATTTTCAGATGTGCAGGGAGTTATGGGGCGCGAATACGCGCGCAAAGCCGGAGAGCCGGAAGAGGTGGCTCTTGCGCTCTACGAACAGTATCTGCCGCGATTTGCCGGAGACAAACTGCCCTCGCGGCTCGGCGGAGCGCTGCTTGGAATCGGCGAGAGGCTTGACACATTATCCGCCATCTACAAAATAGGTCTGGAGCCGACGTCGTCGCAGGACCCTTACGGGCTGCGCCGCGCCGCCAGAACGATAAACGAACTTATCTGGGGACTCTCCCTTGATATAGACATGGACAGGGCGCTGGAAATGGCGGCCTCGCAGCTTGAGATGCCCGCGGAACGGCTGGAAAAGATGAAAAGCTTCATCGCTCAGCGCCAGCAGGTGCAGCTCAGAGAAAAGGGCTTCGCACATGAGGCTGTGGCGCTCGCGATGCAGACCATCCCCGCGCGCCCGCTGCAAATATACCGCCTGGCCGAAGTGCTGACCGGAGCGAGCGGCGAAGCGTGGTTCGCGGAGCTGGTGACGGCGGCGGTGCGCGTCAAAAACCTGCTCGCCAAAGCCGGAGAGACGTCGTCCGCGGTAGATCCGGCCATATTTACATCGGAGGCAGAGAAAAAGCTTTACGAAGAGCTTGCGAAGCTGACCGTCGAAGCGCGTTCGGCCGTCGACGAATGCCGCTGGGAGAAGCTGGCCGCCACAATGTCGGAGCTTGCCCCCGTCATAGCGCAGTTCTTCAACGACGTCCTCGTAATGGACTCCGACATGGCGGTGCGAGCGAATCGTCTGGCGCTGCTCAGCGAATGTCAGAAATTCTTTATGAGGATAGGAGATTTCAGCCTGCTAAAATAATAGAGCCTGTTATAAAAATACCCACAAAGTAGTGATAATGATTTATAATAGGACGCGTGTTTGAAACACAAAGGAGGAAAGATCATGGCAGAGACAAAAAAGTACATCTATGATTTCAGCGAAGGCAGCGCGGATATGAGAACGCTCCTGGGCGGCAAGGGAGCGAACCTCGCGCAGATGTGGAAGATAGGGTTGCCGGTACCTCCCGGCTTCATAATCACAACAGAAGCCTGCCACAAATATTGGGAAGAAAAAGAATTTATCGCCGGAATATGGGGCGACGTTGAAGCCGCCGTTGCCAGAGTAGAGGCTCTCGCCGGCAAAAAATTCGGCTCATCCGAAAACCCGCTTCTGGTATCTGTTCGCTCCGGCGCTCCCGTATCGATGCCCGGAATGATGGACACAATACTCAACCTCGGTCTTAACGACGTAACGGTAGAAGCTCTTGCCAAATCGGCGGGCAACGAAAGATTCGCCTACGACAGCTACCGCCGCTTCATACAGATGTTCTCTGACGTCGTCCTCGGAGTCGACCTCGAAAAGTTTGAAAAACGCCTTGAGCAGGCCAGAGACAACGCCGGCGTGAAAGAAGATTACCAGATACCGGCCGAAGAGCTGAAAAAGCTTGTCGCCGACTATAAAAAAATAGTCGAAGAGGCCGGATGCGCCTTCCCGACAGATCCCTGGGTACAGCTCAGGCTTGCTATAGACGCGGTATTCCGCAGCTGGAACACGCCGCGCGCCATCACATACCGCAAGATAAACGGCATACCTGAGGAATACGGCACGGCGGTAAACATCGTTACGATGGTATTCGGCAACCTCGGAGACGACTGCGGCACAGGCGTCTGCTTCACGAGAAGCCCATCCACAGGAGAAAACAAGCTCTTCGGAGAATACCTCATCAACGCGCAGGGTGAAGACGTCGTCGCCGGCATCCGCACCCCCGTACCCATCGCAATGCTTGAGCAGGCGATGCCCGAAGTTTACAAAGAATTCCATCGCATAGCGATGCTCCTCGAACGGCATTACCGCGACGCGCAGGACATAGAATTTACAGTAGAGAGAGGAAAGCTCTACATCCTGCAGACCCGCAACGGCAAGCGCACCGCCGCCGCCGCTGTGAGAATCGCCATGGAAATGCTCAAAGAAGGGCTGATCGACGCGGAAACCGCTGTATCGCGCGTAGCTCCCGAACAGGTAGAGCAGCTCCTCCATCCGCAGCTTGACCCCAAAGCCAAACGCACCGTCCTTGTGAAGGGGCTTCCCGCCTCTCCCGGAGCGGCGGTCGGCAAAGTGGTATTCGACGCGGACGAAGCGGCGGAGCGCGGCGGCAAAGGCGAGGCTATAATCCTCGTGCGTCCGGAAACCACGCCTGACGACATACATGGCCTATTCGCCGCGCAGGGGGTACTCACTAGCCACGGCGGAATGACCAGCCATGCGGCAGTCGTCGCCCGCGGCCTCGGAAAACCATGCGTCTCAGGCGCGGAAAGCGTCAAAATAGATCTGGCCGCCAACACATTCACAGTCGGCGACGTAACAGTCAAAAAAGACGAATTCCTCACGCTGGACGGAAGCAACGGCGACGTGATCGTCGGCAAAATAGATCTGATAGACCCGCAGTTCGATGAAAACTTCCGCGAGCTGCTCGACGACGCGGACAAAATCGCGAAGCTGCAAGTCTGGGCCAACGCCGACACGCCGGAAGACGCTCGCCGCGCACGCGCCTTCGGAGCAAAAGGGATCGGCCTTTGCCGCACCGAGCACATGTTCATGGCCGCCGACCGCCTGCCGGTAATGCAGGAAATGGTCGTCGCTTCCACGAGAGAAGAAAGAATAAAGCAGCTCGACAAACTCCAGAAAATGCAGGAAGAGGACTTCCTTGGGATATTTGAGGCAATGGAGGGACTTCCCGTTACAATCCGCCTTCTCGACCCGCCTCTCCATGAATTCCTCCCCAAAATCCCCGAGCTTACAAAAGCCCTTGAAGGACTTGCGCCGGAGAGCGCCGAAGCTGAAAAAATCAACGCCACCATCGCCCGTGCCCGCGAGCTGCACGAACAGAACCCGATGCTCGGCTTCCGCGGATGCCGTCTTGGAATGATCTACCCTGAAATATACGAAATGCAGGTACGCGCCATCTTCGACGCGGCATGCAAACTGACGGTCAAAGGAATAAAAGTCATACCAGACATAATGATCCCGCTCGTCGGCACGCAGGAAGAAATGAAGAAAATGCGCGCCCTGGTAGACGAGATAGCGGCCGCCAAACTCAAAGAGCATGGCGTTGAGCTGGAATATATGGTCGGAACGATGATAGAACTGCCCAGAGCGGCAATGGTCGCAGACCAGCTCGCCGAATACGCGCAGTTCTTCAGCTGCGGCACGAACGACCTCACGCAGACCACCTTCGGCTACTCGCGCGACGACGCCGAAGGAAAATTCCTCGGCCAATACGTCGAAATGGGCGTATTTGAAGAAAACCCATTCGCGCGGCTTGACCGCGACGGCGTAGGTGCGCTGATGGAAATAGCTGTGGAAAAAGGGCGCAAAGTACGCCCCAACATACAGCTCGGAATATGCGGCGAACATGGCGGCAACCCGTCGAGCATAGCCTTCTGCAACCAGCTCGGCCTCAACTACGTAAGCTGCTCGCCGTTCAGAGTTCCTGTAGCGAGACTTTCAGCGGCTCTCTCCGCGCTCGGCGTGCTTAAATAACAGTCCGCCCCAAGCGACAGGAAAAAACAGAAAATGCCCCGGCCATTTTAAAAGGCCGGGGCATTCTTTAGTAAATACAGCTTTTTTCCTGCCGCAAAGGCGCGTTTCGCGAAAAACAAAAATTGCTAAAATTGGGGGGTTGCATTTTTTACAAATCCGTAATATACTACCTCCTGTCGCCGATACGAGGCAGCATTAATCGGAAACGGCGATAAGAACCTTGTCAATAGAATAAAGTGCATAAGGAATAAAAAGGAATTAACCAAAAAGCAATTCCAGCGAGTGAGACGTCAGGAATCAAACGGAGAGTTTGATCCTGGCTCAGGACGAACGCTGGCGGCG
>JAUNJZ010000069.1 GCA_030533085.1 Synergistaceae bacterium
ATCCTAAATTTGCAGAACAAATATATCATATAAAAACATATATCTGATAACTTAATTTTCGATGCGTTTGCCCTGAGCGCGCGCCGTGCACCTTTTCCGCGGGGCTGTTTTTACGGTGAGATATCGCTTATAATTTTAACGGCGGACAAATTTACCCGCGGGGGGCCTTTTATGGCTTTTAATGTGGATTACGAATATCTTTTATCTCTTCGCCGGAATAATCCTGCATGGCGTCTGCTTTGCGCCGATTCAGCGCCGCTTATTCTTTCTTTTTTGAACAGGGTATTTATTGAGGCGAATGAGCGCGAGATTTCCGAGCCGGATCTTGTCGAAAAGCTTGAGGACGAGCTTTATTCTCTGCGGGATATTCACGGAAGCGACGCCTTTCCGCGCGCGGCCGCCGATTATCTTTACGACTGGGCGGAGCCTGATAAGGGATGGCTGCGCCGTTTTTACGCATCCGGCGACGAGCCTTATTTTGACCTCACGCCGTCGTCGGAAAAGGCCATTTCGTGGGTCAAATCGCTTGCGCAGGGGACTTTTGTCGGCACGGAGTCTCGGCTGAAGATTATTTTTGAGCTGCTGCGCCAGATCACGGAAGGCTCCGAGGAGGACCCCGCTTTGCAGATAAAGGCGCTTGAGAAGCGGCGCGACGAGATATCCGACGAGATAGAGCGCATAAAGAACGGCAGGCTTCGCCTGCTTGACGACACGGCGGTAAGGGATCGTTTTTTACAGTTCTCTTCGATGGCGCGAGAGCTGCTTTCTGATTTTCGGGAGGTGGAGTATAATTTCCGCGCGCTTGACCGAGACGTGAGGAGGCGCATCGCGCTTTCGACTGCCGGCAAGGGCGAGATCCTGGACGATGTGCTGGGGCGGAGCGATTCTATCGAGGAGTCCGACCAGGGGCGGAGTTTCCGCGCTTTCACGGAGTATCTGCTTTCGCCGAGCCGCCAGGAGGAGCTGCATGAACTGCTGGGAAAGGTCTTTCAGATGAAGGCTGTGCTGGAAACGAATTATGACGGACGGCTGGCGCGTATTTCCGACAGCTGGCTTGCCGCCAGCGATCATACTCTTGTCACAATGCGCCTGCTTTCGGCGCAGCTGCGGCAATTTCTTGACGGTCGGGTGTGGCTTGAAAATCGGCGCATTACAGAACTTTTGCAGAATATCTCACGCAATGCGCTGACGCTGGAGTCGCTGCCGGAGGGCGATTTTATGGAGCTGGACGAGCCTGGGGTCGAGATAAATCTTATCATGGAGCGCCCGCTGTTTGTTCCTTCCGTGAAGAGCAGGATAGAGTCCGGAGGCGTTGCGCTGGCGGAGGACGACGCGGAGACTGATTCCCTTTTTGAACAGTTTTATGTCGACAGCGAGAGGCTGATTGAAAATATACGTGGCTCGCTGGCCGGCAGGCCGCAGGCGACGCTCGGCGAGGTGACGGCTAAGTTTCCTGTAACGCAGGGGCTGGCGGAGCTTGTAACTTATATGAGCATCGCGGCGAATTCTGACAGCGCCTTTTTTGACGAAGGCGCGACGGAATATATAAGCTGGCGCTCCGAAGATGGGGCGCTTAAAAGGGCGGAGCTTCCGCGCATCATTTTTACAAGAAGTCTCAATGCCGGAGGTGCGATTTCATGAGTATTCCGGAACGAGCGGCCTTTGCCGACGTCGATAACGACAGGGGGCGGCGCTTTTCGCGCCTGCTGATAACCCTTTACAAAGGAGTCTTATATAAAGAGCGCGACGAGGCGCTATGGCGCGATTTGGGAGAGTTTACAGGCATGGTGATAGACCATTTCGCGCCGCTTGGACTGCGTCTTGTGAAGGATGACAACGAGGGCTACGCCTACGTCGCCTACCCGCCGGAGGGCGAGGCGGCGGATAGTGAGGAGGAGCCGCTGCCAAGGCTTGTCGCCAAACGGCAGCTTTCTTTCGGCGTGAGCCTGATGCTGGCGCTGCTGCGGAAGCGAATGGCGGAGTTTGACACGGCGGGCGAGGGAACGCGCCTCATTGTCAGCCGCGGCGAAATCGTGGAGATAATGCGCCCTTTCATGCCGGAGAGCACTAACGAAGCAAAGCTGGCGGATAAGATAGACACGGCGCTTAATAAGGTGAAGGAGCTGGGGTTTATCCGCCAGCTGAGAAACAACGCCGCACATTACGAGGTGCTGAGGATATTGAAGGCCTATGTGGACGCGAAATGGCTTGCGGATTTTGACAGCCGGCTGGAGGCTTATAAAGGCTATGGAAGGAGCGGGGCCGGCGAATGAGCGGGCAGTCGGAGCTTAATTTTATTGAAGATGAAGGGCTGGGCGGCTTCCGGCTGCACCGTTTCGAGCTGCTTAACTGGGGCACATTCGACGGCGGGGTGCGCGTTATCTCCCTTAACGGGAAAAACGCGCTGCTGACCGGCGACATAGGCTCCGGCAAATCAACCATTGTCGACGCGATGACGACTCTTTTGATATCGCCCTCCAGATTGATGTACAACAAAGCGGCCGGCGCGGAGGCGAAGGAGCGCACGCTGAGATCGTATGTCGAGGGTTACTATAAAAGCGCGCGGGAGGATGAGGGCGGCTCGGCGCGCCATGTTGGGCTGAGAAAGGCAGGGAGTTATTCCGTCCTGCTGGGGCATTTTCACAACGGCTCTCTTGGCGCCGACCTTACGCTGGCGCAGGTCTTCTGGCTTGACCATAACCGCGCGCAGCCGGAAAGGCTCTACGCGCTTGCGGAAAAAGATTTGTCGATACGGGAACACTTCAGCAATTTCGGCGTCGAGATAAAGGGGCTGCGCAAAAAACTGCGCGAGGCCGGCATCGACATCTTTGATAGTTACCCGCAGTATCACGGCGCCTTCTCGCGTATCTTCGGCATTCGCAGCGAACAGGCGCTGAATCTCTTCAATCAGACCGTTTCCATGAAAACTATCGGCGACCTCACAAGCTTCGTGCGTTCGCACATGCTGGAAAAATTCGACGCCGCCTCGCGTATCCGCGCCCTTATCGGCCATTTTGACGACCTCACCGGCGCTCATGAAGCGGCTCTCAGGGCGAAGCGCCAGGTGGAGCTGCTCACCCCGCTGAAAGAGCTTGACGAAAAATTCCGCGCCGGCAAAAGAGAGTCGGAGGCGCTTGAAGCGGCGGCCGCCGCCGCGGACTGCTGGCTTGCCGGCTACAAAAGCGGGCTGCTGGAGGCAAGGGTGAGGGAGCTGTCCGTGGAGGCCGTGAAGATCGCGGAGCAGCTCCGATCGCTCGCGGAACAAAAGGAAGAAAGGGAGTCCAGCCGCGCGGAGCTTATTTCGTCCATAAGCAGCGAGGGCGGCGGACGCATACAGAGCCTGGAGCGCGAAATACAGCTCAAAGATGGAGAGCGCGACCGCCGGAAGGGAAACGCCGGCCGTTACGATGAGATCGCGAAAAAGCTCTCCCTCGTCTCATGCGACAGTATTTCCTGTTTCGCGGAGAATATTGAACGGCTGGGCGAAATCAGGGAAAAGACGGAGCGGGAGCGAGCCTCCCTGCAAAACCTGCTATCGGAGCGGATTGGGGCGAAGGGGCGGCTTGACGAAGAGGCGGCGGAGATAAGCGGCGAACTTGCAAGCCTGCGCGCGCGGCGCAGCAACATCGAGGCGCGCAGCGTGGCAATGCGCGAGCGTATCGCTGAGGCTCTGTCGATAAATGAAGATGAGCTGCCATTCGCCGGGGAGCTTATCGAAGTTCGGAAAGAAGAGTCTAAATGGGAGGGGGCGGCGGAGCGTCTGCTGCATAATTTTGCGCTCTCGCTGCTCGTACCGGAGGAATACTACAAGGCCGTCTCGGAATGGGTGGACAAAAACAACTTAAGCGGCCGCCTGGTCTACTTCCGCGTGCGCGAAAAAGCCGCGCCGCGCCCCGCGGCGCTTCCTGCGCGCTCACTTGTTGAAAAGCTGGCTCTAAAAGAGGATTCGCCGCTGTTTCACTGGCTGCGCTCCGAAATAGTATCGCGCTTCAACTACTCCTGCTGCGAAACAATGGAAGAATTTCGCCGCGAACCGAAGGCCGTTACCGTCAACGGGCAGATAAAGTCAAATGAAAGACGCCATGAAAAGGACGACCGTTACGGGATAAACGACAGAAGCCGCTACATCCTCGGCTGGAACAATAAAGACAAAATAAAGCTCCTTGAAGGCCGCGAGGCTGCGCTGCGCAAAGATATCGCGCGCTATCGGTCGGAGACGGAGGGGCTTAAAGCGAAGCTGCAAACCCTCAGCGAAAAAAACGACCGCATATCGAAGCTTGAATACTTCACCGCCTTCTCAGACCTCGACTGGCGCGGCGTCTCTCGCGAGATAGAGGAGCTGAACTCAGAGCTGAAGCTGCTGCGCGCCGCCTCCCGAAAGCTCGACGCGCTGAAAAAGCGCCTTGAAGATACGGAAAGGGCCATTCGCGCGATAGAAGAAAAGAGAGAGCGAGCGCTCAAAAATCAGGCTAAAAACGATATGGAGAGCGTCGACGCCAAAGGCAGGCTCGAGGAAGAGCGCGCCAATATGACGCCGGAGCTTCTCCGGCTGCACAGCCCCTCATTCCAGCGCCTTGAAGCGCTCCTCATGAAAGAGAGGGGAAAGGGGGCGCGCGTCAGCCTTGAAAACGCGGCGGAGATAAAAAAGACGCTGACCGCCCATCTGCTGGAGGCAAAAAAGCGAAGCGACGCGGAAAACGGAAAAATGTCAAACAAACTTACCGGCATGATGACCGCCTTCAAGCAGGAATATATACTTGAGACGCAGGACTTCACGACGGAAATGGAAAGCCTCCCCGAATATCTTGCCCTGCTGGAACGGTTGAACCGCGACGACCTGCCTCGCTTTGAAGCAAAATTCCGCGAACTGCTCAAAGGCAAAACGATACAGGAAATAGCCTCCTTCCATGGAAACCTCGACAAGACGGGGAGAGATATCGAAGAACGCATCAGGACGATCAACGAGGCGCTGGCACAGATAGAATACGGCCCCGGCCGTTACATCGCGCTGGAGGCCGAACGGGAAAAAGATATCGTCATCCGCCAGTTCCAGAACGACCTGCGCGAATGCACGCGCGACTCCATAGCGGGCGAAAGCGAGGAACGGACGGCGGAGATGCGCTTTGCGGCGATAGAAAAAATAATCGCCCGCTTTAGGGGACGCCCTGACTTTTCCGCCGACGACCGGCGCTGGACTGAAAAAGTGACAGACGTGCGCAACTGGTACAGCTTCGCCGCCTCGGAGCGCTGGAAGGAGGACGACAAAGAATTTGAGCATTACAGCGACTCCTCCGGAAAATCCGGCGGACAAAAAGAGAAACTCGCCTACACAATACTCGCGGCCAGCCTCGCCTACCAGTTCGGCATCGACGTGGGCGGCTCAAAGGCTCGCACCTTCCGCTTCGTAATTATCGACGAGGCCTTCGCGCGCGGCTCTGACGAATCGGCCCGTTTCGCGCTGGAGCTCTTCAAAACGCTGAACCTGCAGCTGCTCATTGTCACGCCAAAGCAGAAAATACAGGTCATAGAGCCTTACGTCTCAAATGTCACATTCGTCAGCAACAGGGACGGGAACAGCTCAAGCCTTACAAATATGACGATAGAGGAATACTATGAACAGAAGAAAAGCCGCCGGGAACTGGACGACGAAAAATGAAATCGCGGCCGCCGCGGGAAAACTCTGGGAAAGCGGCCGCCTGCCAGCCGCGCTGATCAGCGGCGCGCGGCTCTTTCCCCGCTCCGTAAAGCTGAAAGGGCCCGGCGCCGGCGAAATGGCGGAGAGGCTTTCGGAGACTCGTGAATGGTGCGACGCGCTGCGGGCCGGCTCTAAAGAGGAGCGTCGAAACGGCTACAGGCTGGAATACAGGCACATCAGGCACAAAATACTGGGAGAAAACAACATTCCGGAAAGAGCCGTCATAGATACGGAAGAGGACGCGCTGGCGCTGGCCGGTAAAAAAGGCGAAGCCGAACTGCTTCTGAAAATGGCGGAAGAGACAGCCTCGCGGCTGCCGGCGCTGCTGGCCTTTCTTCATCGGAAGCCGCTGCGCGCGCTGGAAGCCGCGAGCCAGTGGGGGCGGCTTCTCGATATCTGCGAATGGATGTTGGAGCACGAAAGGCCGTCCATATATCTGAGGGAGATAGAAGTGCCTGGCGTGCATACGAAATTTATAGAGGGATGCCGCGCTCTGCTTGGCGAACTGCTTGACCTACTGCTGCCGGAAAGCGCTATAGACAAAGGGCATAGCTCCGGTGCGGGCTTTGAGGAACGCTACGGCTTTCGGAAAAAAGCCGAGACCGTGCGCCTTCGGCTGCCGGCCGACTGTCGCATATTTCCGCGCAGCGTGACGGATATCGCATTGACAGATGAAGAATTCGCAGTCACAGAGATTCCATGCCGCGAAATATTGATCACCGAAAACCTGATAAACTTCCTCTCCCTCCCGCGCGCGGAGGGAAGGCTGATAATCTGGGGGGCCGGCTACGGCTTCTCCGCGCTGCGAAAGGCCGGCTGGATAGCGGGAGAAAAAATAATCTACTGGGGCGACATAGACACGCACGGCTTCGCGATACTCTCAGAACTCCGCGCGCACTACCCCCAGGCGCGCTCCTTCCTGATGGATGAAGCGACGCTCCTAGCGCACCGCGACCTCTGCGTCGAAGAGCCAAAACCGGCGAAACAGCCGCCGGAAAATCTAACAGAAGAAGAGAAAAAACTCTTCATGCTGCTGCGCGGCAAAAATCTGCGCCTCGAACAGGAGCGCATCGGCATAGAGTGGGTACGCGAAGCGCTGAAAAAATCCATACCGGCAGCGCTGTAGCTCGTCGCCAGCGACTCCTGAGGCCTCTTTTCCCGTCCGCGCTCCGTCCGCTCAGCACGAGGGCTGCGGTGTTTGGTGTAATGTAGCCGTCATTAAATCCCCAGGTTAACTTTTCCCCGACTTTTAAAGATATTTTCGAGAAAAGCTGGCCGTATTCCAGTACGGGATAATAACAAGCAGGAAAGATATTCCTGCGCAAGAGGTAATGTCGATACACCACAGCCTGTGGAAGACAGAAGAAAGCTTCAGAATAATGAAGAGCTGTCTTGAGGCAAGGCCCTGTTACGTATGGACAGAGCCGAGCATAAGAGGACACTTCATGGTCTGTTACATGGCGCTGGTATTGGAACGACTGATAGAGTACAAAGCAAGAGAGGCGGGAATAAAAGCCAGTACGAATCAGATAGAAGAATCCGCCGGCAAAGCGAACGTAGTGGTAGTAGATGAAACGAAAGCTCCCGTATACATAAAAGCCGGGACCCCCGAGCTGTTTGATGCAATAGGCAAACTATACGGTATGGAGCCTCTGGACACATACAACAAAAAAAAGAAATGCGCAAATATCTCGGTGTAAAGATAGCAGGATAAGAAGACTACGTAAACTACAACTTCACAGGAAATTCTGAGGGCACAAACACAGTGATGCAAGTGCTTTGTGCCCTCTTTTAGCGCTATCTCGCGTAAAAGTCGGGAGGCTTTTTCCTGACTTTAGCACTTTCTCCCAATCAAAAAGGCGCTGAACTGTTGGTAT
>JAUNJZ010000022.1 GCA_030533085.1 Synergistaceae bacterium
TCCGCCTAAGCCCGATTATGATATCTTTCGCTATTGACTAACAAACGACTAACAGATGCCAGGGATTGTTTCATCGGTGATTCTTCTTCTTTATCTCTTCTCTATTATCCTCAATCTCATTATACGTCCTTCCTTCTTATTTCCTCATTATACGGCCTTCCCTCTCTTTTCCAAACTATTGTACTATTGCGACTATTGCGGCTTACCGGGCGGCGATTTGCGAAAGTGTTCAGCGTCGTTAAGTTAATTCAAAATCCCGAAAACCCTTGGTATCACTGGATTTGCATTTTTTACTAAGAGTGGTTAACCGCCTTTAAAAGAAAAAAAGCCGAAATCATCAGTGATACCAACGGTTTACTTTTTACAAAGCTCAAAATGAAGTTAACCCATACAGCTACAGCGCCAACCACGCTTTTTGCCACGTTAGCGCTCACGGCACAGCGCCCACAGCACACAGCCGCAGCGGCCATTTCGGTGCTTTTTAGGGCGTTTCATGGCGGCACAGGCGGGGGCTTGCGGTTGTTTCGCATACGCTTCCCGCTAACTTTTGCGCTATAATTTCACACGTTAATTTTGGATAACGCTGGATTTTATCAAGGTTTACCTATTATTTATTAATACTTTTGGGTTAATTGCTACACAGTTCCACCAATTCTAACAATTTGATATATCTATGTCTTATCTTCTGCTCACTATACCCTGTTATTTATGGCGATAACCCTGTATTTATCAGCTGTTAACCTTTATTTACCTTGATTATTGTGGTAAACTCTACGCTTATCAGCAATTATCCTTGCGTTTGGTTCGCTAACTGATATATCAGTAGTTGATACTCGATTTTGAAAACGCAACCTTATCTGTGATTTGTAAACTGTTGTATCTCGCGGCATTTTATCATTTGCTCTTATGGCTCATTTTTTTGCGATTTTGGGCGGTTTGCTAGATTTTGACTATTTTGGGGCTTGTTTTCACCTTTCTAAACTCCGTATAATACAACTATGAGGTCACATCCGGCCGGTGATAGACAGGGTTCTCGGCACTTTTGGTGCTTTGTAAATTTTCTAATATATTACATGTTAGCGAGGGATAGCGTTGGTTATTTTACGCAAACCCGCTCCACATCAGGGGCTAGCCTTTATTTCGGAGGCTAGCCATAACACAGGAGGAAAATGCAATGGAAGAAAAAAATGAGGTAAGAACGATTGGGATTAAAGCTACGGATCGAGATATGGAATACTTTAAGGCGGCAGTGGAGCAAGGAGGCTTCAAGAATCAGGCCGAGGCGTTAAGGGCTTTTATTAATACATGGCTTGCATCGGATGTGGCAGAGCCGGATAAAGCAAAGGCGGAGATCGCCCGGATGGAGCGGCACATCAATGGCATACGTGATTATTTTGTTAACCTCATCAACACCAATACAACCGAGATTAGCCAGCTCGAGACAACAAGCAGGCAGAGCAAAGCAGATTATGAGGCCAGATTGGCCGCCGCGCAGGATGAAATCAAGACATTGAAAGCCAAATTGTTAAAGGCGGAAGAGGAAATCGCAGAGGAACGGGAACGAGCGGATGAAGCAGAGGCGCAAGCAGAGAAGGCCGCCAAACAGCAGCATACGCTAGAGCTGTTGAATAAGCTTGTTTCACGGTTACAGGCTGGATCGGCGGATATTATGTAGATGATGTAGATGTTGTAGATAGATGGTGCTTTTCTTAATTGAGAGCAGCGGCAGCGCTGCGCTGCTCTCTTCTCTGCCGCTTCTCTTCTCTTCTCTTCTCTTTCTCTTCTCTTTGAGGTGATTTTATGATTACCGATTACTACGAACCTGCTTCCCTTCATCAATTTTTTAAACGTGAGGTCGGCGGGCTGTTTCAGCCCGATGATTGGCTTTGTATTCTAGCGCTGCATCCCGTTAGGCATATTAAGGTTAAACCGTTTGAGATATACGCGCCGCGCGATGAGCTTTTAACCATAGATAAGTTAATTGGATTACGGCAGCTTAATAATAATCGCAGCTTGTATTTTTCTGTTTGTCCGCTGCTCCCCGGAACACGAAAGAGGTGCGCCGGGAACGTGATTATTGCGAGAGCTTTGTGGGCGGATTTTGATAGTCCGGCTCCGGCGATGGATGCTTTTTTGCGCGGTAGAGGTTGGTGCGATATCCCCGCGCCTGATTTTGCGGTATCCACATCGCAGGGGAGATATCAATTTTATTGGCAGCTGCCGGATGATGATAAGCGCTCGATCGATGAGATTTGCGCTGAGGTAAAACGGATTGCGCGGATTACCGGGGCAGATCTACAAGCTACCGATGCCGCGCGGGTGCTGCGGCTGCCGGGCTACAAAAACCGAAAAAAAGGCAGAGCTGCGTGGGAATGTAAAGCTTACCGGCGGCGTGAAATGAAGCCTATTAATCTATCTAATAGGCCCTGCCCGCTATTTGATGATGTTAAGGGTTGGTCTCGCGCTGCATGGCTTTCGGTGGGGGTTGCGCTGCGGAAAGTACACGGAGAACAGGGGGTTAAATATTGGTTGCAGCTATCGGAGCGGGATGAAACGAAATGGCCCGGCGAGGAAGCAGCGCGAGCTGCCCTACTAGCAGCGCCGCCGAATCCATACAATTGTGATGGATTAGGCTGCCGGCGCGAGGAATGCGGCAGATGTGAAAACGTGCTGCGGTTCCTGTATTTATAGGAGGATTACGAGATGAAGAAAATAACGAAAAAAACAACTAAGAAGAAAGATCCCAGCAGTATTACATTGCGTTGGTCAGATCATTTTGTCGGCCTGCCGAATGCTTTTCTGAGGTCGGCTCTGTTTTCGACAGGCCGCGGCAGGGGCGATATTAATGAGGGCAGAGGTGGCATTGTTTCGGCAGAAGAGGGTAATAGGGTAACGATTAAAGCTACATCTGATATTTCGGTTACGGCTTCAATGGGCGGAGGGCGGCTCAATCAATATGATAAGCTGGTATTTTCTTCTCTAATCCACCTTTGTTGGTTACACGATATTGATAAGGATGGGTGCAAGGCTACCAAGTTTCAATTCAGAATATCCGATGGTCTCAAAATTCTCGGGATAGAACCATCAACGGCTACCGCGAGGGTATATTTAGCTTCGCTCGAACGTTTATCCCAAACCACAATTATAATTGATCATCTGGTGGGGCGTTATAAAGCTCATTTTTCGGGTAGTTTGCTAAGCTATTCTTCCATTCACCGCGGTAGGGCTGCCGGGAGTGTTATCAATATCAATATCAATGAGAGTTTACAGCCGCTTTTTCAGGCCGGGATGTGGTCGGCTCTGGATTGGCAAATAATGCAAAGCCTGGGTCGAAATTATTTAGCGCATTGGATATACAGTTTCTTTTCTTCACATAATGCCGGTCGCGGTTCCACGATGCGAAAAGTATGCCCGGCGTTGAAATGTGATATTTACGATTTGCAATTTTACAGTTTATACAAGTTACAATCTCTATGTGGAACAGATATAAAGGAACGTTGGAAATTTAAGCAAAAGCTGAATGAAGCGATCGCGAAGATAAAGGCGGCTTGTGATGCCGCTAATGTAGATATGGAATACGAATTTCGCCGGGGCAAATCGGGTGATGAACAGCTGAGATTAGGCTTTACCCCGCGACCCAGAGGCAAAATTGTTTTTTCCCCTCCGGTACCGGTTACAGCTAGTACGATTACGCTAGAGGAAGATGAAGAGCGCCACAAGGCGGCGGAAGATCTACGCAGGAAATGGGATGAGGCGTTTGGGGATAGGGAGGAGGATGAAGATGAAGAGGAACGGGATGATACCTATGATTATTATGATGATTAAAACTGGTAGAAAAAAAACAGTAACGACAGGTAGATTTGATGATTTTAAAACCCTCTTTTGAGGGTTTTTTTGATGTTTGCCGACCGTTGCTATCACTGGGTTGGCCGATGGCTACCGTAACGACAGGGTGGAAAACAGTAACGACAGGGTGGTTTTTACACTCTTCAAGACCCGTTTTAGCCTGTCTATCACTGGCTTTATCGAGGGTCGCAATTTTCAGCTAATATGTAATAAAATGTTATAACCATTATTACTATAATATGTCATAGCATGTTTTTAGCTATGACATATTAATAGCGATGATAGTTGTTAACCTAATCGCAGCTGCGCGCGAGACGACAAAAACAAACAAAAAGAAGAAAAGCAGCAACGCAGAGCAGAGCAGAGCGCTGCTCTGTGAAACATAGAAAAGCAAAAGGAGCATAGAAGCGAGGCGGCTTGCCGCCTCAGCAGCCTAACGGCTGCAAGAAGCGCGATAGAACAGAACGTACTAGCTGTAACCGTTTCGATTTCTCTTTTTTACGCTTCTTGTTAATTTTTTTAACGGCTAGTTATATCTTGCTTCTGTTGCGGCTCCATCGCAGCGGCGGAAGAGCCCGCCGCTCTCTAAAGCTCCTCTCTCAAATCAGACCAGAATCAAAACACTTAGAAGCCCACTAAATCAGCGCCGCCTACATCGGCGCTGGAAGGTCAACTTCACAACCCCAACCCCTTCTTTTCCTCTCATTTCGTTGGAATTGCCTAAATTTACTCGTATATTCAAAGCAGCGCCTGGCATAGGCGCATAACATACTATCCCCCTTCGCTTCGCTACGGGGGATGTATGCTTGGGGGTTTCACCCCCAAGACCCCCAAAAGGCATTCGCCGCTACCGCGGCTCATAAAGCATTCACGTCGGCCGCTCTATCTCTTGCAAGCTTGTTGCAAGAGAGCGCCGACGCTCACAGGGCAATCGAGGCGCGTTTGAACGCTCCTCTCACAAAGCATTCGCCGCCGGCGCGGCTCACTTTCTTTATTTTTATTTACGGATTACGGAGGAAACAAAGATGGCGGATAGACCCAGACTAAGCGCGAGACTTGGTAAGTTAAAAACAACGAAAGATGCCACCGGGCAGGCGGCGCACGATTTAAGAATTGAAGCGCCGGGATACCTAGAGACAGATCCTACTGTGCGGGTAATGTGGTACGGCGGTGCGGAGGCGGCGGAGGAACGTAACTTAAAAGATAGAGGCCGAAAAATTGCAGGCGACAAAGAGAAGAAAAAGAAAATAAAATCACAGATAAAAGCTACGCTTGAAAGATTAGAACGAGCGGCCAAAGAACGGTATGCAGTGACTACTAAGCAGAGGCCGCAACAGAACGCCCAGTACTTCCGTACCGGCGTAATTACGTTATCGCCCGAGCCGTGGCAGGAAATGGATGAAGCGGCGAGGGAGAAACATCTTAATGAAATATGGAAAGCCGGATTGAGTACAGTATCGGATATCTGTGATAAGCTTAATGTTAGGCCGATCTACGTTACCTTACACACTGACGAAAAAACGCCGCATATCCAATATATGATCGAAGCTACCGACAAAGAAACCGGCAGGAGCGTAAAAGGACTTATTAACAGGAATTTCTGCCGGCAATTACAGGATATGGCTGCCGAGTATTTTCGGCCGCTTGGCTATGAGCGGGGGATATCGAGGGACATTACGGGAGCTAAGCACCTATCGGTACGAGAGCTACACAGGAAGGAGCAGGCACGGGGCGAAGAGATTCTAGCGGAATTGAACGCGAAGAGGGCGCGGGAAGAGCAGACACTTGAGGGATTAGAGCGCGAGATCGAAAGAGCGACCGCGAGCCTTACTGAGATCAAAACCGAAATTAAGGCGAAACGCGCAACGCAAGAACAGATCCGCGAGATGGATGTAAAGGAGCGAGAAGATCATAAATGGGAAATGGCCGGCCTAAGGAGAGAGCAGAGGGAATTGCGGGAATTGCTGGAACGGATGCGGCAGGAATTAGAGCAAATGAGGATCGAAACCGAAAAGAAACGGCAGGAAGCGCAGCTATTAGAAAAATTGCGCCCTCAAATCGAAGAGGCGCGCGCGATAGCTGCCGAACACAAACGAAGAAGGGAAGGGCTTTCGGAGTTTTTGAGGCGGCTACAGGCCGGCGGCGTGCAGGCCATAACACTGGCGCGGCGGCCTAAGATGGAAAAATGGATTGAAGATAAAAATATTACGGAGCTGAGACAGCACGGAAACTTTGCCGGGATCGCCGAGGAAAGATTGAAGCTGAGCGGGGAACATCACATTAAGATACATGGATTACCGCCGGTATTCGCTCTCGATGATATTTCGACCGGACAGTTGGAGCGTATCAAGGATGATTTTGGCGGAACGTTGGCGACTGTGGAAACCTCAAAAGATAATTATCAGGTATGGCTCGCCTTTGATATCCAGCAGCAGCAGCTTAATTCTAATCAGTACGCTATTACATTGGATTACCTAATAGAGCGATATAGAGCAGATAGAGCGGCGGCGAGAGCTGAGCATTATTTTAGGCTGCCCGGATTTACGAGAGCTGATGGAAGCGGATGGGTTGCGGAGATGGAAACATCCCCGCCTGTGATGGCTCCCGCAGAGACTTTGAGCGAGATAATTCAACAACACGGCCCAACATGGGAGGCAGAGCGCAAAATGGAACGGAAGGCGGCTAAGAGAATGGATTTGAGATTGGATGAGGCCGCCGCTGGAGGCTGCCCGGATTGGTTTGCTGCAAAATGGTTGCGGA
Organism: Synergistaceae bacterium; assembly: GCA_030533085.1. Taxonomy (GTDB): domain Bacteria; phylum Synergistota; class Synergistia; order Synergistales; family Synergistaceae; genus JAUNJZ01. Next base: position 6,607 of record JAUNJZ010000022.1, read on the forward strand.
GATGGAGCGCAAACAATCAGCGGCTTGGGAATACAAGCGAATGCGATTATGCTACCGCTGCCGATATTTTACGGGAGTGTAAATCCGATCCGGCGCAGCAGCTGGTATATGCGGCTCACATCAAATCTATTTTGGATGCTTCCGGCGCGGCGAGAAAAAAGAGCCGGTATTACGGCCTCGATACCATTAAAAGTGCCGCGGAGGCTGTTGGGATGGAGATGTAATTAATCAAGCGTTTAAGCATTTTAAGAGGGGGCCAGCTCGTTTTTTCCGAGTTTGGCCCCTTCTCGTGGATTTTAGACGGGTTTATGGGGATGTAAATCATCAAGCCGAGAGACGGCGGCTTGCTGCGATTGCGGAGATAAATGGGCGTATCGCTGCGTCATCTGTATTGTTTCGTGCGTCATAAGACGCTGTACAGTGTAGAGCTCAACTCCCGCCATAACAAGCTGGCTGGCAAAATCGTGCCGGAGGTCGTGCCAGCGGAAATTCTCGATTTTCGCCTCTTTTAAGAGGCGTTTCCAGTCTCTCATAATTGACGTATATGCTACCGGAGTTCCCTGTTTCCCGCGGCGTATTACGTGATCTTCCGGCTTTATCGGCCCCCATGTTTGTTCACTGTATTCGCGCCATTCTTCAAGAGCTTTTTTCACAACGACGGATAGCGGCAGATCATAGCTCTTTTTGCTTTTTGCCAGTCGCGGCGATATATGTATGGTTTGACCTCCGTCGGGCTGCGACGTTATATCGCCCCAGCACAGTCCTAGTAAAGCGCCGCACCGGATACCGGTGTAGTTTGCTATGATTACCGCGATTTTAAGGTAATCTCTGCCGAACTCTCGCTCGCGTTCTTCTAAGGCAGTGTACAGGCGTTCGCGCTCTTCTGGTGATAGATAGCGGGTCTTAACGTCGCTGTCGGTCGTTGCTTGCTTGGCGATTCGGGGGAATTGATAGTCTTCTTCTATTAACCCCTCGCGCTTCGCCCAATTTATCATGGCTATTAGTCTTGACATATATTCGTTAATAGAGGCTCCTTTAAGGCCCTTTTGTCTATATGTTTCGATGCAGTCCGTTATCATCTTTTTATCGATATCGTTAAAACGTAACGGGAAAAGCGCGGAGAAGCGCGAAATGCTATGTAATATATGTTTATGGCTTCGGTTTGGAGCCAGACCGTATGCCGGCTGCAAGTACTCAGCGTATTTATCGCGGATTTCTCGCAGCGTTGGATTTTTGATTTCGATTTCCGGCTCAGCCTTTGGTTTTACGAGCTTTTTAATATCCTTTTCTTCACCGATGGCTTTTTGAGCAAGTAGTTTCATTGCGGTTTCACGCGCCGCTTTGAGCGTTGTCGCTCCATCCGCTATCTTTATTTGCTTTGTTTTGTTATCAACCGGGGATGTATAGCTAATATACCATGTTCGCCGCCCCGAAGGGCGGATCATCAGATATAGACACGGTATGCCTCCCGCGCCTTTATCCCAGTATCTTATGATCTTATCCGCCGGCTGTAATTTGTTGATTTTCGATTGTGTCAGCGCTTCTGCTGCCATTTCATACGCCTCCTTATTTCGACTAAAATAACTAACAAACGACTAACATATATCTTATCTTATATCACATGGTTTTGTCTATACAATTTGACCAATAGATGGTTTTTGCTGTGATATCAAGGGGGCGATTTCGCATTGGTCAAATTTTTCTGACCAATACTACCTCTGCTATGTTTTTTTAATAAAACAGGGATTGTCGTGTGCGGAGTGGGTAAATAATTATATCTCCAATAATAACCTTTATTTTAAAAAGAAAATAATAACTACCAGTAAGACAACGGCAATTAATCTCGTTGCCCAAAATTTAGGATTCTGTTTTATCCCAGAAACAGGTATTCACTGGTCGGCAAAAACAGATAATCTAGAGTTTATCAATTTATGTTCACCGGATCTGTTGGCGCCATTAGCGGCAATTTATAAAAAGGATTCGCATCTTTCTCCGATAGCCAGAAATTTCATAGACATAACGAAAAAATACTATTCGCAGATGAAAAAATTATAACAAAATAATAATATTCTTATTTTATTTTACGACTTAGACATAATATCCGGTATGTATTAACATAAGTTTAAAGTTAATGTGTGCCGGATGTTGTGTAATATGTAGTTTTTTGTGCTGAGAATACACAGTAAAGGAGAGATTAGTATTGAGGCTGGCTACGGTAAAGGTAAATGGGAAAGAAACAGGGGGGGTAGTGACACGAAATGGTATCATTCTCATAAAAACTATCAATGAAAAAAAAAGGATTCAGTGGGCGGAAAATTTGTTTTGTCTGATTTGTGAAGGGCAACTTGTAGAACTCAACAAATGGTATCTTAGTGGTGGTAAGGATGAATTAGAATCCTATAATAGTATTCCATCGTCAGTAATTCCATTTGATAAAGTGACCTATGCTCCTCTTTATCGTAATCCTCGTAAAATTTTTGGTATAGGATTAAATTACGCAGACCACGCAAAAGACCTCGGGGAGAGAACGCCGCATGGAATTCCTGGTAGCTTTTTTAAACCAGCAACTACAATAGTGGGTCATGGTGACACCATAGAACTGCCGTTACAATCAAATGATGTTGACGGTGAGGGAGAACTGGCAGTGATTATAGGTAAAGAGTGTGAAAATATAGAAGCAGGAAATTGGCTTGATTATGTTGCCGGATTTACTACAAGTTTGGATATGACTGCCATAGACATTCTACAGCAAAACCCACGTTATTTAACAGTTGCAAAAAGCTTTAAAACATTTTTTGGGTTTGGCCCTCATCTCGTAACACCTGATGAAATTGAGGATGTCCTTAAACTAAGAGTTGAAACTGTTCATAATAATCAAGTTCACGCTACGGATATTGTTGCGAACATGACATTTCCGCCTGACTTCTTGGTATCTTTCCACTCTAAAGTCATGAAATGGCTACCGGGAGATGTTCTTTCTACTGGCACTCCTTTAGGAGCACATATTCATGATGGTGATATGATTGAGGGGCGTGTATCTGGGTTTGAGTCAATTAAATGTAATGTTGTAGACAGGAAACTTCATAAAAACTAGTTAATGGAGGGATGCAGTTGTGGATCTCGGGTTAGAAAACAAGAGCGTTCTTGTGATGGCATCAAGCGCAGGGCTAGGGAAAGCAATCGCCATGGAGTTTGCTCGTGAAAAGGCGAACGTAATGCTTTTCAGCCCATTTGAAGATGAACTGAAACAGGCCCAAAAAGAAATTTTTAATGAGACAGGGAAAGAGCCGTCATTTTTTGTTGGAAATATAACAAGTCCAAACGACATAAAAAAACTTGTCGCCAAAACTGTTGACATGTATGGCCCTATATTCGCACTTGTCAATAATACGGGTGGGCCGCCTGCTGGAACATTTGACGCATTTGACGATGATGCTTGGCAAAAAGCATATGAGTTGACTCTTTTGTCCTATATCAGGACGATCCGAGAGGTTATACCTCATATGAGATCTAATGGAGGGGGGAGGATACTGAATTCTACGTCGTCATCAATTAAAGCAGTTCTTGATAATTTGATTCTTTCAAATACTTTCCGCATGGGGGTGGTGGGGCTATCAAAGACATTATCGCAAGAACTTGGAAAAGATAATATCCTCGTTAATGTAATTGCGCCAGGACGTATAGGCACAACTCGTATCGATTATCTTGATAAGGTCCGTGCAGACAAGGCCTGTGTAAGTGTTGAAGAGATACAAAAAAATGCGTTCAAAACTATTCCATTAGGTCGTTACGGAAGGCCTGACGAATATGGGAAGTTAGCGGCGTTTCTGTGTTCAGCAACAAACACGTTTATTACTGGTCAGACCGTGTTGGTAGATGGTGGTATGGTGAAAGCTATTTGATTAAATCAAAGATAAAGTTGAGGAGGTAATCATATGAAGAAAAATTTTGTTTTTGTTATTGTTACTATAAGCGTGATTTTCTCATTTTCGTCACTTGCTTGGGCCGCGGACTTGATGTCTATTGCAACTGCGGGGGTGGCTGGAACATATTATCCTATTGGAGGAGCAATTGCCGCCGCTGTTACAAAAGGTGGAAAAATTACCTGCACAGCTGAAGCTGCGAATGGCTCAGTTCCAAATATAAACCTCGTTGAAAACAAAGAAATAGAGATGGCAATGGCTCAAAACGATGTTGTTTATTGGGCATATAATGGGCAGATGATGTTTAAAGATACACCTAAAAAGAACATCCGTTGCGTAGCAGCTCTTTATCCAGAGCATGTTCATATCGCGCTTGCTAAAGATAAGGGAATAAAGAAAATTATGGATATAAGGGGTAAGAGAGTAAGCCTCGGGGCTCCGGGATCTGGTGCGCATGCAGATTCAATGGCTATTTTTGATGTTGTAGGAATTGACGAAAAAAAAGACTTTGAATCTGTGACATATGCAGATATGACTGGTATGGCTAACCGCTTTAAAGATGGCCAGCTTGACGTGGGGTTTGCTGTCGGAGGCGCGCCGTTACCGAGTTTCATGGAAGTAGCCTTAACAAAAGGTCTTGACATTCTAGACTTTGACAAAGAACTCTTAAGTGAACTTTGTGAAAAATACCCATTTTTTGTAGCAAGTAAGATTCCAGCCAATACGTATAAAGGCGTAGGTGATGTAAGTGTACCCTCGGTTGTCGCCCTCCTTATAACGAATGCATCAATGCCAGAAGACACTGTCTACAATTTTCTTACCGCTATGTTCGATAATGTCCAAGACATTCGTAACGCCCATAGTGCGGCCAAGGCAATATCTTTAGAAACAGCTACCGATGGTTTTTCTGTCCCAGCTCATCCAGGAGCTATTAAATTTTATAAAGAAAAGGGGATAATGAAATAGCAGGTTATTTTTAGTAAGTAAAATCAATAAAACCCAACAAAATTGCTTAGTTCCAGAAAATTTGATGGAGCTAGGCGATTTTGTGGCAAGAGGTATTGGATTGGTAAAATGTCACGCTACACAGTGCCTGTGATCGTCATTGTGATCATGTGCGAACTGACGAACCATATTTACGAATGTTTGTCGATGAATTTATACATCTGCTCTTTTGAGGATGATGCTGCCTTGATGGATGAGGAAATCAAGTTTGATACTCAGTGGGTGTGGTGTCTATGTCTGTCAAGTAACCGGCAATCATGGCGTTTCCTTCAAGGCGGATTATCTGATAGCGGGCGGTTGCGTGCCATGCCAACCGAGAAACCGACCTCTTGTGTGCTATCTTTCTGTTGAAACATTAACTTGGAAACCGCAGTGTTCTGGAACTGTACGTTTGGTGGTACGAGAAGCTGAGGTGTTTCTTCCGCAAACGTGTACCATTTACGACCTATAGCTGTTTTTATGAATAAAAGCGGAACTGCATAAAACGTAGTGCAACGTTTTTTTTGCGTTGAAAATAAAAGCAACTCGTTTCTAAAAACATGATACAATTTTTCTTTTTTGCCGCAAACGTCTATACGTTTTTTTAAGAAAGCGTTGATTAAATAGCGTTTGTATATCGGTATTACAAACGCAGCTTCTGCTGATCAGATGTCAGGTTGCTAAACAGGAGGCCTATGACTGGCGCGGATGCATATACAAATACGTTGGAGCGACAGGCGCTCTGCCCACCTGTAACGCGAATTGAGCATCTAATCAGCGGCTGTTTAATATCGTGACTGGAATACCTTCACCGTGGAGCTTCCTTTGCCGTCTTGAGTTTTCAGCGTGATGACGGCCTCTCTGTTAGCTCCTGTGGTATTTTCGAAAACATCGACGTAAACGCCGTCCGCGTCGTTCTTAGTTCCTTGAGTTTTGTTCAGCGTACACCAGGAAGCACCGCTTTCGGCGGTCCAGCTGCGGAATGACCCCAGCTCAAGCTTTTTGTAGCCGGCGGCCTTTGAAAAGTCCAGATTGTTCGCGGCGCTCAGCGGAGGATATATCTCTGCGAGCGGTACGTGAAATTCGCGCTCCTGCGCGGCGTTGTTTTTGTGCTCCTCGCCAGAGACCTTTATCCACCATGCGTAGGCGGCGTTGTAGGAGTAACCCGTCATCCATCTGAATTTGAATTTAAATCCCTTTATGTTGTCCCTCTCCGCCGGCGGTATCTTCCATGCCCACTGTTTTACGGGCTGAAAGAAGCTGCGCGAGGCGAGCGGAGCGTCGTAGAAGTCGTTGCAGGCCGCGAAGTAAGGGCCGCCCTTCAACAGCGGACGAGAGAAAGTGTATTTCCATTTCGCGTTTTGCTGAATAATGTTGTTTACGGAAACTTTTGATTCGTTCTGTACCTGACATTCAGAGACTGTCCGGCTCTCGCTGGTGGAATAGCTGACCCCGGCGCTGACGCCGCCGCTGCCGGAAAAGCCCGAGAAGCCGATATTGCCGCCTAGCGAGAAGGATATGCTGCTGGAAAAGCCGCTCGAACCGACCGACGTTTCGGGCTTTGAATCCATCAGCTCCGCGTTGTTGTTCTGCTTTCCGTCTGCGTTGACAGTCCAGTTGTTGAAGCCGTATTCAACCATGTAATTATTGATAAGCGCGGTCGTCGTTCCTTTATGGTTTACGTTGCTGTAGTTCGCCGATGGGTTCAACTGTCCCTTCTGTTTAATGAAAAACCAGTCCGAATCCACCTTGTCCGCCTCGTTGTAGCTGTGGCAGGCGTAGACGTCAATCGTTATTTTAAAGGTATTGTTCCACTGAGAGGCGTCGTAGATTTTCTGATACATGCGCGAGATCTGCGTAAGGTCGTTCGTCCCGGAGGAGGCGCTGTTGAGCGTTCTTTCTTCCGCCGCCCCCACCGGCCGCGACGACGAGGAGAAAGATCCGTGTGAAAAATACGCTAATGCGAGTGTGGTTTCTGTTCATTTTGATATAAAGAACTCCTTGTTCCCGTTGCCACTTTGTTGATTGCCCATGTGAGCGCGGCACGGAATTTTTCAAAGTCGTTTCTGTCCGGGATTACTGCCGGTAAATTATTGAAAATGGACGATAATATAAAAGAAAAAGATGTTATCATAAGGAGAGATAAAACCGCACCGACGGAAGGAAGATGAACGCATGACCGCCAACCTGCTGCTGAACAGCCAGGAGGTACGCAAACTCCCGGCAGGAACGCTATTCAAGGCAATATTTGTTGTGAGCGCAATATCACAGAGAAGCGATAAAAACGGAAAACCATACTATGACATTACAGTCACGGATTCGCTCGGAAACATAGAGGCAAAGGTCTGGTCCGACGCGCAGTGGCTCGATAAATCAGAGAGCCTTCCCCAGAGCGAGGACGACAGGCTTCCGGCTGAAAAGATAGGCCAGCTTGCCGGCAAAAGCGTCGGGGTAAACGGCAAAGTCGCGGAATACCGCGGACTGCTGCAATTCAATTTTAATAAAATCACGCTGCTCAATCAGGAAAAATATCCGCCGGCGGGCTACCTCCCGCATTCTCCGATAGCTCTGGAAGAGCTGATATCGCGCTTTGAAAGGCTTGTCTCCGGCTGCGGCGGGGAGGCTGGGAAATTCCTCCGCTTCGTATTCAAAGACGAGCTGTGGCAGCGCTTCCGCGACTGGCCGGCAGCCGTCAGCCACCATCACGCCTACGCGAACGGCCTGCTGGAACACACTCTCTCCGTGGCGGAATGCGCGAAAGCCATGGCCGCGTCAATGACGGAGGCCGGATATGAGATAGATATGGATATAGTCGTGGCCGGAGCGCTGCTCCACGACCTCGGCAAACTTGAAGCCTACCGCATGACCCCGGTGCCGGAAATAACGGTCGAGGGGGCGCTGCTTGACCATGTGGCGCAGGGCTACCTGCGCTTCAACGAGCTGGCGGCGCAATTCGGCCTCTCCGAGAAGCCGCGCACTCATCTGGCGCACATACTGCTCAGCCACCACGGACAGCGCGAATTTGGCTCCCCCGTCATACCCGCCACGCCGGAGGCGCTCATCGTATCCGCCGCCGACGAGCTTGACTTCAAAATATTCTGCTGGAACGACGCGGTCAAAAATCTGACGGACGAACAGCCGATATCCGCCTGGAACAACTCGACGCAGCGCCGCTTCTGGAAAAAATGACATGCCGGCGGAGCTGAAAATATCCGAAGATAACGACGGCCGCCGCGTTGACCGCGTGCTGCGGACGCTCTGGCCGGAAGTGCCGCTCGGCGCGATCATGAAAGCGCTGCGCACAGGCGAGGTCCGTCTTGACGGAAAAAAAACTAAAGGCGAGGCGCGACTTGAGCAGGGGCAGATACTCACCGTCCCGTGGAAAGAGACTCCGCGCGGCAAGGCGGAGCCATCCGCGCCGCCCTCCGGCGGCAGGCCGCTCGAGACGCTCTACCGCGACGGCTACCTCTGGATCGTCAATAAACCGGCGGGACTGCTGACGCAGCCTGACGTAAAAGGCGGCGACTCTCTGATAACGCGCGCTCTCTGCGAGCTGGGCTGGAGCCGTGACGATTACCGCCCCGCGACAGTGCAGCGTCTGGACAGAAACACATCCGGCGCGATAATAATAGCGCTCTGCGGAGCGGCGCAGCGTCATCTGTCGGAGCTGATACGAGAGCGCAAAATAAGAAAAATATACCGCGCGGTCGTCAAAGGACTTACGGAAGCCGAAGGACGCATAGATATCCCGCTGCTCAAAGAGCGCTCCGAAAATATAGTGCGCCCCGACGCAGGCGGCGACGCGGCGCTGACGCTTTACAGGAGAATAGCGGCGGCCGGCCGCAGCAGCGTCGTAGAGGCGGAGCTTGTCACAGGCCGCCCGCATCAGGCGCGCGCGCACTTCGCCGCCATAGGCCACCCGATAGTCGGAGATGTGAAGTACGGAGGCGGAGGCGGGGCGAAGCGCCCGCTGCTCCACGCCAGGACGATAATATTCCCGGAAGACGCGGAGCTGCCAGCCGCCCTTCGCGGCGCGGCTGTGACCGCCCCTCTGCCAGCGGACATGAAAAAATATGAGGGAGAGACGCTATAGATGAGATGCGACCGCTGTACGGAAAAACCATGCAGAGAGGGAATGGCCTGCACAGCCTGCGACGCGGCTGCGCTCTACGCCGACCCGGAGGACAGGCGCATGATGCGCGCCGCCTCGGAGGTAGAGGCGGAATACTACGGAGAAATAAACCGTATCCAGGAGATAATACTATTCTCGCGGAAGATGGGCTACAAAAAGCTCGGCCTCGCATTCTGCGCCGCCCTCTCGGAAGAGGCGGCCAGAGTTTCGCGGATACTGGAAAGCTATTTTGAAATAGCAAGCGTAAACTGCAAGGTCTGCGGCGTTCCGAAAGCCGAAATGGGGGCGAAAGAGAGCGAGAAAATCGGCTCCATCTCCTGCAATCCGATAGAACAGGCCGCCGTGCTCAACAAGGAAGAGACAGAGCTTAATCTGCTGCTGGGGCTTTGCGTCGGCCACGACGCGCTCTTTATAAAATATTCCGACGCGCCGGTAGTTCCGCTCGCAGCTAAAGACAGAGTCCTAGCGCACAATCCGCTCGGCGCGCTCTACTGCTCCGCGATCTTCAAACGAATGCTGAAAGAGGCGGCGGAGCAGGAAGCGGAATAAAGAGCGGCGAAGCAGCAAGGGGGAAGCGCTTCGCCGCTCCCTCTTTTTTTTATGGCTGTTGACCTCTCTTTAGCGAAAGGTCGGATAAGCGTTTCATATCCTTTGCGTAATTCAGTATCTTTATCTTTATTTCCAGGGGCGCCTCGCGCAAAAGCTCGCAGATAGCACGCGTTATATCGTCGGCTTCGGGAGCCGGTGCGCGCCATTCCCCATCTTTCATGAAAGGACACTGCGCCGGCGCTTCGTCCGCGTCGTCGAAAAGCGACGTCGGCGTGACCCCCAGAACGCCGGCAATCTTTTCCAGCCTTTTTATCGACGGAGATTTCTTGCCGTTTTCCAGCGCCGAGATATAGCCGACGGAGAGATCGGCGGCTTCAGCCAGCTGTTCCTGCGTCATTTTCTTTAACAGGCGAAGTTCTCTGATTTTTTCCATTTCCCGATGCCTCCCTCACGTCATTTTTTATTGTCGAGAGGAAGGCCATAAAACGCCATAGACTTTTAGTAAAAAAAACAAGCATATTAAAATATCTTTTTGCTATTTTTCCATAGTATTATATATATTTATCTATAAGTAAAGAATACTTTCGTTTATAAGAACAGGTAAAAATACAGATGCGTATGTGAGACGCACGGGATATTGTTTGCGTGAAGGGAGGGAGAGAAGCGCCGACAGCTGAAAGGCAGCGAGCCAATTTAACTGTTGATTTTTTTATTGTAAAAAGGAGGTAACGCTATGAGTAAAGTTTTTCAAAAGACAGCAAATCTTATCGTTATAATGATGTTGACAGCCGCTGTATGCTGCGGCGTTTCGGCGGAGGCCGCGCTGAAGGCGGCTCCGGTCAATCCTGATTTTGTCGAATGGCTCAATAAGCAATCCGCCGGAGCTGCGGCCTCTTCAACAGCCGTCTCAACAAGGGCCAACGGATACATTCCATCTCCGGTTAACTGGAGCCACCTTGACGACGCGGTCTACAATCCAGTCTCATCATCATATTCTTCCTCATCTTCCTCATCTTCTGTCAGGCAAACGACGGCATTGCCGGTAAGCTACGACCTGCGAAGCCGAATGCCGAAGGTTGAAGAACAGCCCTTCGGCAACTGCTGGACATACAGCTGCGTCGCGGCTACGGAATCCAATCTTATCAACAAAGGATTGGTCTCATCGTCGGATATCGACCTTTCCGAATGGTATCTGACATTCTTCGCTTATAATGACGAATCACAGTTCAAACCGGCCTTCACAAATTCGACCGGAGAAGCGTACTACGACGCCGGAGGCAACAACTGGAGAGCCGTGGCGCTGCTTTCGCGCGGCAGCGGCTCTGTGCTGGAAGCGCAGGCCCCATCTCCCGCAAATGAACAGGCTGTTTACAGCCCCTCCGTTGTGAATAGGAGCTATAAGCTTACAGACGCCCTCTATCTTGGCGATTTAGGAGTTGAAGAGGTGCGGCTCAGCGAACAGAGGCGCGAGATGGCCAAAAGGGCGATATTAGAATACGGAGCGGTTTCTGTCGGAATCTACATGAATCTAGACGATCCTTTATATTATGAATATTTTAACCGCTCGACCAATGCGTATAAGACGGGCGGTGTATTAAGCGTTGATCACGCCGTCGCCATTGTCGGGTGGGACGATAATTACTCAAAGGGGAATTTCAATACCGGTAATCAGCCGGTCGCTGACGGCGCGTGGATCGTCCGTAACAGCTGGGGCAGCAATTGGGGCGACGGAGGACACTTCTACGTCTCGTATGAGGAGAGCAACCTTTGCGACGGCGTCGCCTATGTGACGGAAGCCGCGCCGCAAAGTGAAAAAATATATCAATACGACCCGCTCGGGCTGGTGGGCTTCATATCATACGACGGATCCAGCATAGGAACCGGCGAAGGCGAGGGCGGGAGCGCCGGGCCGGTCTACTTCGCTAATGTTTTTACGGCGGAAGAGAACGAATCCCTCGGCTCTGTCGCCTTTTACTGCTTCGCGCCTGAACAGGAATACGAGATAAAGGTATATACCGGCTGCGAGGCCTCTCCCGTAAGCGGCGCGCTGGCGGCGACGAAAAGAACGACGATAGCCGCGCCGGGATACAATACGGTCGCCCTGGATTCCCGCGTGAATTTGACTAAGGGGGAAAAATTCTCCGTCGTGATATGCACCTCATCCGATAAGACGAAATATGTAATCCCCTGTGAATATTATCATATCAAATATTCTGAAAAGGCCAGCTCCAACGAGGGGGAAAGCTGGCTCTCTCTCAACGGTACGGACTTTAAGGATATACTGTCCGTGGATAGTAACAACAAAGTGCCGCGGGCTAACGTTTGCATAAAGGCTTTTACCACAGCGGCCTCTCCGACGCCCTCCGGCGACTCCTCAGGCGGCTGCGACGCGGGCGTCGCGGCGCTGGCGCTGATGGCTCTGATTCCGTTGGCGCTGAAAAAGAAAAGGTAATTTTCTGCTGAAACATTAAAATATGAACGGCGCGGGGCGGAGGATGATTCTCCGTCCCGCGCTCCTTTGATAAAAGCGTCCCGCTGCCGCGAAGTTCGTTTTCAGAAGTCAAGAAGTGTGATATCCTCTTCATGGCAGGATTCTCCCGTATATTTTTTTGCGGCGGTAATAATAGCGGCGGGAGAGCTCTGTTCCGCCTTTCCTGCCGTAAGTTTGCCGTCGGCGGAGGGCGTGAGATTATGAAAAGGAGTCATTTGATATGGTGGAATTCAGCTATGTAATCACAGACCCTGCCGGTATTCACGCGCGTCCGGCCGGGCAGCTCGTCAAAATGGCGGCCGCTTTTGCAAGCGCGATAAGAATAACGAAGGGCGAAAAGAGCGCGGATCTTAAAAGAATATTCTCCGTCATGGGGCTTGGGGTAAGATGCGGCGAGCAGGTGAGCGTCAGCGTCGAAGGCGTTGACGAAGAGGCCGCCGCGCGCGCCGTGGAGGATTTTCTGAAAGCCAATATGTAAGCTGTTTCGCCGTAATCGTAAATTCGGCGCTGACTTAGCCCCATTTTACACAAAGCGGAGGAGGCTGGCGAAATGATAGAAATCAACGGAGTAAGCGTTTTTTCCGGCGTCGCGATAGGCGAGCTTCGTTTCCTTCAGAAGCGGCGGCGCGAAACGGAGCGTGTGGAGGCGGCGGACAGCGCGGCAGAGCTGGAACGCTTTGAAGCGGCGCGCGGCGAGGCGGATATGGAGCTGGAAAGGCTCTGCGAAAAGGCAACTAAAGAGGTAGGGGAGGAGGAGGCCGCCATCTTCGACGTTCACAGAATGATGCTGAGCGACCCTGACTATCTGGAGGCGATCGGCGGAATCATAACGGGGGAGGGAGTAACGGCGGAATACGCGGTGAGCCGCGCGTCGGAGACTTTCGCGGAAATGTTTTCTTCCATGGACGACCCCTATATGAGCGGGCGCGCCGCCGACGTAAGGGACATAGCAGAGCGTCTGCTGGCGAAGCTTTCCAACGGGGACGAAGGCCGGCCGGCGCTGAGCGCCCCCGCCATCCTTGCCGCGCGCGACCTCTCGCCGAGCGATACGATACAGCTTGAAAAGGAAAAAACTCTGGGCTTCGTCACCTCCGGCGGCTCCGCGAACTCTCACACCGCGATACTCGCGCGCACTATGTCAATTCCCGCGCTGGTGAACCTCGGCGAAAAGCTCCTGCCTGAATACGACGGCCATTTTGCGGCGCTAGACGGTTTCACCGGAACTCTCTACATAGATCCGGACGCGGAAACGCTGACCGCCATGGAGAAAAAAAAGGCGGAGTCCGCGGAGGCGCGCGCGCGGCTGGAAGGGCTGAAGGGCAAGGCGAACGTAACTATTGACGGACGCCGTGTCAAGGTATTCGCGAATGTCAGCGGCCTCGCGGATATCGAGGCCGTCCTTGAAAACGACGCTGAGGGGATCGGCCTCTTCCGCAGCGAATTCATATACATGGAAAGCGACTGCTTCCCGAGCGAAGAGCGGCAGTTTGAGATATACAGGCGGGCCGTTGAGAAAATGGGAGATAGGGAAGTCGTAATCAGGACGCTTGACATCGGCGCGGACAAACAGGCGGCATATTTCGACCTGCCGCATGAGCAAAATCCGGCCATGGGAATGAGGGGAATCCGCATCTGCCTCACACGTCCGGAGATATTTCAGACGCAGCTTCGCGCCCTCCTTCGCGCGTCGGTCTACGGTAAACTCGCGATCATGTTCCCGATGATCGCGTCGCCGCGCGAAGTGGACGAGGCCATGTCGGTAATGGAGGAAGCCAGAGAATCGCTGCGCCGGCAAAATATACCGTTCCGCGAGGATATCAGCGTCGGCATCATGATAGAGACGCCATCGGCGGTGATGATGAGCGCGGAGCTTGCGGAGCGCGCAGACTTTTTCAGCGTCGGCACGAACGACCTTACGCAGTACACGCTGGCCGCCGACAGGCAGAACCAGCAGATCGAGCGCTTCTACGACGCGCGCAGCGAGGCGGTGCTGCGGATGATAAAAATTGTCGCCGACAACGCTCACGCGGCTGGCAAATGGGTAGGCATATGCGGCGAAATGGGCGCGGACACGGAGCTTACGGAAAAATTCCTGCGGATGGGAATCGACGAGATATCCGTTTCCCCTGGAGCGCTGCTCCCCCTCCGCCGGAAAATCCGTTCGCTCGACCTGTCGAAGTAGAGGCGAGGCGTTCTTTGTGATATTTTAGATATGTAAAGCGCTATTTCATCAATGGACGTTTATAATAAGTTGGTTTATAATAACAGCATAAATAATAAGTCAGCAACTTGATGCGGAAGCTTTAAAAAAGGAGGGCGTTATTATGATACATGGAAAATATGGGCGCGTGCTCGGAATGGTCCTTGCCGGAGGTAAGGGCGAAAGACTCATGCCGCTCACACGATACAGAGCAAAACCGGCTGTGCCATTCGCGGCAAAATACCGTATCATAGATTTTGCGCTTTCAAATATGGTCAACAGCGGGTTGTTCTCCATATACTGTCTGATACAGTTCAAGAGCCAGTCTCTGCACGAGCATATCGGCAAGGGCTGGCAGTTCGGCAGCGCTCTGCGCGGCAGAGACTTCTTTGTCAACGTCGTTCCTGCTCAGATGTGGGACGGCGAACGCTGGTACGAAGGCACGGCCGACGCTATATTCCAGAACATGCATCTTGTCACGCTCTTTGACGCGGACAGGGTATGCATATTCGCCGCCGACCACGTTTACAAAATGGATGTGGAACAGATGCTGGCCTATCACATGGACAATAGCGCGGACGTCACAGTCGCCGCCTACGTCGTCCCCTCTTCCGAGGCCAGTCAGTTCGGCTGTATAGCCACCGACGAGACCGGGCGCATCGTGGATTTTGTCGAGAAGCCCGCCGTTCCGCCTGAGATACCGGGGCGCCCCGGCTACAGCTTCGTCTCGATGGGCAACTACATATTCGAGCGCGAGATACTGGAAGAGTCGGTGCTGTCAGACAACGAGCGCAAGGAAAGCTCTCATGATTTCGGCAGGGACATCCTTCCTTTGCTTTTCAAAGGCTACAAAGTGATGGCCTACGACTTCTCGACCAACAAGCTGCCAGGCGGGGACAAGCCGTACTGGAAGGACGTAGGGAGCATAAAGGCATACTGGGAGGCGCACATGGATCTGCTGCACCATCCGTCGGCGCTGTCGCTCTTCAACCAGCAGTGGCCCATCAGGACGGTATCCTTTTCGGACCCGCCCGGCTTCACCTACCCCGATAAAGACCATTCCTGTTCCGTTGACGGCTGCCTGCGGGCGGAAGCGAGCCGCGTGCTCGGCGCGTACGTCCGCAAGAGCGTGCTTTCGCGCAACTGCGTGATAAACGCAGGCTCCGTTATCGAAGAGACGATAATAGGCCAGAATGTTGAAATTGGCGAAAACTGCCGTCTGCGCCGCGTCATAGTAGACGCTCACAACCACATCCCCGCCGGTACGTCGATAGGCTTCGACCCCGTCGCCGACGCGGAGCGCTACCATGTAGACCCGGCGTCGGGGCTTGTAGTCGTCGGAATGCCGCGGATACAGCTGCGCAAGAAGTTACAGATACCAGGCGCCTACGAAAATCTTTTCTCCTCGGACGGAACGGATTTCTAACCGCCGCGAGAAAAAAGATAAAAAATAAGAATAGGCCCGCTCGCAGGAGCGGGTCTATTGCGTGCGCTCTGCGGCGCGGCGGCATTCTATTCTCCGTCATCCGCCTCTTCGTCCTGTAAATGCGCGCCGTCGCAGAATGGCTTGTTGCGGGACTGGCCGCAGCGGCAGAGCGTCACCCTGTTGCGCGGCTCGTAGCGCACCCCCTCCGCGCCTATCACTGGAATGCCCCCCTTGACCCAGATGGGGCCGAGCTTCCCCTCCGGCCGGTCGTCGATCAGCGATATATCGCGCGGCAGCTTTGGCTCGATGATCTCTCCGTCGATAACTATGGTAAGCCGCCCCGCCGGACAGCTGCAAGCCTCCTCGATTGCCAGCTCCCTATCCTCCGGCCTCATTATCAGATTCCATACCTGGCCGTGAGGGTCGCAATATCTGGCGATGGCGCATAAAACCTCCTTATCCATCAGCGCCATGCCGTCGCCCTTGTAGATACGGCAGGATTCCGCGTAGGGAATATTATCCGCCTGCTCCGTGCCGTCAAAAGCTATCTTCGCGTGACTGCCGTCGCAGAAGGGCTTGTCCCGCGACGCTCCGCAGCGGCAGAGGAAAAAGCTCTCCTGCCGCGGGTAATCCCCGCTCTTTTCCCATGCGATGGAGCCGCCTTCGCCGTCGCCGACGATCCGCACATTGTCGAGCCGGACGCCGCCTGTAACGCGGTACGGCCCGTTCTTTATGATAATTACAGCTTTGCCCTTTTCATCCATCCTGCCAGCCTCTTTCATTATGTGATAAGCGTGAAAATCCGCTCCGCAAATATTACCGCCGCAAAAAAGCGCCCGCCTCCATACCATTGCCGGGGCGGCGGAGCGCCATTACGCGGAAAAGCGCAAAAAAGGCGGCTGCGGATACTTTATCCGCGCGCCGCCGCTCTGGGCCTTCTGTTTTTTTTGCACTGCCGCCTCTTCGCCGCTTACAGGCTGACCGTTCCTTTACGCTTCATCCTCCGTCACGTAGAGCTCGCCGACAAGCTCGGCCTCCTCCGGCGCGGTTATCAGCCGGCGGCTCATATTTTCAACTATCCTGCCGCCGCCGGCCATATACCATCTGTTAAGCAGCTCGACCTGACCGCCCGCGAGCAGCGCGTCAAGAGATGTCGGCCAGTCGGAGCGTTTTTCCTCGTTGAAGCGCTCCAGCGTTACGAAGCCGCGCGGAATCACAAAAGCGGCGTACTCTTTCCCATCTTTCTTCATCTTTATCGTCGCAAGTTTCATGGCGTCCTCCACAAATCATAAATGTCATATTCACGCGGCACTATTATAAGGCAAAAAGATGAGGCGGGGCGCTCCCCGTTATAAGTACGTAAGACGGACAACAAATGCAGCTGTCTCCCTTGACAAAGTAATGGGAGAGATGTAATCTACACCAAGTTGGTAGGGAAGGTGATATTTATGGCGATTACTCAAAAATGCCAATACGCGCTGAGGGCGATCTACGAGCTGGCCTGTCAGCGGGAAAACGGCCCCTGCAAGATAGGCGCTGTCGCCGACGCGCAGAATATCCCGGTGCGTTTTCTGGAAAATATTCTCAACAGCCTGAAAAGCGCGGGGCTTGTGGATTCCGCGCGCGGCAAAGACGGCGGATATTTTCTCGCGAAGCCTGCCGATGCGATAACAGTGGGCGAAGTGATACGCTTTATCCAGGGGCCGCTCGGCCCGGTGGAATGTTCGCCGCGCACGGACGACGACTGCATACTTTACGACGACTGCGTCTTCCGTCCGCTGTGGGATAAGGCAAGATCCGCGCTGGAAGAGGTCTACGACGGAACGACCATTCAGGATCTTGTAAACAGGTCGGATAACAGCTGCCACGGCCCGGAATGCCGCTGCGGCAAAAAAAATAAAATTTGACCAAGAGGTGAATGTTATGGCACCACGCGAAGTATATCTTGACAACTCAGCCACGACGAAGGTCGATCCCCGTGTTACGGCGGCGATGCAGCCATATTTCTCGGAAAAATACGGCAACCCGAACAGCCTCCATAAATTCGGACGCGAAGCGCGCGCGGCGATAGACAAGGCCCGCGGACAGGTGGCCTCTCTCATCGGAGCGAAGCCGACGGATATCATCTTCACCGGCGCGGGCAGCGAGGCGGACAACCTCGCCATCAAGGGGGCGGCCTGGGCGCTGAAGGAAAAGGGCAAGGGAAATCACATAATCACAAGCGCGATAGAGCACCACGCCATTCTTGACACTGTGAAATGGCTGGGAAAAACGGGCTTTGAATATACGATACTCCCTGTCGACGATAAAGGAATGGTATCCCCCGCGGAGCTTGAAGCCGCGATACGCCCCGATACGATACTCGTCTCGATCATGTTCGCCAACAACGAAGTCGGCACGATACAGCCGATAAAAGAGCTGGGCGAAATATGCCGCAGGCACGGCGTTATGTTCCATGTCGACGGAGTACAGGCGGCGGGTCATATAAATATCGACGTCAGCGAACTGCCGGTAGACATGATGACGATGGCGGCGCATAAAATGTACGGCCCCAAGGGGCTGGGGGCGCTCTACGTGCGCAGGGGGATAAAGCTCATTCCTACGCTGCACGGCGGCGGACAGGAATACGGCCTGCGCTCCGGCACGGAAAACGTCCCCGGCATCGTCGGCTTCGGCATGGCGGCGGAGATAGCGAAAGAGCGTCTGGCGAATGGCGACGATAAGAAGCTGGCGCAGCTCCGCGATTACTTCATCGACGGACTGCTCGCGAGGATACCGGAATCGCGCCTCACCGGCGCGGAGGGAAGCGACCGCCTCCCATTCCACACCAGCTTCACGATAAAATACATTGAGGGCGAAGGAATGCTGCTGCTGCTCGACGCGGCGGGGATAGCCGCCTCAAGCGGCTCCGCCTGCACCTCCGGCAGTCTGGAGCCGAGCTACGTGCTGCTGGCGATGGGGCTGGACCACCCGACGGCTCACGGCTCAGTGCGCCTGACCATGAGCCACGATACGACAAAAGAGGATATCGACTACGTGCTGGAGAAATTCCCTCCCATAGTGGAAAAACTCCGCGCCATGTCGCCCTTTTACAATAAAAAATAAAAATCTATCCCTCTTAGAGAAGATAAGGAGATGAGGCCATGTACAGCCAGAAAGTTGTAGACTATTTCATGAATCCGCGTAACGCGGGGAGGCTGGACGACGCCAACGCCATCGGAGAAGTCGGAAATCCGAAATGCGGAGACGTTATGAAGATATACCTGAAAATAAACCCTGAAACAGAAGTCATCGACGACATCCGCTTCGAGACCTTCGGCTGCGCGGCGGCTATCGCCACCAGCTCAATGGTTACGGAGCTGGCCAAAGGGCGCACGCTGGAAAACGCGCTGAAAATAACCAACAAAGAGGTCGCGGAGGAGCTGGGCGGCCTGCCGCCGGCAAAGCTGCACTGCTCGCTGCTGGCGCAGGAGGGAATAGAGGCGGCCATAGCCGACTACTACATGCGCAAAGACGGCAAACTACCCGAAGGGCTGAAATTCCCCGGCAACTGCGTCGCCTGCGGCGGCGGATGCGGCGAGGAAGAAGAGGAAGAGACATTCGTAAGCGAGGATCACCGTGTTGCAGAATAATAATAAAAACGACAGCCGCGGCAAAATAATCGCGGTATGCACCGCGCCGGAAAAGGGCATGATAAAGCACGACGTGGGGGAAGGGCTGCTCATCGAGGGAATAGGCATCGAGGGAGACGCCCACGCCGGCTTCATGCACAGGCAGGTCAGCCTGATATCCATGGAAGACATACGGACGATGATGGCAAAGCTGCCGAATCTCGTCCCCGGCAGCTTCGCGGAAAATCTTACAACCGAGGGCTTCGACCTGGGACAGCTCAAAATAGGCGACCTGCTCAAAGTCGGAGAAACGCTACTTGAAGTCTCACAGATAGGCAAAGAGTGCCACAGCCACTGCGAAGTATTCAAGCAGACCGGCGAATGCATAATGCCTAAAAAGGGCATCTTTACCAAAGTGATAAAGGGCGGCAGGGTAAAGAGCGGAGACACGATAGAATTTGCCTGAGCAGGCGAAGCGAATGTGAAAAGTTGCCTTTTATGCGCTAAAACTTGACGTTGGCGATAAAAAAGACAATAATTAAAATACTGCACGAAAAAGGAGAGGACGAAAATGAACCTTAGCGCACGCAATCAGTTAAAGGCGACAGTAGCCGCCGTCAAAAAGGGAGCCGTCAACGATGAAGTATCGCTTCGCCTTGCGGACGGGACATTGCTTACCTCCATCATCACGGAGACAAGCTGCGAGAAGCTCGGCCTCAAAGAGGGGGCGGAAGCCTACGCCGTCATCAAAGCCTCCAACGTGATGATAGGCGAAGGAGAGGGCGGACTTACGCTCTCAGCGCGCAACCAGCTCAAGGGCAAAATCAGCGCCGTTACCGAAGGGGCGGTAAACTGCGAGATACAGCTCACACTCGCGGGCGGAGAAAAAATAGCCTCCATCATCACCAAAAACAGCGCTGAACGGCTGGCCCTCAAAGAGGGAAAAGAGGTCTTCGCTATCATCAAAGCCTCGGACATCATGGTAGGGATAAAGGCGTAAAATAACGGGAGAGCATCCGGGGCGGAGGCTGATTCAGCCCGCCGCGAAGCGTTGAAAACGCCGCCGCGCCTACAGTCGCGGCGGTTTTTCCATCTTCCCTGACTAAATTTGACAATTTGCCCTCTGTTGACTAATATTCAGCTGTGGAGTCAGAAGGGGCCGAAAGAGCTTTAACGGCCCGCTTTTCAATATCGTAAAAGGGAGATGCGCGACATGGCAGAGGAAAACTGTTCTCACGACTGCGAGAGCTGTCAGCAAAAGTGTTCCGAAGCGGAAAAGCCCGATTTCAGCGTTCCGGCTAATCCGCTGAGCAACGTAAAAAGAGTCGTAGGCATAGTCAGCGGAAAGGGCGGCGTTGGCAAATCGCTCGTCACAGCGCTGCTGGCCTCGGCAATGCAGAAGAGAGGTCATCAGTGCGGCATACTCGACGCCGATATCACAGGCCCCTCGATCCCCGGAATCTTCGGAGTAAACGAGCTTGCGACCTCCAACGAATCCGGCATCCTTCCGCGGCAGAGCAAAGGCGGCATAGACATGATGTCCGTCAACCTGCTGGTAGAGGACAAGGCCACCCCAGTAGTATGGCGCGGCCCGGCCATCGCCGGAGTTGTAAAGCAGTTCTGGAGCGACGTTATCTGGAGCTATGAGGATTACCTTTTCATCGACATGCCGCCGGGAACCGGAGACGTGCCGCTGACCGTATTCCAGTCGCTGCCTGTGGACGGCATCATCATCGTAGCCTCCCCGCAGGAGCTGGTCTCGATGATAGTTGAAAAGGCGATGAGAATGGCAAAATCAATGGATATCCCCATTCTCGGCATAATCGAGAATATGAGCTACCTCAAATGCCCCGACTGCGGCAAAAAAATCAGCCTCTTCGGCGAAGGCAAGACAGCCGAAACGGCGGCGCGCTACGAGATAGACTTCCTAGGAGAGATACCTGTCGCCCCGGAGCTGGCGGCGCTCTGCGACGCGGGAAACATCGAATACTACTCCGCCGACTTCCTGGACAAGGCGATAGAAAAGCTAGAAGCGATAAAATAAAATCTTCCCGAATCTTCAATAATAAGCTTTCACAATCCGGCGCGGGCGACCTCGCCGGATTTTTTACGCGCCGGCGCTCTGCCTTTTGTATAAAAGCTCTCCTTTGTTTTATAATTTAACTGTCCGGAATTTACAAGGGGAGGCTTTTGTTATGCTGACTATGCTCTGCTATTCAAAATGAACGACCTGCCGAAAGGCCGGGGACTGGCTTAAAGAAAAGGGCTTTGAATTTACCATGCGCGATATAAAGGGAGAAAACCCGAGCGCGGCGGAGCTGAAAGAATGGTTTTCACGCTCCGGGCTGCCGCTTAAAAAATTTTTCAACACGAGCGGCCTCGCCTATAAGGCGCTCTCGCTGAAGGAGCGGCTGCCGGAGATGTCGGAAGAGGAGCAGATAGAGCTGCTGGCCTCCGACGGAATGCTGCTGAAACGTCCGCTGCTGATAACGCCGGAGACTGTTCTTGTCGGCTTCAACGAGAAGCAGTGGGCGGAGAGGCTGAAATGACAGGCCGCCGGATGGCGGCGGAAGAGATGATGAGCATGTATCTGTCGGAAAAAATAATGAAAGAGATGAGGCGGCGGCGCAGGGACTTTCATAAATATCCCGAAAGCGGCTGGACGGAATTCCGCACCACCGCGCTGGCGGCTCAGATATTGGAATCTCTCGGCTGGAAGCTGACCTTTGCCTCGGAGCTGATAAGGGCGGAAGATGTGATGGGGCGCAATATCGACGCGGAGGCGGAGAGACGGCGCGCGATAGCCCAGGGGGCGGAGCCGCTGACGGTCGCGCGCATCGGAGAATACACGGGGCTGATAGCGGAGCTGGATACCGGCAGAGAAGGGCCGCTCACCGCGCTGCGCTTTGACATCGACTGCGTGGAGACGGAAGAGGCGGAGGACGCCGGGCATCTCCCCGCCCGCGAGGGCTTCCGCTCCGTGAATCGGGGGAGAATGCACGCCTGCGGCCACGACGGACATACGGCGATAGGGCTGGCGCTCGCGGAGCTTGCGGCAGAGGCGCGGGAGGCGCTGCGCGGGAAAATAAGGCTTATATTCCAGCCTGCGGAAGAGGGTGTGCGCGGCGGCTACGCGCTTTCCTCGGCGGGAGCGGCAGAGGGCGCGGATTATTTTATCGCCATGCATCTTGGAATGGGGCTGCCGACCGGCCATATCTGCGGCGGCACACACGGCTTTCTCTGCTCCACGAAGTTCGACGCGGATTTCCGCGGAATCGGTGCGCACGCGGGAAGCGAGCCGGAGCGCGGGAGAAACGCGCTGCTCGCCGCCGCCTCCGCCGCGCTGAACATACAGGCGATAGCCCCGCACTCAGGCGGAGCGACGCGGGTAAATGTCGGCCGCCTCGACGCCGGAACGGGGCGCAACGTAGTCCCGCCGCGCGCGCACATGGAGGCGGAGGCGCGCGGCGAAAGCGGCGAGCTGGCCGCCTATGTCTACGGCAGGGCAAAGGAGATCATACACGGGGCGGCTGAAATGTACGGCGTTGAGGCCGCGATAACAAAGCAGGGGGAAACTGTCAGCGCCGCGAGCGACGAGGCGCTTGCCGCTCTTGTCGCGGAAGAGGCGGCCTCCGTGAAGGGAGCTGCGCGGCGCGATATCGACCGCGCAGCCTCCGGCAGTGACGACGCCTGCTGGTTCATGAGGCGGGTGCAGGAGCGTGGCGGCCTCGCGACATATATCGGCATAGGGGCGGATACCGCCGCCGGACATCACAATGACCGTTTCGATTTTGACGAAAAGGCCATGGATATAGCGTTGGAGCTGCTTTTCAAATGCCTGCTGCGCATCGGAGGCCGCCGCTGACGCGGCTTAAAAATCATAGGGTAAAGTCAAAAGCAAAATCAGAACCAAAACCAAAACCAAACCCAAAACTCCCCCAGCCCTTCGGGCAGCCCCCTCGGTGAGGGGGCCGAAGATTAAAGACAACGGCAAAGGAAAAACTGCGTATAACAAAAAAATGCTGCGCTGCCGTTGACCTTGGTTTTCGGCTCCCTAGCCGAGCCGGCTGATTTCTCCATCAGGACTCCGGCAGAGTCGGGCAGCTTTTGATCTTCGGCCCCCTCACAGAGGGGGCTGTCGGCGGAGCCGACTGGGGGAGTTCTGGTTTTGACTTTTCGTTTTTCTTTTTTTTCGCGTTTTGTTGTTATTTTCCGTTTTTTTGCGTTAGGGTCTGGGCAAGTAGGTCACAACTCCCTCAGTCCGCCTGCGGCGGCCAGCTCTGATGAAGAAACCAGCCGACTCGGCGAGGGAGCCTAAGATCAACGGCAAATCCACGGCAACTGCGCCCCCGCCTTCCCTGCGGGTTTTTCTTGACGTTTTGTTCCTTTCAAAAAAGCTACATGCCGGCGCGCTGCTAAATGCGCGCAAAAATTTGAGTAAAACTTAAAAAACTGATACAATATAACAAGGAGTAGAATAATGTAATCATGTTATTTGCCGGGCTTCGGCTGCGTATTTTTTCCTTTTTTTATTCGTAAAGGCGCGGGCGGAGGGATTTTTTTTGCGTTGCCTGCCGGCGGTTTGCCGCGGGGTTATATTCAGCGTCTTGGGAGAGTGTCTGATGAAGAGAATTGTTTTTCCCGTCATTTTTTTGTTATTTGTTTTTTTAACGTCATTATTTATTCGACCCGCTTTCTGCGCGACTGAAAGTCCCCCCGTCGCGCCGCTTTCGGCCTCGGCTTCGGCGGCGGAGGGCTTGCTGTCTGACGAAAACATCGGCTTCTGCCTCGAGCACTTTCCCTTTTTCGCCAATATTTACCGGCGTCCGCTCACTGTAAGCTTTGGCCTTGCCCTTGTCTTCGCCGTCATATTGCTTGCGCTCTACAGCCGTTCGCGCGATTACAGGCGGAAGATGCTGGAGGAGGCGGAGCGCGCGCGGCTTTCCGACACGGACGAGGCGACGGGGCTTTACAACAAGCGCGCCTTTCTGAGGAAGGTCGAAGAATGCGTCGCTGGGAATCCCCCCAACTCTTACGTGCTGATGCGCTGGGATATAGACCGCTTCCGCGTCTATAACGACGTATTCGGCGTAGAGGCGGGAGACAGACTGCTCCGCGAAATAGGCGCGTATACGCTCAAATTCGCGACGCAGGGGCCGGGACAGGCCTTCGCGCATCTGGAGGCGGATCATTTCGCCTGCTGCGTGCCGCGCGGGCTTTTTGACGATACGAAGGCGGTCGGCATTATCACGGATATGCTGGATTCGCTCTCACCGGACTACCGCTGCACGCCGCGCATAGGAGCCTATCTGGTGGAGGACAAGTCGCTGGCCCCCGCCCTTATCTGCGACCGCGCGATGCTCGCGCTGCGCAGCACTAAGGGGGATATGACGCGGCAGTTCGCCTGGTATGACGATTCGATGCGCGAGGCCTCCATCAGGGATCAGAATATGCTCAGCGATATAAGCGCGGCGCTGAAAAACGACGAGTTCGGCATATACATGCAGCCGCAATACGACCAGTTCACAGATACCATTGTCGGCGCGGAGGCGCTGGCGCGCTGGTTCCATCCGCAGAAGGGAATGCTTTCCCCCGGCGTATTCATCGACATCATGGAGCGCAACGGCCTCATCTCAAAGCTCAGCGAGGCGGTCTGGGAAAAGACTGCGCGCTGGATCGGCGAACGGCAGAAGGCGGGGCTTCCGCTCGTTCATATCTCCGTCAACGTCTCGCGCCGCGATTTCTACGACAAGGCGCTGATGGAAAGGCTCTGCGCTCTGCCTGGGAAGTATGGCTTCAAGCCGGAGCTTATGCATCTGGAAATCACGGAGACCTCCTACATGGAAGACCCGAAGCAGCTTATAGACGTAGTGGAGCAGCTGCGGGCGAACGGCTTCACGGTGGAGATGGACGACTTCGGCAGCGGCTATTCGTCGCTGAGCACGCTGAAGGAGGTGCCTGTGGACATATTGAAGCTGGATATGAAGTTCCTCTCTATCGAGGGCGATTCTTCGGATAACAGCGGCGTTATCCTCAGCTCCGTCATACGCATGGCGCACTGGATGAATCTGCCGGTCATAGCGGAGGGTGTGGAGACCGTTCAGCAGGCCGATTATCTGAAGAGCGTCGGCTGCCGCTACGTGCAGGGCTTCTTCTTCGCGCGGCCGATGCCGGCCGCGGAGTTTGAGCGGCTGCTTGACTCCGGGGAGCTGAGCGCGGGCAGGGGGCAGAAGACGGATCTCGTCGAGAGCTATTTCAACAGCGAGGACTTCTGGCAGCCGGAGTCGCGCGCCTCCGCCATCTTCAACACGCTCGTCGGCGCGGCCGGTATCTTTGAATATGACGGGGAAAGGCTGACCGGCGTGCGCGTCAACGATAAATATATAGAGTGCAGCGGCGCCAACAGGGAGAGACTGCTCTCCGCGACGGGCAATCTTATCGACACAGTACACCCTGATGACGCTCCGCGTCTGCGGGAGTGCCTGCGGCGCGCGGCGGCCTGTGGGGAGGAGCAGGAATGCGAGTTCCGTTCCCTGACCACAGGACAGGGCGGCGGGCCCTTCTGGTTCCGCAGCATAATGAGGCGCGTCGCCTACACCGCGGAGAGGACGATACTATACGGTTCGCTGGAAAACATCACGGAGCGCAAGGAAATGGAGGATCGGCTGCGGCTGGAAAATCAGTTTAACCACAGCCTGATGTCGCTGTCCGGCGTTTCCCTCTTCGAGCTGGATCTGCAAAAAGACACATACACCTATTACCGCCCGTCGCCTGATGGCCGGACGGAGGAAATACGGGTTGAGAATTATTCGAGTTCAAAGGAGCTGCACTCCTATATGCACCCCGACGACAGGGCGAAGGTTTACGGCGTATTCCGCGGCGAGGGGGGAGCGCCGCGCGGCGGCAGCTTCGAGTTCCGCGCCACCGGCTTCGACTGTGAGGATTACCGCTGGCTGCGCGTCTATTTTACGACCACGGCTGACGAGAATGGGAAGCTGCTCCGCGTTATGGGGCAGGTGGCGGATATTCAGGAGCAGAAGGAAAAGGAGGCGCGGCTCGCCGCGCTGACGGAGAGATTCGGAGAGATGACGGTATATGACCCAGAGGTTACGGGGCGCATATTCCGGTATCTATACGGGTACACTGACGCCAGAGAGGCAGTCATGAATATTCTCAGGACGCTGGGAGAATATTTCGATATGGATCGCGTCTATATCGTTGAGAATTCGGAGGACAACCGGCGCGGCTCCAACACATACGAGTGGTGCGCCGATGGCGTTGCTCCGCAGATGGAGTTTTTGCAGGATTATGACTACGGCGCTATCGGCGGCTGGGAGGAGTACGTGAGCCGCCTTGAGCCGCGCGGCTTTTTTATAGTAAAGGACGTCTCGCTGCTGGAGGACGGGCTTCGAGAGCTGCTGGAAAAGCAGAATATCCGCTCCATGCTCCATTGCGCCTTCTATGACGGCGACGAGATACGAGGTTACGTCGGCTTCGACGACTGCCGCAGCGCCGGCCGCGAGTGGCCGGAAGAGCTTCTCGGCACTCTTTCCACCGCCTGCCGTATCATAGGTCTTTTCCTCATAAGGGAAAGGGCGCGGCAGCTTTCCCGCTTCTCCGACGATTTCCTCGAGGCCATCGACAGGAACTCCTCATATATTTACATCACCGACCCGGCGAACTTTGAGATAGGCTATCTCAACCAGAATCTCGCCGCCTTTTACGAGGGGCAGCCCTCTCCCGTCGGGCACAAGTGCTATAAGCATTTCCTCAACAGGGAGGCTCCATGCGAAGATTGCCCCGTTACGCTGTACATGCGGGACGGCTGCGCGCAGCCGCTGGAAATACAGCGGCCTACCGGCATGTGGCTGCTTTGCAGCGCTTCTCCGATCTTCTGGCAGGGGCGCGATCAGATGATGGTAACATGCGTCGATATCTCCGCGCAGAAGGAAAAGGCGGAAAAGCTGCGGATAAGCGAGGATATTCTGCGCGCCGGCATGGAGCAGATGGGAAAGATAATCTGCCGCTACGACGCAGTGTCGCGTACCTTTACGATGCCGCGCCGCTACGCGGAGATACGCGGGCTGCCGGAGGTGATGGAGAATTATCCGGACTCGGCTCTCGAGCTTCTGCACATGGATCCCAGCGACAAGAATGTCACGGATTATATTGCCTTCTACGAGGCTATACTGCGCGGCGAAAAGAACGGCACGGTCGAGACGAGATTCGCCGGCAGCGCCGGCAATCTGCTCTGGTACCGCGCGGAATTCGTGAATATATTCGACGACGGCGGCCGCCCCGTCTACGCGGTGGTGGCGCTGGAGGATACCACAGCGCAGCATGACGAGAGGCTCGCCGGAGAGATTTACCGCAGCCAGTTGCTCACCGCTGTGCAGAGCGCCTGGCCGCTGGCGATAGCGGTCAACTTGACGCGGAACAGCTTTGTTACCATCTGTCTGGAAAAGGATTATCCCATCCAGCGTCTGCCGCATGACGGAAGCTATACGGAATTGGTCGCAGTCGCCAAAAGGGTGCTCCATCCCGACGACTGGGAGAAATTCCGGTCGGTGTATGCCCACTCCGCTCTGCTTGCCGCAAGCGAAGATAAAAAGGGCTTCCGCGTCGAATCGCGCCAGATCTGCGACGACGGAGAGACGCACTGGATCGAAAACGTCGTCCGCTTTATCGACGACCCGAGCGGAGGCGGGGAGCTATTCTGCCTCATACTCTGCCGCCCGATAGACGAGCAGAAGGCGATGGAGGAGCAGCTTCGCGACTCTCTCGCGCGCACGGGGAGCGAGCTGGAGCGCGAGCGCTTCAGCCTTCAGACCATCGACCGGAACATGAAGGCGCTGCTGCTTATCTACAGCCCGGAGGAGCTGTCGGTAAGATGGTTCGGCGGCCGCCTGCTGGAGAGCTACGGCTACAGCGCGGAGGAGATAGCTGGCTTCGCGGAGGGGCTGTTCGCCGGTATTATGCCGGAGGAGGACTGGATAAAGTCCAACCGGCACGCCGCCGAGATGACCGCCCGCAGGGAGCCGGAATTTGATCAGGAATACCGTATCCGCCGTAAGGACGGCACTTACGCCTGGGTGCTTGCGCGCTCACGCCTGACGACGGACGTCGAAGGGGAGCCGGTCTATATCGGCGTCGTATTCGACATCAGCTCGCGGCGCGAGACGGAGGAAATGCTGCATGAGAGCAACAGCTTCATCAGGCTCGCGGCGAGGCTCTATAACCGCATACTCTACCGCTATGACGTCAGAAGCCGCGATCTGACGGCTATCAATCCGGAGGTCTGCCGCGAGGTGGGCTTCCTGCCAGTCTATCCTGATATGCCGGAGACCGCCATCGCCAAAGGGCTGGTGATGCCGGAGAGCGAGGCGGAGACGCGCCGCCTCTTCGACGCGATGCAGAGCGGAAAGCCGTCCGGCAGCGCGCGGCTGCGGCTGAGGCTGGAGAATGGCAGCGAGCCGCTCTGGTTCGAGCTGAGATTCCGCAGTCAGCCGGACAGCGACGGACGCCCCTTCGTCGTCGCCCTCTCCATGATGAATGTCAACGACATATATGAAAAGGAGCTTACCTACGCCAGATATCTGGTCAGCGCGCACGACGAATCGAATAACGGCGTGGCGCACTTTGAGATGGATCTGACGTCAGGCATTGTTGAGCGGCAGAGCGCCGCCGCGCCTCAGCTTATAGACCTGACCGGCATGAGCTACGACGACGCGGCGGAGTATATGATCAAGAGGTACTTCCATGAGGATGCGCGGGAGGCGGCCCGCGAGGATATGCGCCTCGCCAGTCTGCGGAAGGCCGCGGAGGAGGGAAAGGCCAGCCTCTCCTACAATCATGCCGTCGTATTCTCCGACGGCGGCGAGCATTGGATAAATACGACGGTGCAGTTTGTCTCCGACCCATATAACGACCATGTAAAGGCCTTCATCACCTTCAGCGACGTTACCGACGAGAGAAACCGCGACCTCACCTACCGGCGTCTGGCGGAGATGGATCCGCTGACCGGCCTCTACAATCGCAACGCGCTGGAGCAGCGGGTCAACGCGCTGCTCAAAGAGGGAAGAAAGTGCGCGCTGCTGATGATAGACATGGACAATCTGAAAACGGTCAACGACAGCGCCGGCCACGCGGAGGGAGACAGGGCGCTGCGCTGCATAGCCGAGACGATGCGCGGCCATTTCCGCGAGGGGGACGTGTTGGCGCGCATCGGCGGAGACGAGTTCACCGTGATGATGGCGGATGTGAGCGCGGGCACTTCTTTGCATAATGTGCTGCGCTCTCTACTGCGCAAGATATCCTCCGTGACGCTGAACGGCGGCCTCAGGCTAGGATGCAGCGTCGGAGTGGCTTTCAGGGAGTCGGATACGGAAGATTTCAATTCCCTCTATCACCGCGCGGACAAGGCTCTCTATTTCGTCAAGCGCAACGGCA
This sequence comes from Synergistaceae bacterium, assembly GCA_030533085.1. Classification (GTDB taxonomy): domain Bacteria; phylum Synergistota; class Synergistia; order Synergistales; family Synergistaceae; genus JAUNJZ01. The sequence goes on from JAUNJZ010000022.1 coordinate 36,372, forward strand.
AGGGGAGCTTCGCCTTCTATCTGCCGGATATGGAGAAAGAGGACTACTCCGCGACTGCCGAAAATCTGCCGACGCTGAACGCCGTAGGCTGGATAGAGGGATCGGACGTCAGCCGTCTGCTTGAGGTGGTATCCGTAATATTCCCGCTGGTCGTCTCCGCGAATCTGACGCGCAACAGCTTCCACATGCTGGAGTATCAGAGCTATACGACGAAGGCGGCGCCGGAATACGGCGTCTACAGCGAGCTGATAAACATTGCGACGGCTACATTCCACCCCGAGGACAGAGAGTCATTCGCGACAATGCTGAAACGGGAGAATCTGCTGGCGGCCTTTGAGCGCGGTGAGCGCGGCGTTACGCATCAGGGGCGGCAGATGGGCGACGACGGCATTTACCGCCTTATGCGGACGGATCTCTTCTTCTTCAAGAATGACGACGGCGACGTCTGCGAAATTTCCCTCAGCCGAGAGGTGGATTCAAGCGGCGGCGAGCCGGAATAACGAAAATAAAAAGAAACGGCCTCACGCTCAGGCGCGGGGCCATTATTTTTTTACGGCTTCGGCGCCGCGCGGCTAGTCCGCGAGCAGCGGCGCGGGGTCGAAATATTCTCCGCGCCATACGGTGCTGAAATGGAGATGCGGGCCGGTCACGCGCCCAGTCTTTCCTGATAGGGCGATAATATCTCCCGCCTTCACGCGCTCTCCCTTTTTTACATTTATCTTCGAGAGGTGGCCGTAGAAGGTGACGAAGCCCGCGCCGTGGTCGATGTAAATGCAGTTTCCGGCGAACCAGAAGTTCTCTCCGGCGAGGACGACTACCCCCTCCGCCGCGGCTTTGACCGGCGTCCCAACGGCGGCGCGCATGTCCACGCCGCCATGCCGTCCGCGAAATTCTCCGTTGAAGTAGCGGCTCTTGCCGTAGACGGAGCTGTAGGAGCCGGGGACGGGGCGCGCCAGCGGCAATTTCGGGGCGCTTCCGGCGCTGTCGCTCTGTATCGCGCTCCGCCCCAGATTCGCCTCTCGCGCGATGCGCTCCGCCTGCTCCTTAGGCGGCGTGACCTTGGAGGGTGGAACTGTGAGCTTTTCAACGGGATATTTGTGCGAGGCGAGGTTTATCATGTGGCTGATGCTTTCCTCCGCGCCGCCGTTGGAGCGGAAGCTTATTTTCAGCTCGCTCTTTCCAGCCTTCGCGTTTTTCAGATCCGTCCCCAGCAGCGCGGAGTAATTTCCGTCTTCGCGCGGCGCGAGGCCGGCCTCTTTTCCCTGCCAGGCTATCTTTACGTCGGAGAGACTTTCCCCCGATACTATGACGGAAACGGTAAAGGGCTGCCCTATCTCAGCGTCGGATGGCGCTTCGACTGTGATATCGGCGGAGGCGGAGGCCGCCGTCAGAAGGAGAGCCAGAAGCAGGGCGGCGGAAAATATTCTCATCTTCATACGGCTAGAGCAGATTCAGCAGCAGATTGAGCGCCGCGCCGGTGATTATCGCCGCGCCGAGCATGATGGCGCTGCTTTCGAGCATACGCCTCACCCCCAGCTCTTTCCACAGCACGACGAAGGTCGCGATGCAGGGGAAGGTCATGGCGAGGACGATGACCGCGACGAGCGTCTGATGCGCCGTCAGCTCCAGCGGTATCAGCAGCCCCATAGCTATGTCCTTGCGGAAAAGCCCCATGACGATGGGGACGGCGGTCTGCGCCGGCAGGCCGAGAACTTTCTGAAAGAAGGGAGCCAGCGCGCCGCCTACCCATTGCAGCACGCCTGCCATGTCCAGTATATTGACCAGCAGTATTCCTCCGAGTACGAGCGGCGTCGCCTCAAGAAAAAAGTCTTTGATGCGGAACCACAGCTTGCTCATCCACGCCTTGAAGGAGGGGAGGCGGTATGGCGGTATCTCGACTATCAGCTCCGGACTGAAGCCGGAGAGTGTGATGTGCATCAGCCGCCCAAGTATCAGCCAGACGACGAAGAGGATTATATAGACGGCGGCGACGTAGCGCATACCGAATACCCCAAGCGTGGATGAAAGCATGGCCTGTATCGAAACGCAGGGCACGCCGACGGATATCAGCGTCGCGGCGATGAAGCGCTCGCGCTCCGATTCAAGGACGCGGGTCGCCAGTATCCCCGGCACGTTGCAGCCGAAGCCGAGCAGCGTCGGGATTATCGCGTAGCCGTGTATGCCGAAGCGGTGAAGCAGCGCGTCGAATACCACCGCGAGGCGCGGCAGGTAGCCGAAGTCCTCAAGAAATGAAAGTATCGCGTAAAATGCGATGATATACGGGAGCACCATTCCGAATTCAACGTAGAAGCCGGTGGAGAGCACCCCCATGCTCTGTTCGAGGTCTATACTTCCGTCGATGAGCTTGCCTATCAGCAGCGAGCGCAGATGCCCGTCGCCCAGCGCCGCGTTGAGCTGTTCCAGCAGCGGCAGCCACCAGTTTTCAAATATCGGGTCGAATATATATGTGATAAGCCCCTCGCCGACGAATCTTATGAGTGTGAAGCTGAGGGCCAACACGGCCAGCCCCATGAGGCCGCCCGTCATGGAGTGCGCGGAGACGTCCTCCACGCGGTCCAGCAGCGTATGATGACGGTGCGTCACCGTCTGTACCTCCGCTATTATCTCGCCTATCCTCTGCCAGCGCTCCTCTTTCGACATTGCCTCCAGCGGGCTGACCTCCGCCTTGTCGAGGTTGTCCGCAAGGTCGCTCATGCCGCGCCCTGTGGTCGCCACTGTCTGGTATATCGGAACGCCCAGCGCCCTTTGGAGCTTATCCACGTCGAGCAGTATGCCCTTATGGCGCGCCTCGTCCGTCATGTTGAGGGCGATTATCACGGGGATCTGCTTTTCCAGCACCTGCAAGGCCATAACGAGATTGCGTTCGAGCGCCGTCGCGTCGAGTACGAGTATGACCTTGTCCGCCCCCTCCGCGAGTATGCGGCGCGCTATCTCCTCAGCTTCGTTCGTCGGCTCCAGCGTGTAGGCTCCGGGAACGTCTATCAGGTCGGCGCATATATCCTTATGCTTCAGCAAGCCCTGCGTGAAGCCGACGGTCGTGCCGGGGTAATTTGAGGATATCGCGTGAACTCCCGTGAGGCGCGAAAAGAATACGCTCTTGCCGACGTTTGGATTGCCCATCAGCAGTATGCGCATACGCTTTGGATTTCTTGGCGGCTCTTTGCCGCCGGGGCATAAGCCGCAGTCCTTACAGCTCATGGGGCGGCGCTTATTCCTTTTCGGCGGACTTGCGCTCGCCGTTTATTTCTATCTGTCCCGCTATGCTGTGCGAGACGGCGAAATGACGCCCCTCCAGCATGACCGTGACCGGCCCGCCGAAGGGCATGGAAGAGACCTTTTCTATTTTCTTGCCGCTTCTCAGCCCCAGCGCCTCGAGCCGCTGCCCGGCCTCTCCGTCGGGAAGCTTGTCTATGACCGCGTGATACCCGCATTTCATCTCAAGAAGATTCATCATATTCAACTCCAAAATCTATCGCTTCGGGAGGCCGATCAGGCGCAAAGCCCCGCGACGCTGACAGCGCACATAATCAGCGGCTACTATGGTAATAAGCTCCGATATTCTTGTCAAGGCGGAATCGAAAGCCGAGGACGGGGCGGCGGCATTTACTTTTCCGCGCGCTTTTAAAGCAGTCCTCATGATAACAGAAAGCCCGCATAACGCGGGCTGCCTGTCTGCTGCTTTGGCTCGGTCTCTTGTATCCCGCCTCCCGAGGAGCGGCTGTTATTTTTGCTCGGTCTCTTATATCCCGCTTCCCGAGTAGCGGCTGTTATTTTAGCGCATTGTATTTCCGTACTGAAAATATATAACAACGCATGAAAAAAGGCAACTGTTTGCTTATCGGCCGCGGGGGCGACTACTTTTACTTTTTTGCGTGCTTTTAAAGCCTCCCTCTTTGAGACTGACTATCTTATGTCAAGCCCCCAACGTATAAAAAAGTACAGATAGCCC
>JAUNJZ010000023.1 GCA_030533085.1 Synergistaceae bacterium
CGAGCGCGTAGTGGACTTTCACCACCTAGTTGTTGACCATGCCGGGCGCACGAGATGGCCGCCTGCGCGGGGCTTCCGCTCGCAGGCGACAGCTGCGACGCCGCGCTGACAACGACATTCGGCGTCGGCGAGCTGATGCTGGACGCAGCGCGCGCGGGCTGCCGTCATATTATCATGGGGCTTGGCGGAAGCGCCACGAATGACGGCGGCTGCGGCTGTGCCGCGGCTCTCGGAGCGGTATTCACCGACGAGGCGGGAGAGAGCTTCGTGCCTGTCGGCGGCACGCTTTCAAAGCTCGCCGGCATCGACCTTTCAGGGATAGCTCCGGAGCTGAGGGATATAAGGATAACGACCATGTGCGACATTAACAACCCGCTCACGGGTGAGAATGGCGCGGCATACGTATTCGCCCCTCAGAAGGGGGCGGCCGCTGAGGCGCTGCCGCTGCTTGACGCGAGGCTGCGCCGTCTCGCGGAGGTCGCGGCGCGCGACCTTTCCGCCGACTGCGCGGATATGCCGGGGGCCGGCGCGGCAGGGGGCATGGGCTTCGGAATGAGGGCTTTCTTCGGCTCGGAGCTGAAAATGGGAATAGATACCGTCCTCGATACAGTGGGCTTCGACGAGCTGGCGCGCGGCTCGGATATGATATTCACCGGCGAGGGGCGCATAGACCGGCAGAGCCTCGGCGGCAAGGTCGTGATCGGAGTGGCGCGCCGCGCCGCAAAGTTTGCCGTGCCTGTCGTCGCCGTGGTCGGAGATATAGGCGACGATATCGAGCGCGCCTATGACGAGGGGGTCAGCGCCATATTCAGTATCAACCGCGTCGCAGTTCCCTACAGTCAGGCAAAGCTACGCGCGAGAGAAGACATTTATCTGACGATGGACAATATCATGCGTTTCGTGGGCACGATCGAGGGACGCGGCTGAGAGACGAAAAGGGGCGCGGATATTCCGCGCCCGCCGTTCTTTTTATTTTTTCCCTCACTGAGCAAGTCCGGCTTTGAAGGCGGCCAGATTCAGCTCCAGCAGCTTTGGCGGGATCAGCTCTTTCAAAACGGAGTCCCAATCCAGTTCTTCAAGCCCCATAGCCTTGACGAGCGCCCCCAGCAGCACGATATTCTGCGCCTTGATATTTCCCAGAGACTCAGCTATCTCTCCGGCGTTGAAGGCTTTCGTATTTGCAACGGCGGCTTTCAGCTTTTCCGTCACGCCGTCGGGATATGTCGCGGCTCCGGTGAGAACCGGCAGCGAATAGATCTCGAAGTCGTTGACGACCAGCGTTCCGCCCTTTTTCAGATAGCGCAGCCAGCGGGCCGCCTCTACCTTTTCAAAGGCGACCAACACGTCTGCTTCCCCCTCCGGCACTACGGGAGAGGCGACGCTTGAGCCATAGCGCACATGCGTGGTGACGCTTCCGCCGCGCTGGCTCATGCCGTGTATCTCCGACATTTTCACATCGTAACCCTTACGCGCCAGCCCTTCGGAGAGAATTTTCGAGGCGAGTATGGTCCCCTGCCCGCCGACTCCTACAAGAAGAATGCTTCTGGTATCCTTATCCATGCTATTCACCCTCCTTCGAGATGGCCTTTTTCGGGCATATCTGCATACAGACCGTGCAGCCGTTGCAGGAGTCGCGGTCTATATATATCCTCCCGCCCCGGAAGTTGAGGGCGGGGCAGCCGGCCTTGAGACAAAGCCTGCATTTTACGCATTTTTCCTCGTCAACGCGGCACTTCATAGCGGCGCGTTTTTTTACGACCTCCTTGATAAGGGCGCAGGGAGAGGTCGTGATTATCACGAAAGGCTCTGCCGCTTCATAGCCGGCGCGCACTGCCTCCCGCGTCGCCGTGAGGTCGTATGGATCTATCAGCCGAATATTTTCTTCCTTCACGCCGCAGGCGGCGCAGAGAGCGCGCAGGTCAACCTGATGCGTCGGCTCGCCCATCAGAGTGCGCCCGGTTCCGGGATTCTCCTGATGACCCGTCATGGCCGTGATGCGGTTGTCGAGAATATTTATGACTATGGGGGCCTTATTTACTACCGCGTCGATGAGTCCGGTTATTCCGGAATGGAAGAATGTGGAATCACCGATGACGGCAAATACCTTTTCCTTTCTTCCGGCGCGCCCGACGGCCTTGCGGAAGCCCACTCCGGCTGAAATGCTCGCCCCCATGCATATTACGGAGTCCGTAACGGAGAGCGGGGGAACGATCCCCAGCGTATAACAGCCTATATCTCCAGTCACCACGATATCTTTATATTTGCCCACCTCGTAGAAAAAGCCGCGGTGCGTACAGCCTGCGCAGAGCACCGGAGGGCGCGGCGGTATCTCGGCCTCTATCGCGTAGCCGCCGCTTTCGGCGCTGTCAGGGAAAAAGGCGCGGCGAATGACCTCTGGGGTCAGCTCGTCCACCCAGGGAAGTTTCTCGCGTCCGACGCAGGCTATCCCCAGCGATTTGACGAAGTCCTCTATATAGGGCTCGTTTTCCTCAATGACGTAGAGATTACCGACGGAGGCGGCGAAATCGCGAATCTTTTTCTCCGGCAGCGGCCATGTGAAGCCCAGCTTGAGATATGAGGCCGTATCCCCGAATACCTCCCTCGCGTGATTATAGGCGACTCCGCTCGTGATGACTCCTACATTGCCGCCGCGCTCCACGCGGTTCAGCGGCGTATTCTCGCTGAAATTTTTCAGCGCGGCGATGCGCTCTTCCATCAGATATTTGCGCTTCTTCGCGTTGGCGGGGGCCATAACATACTTGCCCATATCTTTCTTATAGGGGCGCACCGGAATCTCCGCGCGCTCCCCCGTCTCGACGAGCGTCTTGCTGTGGCAGATGCGGGTCGTCAGCCTGAAAAGCACAGGAGTGTCAAATTTCTCCGATATTTCAAAGGCCTCTTTTATGAAATCAAGACATTCCTGACTGTTCGACGGCTCCAACATCGCGATTTTCGCGTGAGAGGCATAAAAACGGTTATCCTGCTCGTTCTGCGAGCTGAAAAGGCCGGGGTCGTCGGCGGAGACCACTACAAGCGCCCCGTTCACCCCGGTATAGGCCAGAGTGAAGAGCGGGTCTGCCGCTACATTGAGGCCGACATGCTTCATCGCGGCAAGAGACCTCGCCCCGGCGATTGAGGCTCCGGCCGCCGCTTCCAGCGCGACCTTCTCGTTAGTTGACCATTCTGAATAGATATCGCCGTAAAGGGCGAGATTTTCCAGAATTTCGGTTGACGGCGTCCCAGGATAGGCCGCCGCGAAATGAAGCCCTCCCTCCCACGCGCCGCGGGCAACGGCTTCGTTGCCGGTCATAATTTTTTTCATAACATATCCCCCTTATAAAAAAGCCCGGCTCCGCGTCTGCGGAACCGGGGAATTATCTCTTTTCAGTCCTCGGGTCAGTCCTTTTCCCGAGCGGAGCGTTCCCCCTCGTGTTCGAGCATTATCCACGCCGCTCCGTCAAACTTCACCAGCCCGCTTATTATATACATTACAGCCATTGCCAGAAAAGCCCTTTCTCTCAAAACGATGAAGCAAAGAATAAAAAATGTCATCAGACCGTAAAACCTGACCATATTGACATTATTCTTTTTCAGCTTCTTCGCGTTGCAGTAAGGCACAGAGCTTACCATCAGCGCGCCGACAAAGCACATCACAGTCATAGCCACCATCGGCGTTATCGGAATACGGGCTATCACTATCGAGGCGAGCGTAAGGCCGCCTGCGGGGATGGGAAGCCCCTGAAATGGCCCGGCTGGAACATGCGTAACGTTGAAGCGCGCCAGACGCAGCACGCCGCAGAGGGCGAAGAAGGAGGCCGAAAGCGGACCCGCTACGGCGCTCTCCGGGCCGATGTAGGCGTTGTAAATCAAGAAAGCAGGAGCAACGCCGAAGCTTATCGCGTCGGCCAGACTGTCAAGCTCCTCGCCAAAGGAGCTGCCGCCGCCGAGGCTGCGCGCCACGCGGCCGTCCATCACGTCAAAGAAGACCGCGAAGCATATAAGCAGCGCGGCTGGAACCAGCCGTCCGTGAGCGGTCAGAATCAGCGAAGAAACTCCGCAGAACACGCTGCCGCTCGTTATCATATTCGGTATTATCATCTTTATCGGTATATTCTTCACACGCTTATCTTTGTTCATCATCTTTCACTCCTATTATACTGAAACCGGCCGCGACGCGGTCGCCTATTGCGACATTAGGCCGGATTCCCCGAGGCAGATATATATCCACCTTTGAACCGAGCTTAATCATACCATATCTTTGCCCTTCGCGCACTACCTCTCCGACGCGCACGCGGCAGGCTATCCTGCGCGCCATGATACCGGCTATCTGCACCAGCAGGAAGCGCCCATACTCAGATTCAGCCCCTACGTACAAACGCTCGTTTATTTCGGATGCCTTCGGCGCTATCGCGAACCATTTTTTACCGGGGACATATTTTATATATTCCACCCTGCCCCGAACGGGAAAGCGGTTCACATGCACGTCGAAGCCGCTCATAAAAATACCTATCTTTACGGCGCGCCCTACAAACTCGTGCTCCGCCTCCTCAATCTCCACTACCCTGCCGTCGGCGGGGCTGAGAAAATCGCCCGGCGAAAGTTCGCGCTCAGGCATCCTCTCCGGGTCGCGGAAAAACCAGAGGACGAAAGAGAGCGGAAAGGCGAGCGACAGCGTCAGCCACGGAGAGATGAGCCAGCCTCCCGCCATCATGAAAACAAGCGCGCCGATAGACGGATAAGATTCCCGCGCGAGCCTCAACTGTTAATCCTCGTTCTCTTCGTCACGGCGGACGATGCTGATATCCGCTACAGTATCGCCCTCGTCAAGGCTTACGATAGTGTAGCCGGTCGCGGTGCGGCTGAGCGTCGAGATCTCCTTCGCTCCGATACGCACCATGCGCCCCTTTCCGCTGATGACTATAATATCTTCATCTTCATGAACGCCCCACGCTCCGACAAGATCTCCCGTCTTCTGCGAAAGCTTCATCGCGCGCACCCCGTAACCCGCGCGGTGATGCGTTGTAAATTCACTGTAATCGGTGCGCTTGCCGATGCCGCGTTCGCTGATAAAGAGCACCTGCCGCCCGTCGGCCACTACGTCGCAGCCGACCACGCTGTCGCCATCATCCAGACGTATCCCGCGCACTCCCTGAGCCTGACGCCCCAGCGGACGGAACTCCTCTTCGCAGACCCGAAGAGTCTGCCCCTGCGCCGTCGTAAGCAGCAGCTCGTCGTCGCCGCATGTCGTGCGCACGCGCGCGATATCGTCGCCGTCGGAAATCCCCAGCACGCGCCGTCCCGCGCGCGTCAGCCCTTCAAGCTCGCCGACCGGCAGTCTCTTCGCCGTCCCCTGCTTTGTGACGAAAAAGACGAACTTCGCACCTTCGAGCATACTGTCCTTAATCGCGACGACCTTCTCATCCTTCTCCATAGTTATAATAGAGCCAATAAGCTTGCCCTTTCCGGTCTTGGGCTCCGGCAGCGAGAAGCCGCGCACTCCGAAGACGCGCCCCTTATTCGTGAAAAGATAGAGCGTTCTGTGCGTCGTCGTCGTCGCCAGAATGGAAATTTCATCCTCCGACTTCGTAGCGACACCTTTAACGCCCTTCCCTCCCCGCTGCTGCGCGCGGTAATCGTGCAGCGGCATACGGCGGATATAGCCGTCGCGCGAAAGGGCGACGACGATCTCCTCCTCCGGGATAAGATCCTCCTCAGCAACCTCACAGACGCCGTTTTCAATATCGGTGCGCCGCTTGTCTCCGTAAGAGGCGCGAATCTCCATCAGCTCCGACTTCACAACGGAGTCGAGGATAAGCGGGCTGGAAAGTATGCTGTGATAGCGTTCGATATCCATCAGAAGCTGCGCCAGCTCCGAATCGAGCTTTTCGCGCTCAAGTCCGGTAAGCCGCTGCAAACGCATATCAAGGATAGCCTGAGCCTGAATCTCCGAAAATTCCAGCTCCGCGACAAGATTGTTCCTCGCCGTCGCCGCGTTGTCGGAGCCTCTGATAATCTGTATGACCCTGTCAATAACGTCAAGGGCCCTCAGCAGCCCCTCCACGATATGGCGGCGATCCTCCGCCTTGCGCAGGCGGTACTCCGTCCTCCTCCGCACCACCTCGCGGCGGTGATTCAGGAATATGAGCACCATATCCTTCAGCGGCAGCTCCTTCGTCTCTCCGTCCACAATGGCGAGATTGATAACGCCGAAGGTGCTTTGCAGCTGCGTCCGCGTGTAAAGCTGGCGCAGCACCAGATTCGGGTCGGCGTCGCGCTGAAGCTCCACGACTATCCTCATACCCGTCCTGTCCGACTCGTCGCGCAGGTCTGAAATGCCGTCGATGATTCCCGTCTGCACACCCTTCGCGATAGTCTCTATAAAATTGGTCTTATTGACCATATATGGAATTTCCGTGATGATAATGGAGCGCCTGTTCTTCTTGCCGTCCTCGATATCGACGCGGCCGCGCACCACCAGCTTGCCGCGCCCTGTGCGGTAAGCGTCTATGATACCGTCGCGCCCAAGAATAATGCCGCCGGTCGGGAAATCCGGCCCGGGCATCAGAGTCAAAAGCTCGCCCAGCTCCACATCGGGATTATCGAGAATGGCGCAGCATACGTCTATCGCCTCGCCGAGATTGTGCGGCGGCATATTGGTCGCCATACCGACCGCGATTCCGGTGCTGCCGTTGACCAGCAGATTCGGAATACGGGAAGGCAGCACAAGCGGCTCCTGCAAGGACTCGTCGAAGTTCGGCCCCCAGTCAACAGTCTCTTCGTTTATATCGGTCAGCATCTCCTCGCCGAGAGAATGAAGGCGCGCCTCCGTATAACGCATAGCCGCCGGCGGGTCGCCGTCTATCGAGCCGAAATTTCCCTGACCTTCCACAAGCTGATAGCGCATACTGAAATCCTGCGAGAGACGCGCCATCGTGTCGTAAATCGCGGCGTCGCCGTGCGGGTGGTACTTACCCATAGTCTCGCCGACGATACGCGCCGACTTCTTGAAAGCCTGATTGCGGCGCAACCCCAGCTCCATCATCGCGAAAAGAATACGCCGCTGCACCGGCTTCAGTCCATCGCGCGCGTCGGGAAGGGCGCGTCCGACAATAACGCTCATAGCGTAATTGAGATAGCTCTGCTTTATTTCCTCTTCCAGCGGCAGCGGGATAACCTTGTTAATTTCGAAAAGGTTGCTCTGCTTTGAATTATGATCCATATAAATACCTCCGGGGCGCGTATCGTAAAAATAACGACACGGCAATAAGGCGGCGAAAGTCGCCGCCGCTGATTCAGCTTGTCTATTTTACCATAACAGAGGCATAAATGTAAGAAAATATCTGACAACGGGGGCAGAGAGCGTTATCAGACAAATTTTCTGTCATAAAGCAGAGCGGCGATCAGCACTACAAACACCGACCCCGCGTTATGCACCAGCGCGCCGGTCGTCGGCGTCAACACTCCGCGCAGAGAAAGAGCGATTGCGGCGAAATTGATACAGAGCGACAGAGCGATACTGCATTTAATCGTTCTGATCGTCGCGTCGGATAGTCTTTTCAGATAAGGGATTTTAGCTATATCGTCGCTCATCAGGGCGATGTCTGCGGCCTCCACGGCAATATCGCTTCCCATACTTCCCATTGCAACGCCGACCTTTGCCGTTTTAAGCGCAGGGGCGTCGTTTACGCCGTCGCCAATCATACAGACAGTCTTCCCCTCTCGCTCAAGCTGCAAAATATTATTTACCTTGTCTTCCGGCAGCAATTCCGCGCGGATTGACGTAATGCCGGCCTGCTTTGCGAAATAGTCCGCGGCTTTGCGGTTGTCCCCCGTGAGCAGCACCGTATCCGTTCCCATCTGAGACAGCCTCGCCGCCATTTCTTTAGCGTCAGGGCGCAGCACGTCAGAGAGGGCGATCACGCCGGAGCACTGCCCGTCCGCCGCGACCAGAATTGAAGCTTTTCCCTGATTCCTTAGCATATCAAGCCTTTCCCTTACACGGTCGGAGATAGCGATTCCATTTTGCGCCAAATATTTCTCGCTGCCGCAAAACAGCTTTTTGCCAGCAGCCTCTGCATAAATGCCTTTCCCCGCTTCCATACGAAAATTCTCTGCCTGTACGACAGGGAGCTTTTTATCTTTCGCATAAGCCGTTACCGCTTTGCCCAAAGGGTGTTCGCTGAAAGCTTCGGCTGCGGCGGCGAGGGCGACGAGCTCTCTTTCGCTCCCCTCAGCGGCGAATGAAATGATGTCGCTCACTTCCAGCTTACCAAAAGTAAGCGTCCCTGTCTTGTCAAAGGCGATAGTATCGACTCTGCCCATGTTTTCCAACGCTTCGCCGGACTTTATGATAACGCCCTGCTTCACCGCCTGCCCAATTGCCGCCATAATCGCGGTGGGCGTCGCCAGAACGAGCGCGCACGGGCAGAATACGACAAGGACGGTTACTGCGCGCACGACGTCTTTTGTAAAGACGTAAGCGGCAGCTGCTATAAGCAGCGCCACAGGAACTAGCCAGCTTGCCCACCTGTCCGCGATGCGCTGCATAGGGGCTTTTTTGTTTTCGGCCTCCCGCACCATTCTGATAAGCTTTTGCAGTGAGCTGTCCTCGCCTACGCCGGTCGCCCTGACGTCGATTGCCCCGAAGCGATTGATTGTTCCGCAAAAAACACGGTCGCCAGCCCCCTTATCAACCGGCAGGGACTCTCCGGTGATTACCGCCTGATCTACCGACGTATTGCCGCCGATAATCTCTCCGTCAACAGGTATCGCCTCTCCCGGAAGAACGCGCAAAATATCGTTCGCCTTTATCTCTTCGGAGGCAATCATTTCTTCCTTTCCGTCAATTATCCTGCGCCCCTGCTGCGGGGCGAGCGAAATCAGCTTTTTCAACCCCTTTCGCGCCCGCCGCACAGTCTTTTCCTCCAATATCGCGCCTATAGCCATAATAAACGCAACCTCGCCGGCCGCGAAAATATCCCCGATAGCGACTGCGGCGGCCATGGCTATAGAAATCAGAAGCGCGGAAGAAATCCTGCTGATACCGGGATTATAAATAACCCTCCATACGGCGAGATATAAAAGCGGCATTCCGCTTATCAGGACGGAAAGCCACGCAGGGTCAATCGCCGTTTTTATTCCTTTCAGTGAAAGGGCAAGGCTGATGACCAAAAAAAGACCGCTGACAACCGTCATGGGGACTCCCGCAAGCATGTCGCTCACTTTTTTCAACATAACTATTCCTCCTATAGTCTCTCTGTACTCCCGCTTGCGCTAAGGCGCGAACGGTGCTACAGTAAATATAATATTGAACATATTGTTCGCTTTTTATTCTATAGTGCGGAATCATCGCTTTCAACAGATAATTTTCTTAAAGCGTCCGCTACGGAACAATTCTTTTGATTTGTACGAAAGGAGTGTTTAAGATGGACAGGAGACAAAAGAAGACAAGAGCCGCGATTTTCGAAGCCTTTGGAAAGCTGTTGTCGTCAAAGAGTTATTCAAAAATTACCGTGCAGGAGATCATCGACGCTGCAAATGTCGGCCGCGCGACCTTTTATGCGCACTTTGAAACGAAGGATTTTCTGCTGAAAGAAATGTGTGCGGATTTATTTGAGCATGTTTTTTCAGCTGCGCCCACTGCTGAGAGCAGCCACGATTTTTCGCTCGCGGGAGGCGAGCCGCGCGCTATTATCACGCACATCCTCTACCACTTAAGGGACAGCGATAAAAACATCATAGGCATTTTAAGCTGTGAGAGCGGCGAATTGTTTCTTTGCTTTTTCCGGCAATATCTTCGCGAATTGACGGCGGCATATCTTTTAAGCGCTGCAAGCTGTAAAAACGCGGAAATCCCCTTGGACTTTCTGATCAATCATGTCTCGTGCGGCTTTGTCGGCATGATTCAATGGTGGATAAAAAATAATTTGAAGGAGACGCCTGAAGAGCTTGCCGGATATTTTATGTCTGTAATCGCCCCCGCAATCCGTTCAGGGGAAGAGGTCAGAGAGCCTGACGCGGGAGAGGAAGGCACGACCTGTATATAAAGACAATCGGCGCAGCCGAAGCCGCGCCGTCTTCTGGAAACGATTCCGACCGTTTTATTGAGCCGTCGGCATCTATTCCATGTTTTTCCTCAGCCAGCGATATTCACTGAAGCTGTGGATTCGCAGTCTGTCTGATTGGATCTATCGAGCGCTCCGTCACAGGCGACGACAGCACGATCGCCGTTGTCGTCATGCCGCAGCTTCCCATTTTGCTGATAACCTCTTCAAGATGGCCTACCGACGAGACTGCCACCTTTAATATCACGCCGTCGCTTCCGGTCAGGTGATGGCATTCCAGCACCTCCGGTATCTCTTTGGCCAGCTCGTCCGCCTGCGCTAGGAATGATACCGCTATCGAGAGGCGTATGTAAGCCATTATCGGATATCCGATGCGCGACTGGTCTATGACGGCGCGATAGCCGAGTATTATCCCCGCCTCTTCCATACGGCGGACACGCTCCGCTACAGCCGGCGAGGAGAGCCCCACCCTCCTGCCGAGCTCGTTGAAAGATATCCTTCCCTCTTCCTGCAAGATCCTGAGTATCTGTCTCCCAATATCATCAAGCAATTTGTTGCTGAGCACCACAAATCCCCCTATCCCTCTCTGTAAAAAAAAGCTTTTTGAGACTTCTCTGTTATTATATTAAGCCATAACTAAAAAAAATGGAATAGTTGGAAAAGAATTTTATGCAAGAAAGCGCCGGTTTCGCCATCTTGCGGCGGATACCGGCGCTTTCGCGCGCTGCCAGAGCTTTATTTTTTTCAGCGGTTTCCGGTGAGCCCCGCCGCGACCGCCCAGGCGGCCGCTATTGAGTGTAGGCAGGGGGTATTCGCGGCGCAGGCATGTTTTCTTATTGCCGCGCCGTCGGCCATATGTCCTTCGCTGCCTCCCGGAATGTTGAGAACCAGATCCCATTCCCCGGCGCGCAGCCGCTGGACAAGCTCTTCGCGATCCACCGCGCTCGCGGCGATCCCCCACTTTTTAAGATATGCCGCTGTCCCCTCCGTGGCGTCCACAGACCAGCCGAGCATGGAAAACTGCGAGGCCACAGGCATGGCGTCCGCCTTTTCGCTGTCGGCTATGCTCATGAGAATACGCCCCGCCGACGGCGGCTCCCAGCCTGAACCTTTGAGCGCGTCGAGTATCGCCTCCGAAAGGTTGTCCGCAACTCCTAGGCTCTCTCCGGTGGACATCATTCTCGGCCCCAGCTTAGGGTCGAGGCCGGGGAGCTTGTCATTTGAGAATACCGGAACCTTGACGCTCCATTGGCCAGTCTCCGGATAAAGCCCCGTGCCGTAGGGCATGTCGCGCAGGCGTTCGCCCAGCGCCAGCCCCACCGCTATGTCTATAACCGGCAGTCTTGATATCTTGCTCACTATGGGAACGGTGCGGCTGGCGCGCGGGTTGGCCTCTATTATCCAGAAGACGCCGCCGCGCAGCACGAACTGTATATTGAGAAGTCCGTGTATATCCAGCTCCTTTGATATGACCCTTACGAAATTCAGCACTTCGTTCTGCTGCTCCTTTGTAAGGGAATAGCTGGGGAATACCGCTATCGAGTCGCCGGAGTGTATGCCCGATGGGTCTATATGCTCAAATATGCCGGGAATCAGCACATCTTCGCCGTCGCATATCGCGTCGCATTCAAATTCGCGTCCGGCCAGGAACTGATCGACCATGACCTTCTGACCCGGCACGGCCTCGAATGCCTCTTTAAGCACCGCCGTGAGCGCCCTTTCGCCGTAGACCGCTTTCATCGCGACGCCTCCTATGACGAAGCTTGGGCGCACCATGAGCGGATAGCCAAGCCGCTTTGCGACGTCCAGAGCCTCTTCGACGGAGGCGACGTCCACCCCCTCCGGCTCCGGCACTCCTATTCTTGAGAGAAGACGGGAAAACTTTCCCCTGTCCTCCGCCGCGTCTATAACGGCGGCGTCAGGGCCGAAGAGTTTTATCCCCTCGCGCGCGAGGTCAAGGCCGAGGCGCAGCGAAGTCTGCCCGCCGAAGCAGGCGAATACCCCCGCCGCATCTTCGCGGCGAAGCACCGGGAGCGTGTCGTCCACAGTCAGCGGTTCAAGGTACAGCGCGTCTGAAATATCGTGGTCGGTGCTCACCGTTTCAGGATTGACGTTCATCATTATCGCGCGTATGCCGCGGCGGCGCAGCGCCTCTACAGCCTTTACGCAGCAGTAGTCAAACTCCACACCCTGCGCTATGCGTATAGGGCCGGAGCCGAGCACCGCGATGCCGCCGCTGTGCTTTTCGTAGGGGTCGTCCACGCTTCCCGCCGCGCCGTAGTAATAGCCGGAGCCTGAGGGGAACTCGCCGGCGCAGCCGTCCACCTCGCGGTATCCTGCGGCGCAGCCTTCCTCTTTCAGTATCCTCTCTATCTCTTCCTTTGGAAGCCCCGCCGCGCGCGCCATCTGGCTGACGGTGAAGCCCTTCAGCGCGGCGCTGACGATATTTCCGTTCACCGCTCCATCCTCTTCCAGATACTTTTCCGCAAGCTGAATCGCGTTGAGCTGTTCTATGAAGTAACGGCGTATGTGGGTGCGGCGCGCCATTTCTTCCACGGTAGCGGAACTGCGGCGCAGCAGCTCTGTTATTGCTTCAAGCCTGAGATTTGTCGGGGTGTTCACCTGCTCCCAGAGGCGGCGCGTCTCCCAGCCGCGCATCGTCCTGTCGGGCAGCTCGCGGCCTCGGGCAACGGAGCGAAAAGCCTTGACAAGCGCCTGCGCGAAGTTGGAGCCTATGGCGAGCACCTCTCCGGTCGCTTTCATCCTGGGGCCGAGGGCCGGATCCGCCTGCGGGAAGCTGTCGAAGGGCCATGACGGAACCTTTACCGCCACATAGTCAAGCGCCGGCTCTGACAGGGCGCTGCCCGCGCCGGTGACGGGATTTGCCATTTCAGTCAGCTCAAGGCCGAGAGCTATCTTTGCCGCCATGCGCGCTATCGGATATCCTGTAGCCTTGCTCGCGAGGGCGCTCGAACGGCTGGCGCGCGGGTTGACCTCTATGACATAGTATTCCTCTCCATCCGGCGAAAGGGCGAACTGCACATTGCAGGCCCCGCGGATATCCAGCACATCCACTATTTTCAGCGCGGCGGTGCGGAGCATCTGCCATTCCTTATCCGTGAGCGTCAGCGTCGGGGAGGCTACGATGGAATCCCCCGTATGAACGCCCATCGGGTCTATATTTTCCATGCCGCAGACGGCGAGCGTGTTTCCCGCGCCGTCGCGCACGACCTCTATCTCTATCTCATGCCAGCCCTCCAGATAGCGCTCTATCAGCGCGCGTCCGACCGGGGAGGCGGTGAGCGCGTCCTCCGTCTGAACGACGAAGCTCTCCACGCTGCGAACTACGGAATTCCCGCTGCCGCCAAGGGTGAAGTCAGGGCGCAGTATCAGCGGGAGCGGCGTTCTGAGGGCAAATTCCTGAGCCTCCGCGACCGAGGATATGCCGCGGCTGGCGATTATGGGCTGCCGCGCTGCGAGCATCGCCCTGCGGAACGGCTCGCGCGCCTCCGCTCGCTCTATCGCCTCCGGCTGAGTGCCGAGCACGCGGCATTTATAGCGGCGCCACAACCCCAGCTTTTCACAGGTCATGCAGAGATTCAGCCCCGTCTGGCCGCCAAGCGTGGCGACAACGCCGTCGGGGCGGTGCTCCTTCAAGATCTCCTCAACAACGTGCGGCAGCAGCGGGCGTATATATACATAATCGGCGACGGAGTTATCCGTCTGAATAGTGGCAGGGTTGCTGTTGAGCAGTATCACGCCGCAGCCCTCTTCTTTAAGGGCGCGGCAGGCCTGAGTGCCGGCGTAGTCAAATTCCGCCGCCTGTCCTATCTTTATCGGCCCCGAGCCGAGCACGAGAACCTTTTTTATCGTCGCGTCTCTCATTCTCTTTCACCTTTTTTTTCTGTTTTTTCCGCTTTTATTCTCTCGATGAAATTGTCGAAAATATATGAGGCGTCTTCCGGCCCCGGCGAGGCCTCCGGATGAAACTGCACGCTGAGAGCGTCGAATCTCCTGTGACGCAGCCCCTCTACTGTGCCGTCGCCAAGGTGGCTGTAGGCGACCTCAAGCTCCGTGCCGCGCAGGCTCTCCGCGTCCACCGCGTACTGGTGATTCTGACTGGTAAGGAGGCCGCGCCCCGTGGCCGTCTCCATAACCGGCTGATTCGCCCCCCTGTGGCCGAAGGGCAGCTTCTTCGTCGCCGCCCCGCAGGCGCGCGCGAGAAGCTGATTTCCAAGACATACGCCGAGAATCGGCAGACGGCCGATCATCTTTGAAATCTCCCGCGCCTCCGCGTCAAGAACGGCAGGGTCTCCCGGCCCGTTGCTGAGAAGAATGCCGTGCGCTCCGCTGGAAAGCACAGTCTCCGCCGTGGTATCGTTGGGGAAACGGATAACGCGGCAGCCGCGCCGCTCCATGCTCCTTATAATATTCTCCTTCACGCCGTAATCCATCACGGCGACAGTTATATCCCCCTCCCCGCTCACAAGCGTCTCCTTGCAGGAGACCTCGCTTACCAGCGTCGGGGGCAGTTCCGCGCTCTGAGGGGGCGTCGGCTCGTAATCCAGCCGTCCCATCATCGAGCCGCTTTCGCGGATCTTTAATATAAGCTGACGCGTATCTATGCCGGAAATTATTGGGCGCTCATTCTCCGCCATCCAGCGGCCTAAACTTTCAAAGCGTCCGAATTCCGTTTCGTCGAGGTGAGTGACGAGCGCCGCCCGTACCCAGGCGCGCCTTCCTTCGAGATTTTCACAGTCCACGCCGTATATCCCTATCGGCGGAAAGGCAAATACCACTATCTGACCGTTGTACGATGGATCCGTCAGGGTCTGCGGATATCCGCACGAGGCCGTTGTAAAAACCACCTCGCCCTCGACAGGGGCGCTCAGCTCTCCCTTTCCGCGCCACACCGTTCCGTCGCTCAGTGTCAGATAAACCGTTTTCTTCATATAACTCCGCACTCCTTTTGCGGTAAACGAAAATAAACTGAAATTTATGTTTTGTTTATTTTTCAATTTTACCATCCGTTCAAAGTTCCAGTGTATTATAGCCGTTACCGCGAAAAGGTCAAGCCCCCAGAAAAACATTTTTTCTTGTTACAGCAAATGTTCAATCGGTTGCACAATACAACGCCGCCGCTATGGTTTATAATGGCGCTGCGAAGGGAAGGAGAGGATAGGCTGATGGAATACAGCTTCGGGCCGCTTATCTGCGAAAGCTCAAAAATTCTGATTCTCGGCTCCCTGCCTGGGGTGCGTTCACTGGCGGAGGGGCGCTACTACGCGCATCCGCGGAACTTATTCTGGCCTCTCATCTACGGCCAATGGCAAATGAAGCCGCCGGAAAGCTTCGACGAGCGATACCGCTTCATCCTCGAACATGAGCTGGCCCTCTGGGACGTTATAGGCTGCGCGCGGCGCGAGGGAAGCCTTGACGGAAACATCCGCGACGAACGCCCTAACGACATTCCCTCCCTGCTCCGCGGACATCCCTCGCTGTCGCTGATTCTCTTCAACGGCGCTTACGCCTTCGCTAAATACAAAAAATACTTCGGCGAGCCGGATATCCCTTACAGAAAGCTGCTCTCTACCAGCCCGGCCTGCGCCGGAAGGGACAGGGAGCGGGAGCTGATGTGGCGCGGCGCGCTGAGCCTCGCGGGCGAAGCGTGAGGCTCCGACCGCCCCTGCCGCTCTCCACAGCCGAAAAAGCACAAAAAAAAAGCCGGAGCGAGGCTCCGGCTTTTGGCGTTTTTGTAACCTGCGGCCTGCGCGCGTTTATTTCTTGAATACTTCCTGCGCGGCCTTGCGGGAGATTTCGATTCCAAGCTGCAAGTCCTCAAGAGGAACATTCAGCGCTGGGCGGAAGCGGACTGTATTGCTGCCGCAGCCGAGGATGAGCATGTTCTGCTTATGGCAGGCGGCGAGGAACTTGTCGCGCAGCTCTGGGCAGCAGATATCATAGGCGCACATGAGCCCCTTGCCGCGGACATTGCGGATATATCCGGGGAATTCGGCTTCCAGCTCTTTGAGGCCGGCATAAAGCGCGGGGCCGGCGACATTGCTTACATAGTCAAGGACCTTGTCGTCGCGGTATATTTCAAGATATCTCTGCGCGCGAACCATGTCCACGACCGTGCCGCCCCATGTTGAGTTGATGCGGCTGGATACTTTGAAGCAGTTTTTCTCCACCTCGTCAACGCGCGGCCCGGCGACAAGCCCGCATATCTGAGCCTTCTTACCGAATGAGAAGATGTCCGGCTTCACAGGGGCGTGATGCTGCCAGGCCCACATCTTGCCTGTGATGCCCATGCCGCACTGCACTTCGTCGAAGATAAGCAGCATTTCATTTTCGTCGCAAATCTGGCGCAGCTTCTGGAAGAACTCGGTGCGGAAATGGTTGTCCCCGCCCTCGCCCTGTATCGTCTCGATAATGACGGCCGCGACGCCGTCCGGATCGTCCATCAGCACCTGCTTGATCTGCTTGATAGCCTGAGCTTCGAGCCACTCTACCTCGCCGATATGCTCTTCAAGCGGGAAGGTGATTTTCGGGTTGATAATGCGCGGCCATTCGGTGAATTTGGCAAAGCGCTGATGCTTGTTCGGGTCGTTCGTGTTCGTGACGGAAAGCGTGTAGCCGCTGCGTCCGTGGAAAGCCTCGTTGAAGTGCATGATCTTCGTGCCCTTGCGTCCGTTGTAGGCTTCGCCGGGGGTGATTTTGCCCTTCTGCATCAGCTTCTGAACCTTCCAGTCCATCGCTACCTTGAAGGTGTTCTCTACCGCGAGCGTACCGTAGTCGATGAAGAATGTGTGCTCGTAACCCTCGGGTACCGCGACCTCGCCGAATGTCTTGATGAACTCGGCCATCTCCTGAGTATAAATATCGGAGTTAGCGACCTTGTTGATGGCTGCGCGGAAGATCTTTTCCTTAAACTCGGGATTGTCAAGCTTCGGATGATTCATTCCGAAGGGGGACGAAGCAAAGAATGTGTAGAAATCCAGCCAATTGGCTCCCGACGCTGAGTCGATTATGTGGCTTCCCTTCGACTGCTCCATATCGATGACGATATCGAATCCGTCACGGAGAAGCAGCTTCTCAATCGTTGAAAATACATCTTTCGGCGCTACTGAGCAATTTGATGGCATGTGAAGAACCTCCTCGAGTATTTGTGTACTTGTTTGGGAACTTGGTTCAATTATCTTTTCCTCGCATATATAAGTTTACAGGCAGTGCGCTCTAAAATCAAGAATCAATTTCCAGAATACGACAGCCAATTCATATCGATTTGCGCCGCAAAAAACAGCGCTTTTTTAATAAAATTCCGACTGTTCGACCTTTTCTTGTCATATTTTCCCTACAAACCGGCCGCAAGCGGCAAATTCAGGAATCTTTTTATCAGCTCTGGCGGATAATATTTTCCTTTATTCATTCCTGGACATAAATCCATGTAATAATTCCAAATCTTTTTATCTTTCAGCATTGACGGCCAGAATGGGAAAAGACGGCATTGCAGAGGTCGAACTTTGTAAATCTTACAGCGCATGGAGTTTCGTTCAAAAAAATAGCAGTCATAATTTTCCCTCTCCCTCACGCTGTATCCGCCGTCAACGCGCGTCAGGTATTCCTGCCGGAGAGCGGCCCCGTCAATACCAAGCTCCCTCGCGACAGCGGCGCGTTCCGCCGCCGTCATCCAGACGAAGCCCGGCGCGCCTCCGCAGCAGCGGCCGCAGCCGGCGCACTGGAAATATATCCCGCTTTCCTCCCACCAGTAACGGCGCATTATCTGCCTTTGAATCCCTTTCTTGTAGCGGCGTACACAGCGCCGGTCTCCTTCAGCTTGTCCAGCGACTCAAGGGCGATGCCAGTCCCCAGCGCCACACATTCCCCCGCCGACTCCGCAACGATGGCGTTTATCTCCGTCTCCTCCATCACCAGCTCCGCAAGGCCGCGCAGGTAAGCGCCGCCCCCCGTCAGGATAATCCCCCTGTCCATAACGTCGGCTGACAGCTCCGGCGGAGTCTTTTCCAGCACGCGTTTGATTCCGGCTATTATGGAGCTGACAGGCTCGTCTATAGCCTTAGCCACATCGGCGCTGGAGACCGTCACCTGACGCGGCAGCCCCTGCAAAAGGTCGCGTCCGCGGATATCCATCGTCTTATCGGCCGTCGCTTTCTTCGGGTCGCAGGCTCCTATCTGCTTTTTCACATCCTCGGCCGTCTGCTCGCCTATCGCGAGGTTATACTGCTTGCGCATATAGCGCACTATCGCTTCGTCAAATTTATCTCCGCCTACGCGCAGCGATTCAAAGACTACGAGGCCGCCGAGGGAGACGATGGCGATATCCGTGGTTCCGCCGCCGATATCGACCACCATATTGCCGACGGCCTCCCCGACCGGCATATTGGCTCCTATCGCGGCGGCCATGGGCTCCTCGATCAGGTAAGCTTCCTTCGCCCCGACCTCAAGCGCCGCCTCAAGCACAGCGCGCCGCTCGACGTCGGTCGCGCCGGCCGGCACGCCGATCATCAGGCGGTGGCGGACTATGCGCTCTATCCCAGAGGTAACCTTCTTCAGAAACTCGCGCAGCATTACCTCCGTCATCGTGTAATCCGCTATCACCCCGTCGCGCAGCGGCCTTATCGCGACGACGTTGCCGGGGGTCTTGCCTATCATGATCTTCGCGTCCTCGCCGACGGAAAGTATCCTGCCGGTGCTCTGATCCATTGCCACGACGGAGGGCTCGCGCAGCACGACTCCCTTTCCCTTTACAAATACAAGAACCGTCGCAGTGCCCAAATCTATTCCTATATCTCTATTCCACAAATTTACAGCCTCCCGTCTCAGCTCGGAGCTTTTTCCGCGCCGTGCCTCCCGCTTCAAATAATAATTTTATCATATATCGCGCTCCGAGAACGCTTTTTTATCGCGGCGCGAAGCCGGAAAAGGCGAACGACCCATCCGTCAGCCGCGCGGAGAACAGCCGCAAAACGATGCTCGAAGGAAGCTTCCTGCCGGACGGAAAAGCGCCGCCTGCCGCCGCAGCACGCCTTTGACCTTTCCGCCTGCCCGCACAGGATAAAAGATTCCGGCTCCGCGGTACGCTCATGGATGGGGCTGGCTGCAAATACGGCGTTTGAGGACTGCCTTTTTAATTGGAGTCAGGAGCGCTTTCTTCGCCTTCCGCCTCTATCTGGATGAATTCTTCTTCGCCGGAGAGGGGGAGCTGTTGGACGTTTTTCAGCGCGCGGTTTATGGCTCGCGTCCTTACTCCGGCTTTTTCCAGCTCTTTGCCGGCCAGTTCTATTTTTTGTCTTGTTTTGTCCAGCGTTTCGCCGAATTTTTCAAATTCGCTCTTTACTTTGCCGAGCAGTATCCATACTTCGCTTGAGCGCTTTTCTATCGCCAGGGTGCGGAAGCCCATTTGCAGGCTGTTGAGCAGCGCGCAGATGGTGGTCGGGCCGGCGGGAACGACGCGGAAGTCTCGCGAGAGCTGGTCGCACAGCCCCTCTATGCGCAGCACTTCCGCGTAAAGCCCCTCTATCGGCAGGTAGAGTATTCCGAAGTCTGTCGTGTAGGGCGGCTCTATGTATTTTTCGTGTATCGTCTTCGCCTCTTCAAGGACGCGGAGGCGCAGCGCCTTTTGCTGTTCGGCTATCTGTTGGGCGTCGCCCTTTTCTGAGGCGGAGATGAGGCGCTGGTAGTCTTCTATCGGGAATTTTGAATCTATCGGCAGCAGCACGCGGCCGCTGTCGTCCGCGCCGGGGAGGATGATGGCAAATTCCACGCGCTCGCCGCGGTTTGGGCGCGTGATTACATTTTCGGCGTACTGCTCTTTGGCGAGAAGCTGTTCGAGGAGGACGCGCAGCTGCATTTCTCCCCATGTGCCGCGAACTTTCACGTTGGAGAGGACTTTTTTCAGGTCGCCGACGTCCGAGGTCAGCGCGCGCATTTCTCCCAGCCCCTTATGGACCTGTTCAAGTCGTTCGGATACTGAGGCGAAGGCTTCGCCGAGGCGCTTTTCCAGCGTAGAGTGGAGCTGTTCGTCTACTGTCGCGCGTATCTTTTCAAGCTTTTCCTCGTTGCTTTTGTGCAGTTCGCCGAGTTTTTCTCCGACGGCGGCGCGGATGGCTTCAAGCTTTTCTTCGTTTAGGCGGCTGATGTTTGTCAGCTGGGTCGAGAAGGCGGCCAGGCTTTCCGTCTGGTGCGCGCTGATTTCTTTTATGCGTTCCGCCTGGCTCTCGCCGAGTGTCGTCAGCTGCCCGGAGAAGCTTCGGAAGCTTTCGCGCTGTAGTTCCCCTATCTCTTTTATGCGCTTTGCCTGCGCCTCTCCCAGCTCCGCGACGGAGCGCCGCTGTTCGCCGCGTGCCGCCTCCGCGCTTTCTCTCTGTTCCCGGCGCATCGCGGCGAGGTTGTCGTTTAGCCGTCCGTCTGTCTCGTCAAGGCGCGCCTCCATATTTTGCAGGCGCGTCAGCAGCTCCCGCGCGGTCTGTTCCATTGCTCCGGCGCTTTCGCGGAAGCGCGAGAGCGATATCACGATGTAGATTCCCGCCAGAATGACGGCGGCTCCGATTCCAATTATAAGCGGCATCATTAACACACCCTTCATTTATCTGCCGCTATTATAAACTAAAATCCCCTAATGTTCAGTCGGCTGACGCCGTCCTCTGTTTGCGTAAGCAAACATTCTAAATTTCCTTAGAGGGCGGCTAATGCCGAGTGCGCCGTCCCCCTGTCCGCTTATGAGCGGACATTTGAAATTTCCTTCGGGGGCAAGCCTTCGGATGCGCCTGCCGAGCGCGTTACTCGGCAAGCGTCAGAAATCCTTCGCGTATCGCATATTTGGTCAGCTCAGCCACGCTGTCGCAGCCGAGTTTGTCCATGATGCGGCGGCGGTGGGTATCGACGGTGTTTTTGCTTATGGAGAGCGCGGCGGCGATTTGTTTTCCGCTGCGTCCCTTTACCAGAAGCTGCAAGACCTGCGTTTCGCGTTCAGATAGGGGGTTCGCGCCGCGGGAATCTTCGTTGTCCAGCAGCCGCAGGTAGTCTCCGACCAGTACGGTGCATACCGCGGGGGCCAGATATATGTCGCCCCGGCTTACTGTGCGTATCGCTTCCAGCATGAATTCCGGTGAGCTGTCTTTAAGCACGTAGCCTCTTGCGCCGGCTTTGAGGCTTTCGGCGATGAATCTTCGGTCGCCGTGCATGGATATGACTACGACCGCGCTTTCCGGCAGAGCTTCGCGTATTTTTTCGGTGGCGGTGATTCCGTTCATGTTAGGCATTGTGACGTCCATCAGCACGACGTCCGGCTTCAGCCGAATCGCCTCTTCCACGGCGCGCGCGCCGTCGGAGGCGGAGCCGAGTATTTCTATATCGCTTTCTTTGCTCAGGAGGCTTTTCAGCCCTTCGCGGAAAAGCTCGTGGTCGTCCGCCAGATATATTTTTATCATATAAGGGCTTCCTCCTCTCCCGTTTCCGCCGCTTTTATCATAAGAGGGGCAAGCAGCGATACTGTCGTGCCGGATTTGTTGGATACTATTTGCATCTCCCCGCCTATGTGCAGGAGCCGTTCCCTTATGCTGAAGAGTCCCAGTCCCGAGCCGCCGGAGCGCGCCGCATTTTCTCTTTTTATTCCGACTCCGTCGTCCTCTATCACGACCTGCACTCTGCCCGGCCCTCTGTTTACGCTGATGTGGACGGAGGCGGCTTTCGAGTGTTTTATGACGTTTACCAGCAGTTCGCGGGACATGCGGTAGAGTATGACGCAGACGGCGTCTTCGGCAGAGTATTTTTTGCTGTCTCCCTTAGACGATACGCTCCATCGTATGCCGCGCGGCGTCAGCAGGTTATCGGCAAGCGCTTCGATGGCGGGGGTGATGCCGACTTCCAGAAGTATCGGCGGGCTTAGCTCGAAGATAAGCTGGCGGCTTTCGGCAATCATGCGCTCTGTGGAATGTATTGAATTTTCGAGTGTCGCGCCGGCCTCTTCCGTAAGGGAGGCGCTTTCTTTCAGTTTGCGCAGGTCAAGCAGGAGCGAGAGCAGCGAATGGCCGATGCTGTCGTGCAGGTCGGTCGCTATTTCGCGGCGCGTCGTCTCTTCGCTTATCGTCAGCTTTGTGGCCAGTTCGCGCAACAGAGATCTGTATTCAAGAAGTTTTTTCTGGTTTTCTTTCAATTTTTCCTCTGATTTTTTCA
Source organism: Synergistaceae bacterium (assembly GCA_030533085.1). Taxonomy (GTDB): domain Bacteria; phylum Synergistota; class Synergistia; order Synergistales; family Synergistaceae; genus JAUNJZ01. Next base: position 22,260 of record JAUNJZ010000023.1, read on the forward strand.
GCTCCGTCCTGTCAAGGAAGATCGTGGCGGCTCTGTCCTCCGATAGAGGAAATGCGATGGCCTCAAGGTATTTTTCTGTATAGATGCTCTCGTTTTCGCAGTGCACGGCCCTTTTCTCCTTCATACAGCGCATGATTATTTCCGACCAGCATGGCTCGACGTTGGGCCAGACTTCCAGGAAGCTTTTTCCGATAACATCTTCGCGGCGCACGCGGTTCACCTTTTCGTAGGCGTCGTTGACGGCGATGTAGCGAATCGCGCCGGCTCCGCGCTCTTTCAGGTCGGCCTCTATCTTGTAGAGCGCGATTGGGTTGAATGTCTGCTCAAAGAAGAATTTCTCAAAAAAAACGTTCTCCGCCATTTTTTATACCATCCGTTCCGTGTTTTACCAATTATACCGCGGAGCTGCCGATTTATAAAAATATTTTTCGCGCAGCGGAGGCTTTGATTAAAGGTTATGCCGTCCGCGGGGGAGGCTGCGGACGGCATGGGGCGGCGGCTTTTTATACGTCCGGCCTAACGATGTGCGCGGTCTTGTCGCAGAACCAGTCGTAGACTGTCGGCTCCGGCTCTTCCTGCCGGCGCAGGCGTTCGATGCTTGTGCCGATTATGAAGAGCGGGTTTGCCGGCGCGATGAGGTTTTTTCCGTCGTATGAGTAACGTTTGCGGATTGCCGCCAGCTCCTCTTCGTTATCGGCAGTCAGCACGAGCATCGTCCAGTTTTCCTGTTCGTGCGAGTCGATGTCGGCGTAGCCCGGTATGTAGACGCGCCGCTGTCCGAGCAGGAATAGGTGCAGGCGCCCTATGGCGTCGTATATTTCATCGGAGCTTTTGTCCGATGTGCGCAGGAAGAAGAGGCGGTCCGCGTCTTTCATGTAGAAAATATCTTCCGGCATGTGCGGCGTTTTGCGGTATAGCTCGAAGTCGTAGCGGCTTCTCAAGATAAGGTTGAAGCTCTGTATGCAGAAGTCCGCTCCGGCCGCCCTAGTCCAGCCCCACATCGCGGCGTCGCCCGGGGCGGGGAGCTTTCTGGCGGCCACCCCCCACGCGGGAAAACGCTCTTTGAAGCTTTTTATCAGAGGATGCTCCGGCCAGATGTATTTGACGCGGCCGTCGCTCATGCGCCGCCAGAGGTTGTATCTTGAAATCAGCGGGATAACGGGCAGCTTTTCATTTAAGGTATATTCCTTGACGCCGAACTGGCCGACGAAGGCGCGCTCCATAAGCAGGTAAAGCCTGTTGTTCCAGAGCGCTTCTTCGGGGTTGAAGGGCGTTATCTCAAAGGCGGGGACGCCGGCGTTTTCTGCGTATCTCAGACGTTCCGCGTCGCCCTTTGGCGTGAGGACGTATCCGCCCTCAGAGCTTTTGAGCAGTCCGGCAGCCGCAAGCTCGCGGAGGCCGTCGGGATTTTCTCCGGCGAGAAGAGCCGTCTCTTCGTCCCAGCAGGGGAATCTTTCTTCAAAAAGAAGGAGCAGCCGCGTCATATCTTCAGAGCACATGCTTTTTCTCTCAGGAACAGCCTCTGTCGTCTTCATTTTTCTTTTCCTCCCTTGTCAGCGTCTTCCAGAATGAAGCGCAGGAACATATCATTATCAGCGAGAAGGGCATCGCGGCCGCGAGCGATACTGTCTGGAGGTTTTGCAGCCCGCCGGTGAGCAGGAGCACCGCGGCGAGCGCCCCCATCAGCACCCCCCATACGACCATTCTGCCGTGGCCGGGGTTGAGATCTCCGTTCGTGGAATACATCGCGAGCACGAAGGTCCCTGAATTGGCGGAGGTAACGAAGAAGGTGACGATCAGCACCAGCATGACGACCGACATTATCTGCCCCAGCGGATAGTAGCTGTACATGTTGAATATACCGACCGAAATATCTTTCAGCACCTCAGCGGAGACGGCGATTTTTCTGACGACCTCAAGATGCAGCGCGGAGGTTCCGAAGATGGCGAACCAGGTGAAGCTGCCGAGGGCGGGGACGATGAGCACGCCGCTCACAAACTCCCTTACTGTGCGTCCGCGAGAAATCCTTGCCACGAAGGAGCCGACGAAGGGCGCCCAGGATATCCACCAGGCCCAATAGTAGAGCGTCCAGCTGTCAAGGAAGGAGGAATATTCCCCGCCGTATGGGGCGAGCGTAAAGCTTTCCCTGACAAGGCCGCTGATGAAGTCTCCAAGTCCGGTCATGAAAGCGTTCAATATAGCGAGCGAGGGGCCGACCGCGAAGAGCGATACCATGAGCAGCAGGCAGACCCACAGGTTGAAATCCGCCACCCTTTTTATCCCCTTTTCTATGCCAAGCGCCGCCGAGCCTGTGTAAAGGACGGCGAGGGCGGCGATAATAATCACCTGTACCACTGTCTCCTTCGGAATGCCGAAGAGCATGTTAAGGCCGCTGTTGAGCTGCAAAGTGCCAAGCCCGAGAGATGTCGTTATGCCGGCAAGCGTCGCGAATATTGCCAGTATATCGACCGTCTTGCCGAATGCGCCGCGCACCATATCTTCGCCGACGAGCGGGATAAAGATGGAGCTGATAAGCCCCGGAGTGTTGCGGCGGAACTGATAGTAAGCGAGCGGCATCGCTATGACGGAGTAGCCGGCCCAGGGATGCAGCCCCCAGTGGAAGAAGGATATCTGCATGGCGTCTCTGGCGGCCTCTATCGAGCCGGGGGCCGCGCCGAAGGGGGTCGAACCGAAGTGAAAAAGCGGCTCCGCCGCGCCGTAGAATACAAGCCCCACCCCCATGCCGGCGGAAAAGAGCATCGCAAACCATGATACATTGCCGTATTCGGGACGGGAATCCTCCGGCCCGAGCCGCACCTTTCCAAAGCGGCTCAACGCGACGACGATGCAGAATACGACGAATATATTCATTGTGAGCATGTAGCCCCAGCCGTAATATTTCGTCAGTCCGCCGTTGAGGGCTTTGGCGAAAGAACCGAAGCTTTGAGGAGAGATAAGCCCCCAGAGTACGAGGGCGACGGTGATCGCGATGGAAATTATATATACTGTGTTGCTTTTGGAAGAGCTGTTTTTTTCTATCATTGCGCAACTGGCTCCTTTCGCAGCGTTTTTGCCGCGGAGGGCCGGAATACGGCTCCCCGCGGCTGCCTGTAGACTAAATATTTACCTTGAATACCTCGGGAGCCTCTATATCTTTTGCGAGAGAATCCAGAGCTACGCCGACTCTGTGATAGCGGAGCGTCCATTCTTCATCTTTCGAGAGAGTGGGGTCGCCGAGCGGGTAGGGGACGGAGACAGTGGGAACGATTCTGTTGGAGCCTACGGTTTTTGCCACGTCGATGAGGTTGCACATTACCACGACAGGGAAGCCAGCGCGTTCTATTTCTTTAGCCATCGTTGCGCCGCAACGAGTGCAGGTTCCTCAGGTGGCGGTGAGGACCACGGCGTCAACCTTCGCCTGTTTCAGCTCCGCCGCTATCTCTTTTCCGAATTTCGCCGCGTAGTTCTGCGTCGTGCCGGTGCCTACCGTAACGTAATAGTAATCGTAGAGCTTCGCGAATTTGCCCTCTTTTTCATAGACGCGCATAGCGTCAAGAGGAATGCCGCGGTCGGGAACGGCGCACATGGCCTCCGGGTCGAAGCCTGCGTGTATCGTCTTGTATTCGCCGGCGGGAAGGCTGTCCATACCGGAGATATTATACTTGCCCCACTTCTGCGCCGAGGCGCTCTGAATGCGGTCGGGGTTGTCCGAGGGGACTACGCCGCTCGTGGAGACGAGCGCTATCGTGCATTTAGACAGATCCTTCACTGCCTCCGCCGGCGGAATGCGGTCTGTCTTCGGAATGACAAGCTCTGTCTGGAATGGCTCGCCGTTCAGCTTTTTCAGCAGCATGTCGATGACGCGGTCCGCGGCCATCACGCCGCCCGGCGCGGGGATCTCGCTGCGTATGCCGCGCGGGAAATAGCCCTCTTCGGCGGCGGAAAGCAGCTTCTCGCCTTTGGCCAGCTTTTCAGCGTACTTCGCCATCAGCGTGAGGTCTGCCTTCATGAAGGTCGCTTTGCGCCCTCCGCGGAAGATAAGACAATCAGCCTTATATTCTTCAACTCCCGGATTCTCCTCGTTCATCGACGAAATGACGGGAACATTGTAACGCGCCGCTACCGCCTTGCAGACAAGGCCGCAGCCGACGCCGTAGCGCCCGGCCATGAATGCCGGCCCGGCGAAGAATATGTCGAAATCCCTGCCGTCCAGCCAGGCGAATATCTCCGCAAGCGCCTCTTCCGTGTGATTCGTGATGTAATTGTCGCCGCACACGATGGTATTTGTCACTTCTACATCCGGCATCATGCCGTTGAGCATCATCGAACAGCCTATGGGGGCGTCGTGGAAAATCGGCCTGCTGTCCGCCGCGTCCTCGCCTCCGACCTGTCCGAAAAACTGATTTATATAATGTATGGCTTTCATCTGTTTCGCCCCCCTTAGAAATCAGCGCAGCTTCTGCGCGAGTAGCCGCTGATGTGGTTCGCGCAGAACATCCCGTTGTTTTCCATCACGCAGCTGCCGTCGGGATTGATACAGCCCTCCCAGCCGCCGGAGTTTCCGTCGCGCGCGAGCGCTTCAAGCTCTCCGATGACCTCCATCGCCGGCAGCTCGTAGAACTGCGAGACATTTCCGGTCGAGACGAGAGCGTCAGTGGCGGGATTCATCGAAACCAGCGGCTGAGAAGCGCCGTCGCGCCCCGTCGCCTCGTCCGATATGCCTATCGTTTTGATTCCGAGCCGTTCAAGCTCTACAAGCATCGCGGTATAATCGACGTCCGGGTTGCCGTAGCCCTCTTCCGCGACCACCGCTCCCTTTGCCCCGACTGCGACGGCTATCTGCCCCGCCATCTGCACGCAGCGCACCTTTTCCTCCATCTTCGGATTCAGCGTGGAAAGAATCACGCCGAGGAAATTTATTGTCTTGCCGTGCTGCGCGTAGAGGCGCTTTATCATCGGGTTTGTGGAAAATTCGTAAGTCGATATCTTTGACGAGCTGGGCATGAAGCTCCCCGATACCAGACAGCCGTCAAGGAATTCGTTTGGATGCATGAAGGTAGGCAGCATACGGTTGCCGTCCCAGCCATATACGAGGGTGTTGTAGCCGAGAGCCTCCATCTGCGTCTGCGGCTGGAGCACGTAGACGACGCCGGGGAGCTTCTTCACCTCTTCGCCGCGCGCATCCAGCGGCGGCAGCTCGTAAACATCCAGCGTATCCGGCTCCAAATCGCGGATACACTGCGCTATATGCTCCGCGAGACGCAGCCCCGCCCAGCGTATAGCGTGATTTCTCTTCTGCTGCTCGCGCTGCTCGTCAAGCTCGTCCGTATCCGCGACAAGCACCAGATTCGGCATATCGCCCCATATCGTGTAATGCTGATAGTGGCCTCCCATGTCGATCAGCCCATCCTGAAAGCCGCCCCAGTGCCTGCCGACCGTCAGCAGAGTCGCCCCATCGATGACATGCGTCCGCCCCATCCCCGCCTGGCCGAGCGGAGACGTCACGCCGGGATAAGCCCCCTCGCCGCCATTCACCTTGCAGCGAAATTCGACGGAATCCTTCACAGGGCAGAGCCTGACCATATCGCCGGGGCGAACTATCTTCAGCTCAGCCTCCGTGATATGCCTGTCCTCGCGGACGACGCGAAGCGCCTCCTCTGCGTTCACGGTAAGAACGCCGCCGCGACAGGCCGTTTCGCCGCCAAAGACGATATCTTTGACCTTAAAGCTGCCTATTTCCAGTCTCATATTATTCCTCCTTCATAAATTCTTTATTATTGAGCCGCGATTTACATGTGAAAATATATACTTTCGCTCCGTTCAAATACAATGAGGAAAAGGTGGAAGCCTCTGTCACGTTTTGCATGACAGCGTAATAAGTCAATCGCGCATCGGCCGTTTTTGCGCTATTATTATCTATATTGCCGGGGCACGGCGAAAGGAGAGATTTGTATGTCTGAACATCCTGCGATAAACATTCCAAGGCTGATGACGGCCTATTATACCGAAAGACCGGATATGGAAATAAAAGAGCAGCGCGTGTCATTCGGCACGTCCGGACACAGAGGCTCGTCGCTGAAAGGGAGCTTCAACGACGACCATATAGCGGCAATAGCGCAGGCGATATGCGAATACAGGCTGGAGCGCGGCATAAACGGGCCGCTGTTCATGGGCATGGACACGCACGCGCTGTCAGAGGCGGCGCTGCGCAGCGCCGCGGAGGTATTCGCGGCAAACGACGTCGAGCTGCGTATGCAGGAGGGCTTTTCCTACACGCCGACCCCCGTCATATCGCACGCGATCCTCAACTGGAACAGGCAGAAAAACGCCCCCGCCGCGGACGGCGTAGTCATAACGCCGTCGCACAACCCGCCAGGCGACGGCGGCTTCAAATACAATCCGCCAAGCGGCGGCCCGGCCGGAACAAACGTCACGAAGCTGATAGAAAGACGCGCGAACGAGCTGATAGAAAACGGCTTAAAGGGGCTGAAGCGCGTAAGCTTCAAAGAGGCGCTGTCACGCGGCAGCGTGCGCTTCATCGATTACATAGCGCAATACACGGCGGAGCTGGAAGAAATCATAGATATGAAGGCCATAGCCGCATCGGGGCTGAAAATAGGGGCCGACCCGCTCGGCGGCTCCGGCATATTTTTCTGGGAGCCGATAGCGGAGCGCTACGGGCTTGACATCGAAGTGGTAAACAAAAGCGTCGATCCGACCTTCTCATTCATGCCGCTCGACCGCGACGGCAAGGTGCGCATGGACTGCTCCTCGCCGTGGGCGATGGCGAAGCTCGTCGCGCTCAAAGATAAATACGACATCGCATTCGGCAACGACCCTGACTACGACCGCCACGGCATAGTGACAAAGGAGGGACTGATGCAGCCGAACGCCTACCTCGCCGCAGCTATAGAATACCTCTTCACGCACCGCCCGCTCTGGAAGCCCTCCGCGATGGCCGGCAAAACGCTCGTCTCAAGCTCCATGATAGACCGCGCGGCGGCGGGAGCGGCGCGCTCCGTCTACGAAGTGCCCGTCGGCTTCAAATGGTTCGTAGACGGGCTGCTCGCCGGAACGCTCGCATTCGGCGGAGAGGAAAGCGCCGGAGCCTCCTTCCTGCGCAAAGACGGCTCTCCCTGGAGCACGGACAAAGACGGCTTCATAATGAGCCTTCTCGCGGCGGAAATAACGGCAGTCACCGGCAGCTCCCCATCGGAGCACTATAAAAAAATGACGGAGCGCTTCGGCGTCCCGTACTACTCGCGCAAAGACGCCCCCGCAACGCGCGAGGAAAAGGAAAAGCTCAAAAAGCTCTCCCCCGCGGATGTGACGGCGGAGATGCTGGCAGGAGAAAAGATAACGGCGAAGCTGACCAACGCCCCCGGCAACGGAGCGCCGATAGACGGCCTCAAGGTAATCACGGAAAACGGCTGGTTCGCCGCCCGCCCCTCCGGCACGGAAGATATCTGCAAAATCTACGCCGAAAGCTTCAAAAGCGAAGAACATCTGGCCGCGATAAACGAAGAGGCGCGCCGGATAGTCTCAAAGGCGACAGCCTGACGAAAAGGAAGGCGCGGCTATACGCCGCGCCTTTATCCCCGCTGTTATTGATTCATCCGGCAGCCCTTACGAATGTTCTGCGAGAGAGATTATATCAGCTTATATTCATGTGACTCACAAAATGTTTATCTGTTATGTTTCAGACGACACTCTTTCTATCTTATCCCATGCCTGATCCAGAATATTTTTTATCAGCTTCACTCTTTCTTCATTGACTTCATAACGTATAATTTTATTGGCGACTTTTCTTTCAATTATCCCTGAATTTCTGGCCGTCGGGGACAGTATTATATATTGAATATCGTGACTTTTTTCTTCGGAGACGGGCGTTTGTCCGAACGGAATCCCATGCGGATTATCGCTCTGGCCGGACAGGTACGGCACGGTAGTTCCCAGGACCTCCGCCAGCTTTTCCATATTCCCAAGGTCAGGAGTGAAAATGTTCCTTTCCCAAAGACAGACGGTTTGCCTTGCCACGCCTACAAGCTCGGCTAACTTTTCCTGGTTTTTTATCCCTGCCTTTTTGCGAAGAGCTTTTATCTTGTCTCCAATTCCCATTTCAGATCCACTCCCATGTACAACCTTACCAACATGACAACAAACAAAAAAGCATGTGTAGTTTTATAAATAAATAAAATGACATGTATAAAATAAATTGACATATTGCATATGGCAAAATATAATCTAGTCAAGCTTTGCATCTATTACTCCCGCGATAGTTTATAAAAGGGAGCGGCAGCATAAAAGAGCTTTTTCTATGAGCGCCGATAACGGTAATAACTACAGATTTACGGCAGGCGGTTCTGTTTTTCAGTTGAATTTAACTGCGGGGCATAACATTATAAAGAAATGTAAAGAGAGGAAGATGACAATGTCGGCAATCACAACTATCAACGTATCGATGCTGGGGCCAAGCAGGTGCGGAAAAACATCAATGCTGGCTTCGATGCTTAACAGGGCACAGGATGTGTTTCACGGAATTACTGGAATGGGAGATGTATCGCTTGGCATTTCAGATGGCGATGTTTTTACGAGAACAAATATAGATAGAGCATACCAAAGTCTCGTTGGATATTACAACCGCAAAGATACCAAAGAACCGTTTCTCAACGATTCAGAGGGGATTGGCGTCCTTGGTACCGGTGTTTCAAATACATATAAATTCACAATGAAAGCTCGTGGATCGGACATGGTGGATTTTAACTTCTATGATTTCCCCGGCGGGTATTTTATGGAAAACGCCTGTAAAAATTACGGAGATGCCGATATTGATAATGCTCATAAGAAACTTGCAAAGTCGGATATTATTTACATTACGATAGATACCCCTTATTTAATGACTGGCGATAAAGATATAAATGAAAGACGCAATATCTCTGAATCTATCTGTAAGTATGCGTGCAAGGTCCTTAAGGAGGAGAACACGAATATGACAGTAAAAAAGACTGTCATTTTTGTGCCTATGAAATCTGAGAAGTGGATTATAAATTATGACAATAATAATAATAATCATATGAGCATATCGGATAGTGGCTGCAAGAAAGTCTTGGAGAAAGTTAAGGAAACGTATGCCACGTTGATAGAATTTGTCAAAGAAAGCGAAGGGCTTCTTTTATGGGGTTACATGCCGCTTGCGACGCTTGGGGGCGTGCGTTTTAAAGAATTCTCCGAAAAAAAAGACAACGACGACAATAAGTTGGAACTCTTTGAGTATGTACCAGGAAATTTTACTTCTCCAGCAATGATCAATTCAAAATATCTACTGACGTACGCCATTTGGATTGGAATTCTCGATATTTGTTTTAAAGTTCAGCTTGCAGTCGACAAAATAGGATTTTTTGAGCGGATGTTTACTGACAATTACGAAAGAGGGATGTTGTTGCTGAATTACTTTGGAGGATTGCGGAAGGCATTAAATGCTGATGCGTCGTTTGGAAAAATGTTTCGTAGAGATAGTCTTCATGATGGTTGCGGAATATTTTGAGGTAGTCTTCATGATGGCTGCAGAATGTTTTATTAGTATACAGGCAAATTGTGAAAGGAGATATGTATGATGTTATCAGGATTTCTTGAAACAATAAAAAACGGAGCTTGCAATGTTATACGCGGAGACAAAGTCTGCGAAGTGCGCGTCGTTATGCTTGGCGCGCGAGGCGCGGGCAAGTCAAGTATGCTTACCGCGATGTATGAACGTTTCCGGCAATCAAAGATGTCTTCCGACTATGACAAGCATATCAGCATTAACGGCGATGAGGCTACGAATAACGTAATGAAAAGTCAATATGATGCCCTTTGCAAGATGGCTAACAGTGACGGAGACATCACTAACGCTATAAAACCATCTACAGGTGAACGGACATATAAATACACAATCTCGGATGATACTAAATCCGGCGAAGATTCGCGGATTGTCGTATCATTCACCGATTATCCCGGAGGTTGGCTGACAGATAATCATAGATCACATGTGAAGGAAATGATAAAAGAAGCGCACGTGCTGCTTGTCGCAATTGACGCTCCCTATCTGATGGAAGAAGGAGGCGACTATAACAATAAACGCAATATGTCAGAAGAATTCACCAAATTGATAGAAGAGGCGTGGCGCGACTCCACTGACGTTCGCAGAATGGTGCTGCTTGTACCAATTAAATGTGAACGGTATTGCAAGTCTAATGAAGAGAAAAAATGTCTTGTAAGGCGTGTGAAAAAGGCGTATTCTGAGTTTATCGAAGAACTAAAGGACAATCAGAATTATTGTGGAGTTTTCATCGTACCTATCGAGACCACAGGCACTATTCATTTTAAGCAGTTTTCCGAAAAGCCAGCTGACGGTATACCACTTAAGCAGTTTTCCGAAAAGCCAGCTGAGTATATACCACTTTCCGTCTTTGAAAGTACGAGAAAACCGGGGCATGACGGATATGCTCCCAGGAATTGCAGCCAGCCGCTTAGATTTGTGTTCTCATACGCGCTGTCCGCACTTATTCAACAGGATCAAAAAGGCGTGCGCGGTGCGCTTATTAACGTTTTCAATATCAACAGGCATTTCAAGAATGCCCTGCAAAATATTGCAGGAGGATGCTCTGGCGAGGTACTGAACCCTATGTGTAAAAGGGGGAATTAAGGTATGGAATCTATGAAATCGTTGTATATAAAAAGTTGCGGCGAAAGCATATCAAAGGACTATGTCTGGGTAAACGCTGAAAATGGTTCCGTTGGCTTTAAGTCAGAAGGTGATAGCGAAGTAATAAGGAAAAATGACGATCTTAAAATGGGGCTGGAGTATGTTGACAACGATTCGTCAAAAAGTTTGATTATTTATCAGGACAGGAATGATATATGGCTTTTCCTCGCTATTTACGATGAGTATGATAAAAAAGATTTGGCAGGACGAGGGGTTTTTTACAAGGCTGCAATGTGTTTTGAGAGGGTGTGTAATACATCCGAGAAATTAGTAAGATCTATTGCCGCCTGCTGGTTAGAGGATGATGCTTCCATCATAAAACTTTTTCGCGAGTGCATTACTTTCAGCGATGAAACAGATTCAGGGTTCGCCATTTGTTACGAAAAACTTATGGAAGGGATTAAAGAAGCGGCTAAAGGTTTTGACAAAGAATCAGCTGAAGCCGCCACGATTAAAGAGTCACACAAAGGCCTGTTTCGCAGCGGGAAAATAACAGAGTGTTCTCAGAAAAAAATGGCCGAAATACTTCGTAAGGAACAGCTGCCGGATACAAATGGATACATTGTTATAATGTCCTCATATCCTTTCAGCGAGGAATGTCTGACAAGATGGGGTACGTGGCTGGCGCTGGTTGATGATAACAGCAGTGATGATGAGTTCAAAAAGGCACAAAAAATAAAAAAAAGAAAACATAATAATAGATCCAATAGGACGAAAAAAGAAAGAAAAAACTGCCATTATTGCGGGAGCTATCATCGTATTCGCGATTTGTGCAGTTGGGTATGTGCTTTGGCCTAAGGAGCGTGAAGAAAAGGATCTTCGCGGTAAAACAGACATGACAAATCTGACAATTTCTGAAGATAAAAAACAGGAGGGGTTCTAATGAGTATTGCTTTTGAAAAATATTCACATCCGCTTGATATTCAATACCTTGAAAATATAAAAAAGCTTCCCATGCTTGATAAAGCACTGAAGAAGTATCTTGAAAAATTCGACGAAGTATCGTACAGAACTCTCTATCTTGGAAGCTCGGTCAAAGTCTCAGAACGGCAGTTTCCAAAAATACATGAGAGGCTTTCGAAGAGCTGTAATATTCTCGGCATCGACGAGCCGGAGCTTTTCATAAGCGGCAGCGCAGAAGCAAACGCCTTTACCTTTGGAGACACTAGCCCGTTAATAGTTATCTCAGCGGGGCTTCTCTATAGGGTCACGGAAGATGAGTTAAATGCGATTATTGCTCATGAATGCGGGCATATTGCAGGGCGACACTTGCTATACCACTCTTTGGGCAATGCCATTCTTTATGGTTCTAGCAGGTTTTTAGGAAGTTTTGTGGCAGGCGGTCTGTTGATGAAATTCTTTCAGTGGATGCGCGCCAGTGAGTATAGCTGTGACCGTGCTGCTTCACTGGCAATGGGCAGTAGTCAGCCGGTACAGAGCGGATTGTTGAAGCTCGCTACAGGTAATGCAGGGCTTCTGGAGAAGATCGATTTGGAAGAGTGCTTTAAACAGGCAGATACTCTTGATAAGTACACAGAAGATACATGGAAAAAGTTTATCTCCTTTATGTCAGTCACATCCAAGATGACCCATCCGTTCCTGATCCATAGGGTCAGGGAGTTGACTCGATGGACAGCGACTGAAGATTACAAAAATCTATTGTGTGACGATGATGGGAACAAACTTGATCTTGAAAACCCAAGCAGCCCGATCCAGTTTATGTAATTCAGGCGATCGGACGTTTTGCCGCTACAAGATTCTCGTTCCGTTTTATCTGACCTGAAGGCCCTGTACTGGTCAGATAAAACGGCCATGCCAACGATAGGCTTATCCATTCCAAGCCTGCGAAGAGATGGATCCTTATCAAAGATAGCAGAATGGAAAGGTTAAAAGATAAAAATGAGCTTCTTGTTTCCCTTATTGGAAGAGAAAGTGTAAAAAGGCTCTGAAAGACGCTGTTGCATCGATACCGCAGGCGGAGCGGGAAGAAATGATAACCCTCTTCGTCCGCCAATTTATAGAGAACGAATTACCGAATGGCTAAAGGTGGAGTCCCGCCGTAGGGGGCTAATATGCGAAGACGTGCGGTTCGAGCTTGCGCAGAAGGATTAGCGCCCCATAGAACAAAAATGGAAGCGGAGGTGTAATTATGGGATCAGAAAGAGCGCTCGTGAAGCATTTGGGGAGGATGCTGTCAAGTTATTACAATTTATCTGAAGATGATATGAAAATAGTATTGGATCATAGCTATGCCGGCGCGGCTACGTCTATATGTCCTGTCCCTATTCTAACATTGGGTTTAAATCTTGTGAATCAAATTGCTCTGTACAAAAGGATCAATAGCTATTTAGGCATACGAACAATGTCGTTCGAACTTCTAAAAGTCATTGCCGGAATAATAGCGTCTCAGGTGATGGGAGCGCTGGCCGCCTATCCGGCTGTAATAGGCGGGATCATGTGCGGGGAGCTCCTGAAGTTCATTCCTGGTGCGGGGAGCGTCTGTGGTATACTTATCGGAGCCAGCGTTTACGGCGCCATTACATTTGTGATGGGGGTTGTTTATCTGGCAGCAATTAAAAAACTGGTAAATACAAATAAAGAGTTGACAAAAGAGAATATACAAGAAGCTCTCAAAGATCTGGATGATAAGGAAACGATTAAGCAAATTTTTGAAGAAGCAAAGAAAGTCCATAGCAGCGCTAAAGAAAGGGCAAAAACTGTGTAATTCAGCAACAGATTATTTCAAGGATGACAATAAGTTCAATGCGGCCTGGCAAAAAAAATGGACAAGCTAAAGAAAACAGGAATACTCGTATGCTCCTAGGACAACGCGAAATAAATGGTTATAAGCTATGATAGACGTTGAAATCGACTGGAATCAGCCTATTATGTGCATTTAGGCAATAATGGCGCGCTTATATACTAGAAATCTCTTGCGCGGGAAGCTCTCCGCAGACTGATAGGTACGCTCTGCATGTGTACGTTATTTTGTCATCTGCATCGTTTGAATTGGGAAGGAGGACATGAAGTCATATGTCGGTAGGGTACTTATTCATGAGGGGTGAAAAGGTGAAAACATTAATCAGATTGATATTCATTGTGTTCTCGCTGTTTGCTTTTCCGGAGTCTGTCCATTGCGGTGAAATCCGCGATCCCTTAGATTCGGAGCTTTCCGCGCGAATAAACGCCGCTGCCGGAGGCGCTGTCGAAACGACGTTTACCGAGGAGATTGGGAAGAGATGGAAGGAGCGTCTTGATCGAGCTTATCGCTCTTTGCACGATTCTTTGCATGGAGACGTCAAAAGTTGCCTGGAACGCTCTCAGTCCGAATGGGTAAAGATGAAAGAAGAGGATGAAGAATTTTTTCCAAATTTTCATATCAGCGACAAGAGGGCCGTATTGTACGAGGCTCGCCGCCGCTGCGCTAGCTTCCGGCTGCGAGCGCTTATGCTGGAAGATGCGGCAGGAAACGGCGCGCTGCGCTTTACCGGAAGCGATATCTACAGGTATGACGGCATGGGGCGGCGGGGGCCCAATATAATGGACGAATGGTTTGTTGAGCTTTATAACGACGCCCCCAATGACACGCAGAAGCTGAAGCTTCTGGCAATGGCGAAGGATGCGTGGAATAAGCGCTGGAGACACGCCAATTTTTACATGATGGAACGTCTCGTAAAAGAGAAGATGCGGTCTGCCAGGATAGACGCTCTGGCGATGGAGTTTCCTGGCCTCAACGCATATCTGCGGATTCCAGAGCCTATTGACGGCTTTTACCGGCATACGGTAAAAAATAGGGAGCGGTTTTTAAGTGCGGAGACAAAATTCTGGCGTTCAGCCTATGGGGAACTGGCGTCGGCATGGCAATCTTTACGTCTGGAAAGGCAGCTCGCATTGGAGATTGAGGAGTGCGCGTTTACCGGGGTACCGCGGAAGGAGCGGCAGCGCAAAATGTATCAATTTAAGAAGTCCGACGCATATATTTATGGAAAATTGCGGAATAATATCTTTGACCGAGAAGGAGGGGATGGGCAATGAAGACGTTTTCTCGGAATCTCATTATTTTTACCGTATGCATCGCCCTTTTGCAATTTGCGCGTCCCTGGCTTGAAAGGCAGGAAAGGATCGATTTAACGACTATTGATGAAGCATTGGACAGGGATTTTGTTTCGCGCTATTACGACGTGCGCGAAGCGGAAGATATGAATTCTCTGATCGGGGAACTTTTCTTTAAATGGAACGAACGTATGCAAAAGGCGGAAGCAGAATACGATACGAATCCTTTTACCGACGATGCGCTGCGGAGAGAGGAGAGCGAAAGCTTTGCGCGTTGCTTAAAAGCTGACGGTCAGTTTCTGCCGGCGCCTGTAAAAGTATATAATGGAAAACCATTCAATTTCCCGCCTTTTCTTTATATCACGATGAGGGAGGCGCGTTTCCGCGCGCTGATGCTGGAAGAGCTTCACCGGCTCTGCGCCGGAGAGAGTATCACCTTTGATGTTCGTCGTTATGATTTTTACCTCTATACTGTAAAAAACGACAAGCTGGATGAATATCTTACAGAACGTTATGACGGTTCCATCATGATGCTGAAAGAGAAATCGCTTGTATTGTCCGACGTTATCGAGATGTGGCAGGAGAGATATGACGTCGTTTATTCGAAAGTGCTGAAGATGCTTGAAATGTATCCGCGCTGGAAGCCATCTGAAAACGACGTAACTGCTGCTGCGGGATTTGTTCGCGCTGAGGCGTTGTGGTCGGAATATGCAATGAGCAGTTATCAGCATATATCGGAAGAATTTGGCATACAGTATGCTGGCGAGATACTGCTGCATAACATCCGTTTCCGCACGCTGCTTTTAGAGGAAGCGCTTGCAATGCGGCCAGGAGGCAAATGGGCAGCTGATATATAGCTGCTGACGCAAAAGAAAATATCTTTGTTATAGGAGACGATGTGGTACAATAAGACGTTGTAAAAAAATCCTTTTTCAGAGAGGAACGATCTGATGCGTTACGTTGGAACCGTTTCAAGGGGAATACGCCTCCCGGTCGTCACTAAAGGCGCCGACATTGTAAAGATCATCTCCGACAGCATAATCAGCGCGGCGGAGTCCGAAAGAGATAAATTCGAGATACGCGACCGCGACGTCGTTGGCGTTACGGAATCGCTTGTCGCCCGCGCGCAGGGCAACTACGTGACGCTGGAGGACATATCGCGGGACGTGGCGGAGAAATTCCCGGAGGGCGACGTGGCGGTGATATGCCCGATACTTTCCCGCAATCGCTTTCATCAGCTGCTCCGCGGCATGGTGAAGGGGATAAAGGGGCATGTCCACATCATACTCACCTATCCGTCGGACGAAGTGGGCAATCAGCTTATAGAGCCGATGAACTACTATCTCAACAGCTCAAGGCTCTCAGGAGAATGCTTTGACGAAAAGGAATATTACGAAGTGTTCGGAGAATACAAGCATCCCTTCACCGGCGTCGATTACATACAGCTGTACAAAAGCACAGACCCGGGGCGCGTCAGCATCCACTTTTCAAACAATCCGCTTTCCGCGCTGAAGTTCGCGGATCAGGCGCTCGTCGCCAGCATACATGCTCGGAAGATACAGCGCGACATACTTGAAAAGGGCGGCGCGCGGAAGGTCGTGACGATGGACCAGATATGCAGCGCCCCAGTGCGCGACGGGGCGGGCTACAACGAAGCTTACGGCCTGCTCGGCTCCAACTATACGAACGACGATTCCGTAAAGCTCTTCCCGCGCGACTGCGGCGCTTTCGTCTCGCGCCTCAAGGCGGAGCTGCGCGCGCGCAGCGGCAAAGATGTAGAGGTGCTCGTCTACGGCGACGGCGCTTTCAAAGACCCGGTATGCGGTATATGGGAGCTGGCCGATCCGGTCGTCTCCCCCGGCTACACCGAAGGGCTGGACGGAATGCCGAAGGAGATAAAATTCAAATATGTCGCCGACAACGCCGGAGAAAAAGACCCCGCTCAGGCTGTGGAAGAGGCGATACGGGCAAAAAGTGCCCTGGATAAATTCGGGCATTCGACGCTCGGCACCACGCCGCGCCGCCTTACCGACTTGATAGGCTCGCTTTGCGACCTCACGTCAGGCTCCGGCGACAAAGGAACGCCGGTAGTCTATATACAGGGCTACTTCGACAACTATCTCGATGACTGAGCTTGAAAACGTACTGCCGTTCAGCGGCATCGACCCGCGCGGACGCGTAAAATTCTCCGTGCTGCTTGAAATGTTCCAGCAGATGGCGGATACGGACGCCTCGAAATACGGCCTTTCCGTCCGCCAGACGCTTGAGAACAACATCACCTGGGTGCTGCGCAAATACCGCGTGGATCTTGAGCGCTACCCCACGAAAGAGAGCGGGAATCTGACGATAAAAACCTACGCGGAGATATTCCGCAATCTCTTTTCCCTGCGCTCCTTCAAGCTGCGGGATTCGCGCGGCGGCTTCCTCGGCTCCGCCTATACATGGTGGGTGCTGCTCGACGTCGCGAAACAGCGGCCGATACGTCTCGACAAATGCGAGCTGGTAAACGCCTTTAGGGAACGGTTCTCTGATGAGCTGCCGGCCGACGTAAAGGTGCCGGAGGCTACGGCTCCCGCAATCGAAGAGCTATGGAAGGTCAGATGGCAGGATCTAGACGTAAACGACCACACCAACCACGCGGTATATTTCAGCTGGGTGCTTGACAGCGTACCGGACGAAGTGCCTGAGAAGATGGTTCCGTCATTCGTAGAGGGAGAATATCTCCACCCGATACCGCGCACGCGAGTGCGCTGCCTGACGCAGGAAATTCCCTGCGAAGATGGGCGCGCCTTCCTCCATTCGCTGCGCCACGCGGAGGACGAAACGGAATACGCAAAGTTTCTGTCGAGGTGGCGCTGAAAATATATTCTTAAAAGCGGCCCTGAAGCAGCTGGAATGGCTTAGGGGCTGCTTTTTTGTCGGCAGCGTATTCCGTGATTATTCCCAAACATTCGATTCTGATGGGCGTGGCGAAAAAACGGGTCGGTTGCCAAAGTAATCGCGAGAATGCAGATGTAAGCGCGACCCCCGCGTTT
>JAUNJZ010000024.1 GCA_030533085.1 Synergistaceae bacterium
AGGCGCTCCGCGCGGGCGCTTTCGAGCGAAAGCTGGGTGGACAGCAGGCCGCGCTGTGCGTCGAGGAGGTCAAGCTGGCTTATCTGCCCGTCCTGATATTGTGTCAACGCCAGATTGTAGACGCGCTGCTGCGCCTTTTCCTCTTCCGCGCGGAACTTGAGCGCCGTTTCGCTTTTTTCATTGGCGGTGCTGGCGTCTATCACATCTTTAACGGCTGTCTGCACTGTCTTGTAATATTGCGCCAGCGCCTGCTGCGCTGCGGCCTCGGCTTTTTTCACATTTGCTTCCAGTCTCCCGCCGTTATATAGAGGGGCGATGATGCCGGCGGCCGCGGCCCAACCTGTGGGACCGTTGAACATGTTTTCGGGAGATTCGTTAAGGTTGCCGATAAGTCCGCTCAGGCTTATCGTAGGATATTGAGCCGCCTTGGCAGAGCCCAGATTTGCAAGTGCGGTTCTGTAGTTTTGTACGGACTGAATGATATCCGGCCGCTGCCGCAGCAGCTCTGCCGGAAGTCCCTCCGGAATGACGGGGCATGGAGGGAGCTCGTCGATGGCCGCGCCGCGCGGTATTTCCATAGCCGCAAATTCTTTGGGGTCGCGTCCCATAAGCAGCAGCAGCGTCGTCTCGCAGCGTTTGAGCGTTACCTTAATCTGCTCAGCCTGAGCAGCGATGGACGCCGTCAGCGCTTCATTTCGCCTGACATCCAGCTCGCTCACCAGTCCCTGCTGGAACTGATATCTGCTGAGTTCAAGGGTGCGCCGCTGTGATTTCAGGTTTTCCTGCGCTATTAAAAGTTCTTTGTCCGACGCTCTGAGGGCGAAGTATGTTCTGGCAACCTCCCCTGCAAGAGAGAGGCGCACTGTATTTTTGGCCGCCTCCGTGGCGAGTATGTTTTCTTTGGCGGCTCTGGTTGCCTTTTGCAGCCTCCCCCAGAGATCCATCTCGTAGGAGAGGGCTCCGGCCAATTCCATCACGTTGGTTTCATTGTTCGCTCCATCCGCGGGGCCGAGCCTGTAGGAACGCGAGACATCCGCCTGCGCGCCGAGGCTGGGGCGCTGGCTGCCGCGCGCCTCCTTGAAGGCCGCGCGCGCCTGAGCCACATTTGCCAGAGCGACCTCGAGGTCGCGGTTTCTGCGGAATGCCTCTTCTACGCAAAGGTTCAGCACAGGCTCGTTAAAAAGCTCCCACCACGGCGTGGCCGGCGTTATCTTATCTATGGCCGCGGCCCTGTCCGGCGCCGCGTCGTCAGAAAGCGTCATGACGTAGGCGGGAGGCATATCATAAGCGAGCGGCGATTCTATCTTAGGGCCGAGATTTATATGAAAAAAGGAACCGATAAATAGAGCCGCAAGAAGCGCGCTGGTTGTCATTTACTTCGCCTCCCCTTCCGTTGAGCCGTTTTCCGCGGCTGTTTTTTTCTTTTTGGAGGATAGCTTCATTACCATCATGAAGAAGCATGGCACGAAGAATATCCCGATAACTGTTGAGCTGGTCATTCCGCCTATTATGCCTGTGCCTATGGAATGTCGGCTGGCCGCTCCCGCTCCGGTGCTGATCGCCATCGGCAGGACGCCGAGGATAAAGGCGATCGAGGTCATTATTATCGGACGGAAGCGCAGATGAGAGGCGTTTACGGCGGCCTGGGTCAGTGAAAGGCCGCGCTGATATTCCTCCAGCGCGAATTCGACTATCAATATAGCGTTCTTTGCTGAAAGGCCGACCAGAGTGACCAGCGCCACCTGAAAGTAAAGGTCGTTGGAAAGCCCCCTCAGCGTATTGGCGAGGAAAGCGCCGAATATCGCGAATGGGACGGAGAGCACGACGGCAAAGGGCAGGCTCCATTTTTCATACTGAGCGGCAAGTATCAGGAATACCATGACTATGCCGAGCACAAAGGCAATCATCGTAGCGGCCCCTGTCTGCTTTTCCTGATATGCCGTTCCCGTCCAGGCGAGGGTGAAGCCTTCGGAAAGTTTTGAAGCGACCTCTTCCAGCGCGCTTATGACCTGCCCTGTCGTATATCCGGAGGCAGGCTGTCCCGTTATCTTTGCCGACGGGAATACGTTGAAGCGCTCCATCGTTTCAGGGCCTGTTATCGGACGCAGTTCAATCAGAGATTCCAGCGGTATCATATCGCCATTTTCGGAGCGTATATAGGTATATTTTATGCCGTCAGGGCGATCTCTGTAATCCGACTCCGAAGATATCAGCACCTGGAAGGTGCGCCCCATCTTGTCAAAGTCGTTCACGTAGTAGTTGCTGTAAATGCTGCCCATCGCCCCGAATACGTCTGATAGATTCACTCCGAGCGACTTCACCTTAACTCTGTCTATATAGACGTAAAACTGAGGGACGGCGGTCGAGAAGGTCGTCGTCACGCTTGAGATCTCCGGCCGTTTGTCCGCTTCCTCTATAAATTCATGCAAGACCCTGTCTATTTCCAATACGTCCGTAGTCAGGCGGCTCTGGATATATCCTTCGACGCCTCCGGTGGTGCTCATACCGATAATCGCCGGCGGATTAAAGGCGTATACCTGTCCTGCGGGAATGGACCACGACTTTCCCATGACCTTTCTTGCGACAGAAAAGGAGTCTTCGCCAGCTTTCTCACGCAGCTTCCAGTCTTTGAGTTTGAGGAAGCCCGCGCCGTAATTCGACTGGTTGGATGAGTTCATAATGTTATACCCTGTAAATATCAGGGCAGTTTCTACCTCCGGCAGAGTCTGCGCTATCCCGGATACTTTTGTCGTCAGCTCTTTCGTCTGATTCATAGAGCTGCCGTCGGGGAGGAACATGGAGGCCATTATGATTCCCTGGTCTTCGTCAGGTACGAGCGAGCTGGGGAGCTGTAACGCCATTTTTGCCGTGGCAAGTACAAATAGCAGGAATACCATCAGTACGATCACGCTGTGTCTGAGCATCACCTTTACCGACGATGAAAAGCCCGATGTCAGCCTGTCGAAGAAGGAGTTGAACCATCTGAAAAATACAAATTTCGGCTTGTGGTTCGACGGCTTCAATATCTTCGCGCAGAGCGCGGGGGTGAGCGAAAGCGCGACAAAGCCGGAAATCACGACCGATGTTGAAAGCGTTATCGCGAACTGTTTATAGAGCTGTCCGGTGAGGCCGCCGAGAAAGGCTATCGGGATAAAGACCGACGTCAGCACCAGCACGATAGCGATAACCGGCGCCGTGACCTCTTCCATCGCCTTGCAGGTAGCGTCATAGGGCGAAAGCCCGTTCTCCATGTGGCGATCGACATTCTCTATTACGACGATGGCGTCGTCAACGACCAGCCCTATCGCCAGAACCATCGCGAAGAGCGTCAGCGTGTTGATGGAGAAGCCGAAGGCTTTCAGTCCGGCAAATGTTCCTATGATCGATACCGGAACGGCCAGACAGGGAATTATCGTCGCGCGGAAATCCTGAAGGAAAAGGAATACCACAAGGAAGACAAGCACAAGGGCTTCAAGAAGAGTGATGATAACCTCTTCGATGGACACTCTGACAAAGGTCGTGGTGTCGTAGGGGATATCGTAGGTGATGCCGCGCGGAAACTTTTTCTGCGCCTCGGCAAGCTGCGCCTTGACCTCGTCGCAAACCTGAATAGCGTTTGCCCCGGGGGCTAGCGTGATTCCAACTGGAACTGTGGGAATGTCGTTCTGAGTCCCGGTGAAAGAATAGCTCTTCGCCCCCAGCTCTACGCGGGCGATATCTCTGAGATATATCGTCTCTCCCGCTGCCGTAGTGCTGATTATGATTTCCTCAAATTCCTTCTCCGTGGTAAGGCGTCCCTTAGTCGTCATGATATACGTCTTTTGAAGATCCGCGTCGGTAGGAGCGTCGCCGAAACGCCCCAGCGCGTACTGGCTGTTCTGATCCTGCACCGCCGCCGCGACGTCAGAGGGGGTGATGCCAAGCCGCGACATCTTATCGGGCTTGAGCCATATACGCATGGCGTAATCCTGGTTCGTATAGATCTTTACGTCGCTGACGCCGGGGATTCGTTTCAGGCTGTCAACAACGTTCAGCAGAGCGTAATTATTCATATAAACTGTGTCGTAAGTTCCATCGGGCGACAGGAGCGTAAAGATCAGCAGCAGATTGGGCGAGGACTTGCTTACGACGATGCCGTACTGCCGAACCTCCGCCGGTATTGACGGGGTCGCCATCTGCACACGGTTATTGACGTTTATGGTGGCCTGGTCAGGGTCGGTGCCAAGCTCAAATGTCACGGTCAGCACCATATTGCCCTGTCCGTTGCTTACTGAGTTCATATAAATCATGTCGTCCACGCCGTTTATCTGCGTCTCAAGCGGAGAGGCGACGACCTGCGCAATCACCTCCGGCGTCGCGCCGGGATACTGGGCGCTGACAGTGACCTGCGGCGGAACAAGCTCAGGAAACTGCGCTATAGGCAGCGTATAAATCGAGACGGCCCCTGCCAGAAGAATGACTATAGAACAGACGGTGGCAAGAATAGGCCGCCTGATAAATATCAGAGAGAACATTTATTTTTCTCCCTCTACGGCGACTTCTTCACCGGGGCGCACCTTGCCGACGCCGTCAAGGACTATTCTGTCCCCCTCTTTGACGCCGGAGGCGACGAGACAGTTATTGCCTATTGTAAGAATGATCCTGATTTCGGTCTTTTCAGGGATGTTCTTTTCATCAAGTCTGTAAACAAAGGACTGGCTGCTGGCCTGAACGACCGCTTTAAGCGGCACTTGAAGAATATTCGGAACATAATAACCTTTGACATAGACGCGGACAAACTGCCCTGAATATAGCTCGTTGTCTTTGTTGTCAAATACCGCCCTCGCCTTTATCGAAGCGGTCTCCGGCGTTACAAAGCGATTCTGAAAGTCTATCTTGCCGCGCTTTTCAATCTTTGTGCCGTCTCCCAGAGCCAGCTCGACAGAAAGCCCCTCCGGTCTGACCTTGAGGTAGCCCTGCTTCTTAAATTGTTCGTTTCTGCGGTAGCTGTCAGCCGGGATCGCAAAATCGACATAGAGCTTGTCAGACTGAATAATAGTCGTCAGCAGTCCTCCAGCCTCTATCAAATTCCCCACCGAATATTGCTCCTTGCCGCTGTAACCGGATATCGGCGCGCGCACAGTAGTCCAGCCCAAATCTATCTGCGCCTGACGAACCAGCGCCTTCGCCGCATCTACGGCCGCCTTCGACGCCTGCCAGCCGGACTGCGCCGCGTCATACTCGGCCTTGCTGATGGCGTTCTTTTTATAGAGCGCCGCGGCGCGGTCAAAATCTATCTTCATCTGATTCATCTGTACCTCGCTCTGTTTAAGCGAAGCGGTGTTTCTGTTCAGCACAGCGCGGTAAGGCGCGGGGTCTATAGTGAACATAACCTGCCCTGCCTTGACAGGCATACCCTCTTTATATGACTTTTTCTTTATAATTCCTCCTACCTGCGCGCGAAGCTCCGCCTCTCTGAAACCGGAGGTCTGCCCCGTATATTCCATCTCTACAGGAACGTCCGACCTTTTGACGACCATCGCGGACACAACGGGAGGCTGGACGACCGCGGCGGCTGCCGCCGCAGCTTTCTTTTCTTCCTCTTTTTTAAAATACCACCAGCCTCCGGCAGCCGCGGCAATTATAACAGCGACGATTATATACGCGATATATTTTTTATTCTCTGTATTTTGACTTTCATTCTGTATCTCGGTCGTCCTGTTATCATTTTCCACAGAAACATCGACTCCTTGCGTAGAGACTTTATATTGAATTTTATTATAGCATACCCGATAAAAAATATATCAGATAAAAGCTGAACAGAAATTGCCGCGACTACCGCGCCGGCGGGTTTAATTATTACTATCGTACGGGTCAAGTTTTAACGGTATCGGCGGAGATCTGTAGCAGGGTATAGTTGAATCGGCATTCACTTTGCCGCTTTGCTATCGGAAAGTTTTTTGCTGTAAAAGAGATAACGGGCGGTCAGCCCTCTTTTCTGAGGTATTTTTTCATTATTGAGAGCGCCTGGCGCGGGTGGCTTTGAGATAGAAGTCCCATCGCGTAGAAGATGTAGCTTTTGTCGGTGAAGAGTTCGGCGGAGCGCGGGAGCAGAATATCTTCTTCTCCTTCTGTTTTCAGAGCTTTCGCCAGTATCTTTTCCGGCCTTTCGGCCTTTATCAGCGGGCCGCCGGCGGCGATTATGGTTTTCACTCCGCTGAGATTTTTGCCGCGCTGCAAAAGTTTGCAGTTTGCGGAGGCGATGTGTTCAAGGTATCCGGCGTGGCGTCTGGCAGCCGTCTTTACCGCAAAGGCCGCGAGCGCTGCGTCTATGGCCTTATCTTCGCTTTTTTCTGGGATGAAGGATGTGTCAGCGCTGCGGAGCGCGACCGCCTCGCGCAGCTTTTCTTCCGCTATGGCGGCTTCGGCGGCAAGTCTGTCAAAGCCGGCGGTTTCCGCCATCTGTGAGGCTGATTCGCGCAGCCCCAGATCCCCCTCTACCGTGCGTTTCGCGCGGCTTTCCGCCGCTCCCGCGATCCGCGCGCCGTCGCAGGAGCTTTGCTCCGCGAAGGAATGTACGTCGGTCGTCGCGCCGCCGACGTCAAAGATCATCAGCTCGCCTATGCCCTCTTCTCCATCGCAGCCCTCCGACAGCAGTCTCCCCGCCTCGAGCACGGCCGCCGGCGTCGGCATGAGTATGCCGTCGAGCATCTCACGCACTCCCTCGAGCCCTTTCATGTTTATTATCCGCTTGAGAAAAATTTCTCTCACCGTCTCTTCAGCCATCGCGCCGTTCAGTTCGCCGACCGCCGGTATGATGTTGTCGGCGATAAAGCATTCTTTGCCCGCCGATGTGAGCAGCGCGCGGACTTCGCCGGCGACGGCGCTGTTTCCGGCGTATATCACGGGAATACGCAGCCGTGAAGCGGCTATGACGCGCGCGTTGTGCCGCACCGCCTTTTCGTTTCCATTTTCGTAGCCCCCGCAGAAGAGTATTATCTCGACCTTTGCGTCGCTCAGCGGCTCCAGCTCCTGCGCGGTGATCTTTCCGGCAAGAGTGCAGAGTATCCTGCCGCCGGCTCCGCAGGCGCTGTTTCTTCCGGCGCTGACGCTGAGGCTTTTGCTGAGCCCTATCACCGCCATGCGCAGACCTCCGGCGGCGCTTGACGACGCAAGCTTTACCGCTCCGTCAAGCTCTTCGCCGATTTCCCTTTCAGCCATTTCAAGGCAGCGGAGCAACCCGACGCGCGCGTCGCTTTTCACCGTCGATGGGACTGCCCCGCTGAAAAGTATCTCTTCTTCGTCCGTGTCGGCTACAGTTATTTTCGTATGGGTACTGCCGAAGTCCAGCAGGATAGCCTTTCCGCTATGACTCATATATTTTCTTTACTGCCGCGACGGTCTTTTCTATCTCGTTGTCGCAGTTGACTCCCATTTCGCGAAGCTGTTCCGTAACGTCTGCCGCCAGCGAGCCTCCATCCAGGTTCTCGTTGAGCAGCCCTCCGAGTATCAGCGAGGCCTCAACGCCGGCTTCTTTCATCTTGCTCAGCAGCTCCGTCGCGTAGCTCAGCGCAATGCCGTTGTAGCTGCTCATTACGACGGCTCTCGCCTCAGTCTCGATGAGAGTCTCAACTATTTCGTCGGGTGTGGCGTAGCCTCCCAGGTCGAAGACAACGGCTCCCGCCTTTGTAAGCAACGATTTCGCTATCTCTTTGCCGTAGTCGTGGATATCCGTCGAGCCGACGACGACCTTTTTGCCCTCAAGCTCCGCCTCGATATTCCCTGCTCTTTGCAGCGCGCCGCTTTTTCTGCTTTCAAGATTTTTTATCATATCTGTCGGACGAACCGGTATCCGCTCTCCGCGCTTTCCCGTCTCCACGACGCCGAAACGATCTTCAAGCTGCCTCGCCCCTATGGCCTTCAGCGCCGCGAAGATATGCCCCGGGTGGCTGATATCCACGCCAAGGTCGCTGAGTCCGTTCATCATATTTTCAAAGAACATTTTTCCGCAATAGATGTAAAGGTCGCGTTCCGCATAGACCTTTTCCCAGTTTATAAAGGGGGCCATATATTGGGATTTTTCTATCATCATGTCTACCAGAAGATGCCCGTCGACTATCTCCTGAGCTGTGGGAATTCGCACTGCTTCCGTCACAGGAACGGAGGCGACGGCGTGCCCGGTCGGGGTGTGGCGCTGGAATATCGCGTCGGCGAGCGAGAATGAGGCCAGCGCTCCGTAATTCCGCTGGTGATCGAGGCCGTAATCCACGGTATTGCCGAATATCATCGTGCCGGGCGTTTTGTGTTTGTTCAGCTTTTCCATCACAGAATGGATTATTATTCTTCCCATCGGGTCGCTGAATAGGTTGCCGTAGGCGAATGCCATGCGGGCGCCGAGCATATCCTCCGTCAGATATCGTTCCATCATCGCCCAGCCGGTAATGCTCGTGAGGTCGCGGAACTGGTTGCCGAAGCCGTCGTCCATGTTGGAATGGACGATAGTCCCCTCGACCTTGCCCATCAGCAGGAAGGCAGTGAGAGAATTTACCGTCCGTTCGTATTCAAGCTCCACTCCCGGGTATTCGTATGTGAAGTAGTGCGAGACATTGCCGATTGAGGTCACGCCGGCGTTGAGCGCGTATATTGTATTTTCAAGCGCGTTTGGAGAGCCTATCATGTGATCCGACATGTGCGGCTGCACCGGCACGACCTGCCCCAGCGCCGCCCATTCTTCGGGGCTTTCGAGCATAAGCCCGGTGCCTTTCGGCAGCCGGCTCCTGTACTCCGCCGGAACGCCCATCAGCCAGTCGAGTATAAAGCCGAAGCGAGTTATGCTGCTGCCGCGTTTTTTCAGCTCGTCGTATATGAAGCTTATATTGCGCGCGGTCTCATCCCACGAGTTCCAGCCCACATGGGAATGCTTCGTGATTATTCCCTCTTTTATCGCGCGCCGTTTATATTCCGCTTCGCTCTTCACATTATGTTCTTTGAAAAAAAGTGTCTCCCCCACTTTGATATCCTTCGCGATTGCCGAGGCTCGCGCCTCAAGCTCAGCCATGTCGGGAAGCTCTTTCCATTCAAATCTTTTATTTAATTTTATATCCATATTTGTCACACCTTAAATGAATTTTTTGCTCAGAAAAGATTGTATCTCTTTTTCATGAAAAATGGGGAAATAAAAACGAGGAAGCCGAATATTTCAGGCAATATTTTATTTCGTTCCACTTCCCGCCTCAGAGGGGGAATTTTGTTCCGTCCATATTTTTGACATTCTTTCAAAGAAGGCGGGATCCTCAGCCGGCCCGAGATGGTTGTTTACCGCGGGGTAGGCGAAGGTTATACCGGCCTTGTCGTAGCGCGCCCGCAGCTCTTCGCGGAATTTATAGCCTACTTTCCACTGATAGCCGGGAGCCGTCTTGATGAAGCAGCGGAATTTCACGCCGTTAAGCGTGTAATCTACGATGCCGTTGAAGACCGGATCGGGGAATATCAGCGGGTCGCCGCTCTTCACCGTTTCATCGGCCAGCTCTATGATGATTTTTTTTGCGGCCAGATAGTCGGCCTCGTAAGGGATCGTAACGTAGATGGCGGCGTAGGCCCAGTCTTTGGTATAGTTGACGACATCCTGTATCGTGCTGTTCGGTATTATTATAAGATTCCCCTCAAGGCTGCGAAGTCTCGTGAGGCGCAGCGTGAAATGCTCCACCGTCCCCTGGTAGCTGCCTATCTGAACCCAGTCGTTGACATTGTACTGATCCTCTACGATTATCAGTATTCCGTTTATGAAGTCGCGTATCAGGTTCTGAGCGGCAAGGGATATCCCCAAACCGGCGATGCCGATACCGGCGAGTATAGGACGAACGTTGATGCCAACGGCGCTCAGGATCGTGAAGCCCATCACCGTCGCGAGCACGGCGCGCAGAAGCTGCGTAATGAGCTGCCGCAGAGTGGACATGCGGTAAGTGAACCACTCTCGCCGTATCTCGTTGTCGCCGTCCAGCGTATGGCGCGCGCGTGTGGAGGCGACCCTGAATATGTGCGTGATTACGCGCGGTATCATCCTGTCTATCAGGAACCACAGGAATAGGATAAAGACGATGAAAAGAATGGTCGCCATATTCTTTATAACTATTTCCAAAATCATTTTCAGCTTTATGACGAGAAATTCCTTCTGGTATAAAGATAGTATCGGCATCGTTCTATTCCCTTCCCCTCGTTATTTTTCAGTAAGTTTAAGCCGCAGCCGCCGCTTGCGGAAGAGCCTTTTTATCATAAAAGAGGCCGGCCTGTTTACAGACCGGCCATATTAACGAATCGCCGCGTTTGAAATTTACTTTTCGGCTGCCCCTGTCTCCTCCGGCCGCTCGTAATTCTCAGCGGGAGTCTGCTCCTGCTTTTCCGCCGGCGCGGCGGCGGGGATTCCGCCGAGATTTTCAAGAGCCTTATCGTTGATATCCACCTTTATCCTTTTTCTAAGGTCGTCAAGCTCTCTTGCAATGTAGCTCATCTGCATACGCTGGACGATTTCATTCTTTGCCTCTTCAAATGTGAGCTGTCTGGCTGGACGGCGCTCAAGCACCTCAAGCACATGCCAGCCCATATCAGACTTTACGGGGCCGACGAGCGAATTTTCGCGCGCCTTCTGAACCTCTTTGTCCAGCGCCTCCGGGAGCAGCCCGTTATCTACCCATCCCAGGTCGCCGCCGCGCGCGGCGCTGTTGGTGTCGCGGCTGAATTTCTCCGCGGTCTTCGCGAAGTCCTTGTCTCTGAAAATATCGAGTATAGCGTCTGTCGCGTCCTTCTCCGACGAGGTCAGTATATGGCGGATATGCGCGCCAGCCGCTTGCATAAACTCGTCTTTATGCGTACTGTAATATTTTTTCATAGCCTTCTCGCTCAGATCCCATTTCTGGCTTATCTCCTGCAAGTAGGCTTCAAGGAGCAGCTGCACCCTCTGCCATTTCAGCCTGAAGGCCACATCCTCGCGCCTCTCAAGGCCGTCCAGCCGCGCACCTTCGGCGAAGAGCATCGCGTCCGCCATCTGCTTTACCATCTCCGCGCGCTCGGCGAGCGTTGCCTGCGTGAGCATCAGCCCTACCATCATGGCGTTTCCGCCGGAGCTGCTCTGCAATACCTCTACGACTTCCTTAGGCGAGAGCGATTCATTCCCCACGACTACTGCGGTCTCTTCCTCGCTTACCGCCGCAAAAGCCGCCGCCGTCACCGCGGTAACGGAAAGGGCGAGAACAACAGCCGCAAATACCTTTTTCACAGACATTCAGAATATCCTCCTTAGAGTCATAATTGACTTTCTATCAACTCGCAATATGCTACCATAAAAAATATAATCCGAGGGCAGTCAATTTACCGCCCTCGAATTATATTTACCTCTATTTCTGTATAATCTGGAAATTTAACGATTTTCCGTCCGATGTTATCGCTACTTTATCTCCGTTGGATATCGCGCCTTCAAGCATACGGTTCGACAGCTCGTCCTCGACCATTTTCTGAATAGTCCTGCGCAGCGGCCTCGCTCCGTATTTCGGGTCGTAGCCTTTATCGAGGATGAATTTTTTCGCTTCCTCATCCGTTTCGAGCGCAATATAATTTTCCGCCGCCCGTCTGCGTACCTCCAGCAGCATGATATCAACAATTTTAAGCAGTTCGTCGCGATTCAGAGGCTCAAAAACCAGTATTTCGTCTATACGGTTCAGGAATTCGGGGCGGAAGCTCTTTTTAGCCGCCTCCGTAACCGTCTCCTTCATCCGCTTCGCCTCAGCCGCGCTGCGCTCCTCCGCTCCGCCGAAGCCAAGCGTGCGGCTCCTCATATTTTCAGTCACGCCGACATTGCTTGTCATAATCACCACGCAGTTGCGGAAATCACTCAAATGCCCCTGACCGTCCGTCAGCCGCCCGTCTTCGAGAAGCTGTAGCATGATGTTGAACACGTCCGGGTGAGCCTTCTCTATCTCGTCGAAGAGAATGACAGAATACGGCCTGCGGCGTACCGCCTCAGTCAGCTTTCCGCCCTCTTCAAAGCCGACATAGCCCGGAGGCGCGCCGATAAGCTTCGCCGCCTCGTGGCGTTCCATGTATTCGCTCATGTCTATGCGAATCATCGCCTCTTCGCTGCCGAAGAGAAATTCCGCCAGCGAGCGCGCCAGCTCGGTCTTGCCGACCCCCGTCGGCCCAAGGAAGAGAAAGCTGCCCACAGGGCGTTTCGGATCCTTCATTCCGCTTCTCGCGCGCCGCACGGCGCGCGCCACGGCCTGAAGAGCCTCATCCTGCCCCACCATCCGCTTTTTAAGCTCTTCTTCCATACGCAGCAGTCTGCGGCTCTCCTCCTCCGTGAGCTGAGTCACGGGGATACCGGTGCTCTCGGCCACTATCGACGCTATATCCTCCGCCGTTATTTCCGGCCTCAGCTTATCGCGCGATTCGACCCATTCTCTGCGCCGCTGCTCGCTCTGCTCTCTTGCCTTGCGTTCCTCGTCGCGCAGATAGGCGGCCTTCTCAAATTCCTGCGCGGCGGCGGCGTCCTCCTTTTCCTTTCTCAGGTCGTCGAGGCTTCTTTCCAGAGCTTTAAGCTCCTCCGGCGTTTCAAGGGTATTGATGCGCGCCCTCGCGGAGGCCTCGTCTATCAGGTCTATTGCCTTGTCCGGCAGAAATCTGTCCGTGACGTAGCGTTTGGAAAGGGAGGCTGCCGCTTCAAGCGCCTCGTCGGTAATATGCACCTTATGATGCGTCTCGTAATTCTCGCGCAGCCCCTTGAGTATCAGCACCGTCTCCTCTTCCGTGGGCTCGTTTACCTGAACCGGCTGGAAGCGGCGTTCAAGCGCGGCGTCCTTTTCTATATACTTCCTGTATTCGCTGATCGTAGTCGCGCCTATTACCTGGAACTCTCCGCGAGAGAGGCTCGGCTTCAATATGTTGGCCGCGTCAACGGCCCCTTCCGCGCCGCCTGCGCCGACGATGGTATGTATCTCGTCGATGAAGAGTATGATATTCTTCGTCTCGCGTATCTCCTTGACCAGTTTCCTCATACGTTCCTCAAACTCGCCGCGGTATTTGGTGCCGGCTACAAGATTCGCGACATTCAGCTGCATGACGCGCTTGTCCTTCAATATTTCCGGTATGTCGCCGGAGAATATCCTCTGCGCCAGCCCCTCGGCGACAGCCGTTTTGCCGACGCCAGGCTCTCCGATGAGCACGGGATTGTTCTTCGTGCGGCGCGAAAGTATCTGCACAACGCGCTGTATCTCCTTGGAGCGGCCCACGACCGGATCAAGCTCGCCGTTCTTCGCCATCCCGGTGAGATCTATCGCCAGCTGATCGACCATAGGAGTGCGGCTCTGCCCTTCGCCGCGCTGGCGCGGACGTCCGGCTCTCCCTTCGGGGCGGAAGCCCTCCCCGCGCGGTTCGCTCTCCGGCGCTCCGCCGCTCAGCAGCTTCGTTATCAGGTCGCGGCATCTCGGAAGGCTCACACCCTTTGCGTTCAGCATCTGAGCCGCCATGCCGTCGCCCTCGGCCAGAATGGCGAGAAAAATATGCTCCGTACCGATATAGTTCGTACCCATACGGTGCGCCTCGCGCATGGAAAGATCCAGCACGCATTTGGCGTGGGGGCTCATCGGCAGATCTACGCGATCCTCCCTTTGAACTCCCATTCCGGCGTGCATCTCTATATCAGACATCACGATCTCGGGATTAATGCCGTGTATTCCCAGAATCCGGCGTGGCAAGCCCTCGCTGTCGTGGAGCAGCCCCAAAAGCAGATGCTCCGTGCCTATCATTTCGTGGCCAAGGCGCAGCGCCTCGCTTTGAGCTATCTGTATCGCGCGTTTACCGCGCTCTGTAAAATTCATCCACATTATGATCCGCTTTCATAGGCGCTCTTTTTAAGCTCCGCTATTCTATCGCGGAGCCGCGCCGCATACTCGTAGTTTTCCTCTTTAACGGCCTCGCTCATCTTCGCGTTCAGCTCCGAAAGCTCATCCTCGGCCGTCATTATCTTTTCCTCAGTCTCAGGGGGACGCTTCTCCGTCAGCTCCTCCCGCACCGCTTCGCGATCATTTTCAAACATTGAATTGGGCAGTATTCCGCCGCAGTGAGGGCATACCCGCATCTTTTTCTTCTCCTTCTGTGCCTCTCTAAGCGCAGGCATTACCAGATCCCTGAATGCCTCTTCTATTCCCATCAGCCCCTCCACCGAAAAGGAGAGCTTCATAAGATTTGCCGCGTCGTCCAGCTTGAGATGCGCACTTGCGCATTCCCTGCAAAGGTGCTGCACGCGGCTTTCTCCGTTTATCAAATTAACGAGCTGAATCTCCGCCCGTCTGACTTTGCACTGTTCACACAACATATCTTTTGCCTCCTAACTAAGCGCAAGGCTGGTAAGTAATTTTTTCAGCAACGCAGCTCTCATTATCTCTCTCTTGTGGATCGAGATGTCGTAAAGCGTCCGGCCGTTTTCTTCCTGGTCGCGAAGGGCCACCTCTATGATCAGCCTCTCCCGCGCGGAGATAAGCCCCCGGTTTTGCAGATTCATAAGCAGCCGCTTTGAATCCTGCTCTGATATTTTATTTCCGACCAGATCCTCAAGATGTATGACCTCTTCGTCGCAGTTTTTGAAGGTCAGCTGCACAACGCGGATATATCCGTGTCCCCCGCGCTGGCTCTCGACCAGAAAACCGTTTTCGGGAGCGAATCTGCTCCTCAGCACGTAATTTATCTGACTCGGAACGCATTCAAAGAGCTCGGCAAGGTCTTTTCTGCGAAGAGAAATGACGCCGCTGCCATTTTCTTCAAGAAGCTGCCCGATATACTCTTCTATTTTCCTCGTAAGACTTGATGACGCCACTCTCTTCACTCCGTTTCATATTTTGAGGCGTCCGCGCCCCGAAATTTAACCGACAACGATTATATAACATTGGTCAACATAAGTCAATCGCACTTGGATAAAGGCGGCGGAATGCTGAGACGCAAAATTAAGCGAGCGCGGGCAAGGCAGAGCGCCCTTATCTTTATGACACAGTCCGCCTCTCATTTCCTATTCCCGCCGCAGAAAGACAGCAAAAAAAAAAGAACGCTGCCTGACGGCGGCGCTCCTTTTCTATATTTCAGCAAACAAAGGTTACTGCTTCAGGGCGTTTATAACATCCTGCGTAAGGTCTACGCCGCCGTAATAGACAAGCGCCCTGTTGACGACTATCGTTATACCCTTCTGCTTCGCGACCTTCGCGACCATGTCGTTTACCTCTTTAAGAATGGGATTCATCAGCTTCGCCTCTTCTTCCCTCATCTCAAACTGAAGGTTCTGAACTATTTCGCCCTTCTTCTTCTCGTCGCTCTCTTTATCAAAGGCAGCCTTCGCCGTGTTGGATTTTTTGTTTCCCAGATCGTTGAGCTGCTTCTGCGCCTGCTGGAACTTCGCGAAATTCTGCAAGACCCGCATATCGTCAATGTAGCCGACTGTGTCTTCCGCCGCGTACGAGATGGCTCCAAAAGCGAAAAGCGCTACGATGGCGAGCAGCAACGCCAATGTTTTCTTCATGTCTGTCAATTACCTCCTGTAAATTTACTGACCGGTCTCTCTTTATTGCATTTCAATGACGCACACTGGAATTCTATAACCAGATTGGGATATTGTCCAGCCCCGACGGCTCGTTTCAACACCTGTGTTAGTTGCAAAAACAGCTGTTGTCATAGCCTGAGAAAATGTCACACACTCCTTTCAGCGGGCAGTTTTAAAGCTTGCTGTAGCGATTGACATTGCGGCACTGCGACAGAGCTTTGACAAAGCTGATATACGTCAAAAATATATGCCGTTGTCATACGGCGCGCGGCTGTTATCTTTTCCCGTAAGGGACGAGGCAGCGGCGTCCGCTTCCTATCAGATCAGGGCGTCCGGCTTTTAGCAGCGCCTTTCTTACATATTCGCGGTTTTCCGGCATCCAGTATTGGAGCAGCGCGCGCTGCATCTTTCTCTCTTCGCTCCCTTTTGGGACATAGACGCTTTGCATTGTCAGCGGGTCTATGCCGCTGTGGTATATGCAGGTGGAGAGAGAGCCCGGCGTAGGCGTGAAGTCCTGCACCTGTTCGGGGCGCAGGCCGCTGTCGCGTATGAATTCCGCCAGCTCTACCGCCTCTTTCAGCGTTGAGCCGGGGTGCGCCGAGATGAAATATGGGACGAGGTATTGCTTCATTCCAAGTCTCGCGTTTGTCTCGGCGTAGAGACGCAGAAATTCTTCCGTTACCGCTCTGCCAGGCTTGCGCATGTATTTCAGCACAGATTCGCTCACATGCTCCGGCGCTATTTTGAGCTGTCCGCTGATGTGATGGCGGCAGAGCTCTTCGAGGAAGTTCCCCTTCTTATCCGCCAGTATGTAGTCATATCTGAGGCCGGAGCGTATGAATACCTTTTTTACCTTTGGCAGCGCGCGCACTTTGCGCAGCAGCGAAATATAATCGTCATGCGAGGCGCGCAGGGCGCGGCAGGGCTTTGGATAAAGACAGGATTTGCCCTTGCAGCTCCCGCGGCTTTCCGTCTCCGGACATGCGGAGGAGAGGAAGTTCGCCGTCGGCCCTCCGATGTCGTGTATGTAGCCCTTGAAATCCGGCCTTTCTGTCAGAAGCCGCGCCTCGCTTATGATGGATTCGTCGCTGCGGCGCTGTATGACGCGCCCCTGGTGAGAAGATATAGCGCAGAAGCCGCACTCTCCAAAGCAGCCTCTGTGGCTGGAGATGCTGAATTTCACCTCGTCAAATGCAGGGACGCCTCCCTTTTCGTCGTAATCGGGATGCCATGCGCGCGCGTAGGGCAGCGCGTAGACCGCGTCCATTTCCGCAGTCGTCAGCGGACGCGCCGGCCTGTTCTGCACCACATGCCACGCCCCCTGATCCTGTATCAGCCGTCTGCCGCGCGCCGCGTCCTGTTCCGCGTAAAATTTTCCGAAGGCGCGGGCAAATTTTTCCTTATCCTTCGCGGCCTCGCAGTACGGTTCCAGAATCAGCGCGTCATTCGCCGCCGATGGCTCATGAGTTTTCCAGCAGCTTCCGCGCACGTCGCGAAGCGCGGAGACCGCTTCGCCGGAGGCGAGCCGCTGCGCTATCTCAAGGGATGCCAGCTCCCCCATTCCGAATACGAGCAGGTCCGCGCGGCTGTCGGCCAGTATGGAGCGGCGCACTGAATCGCTCCAATAGTCATAGTGGGCAAAGCGGCGCAGGCTTGCCTCTATGCCGCCGATTATCAGCGGGATGTCGCCCCACAGCTCTCTGACTCTGTTGCAGTAAACTATCGTCGCCCGGTCTGGCCGCCTGCCCCCCTCACCGCCCGGTGAATAATCGTCGCCGCGTCTTTTTTTGCCCGAGGCTGTGTAATGGTTCAGCATCGAGTCAAGGTTGCCGGCGGCGAGCATCACGCAGAGGCGCGGGCGGCCGAGCCTCGCGAAGTCCTCGCAGCCGCGCCAGTCCGGCTGGGATACGATTCCGACGCGAAAGCCGCCTGCCTCGAGCCAGCGCGAGATAATAGCGTGGCCGAAGCTCGGATGATCGACGTAGGCGTCGCCGCTTATTACCAGAATATCAAGCTCTTCCCAGCCGCGCGCCTCCATATCCGCCCTTGAGACAGGCAGAAAGGCTGAACGCGGAAGCGGCCTTTCTCGCCCGCCGTTTTCCTTTTTTCGGGTGTGGGCGCGCGCGGCGCTCTCCTTTACTGCGCTTTTCATGATTTTATCTCCATATTTTCTGTTATTATTCACTGACAGAAATATCCGCAATGCCTTATAATTCTACCATCTTTGATAGATTATTGGAGCGGAGATGGCTGAATATATTACCGTTGACAAGATAAGCTACGAAGTAAGAAGGAATGCGAGAAGAAAAAGAATCGCAATAGGAGTTGACGGGGAGGGACAATTTTTTATCGCATCTCCCCAGCAGACGCCGCGCTCGGAGCTTGAGGCGCTTCTGAGGGAAAACGGCGAGGATTTCCGCCGCAGGGTCATGCGCGGCAGAGCCCCGGAGAGCTTCGCGGCGCACAGCTATCTGGAGGGGGAAAAATTTTATTTTCAGGGGGAGCAGTATCCGCTGCGCTTCGCCCCGCCGGGTAAATGCCCCGCTTTTTCCTTTGAAGGCGGCGAGTTCATCTGCGCCGGAGAGGCTGAAAAAGAGGAGATAGCAAGCCGTTTCGAGCTATGGTACCGGCGCTGGCTGAGCGGAGCCATGCGGAAGGAGCTTCCGCCGCTCTGCAAAAAAATCGGCGTAGGGCCGCTGCGCGTTTCGCTGAAAAATGTCAGGACTCTCTGGGGAAGCTGCTCTTCGCTGAACAATATCACATTCAGCATAAGGCTGGCGCTCGTTCCTCCGCCTTTGAGAGAGTATGTGATGATCCATGAGCTATGTCACATGATAGAGATGAATCATTCCGACAGATTCTGGAATGAAGTAGCTAAATACTGCCCCGATTACGCCGAACGCAGAAAAGAGCTGAAGCGTGACGGGAGTAAATATAAATGGTGAGGCCTCAGCTTTGAAAAAGATTGACAACTTTTCTTACCCTGAAAATTTTATAAAATATCTTGGCACGAGCGGCGGACGCTTCTCAATGATACGTCAGTGCCGGAGCACCGGCGGCCTTTGGTTTCGCTACGGCGGCCTCAACGGGGTGATAGACCCGGGCTCCGGCTGCCTCGTGCGCATCTGCGCCGCCTATCCTCCGCTCGAGTCCGACGCGGTGGATATGATAATCCTGACGCACAAGCATATCGACCACAGTACGGACGCGAATGTCCTCATCGAGTGCATGACGCACGGCGGCTTTGAGGAACGCGGCCTGCTGGTGGCCCCCGACGACGCGCTGAACGGCGACGACCCGGTCGTCATGAAATACAGCCGGAAAAAGGCTTCGCGGGTTGAGATACCGCGCGACGGCGAGCTGATCGCGCTTGGAAATGGCGTGACCGCCGAGCCGGTAACGCATCTGCATCACGGCGTCGACTGCTTTGGCTATATCTTCCGCAAGGAGGGGCTGGCAGAATGGGGGATCATAGGCGACACACGCATGATGGAGCATTTCAGCCGCCGCTACGCGAACTGTGATCTGATATCCATCAACACCACATTCCCGAACAGAAAGCTGCGCCTTGACCACACCTCAGTCGAAGAGGTGAGGGAGCTGCTTCAGGAGCTGCACCCCAAAACCACGATACTTACGCATCTTGGAGCGATGCTCACATCGGAGGAGGGGGCCCCCTTCCTGATAGACCTGGACACGGAAAGGACGCATGTCGTAGCCGCCACAGACGGAATGGTCGTCGACCTGGACGATATGAGCATCTACGGCGAGGAAGAAAAGCCGCGCCCAGAAACCCGTTATTACCGCTGCTGAATGTCTTTTTTCAGAGATAAATGCTCCCGCCGTAATTAGGCGCGGGGCATTTTATTTTTATCCGGCGCTGAGCCGTTACAGGAAAAAGAGCCTGATAATTATTACGATGGTGACGACTATGTTGACGCGGATGGAATATATCTCTTCCTCGCGCGCCCTTTTAGGGTCGAAGGGCTTTTCCTCGGGCGACGGCGCGGGAAAGCCTCCGCGCGGCCAGGGGAAGAGCGGCGGCACCATTCTTTTATATTCGGCGTAGCTGTCGCCGAATTTTTCAGAGAGAAAATCTTCCTCAGCCGGTATGACGATAAGAGAATAAAGCAACAGAAAGGCAACGACGAAGGCTCCGACCCAGCCCCAGCTCACCATCAGCGACCAGCCGAGCCCCATCACCGCGTTTCCGGCGTAGAGCGGATTGCGCACCCACTTATACGGCCCCCAGGTCACAAGCACCGGCGCGCCTATCACCTCAGTCCGGTATTTCGGTATAAAGCCCGCGGCCCAGAAGCGGAGCAGCTGTCCGGCCAGCACCAGCATCAGTCCTAGTGTAAATCTCAGCGGCTCAAAGCTTCCGGGAAAAATGAGTATCCCGGCGGCGAATACCCCCCAGAAAAGCCCTCTGCCTTTAAATGCCATCGAACTGACGCTTTTATTTATTTTCATCAGCTTTCTCTGCCCTCTCTATCGTTTTTTCTTCCTCCGTCATGACCCTGTTCGCGCCGCCCCAGCCGAGCATCCTGATAACGATAAATGTGCCGATGGCGATGCCGGTATATTCGGTCAGCAGACGCCATGTGACCGCCATGATCCCCGCTACGCTCCACGGAACGAAGAGTCCGAATACGGCGACCGCTCCCCCCTCAGCCGCCCCGCTCGCCCCTGGCGTGGGTACGAAATAGAGCAGGAATATCAATAGAGACTCGGCAAGAATACATTGCAGATAATTTACGCTGAAGCCCGCCGCGAGTATGAGGCAGGGCATAACGGACATGTAGACGAGCTGATGCAGCGCGGCAATGGCTATCGACAGGAAAAACCACCATCTGCCGGTAGAGAGGAAGAGCTTTATATTTGTGTTGTAGGCGTCTATTTCGCGGTTTATCCAGCGCGCGGCGCGCAGAAGGTACTTCGCCTTCATTGCCCCGATATGCTTTACCCACACAAGGACGGCGTTCACCCAATGCTTTATCCATTGCGGACGGATGACGCTGACTATAAGAAGGAAGGCGCAGCCGAGTATGAAAAGAACGACATAGCCGGCATACCAGCGCATATAAATATATTTGTGCAGTATCTCCCTGTCGGCAATCAGCGAGAAAGGCACCACCAGAGCCAGCAGGAAAAGTATCTGGAGCGTGCGCACCAGCGTTATCGCCACAGACTTGCCAACGGAGACGCCGTTTTTATAAAGCAGATATATCTGGAAGGGGCCGCCGCCGCTCTGCATGGGGGTGATAGCGCAGCCGAAATAATTTATCCAGACGACGGAGAGCGTACACTTAAATGAGAGCTTCTCGCCAGCCGCGCGCGCAAGCGCCATGAATTTGCATGCGTCAAGCAGCCAGCCTAAGACGACCAGCGCGGCTGCGCAAAGCAGCAGCGTGGGATTGGCGTTTTTGAGCATCACGAAGGTCGAAGCGTCTATACTCCAAAATAGGACTCCGACTACTGATAGTATGACGATTATTACAAAAATTGAAAAACTTTTTTGGACGGTCATATCTGCCCTCCCTGAAAAACCGCCTCTTATGATACCACAAGCGCCCTATTTTAACATAGGCTGAACTGCCGGCAGAGAGAAAAAATCCTCCGATATACGCGGCAGCCCGTCGCGCCACGCCAGAGCAGCCGCTTTCGTGCGGTCCGTAAGGTCAAGCTTTCTCAGCAGGTGGCTCACATGATTTTTCACAGTTTTTTCTGAGAGAATCATACGCTGGGATATCTCCCTGTTCGTAAGGCCGTGAGAGAGCCAGTAAAGCACCTCGCGTTCTCGCGGCGTTACTTCGCGCAGCGGGTCTTCGCGGGATTCCTCCACATCGGCAGGAGCGATGGAAGCCAGCGCCTCCGTGCTTATATAGCGTTCGCCGCGCACCACGGAGCGAAGCGCGCCCAGCAGCTCGGCCACGCTCCCGGCCTCCGACATTATGCCGACGCTAGTGCTCGCGCTTGCCAGTGAGATCAGATCCCCCGTCGGCTCCTGTACGATGAATAGTATATGGATATCTTTCAGCCTGCGGCGCATCTCGCGTAAAATCTGGATAATCTCCGGATCAGGGCGAGGCTGATGTATAACGATCACGTCGGGACGCATCGCAAGCAGCGAGCGCAAAACCTTTGAGCTTGTGTCGCCGCGCACGCTCACGTCCAAATCCTCCTCAGAGGCAAGCACGAGCCTGAGCGCGTCGGTAAAGAGAGCGTTCGTATCCGTCAGAACAATTTTGTTTTTTCTCAATTCCGCATCCCCCAGCTCAATATTTTATGATAGGATTATAAATTATAATCGCCCGAAAAGGAGGAAATGCCGCTGAAAAAAGATTTTGAGGAAAGCTACCCTCTCTCAAAAAAAATATCCCGCTTTGCCGGCGAAGCCATAAGGGATTATAGCATGATAAAAGCCGGCGACAGCATATTGATTGGACTCTCCGGAGGAAAAGACAGTCTGCTGCTCTCCCTCGCGCTGGCGGCGCTGAGAAAACGCAGCCCGGTGAAATTCACTCTGCGCGCCTGCCTCATAGACCAGAGCGACGGCTCTATGGAGCCGGAAAAGCTGACTGAATATCTCGCTCTTCTTGACATACCGCTCACGATAATAACGCATCCGACCTACCGGATAATGAAAGAGCGCGGCGAGCGCTCTCCATGCAGCCTATGCGCCAATCTCAGGCGCGGCATACTCGCGGGGGCGGCAAAGGAGCTGGGCTGCGGCGTTATAGCGCTCGGCCACCACAAGGACGACGCGGCGGAGACGGTTCTGCTCAATCTCTTCTACGGAGGGCGCTTCAAATGCTTCCACCCGCATCTCTACATGAGCCGGACGAAAACACGCGTCATCAGGCCGCTCATATATGTAGAAGAGAGAAATATCGCGTTGGAGGCTGAGAGGCTGAAGCTTCCGGTCGTCAGCTCCTGCTGCCCATACGGGGATAAGTCAAAGAGAAAGGATGTAAAGGAGAAAATCAGCGCGCTGGAAAAGGAGCTTCCGGAGCTGAAAAGCAACATCATACATGCGCTGAAAAATCTGAAAAGCGATGAGAGCTGGCCTCCCGGAATGTTGAACGAATAAAAAAGCAAGCGCCGCCTTCAATGATAAAAGGCGGCTGACGCTGAAGCGGCAAGATCGTGCAAGGAGGTATATCCGCCCCGCTATACGCTTTTCCCTTCCCTGATATAACGCCAAAGGGTATCGCGATCTACTGAAATGAATTCGCCGGTGGGCAGTTCTTTTAATGTCAAATTGCCGATTTTGCGGCGAAATAGCCGCCGTACATCGTTGTCCAGCGCGCGCGCCATAAGCCGTATCTCGCGCTTTATACCCTCCCCAAGGACGACCTCGAAGCAGCATTGCAGCGGCCTCCGCGCCAGGCGGCGCACGGAAAGCGGCTTCAGAAAATGCCCCTCCGCGCTGACTCCTTTCGTCCACTGGATAAGCTTCTCCTCATCCAGCGGACGCCTCAGCTCCACCTCGTAGCACTTGCTGAAGCCGTTCCTCGGATGTATGAGCTCCTGCGAAAAAAGGCCGTCGTTCGTGAGAATAATAAGCCCCTCGCTGTCGCGATCCAGCCGCCCCACCGGAAAGAGACGCAGCCGGTCCATCGATGGGGGCAGAATGTCTATCACCGTGCGCTCGCGCGAATCCTCCACAGCGGAGAGTATCCCGGCAGGCTTGTTAAAGATAAGATATGTCGGCTCTGCCGGCGAGAGGTCGCGGCCATCAAGCGTAACGGTATCCCCCGCCGCAATCCTGCGCCCAGGCTCCGTCACGATTTCGCCGTTGACGCGCACGCGGCCTGCCGCTATAAATTCCTCCACCTTGCGGCGCGCCCCGGCTCCGCACATCGCAAGATATCTATTCAGGCGTATGCCTTCGTCACTCATCCTTCAATCCTCCGAGGTATCTTTCCTCGCCGTCGCTTTCAACAAGCGCCTGCGGCTCATTTTCGTCTTCGTCCTCATAATCCGCGCGCAGCTCTTCAAGAGTTGGCAGAGCGCTGATACTTGAAAGACCGAAAATTTCAAGAAATTTGTTCGTCGTGCGGTACCGGCGCGCCGACTTTCGCGCGCCATCATTGCGTGGGCGGTCGATAAGGCCGTTTTTCAGCAGCGTCTCAACAACGCGGTCGCAGCGCACGGAGCGTATCTCCTCAATCTCCGCCATCGTCACCGGCTGGTTATAGGCTATGACCGAAAGCGTCTCCAGCGCCGCGCGTGAGAGACGGATACGCTGCATTGAAAGAAATGCCGAAAAGCTTTCGACGATGTCCGCATGTTCAGGAGCTGTGGCCATCTGCCAGCCTCCCGCCAGATTCAGCAGCGTAAGGCCGCCGCCGCGGGAATAAAGCTCGCGCAGATTATTTATCGCCCGCGCCGCGCGCTCCTCCGAAACTCCGAGATGTTCCGCGATAGCGAGCGCCGAGACGGGCTGAGTCGAGACGAAAAGCAGCGCCTCTGTCTGCCGTTCAAGCAAATCCATAGCTTCCCTTCCGTCAGCAGGCTGCAATTTCAACACCTCCAAGCGTTTCAGGCTGAATAATATGCACCTCTCCCATGCGCGACAGCTCAAGCAACGCCAGCAGCGTAACGATAAGCGTCTTCGGGTTGCGGTCTGTCAGAAGCTCCGCCAGCGGAAGTGTGCGCCCGCAGGCTACGATGCGCCGCAGCTCCTCCATACGCTCCTCGATCTGCCGCTCTTCCGGCACGGCGTCTGGGATCTCATCCCACAGCATAGCCTCTCCGTCGTACTCTGCCGCGCGGATACGCTCCTCGTACCTCGCGCATGTCTCCCACCAGCGGGAGGCCAGCGTCTCAAGGTCGCCTATATCGTAATAATAATTATCCTCCACGTCGGTCACACGCAGAAAAGAACGCTCCCGCTCCTCCTTGAAAGCGGCCAGACGGCGCGCCGCCGCTCGATAGGGACGGTAACGCCCGATGATAAAGCGCAGCTCTTCCTCGGATTCTACCGCTTCATCATCGGGCAGAAGCTCTGAGGAATCCTCCGGCTCCTGTCCCGGAAACAGCGAATGGACTTTACGCAGCAGCAGGCGGCTCGCGAAAGAAAAAAATTCCGCCATCTCATTCAGCGTCGCCCCCTTCGCGCGCACCAGAAAATCAATATACTGAGTGACCAGCTCAGTCAGATTAAGCGACAGCGCGTCCATCTCCCGCGCCTCAACCAGATGGCAGAGCAAATCAAGCGGCCCGGAAAAACCGCTCAGCCTTACTTCAAAACCGGCCTGCGCATTTTCAGCGCCGCTTTCAGGGATATTGTCCGCTGCCACCTATGCCTCCCCGTGTATGAGATTCATCGCGGAATAAACGTCTTCCATCGTTGCGGCGGCTACTTCGCGCGCGCGGGCAGCGCCGCTTTCCAGGATCTGTCTGAGGTCGTCGGGGCGTTTCGCCAGCTCCGCGCGGCGTTTCTGAATCGGGTCCATCATCTCAGCAAGGTGCGTCATCAGCTTTTTCTTGCAATCAACGCAGCCGATTCCCGCGGTAAGGCAGCCCTCGTGTATCTCCGCCAGCTCCTGCGCGTCCCTGTTGAAGAACTTGTGCACGTCCCAGACGGGACACTTCTCCGGCGTACCCTTATCCGTCCTGCGTTCGCGCGCCGGGTCGGTCATCATTGTGCGGACCTTGCCCCAGATAGTATCCATATCTTCGGCAATCTGTAAGGAATTGCCGTAGGACTTGCTCATCTTCCTCCCATCTGTGCCGGGCATCTTCGCGGCTGGGGTGAGCAGCGTTTCCGGCTCAGGGAAGATATCGCCGTAAAAGCTGTTGAAACGGCGCGCGACCTCGCGCGTCAGCTCAAGATGCGCGCTCTGATCCTCGCCGACAGGCACCCCCCACGACTTATAAAGCAGAATATCCCCCGCCATCAGCACGGGATAGCCGAGAAAGGCATAGGTCGAAAGATCCTTGTTCTGCAAATTCAAAATCTGCTCCTTATATGTTGGGCAGCGCTGAAGCCAGCCAAGCGGAGTGATCATCGACAGCGCAAGATGAATTTCCGCGTGCTGTTTGACGTGCGATTGAACGAAAATCGAAGATTTTCCCGGGTCTACGCCAACCGCAAGCCAGTCAAGCAGGATCTCGTAACAATTCTCCTTCACCTTGCCGGGATCCGCATAATCGGACATCATAGCGTGCCAGTCAACTATACCCCAAAAACAATCATACTCATTCTGCAGCTTCACCCAGTTGATAAGCGCCCCGGCCATGTGACCGTAATGGAGCCGCCCCGTCGGCCTCATGCCGCTGAACATCCTCTTTCGCTCAACCATTGCAATACTTCCTTTCTATACATGCAGATTCCAGCTGTCTGCCGGAGAATTTACTGATCAGCCGCGCCCGTGGAAAAAGGGGGCGTATACTTCGTCGATGATATGAACGGGCAGTCCCGTCTCGGCCTCCACCACGCCGCGCAGAGCCGGCAGCGACGCGCGCTCCATTTCGCCGTGGTCGGCGCTCACAAGCGCGAGACCGGCATCAAGCGCCTCCTGCCGGTAATGATAGGAAAAATCCGCCGTAACAAAACAGTCCGCCCCAAGAGAGCGCGCCTCGCGCCAAAACTCCTGACAGGCTCCGCCGCCAAGCGCGACGCGCTCCAGCAACCTTCCGCCGTCGCCGTACATGGTGAAATTGGAGAGGCGCCAGCGCTCACGAAGCAGTTCGGAAAAAGCGGAGAGCGAAAGCGGCTCCGCCAGCCTCCCGACAGCTCCCATCCCCCACGCGCCGGAAAGGGAGGGCACAAGCGGCGCGACCTCCTTCAAATCAAGCAGCGACGAGAGAACGAAATTGACCCCCTCCGGCGAGGAATCCCAGTTCGTATGCGCCGCGTATATCGAAAGGCCGCCGCCAATAGCGGCAAAGAGAGTGCGCCCGACATAATCGTCGCGCCTCACGGACTTCAACGGATGAAAAATAAGCGGATGATGCGTCACAAGCAGCTCGCAGCCGGCCGCAGCCGCCGAGGCGGCGGAAGCGGGCGTCGCGTCCAGCGCCAGAGCGACCTTCGTTATTTCA
Organism: Synergistaceae bacterium; assembly: GCA_030533085.1. Lineage (GTDB taxonomy): Bacteria > Synergistota > Synergistia > Synergistales > Synergistaceae > JAUNJZ01. Next base: position 26,609 of record JAUNJZ010000024.1, read on the forward strand.
GCTTCCGGGTCGCCGGCGGCAAGCCCCGGATTATCCCACGGCTCTGCCCAGCTCAGCGGTATCCTCTTTTCTATCATTGCCATAGCCTCTGAAAGTTTCATCTCAACACCACGCTCCGTTACATCTGATAATTGTATAACAGCGGCGTAAGTACGTCAAAGGCGGCCCCGCCTGAACGGAGCCGCCTTTTTATTTTTCTTGGGAGAGCTTACAGCAGCTTCTCAGCGATCTGCACCGCGTTGAGCGCCGCGCCTTTTCTCAGATTATCGCCGACTATCCACATTGCCAGCGCGTTATCAAGTCCGGTGTCGCGGCGAATACGACCTACGCGGACGTCGTCCTTTCCTGCGACCTCTATCGGCAGCGGATATTCCGCATTCGCAGGGTCGTCGCGCACGACTACGCCGGGGGCTTTGCTCAGTATGCCGCGCGCCTCATCCGGGCTGATAGGACGCTCAAACTGCGCGGTAACGCTTTCACCGTGACAGCGGAAGATAGGGACGCGCACGGTGATGCCGCTGACGCGCAGGTCTGGAATGTGCATGATCTTGCGAGATTCGTTGACCATTTTCCATTCTTCCTCAGATATCCCCTCTTCGTCGAAAGCGCCGATATGCGGCAGCAGATTGAAGGCGATATTGTGCGGATAGACCTCGTCCTTATATTCTCCGCCGTCTATAGCCGCCCTGGCCCCCTCGCGCAGCGATTTCAGCGCGGCCACGCCGGTTCCCGCGACTGACTGGTAGGTGCTGATATTTACATATCTCAGCGACGCCGCCTGATGGAGCGGGTAGAGAACAACGACTGCCTGTATTGTCGAACAGTTGGGATTTGCTATTATACCTTTATTCTTCGCCATCGCGATATCTTCCGCGTTTATTTCAGGGACGACAAGCGGCACATCTGAATCCATGCGCCAGGCAGAGCTGTTGTCGATAACGACCGCGCCGCTGGCCGCTGCTGCCGGCGCCCATTGTCTGGATGTTTTGCCGCCCGCCGAGAAAAGGGCGATATCTACCCCTTTAAACGAATCCTCCGCCACGGCGCGCACTGTCAGCTCTTCACCGCGGTAGATGATTTTTTTACCGGCGGAGCGGGGGGAAGCAAGCGAAATAAGCTCCGATACAGGGAAATCTCTTTCAGCGAGCGTGTGGAGCATTTCGCGCCCAACAAGCCCTGTCGCGCCGAGTACGGCGACTTTTTTGCCGTTCATCAGAAAGCCACCTCGTCTATAAAATGGTCGTGCAGCTCGCGCACGGCGTCCTCAGCCCGAGAGCTGCCGACAACGCAGGTAATGGCAAGCGCCGTGGAGGCTATCATCTCAATGTTTATACCGGCTTCGGCCAGTATATTGAACATCTTCGACGGTATCTCCGGGTGGTTGGCGATACCCGCGCCCACTATCGAGACGCGCGCTATCTCAGTATCGAAAGATACACCCTGCGCGTCTATCTCGCGGCACATCTCGCGGCAGACCTGGCTGGCCACCTCCAGATGCGTCTTTTTCACAAGGAAACCAATGTCGTTGACTCCCCCGCGCATATTGTTCTGTATTATCATCTCCGCCCCCACGCCCTTGGCGGCGAGATTGGCAAAGAGACGCGCGGCGACGCCGGGGATGTCCGGCACGCCCAGCAGCACCACCTTCGCCACCTTCATATCATGTACGACGGCCTTTATTATCAGCCCCTCTGTTACCGGATTGCTCATTACCCATGTACCCTCCTCTTCCACAAAGCTTGATCCAACGTAGAGCGGAATGTCATAGCGCGCTGCCATCTCCACACTGCGCGCCTGCAGCACCCCAGCCCCCTGCACGGCCATCTCCATACACTCGTCAAAGCCTATCTGCCCCAGCTTGCGCGCGCATTTTACCACTCGCGGATCTCCGGTCATAATGCCGGTAACGTCCTTGAGCAGCTGGCAGGAATCCGCTCCCAGCGAGGCGGCGAGCGCCACTGCCGAGAGGTCGGAGCCTCCGCGCCCCAGCGTGATAACGTCCCCGTCGTCAGTTATAGCCTGAAAGCCGGTGATGACGGCGACCTTTCCGTCGTTAAGCACCTTCTCGACCATCTCCGGCTCAATGCGGTAAATGCGCCCCTCCATTGGGAAGCCCTTGGCCTTTATACCGGCCTGCAAGGCTGTAAAAGACTGCGCCGGTATGCCGTACTGTTTTATCGCAAGCGCAAGCAGTGCCACGCTTTGCTGCTCTCCAGTCGCAAGCAGCTGATCCATCTCGCGCCCGTCCTGCTCTGTGGCCACGTCGCTTGCGAGCGCGAGCAGTTCGTCCGTCATATTTCCCATAGCAGAGACGACGACGGCGACGCGAAATCCCTTATCGCGTATTTTTTTTACAATTTGAGCCACATGCTTCATTCTATCAGAATCGGCGACCGACGAGCCTCCGAACTTCAGAACTGTGAGCGGCATCTTTTCCCATTCCATCTATCTGCCCTCCAGACTTTCGCGCACGGCTTCATCTACGCGCTGGCAGGCGTCAGAGGCCTTTGCCGCCGCCAGAGCCTCGGCCAGCTCCATGCTGACATCTACGCGCGCTCCCTGAGCGCTGCCGTCAAGGACGAAAAACTGAGAGCGAACGCCATATTCCGTGAATGTGCGGCACATCGCCTCCGCAACACGCTGAGTCGTCCCCTTTACCAGCGCTATAACGCTGGGGCCGGAGCCGCTTATCGCGACGCTGAGGCATTCAGGCAGCGCCTCAACGCGCGAGAAAATGACCTCTCCGCCTGAAAAGAGCTTGCTTCTGTACGGCTGATGAAGACGGTCGTCCATCCCCCACTTCAAGTAATCCCATTTTCCGGCGGCCCATGCGGCCGTAAGCAGCGCGGCGCGGCCGACGTTGAATACGGCGTCGCTGAAAGGAACCTCTTTCGGGAGCGCGTTGCGCGCGTCGGAGGTCTTCACGCGTTCGTCGGGCACTGCGACGACGCAGAGCACCTCCGGCGGCAGAGCGGGCAGGTTTACGTAACGCAGATCCTGACCGTCCCAGCAGCTTACCACCATACCGCCGAGATAGCAGGGAGCGACATTATCGGGATGCCCCTCGATCGTGGTCATCGCTCGCAGCAACTCGTCCTCATCCGCCTCATAGCCTGTAAGATATTTAGCGATAAGAACGCCGGCGACGACGGCGCCCGCCGAACTGCCAAGGCCGCGGCAAAGCGGGATTATATTATGACACCAGAGCGCAAAGCCAGGCCCCTTGACATTCCAGCGTTCGCATGTCTTTTCGTATGCCGTGACGACCAGATTGACCTTCGGCGAAGAAAGCTCGCGGCTGCCCTCGCCGTGCGCATCTACCCGGTACTCCCCCTCCGGCAGCAGCTCCACCACCTTGAAAATATTGTAAAGGGAGACCGCCATGCCTATCGCGTCAAAGCCAGAGCCGAGATTCGCGCTGGTCGCAGGCACCCGCAATGTTATAAGAGGATTCACCCCTTCATCACCTCCAGCAGCTCTTCAAGGCTGTCGCCGATCTCGACGGGACGCCCAACCTGCGACATTGCGGTATCGGGGTCCTTCAGGCCATTTCCCGTCAAAATCATCACCGCCGTGATACCGCGCGGCAGCCGTCCCTCCTTCTTTAATTTGAGCAGACCGGCAAGCGGCGCGCATGAGGCAGGCTCCGCAAAAACGCCGCCCTTGGAAGAAAGCAGCAGCTGAGCGGCGAGAATCTCTTCGTCAGTGACCGAATTAAACTCGCCGTCTGACTGAGCTACAGCCTCTTTCGCAAGATGCGCGCTGACAGGATTGCCGATACGGATAGCCGTAGCCACAGTCTCTGGATTCGGGCACGCCTCTCCTGTGACAAGAGGGGCGGCGCCGGCCGCCTGAAAGCCCATCATACGCGGAAGCCCGTCTATCCTTCCCAGCTCCTTATATTGTTTATAACCGGCCCAATAAGCGCTGATATTGCCAGCGTTGCCGACCGGGATAGCGTGCCAATCCGGCGCAGCGCCCAGCGCCTCGCAAATCTCCCACGCGCCGCTTCTCTGTCCCCAGAGGCGGTACGGGTTGACCGAATTCACAATCGCATAGCCCTCTTTCTCCGCCGCCTCGCGCGCCATCTCCAGCGCGCGGTCAAAATTCCCGTTCACCGCGATGACAGTCGCGCCGTACATCAGAGCCTGAGCCAGCTTACCAAGCGCGACCTTGCCCGCCGGCAGGAGGACGTAACATGGCACCTGCGCGGCGGCGGCGTATGCTGCCGCAGAGGCCGAAGTATTCCCGGTGGAGGCGCAGACAAGAGCCTTCGCCCCATCCTCCAGCGCCTTGGCAACCGCCATCACCATCCCCCTGTCCTTGAAAGAGCCTGAGGGATTGCAGCCCTCGAGCTTCGCCCACAGCTCTATATCAAGCATCCTGCTGATACCATCCAGATGAACGAGCGGCGTGGAACCCTCTCCAAGCGTCAGCTTCGGCGTTTTTTCCGTCACCGGTAAAAGCTCCGCGTATCTTCCTATTACTCCCATGATAAATTCCTCCTTTTATGATAATCACATTATTAAAACAGCCGCCTCCCAAGCCTGCGAAGGCACGGGAGGCGGCTATATCATCCGCGGTTCCACTCCGATTTCAGCCGCCGTAGGCGGCCCTCTTACGCGCTGTAAGGGGCGCTCCCCGATGTCTTATCCCGCCGCCGAGTCGGCGGCCTGGCTTCGGCATCAGCTCAGGGGTGGTATTCCGGTCCATCTCAACAAAGATCTTTCAGCGAATCGATCTTCTCTCTGTGATGATAATGTACTTTACTATCCCCATCATAGCAGGCGAATTATTAAGTTTGTTGCAGGCATTTATACTACGCAGAAACATAATTGTCAAGCATGAATTCACATTTGATATTTTTGCCTCTTTCTGCTAGAATTTCCGAGAATTGAGAACTGATTAACTTAGGTGGGATTTCAACAGATGGCCAAGAACACGGAAGATAAAGTTGTAATGACGCGCGAGGGTTACGACAAGCTGAAAGCGGAGCTTGTAGCCCTGCGCGGAGACGGACGCGCGGAAATAGCCTCCAAACTGGAAGAGGCGAGGGCATTCGGCGACCTGAGCGAAAACGCGGAATACCACGCGGCTAAAGAAGAACAGGAAAAGCTTGAAAACCGCGTGCTGCAGCTCGAATATCAGCTGAGCAAAGCGCAAATCGTCGAAGCGCACGACATAGACACAAGCAGCGTCGGCGTCGGCACGACAGTCACCATAAAAGACCTCGACCTCAAAAAGACATTCGTCTACACGCTGGTAGGCACGGAAGAGGCCGACATAAAAGAAAACAGAATATCCGCGGCGAGCCCGGTCGGAAAGTCCGTAATGGGCAAAAAAGCAGGCGAAGAAGTCATAGTAAGAACCCCCCGCGGCGTCAGACATCTGAAAGTAATGAAAATACAGCTGAAATAGTTCCGAACGAAGCAAACACAAGCCGGCTTCCAACAGATGCCGGCCTGTGTTTGCTTACAAAGATATGAACGCCGCTCCTGGCTCACCGTCGTCATCGAACAGATGATACTCCATTGGTACTATAATAATTTTTGTCTGATTCCCTCATAATAAACAAACGGAGAGCGTAACTTTAATATAGACGGAGCTCCGCGCATATCTTTAAAATCATTTAATCTGCGTTCTACCAACATCGGAGCATTCAAACCTAAGATTTCGATCGTCTTCTGTAACTTGCTTTTTTCTGTCATATGGACTAAGCACCTTAGCCAGCCTCTCAGTCATTGCTTCCGCTTCCGCACGATCCAGGTCTCTTTTTTCCGCCAGAATATTTGCCTCGTCAATCACCCATTCCGCCTCTATAGAACGTGTCAGAACGTGTTAAACGCAAATCAAACACCTGGCTTCTGAGCCAATTATCCGCGCCTCCATACGGACAGAATAATTGACCTGTGATCTTGGGCCTATTGGAGTGAAATATACATGAAGGAGCTGTTAATTTTGGACAGTGCCTTCTAAAATTCCTTCTCACCCTCAATACCAATCTTCAGACCGAAATTATTTGCCGTCAAACCACCTCATTATTGATGGCATAAAAAGCACCATATCACCTGAAAGTTGCGACATATTCGACGCAAGAACAAGATAACCGGTGCTAACAAGGTATAAAAATAGAGTAACCATGAGGGGTCACTCCTAAAAGGAAATTACAATATATACTTGGCTTTTGGATTAGAACAATTCAACACGACCAAGCAGCAGATCTATCAGATTGCAATGGAAAATTCCGTTATCATCATAGAAGTTATGAGGAATATCCATGCGGACAATGTTTTTTTTGAAAAAGTCTTTGGTCAGTATCAATGATGTAAGTTCAGAAGACTCTTTTTTCTCTGTATCCATTTGGAAAGCTGACTGGATATAGATTTTTTTGTCTGCATCATTCACAATAAAGTCGATTTCTTTCTGCACATTTGCACCGCCAGTGCGGTCTGTCACAACACCGACATCAACAGAATATCCTCGACGCAGAAGTTCGTTATAGATGATGTTTTCCATAATGTGTCCGGGGTCATATTGGCGATAATTCAGTCTCGCATTGCGGAGACCAATATCAGTGTAGTAGTATTTGTTAGGATACTTGAAATAGCTCTTTCCCTTCACATCATAGCGCTTTGCCATAGAAACAAGGAACGAGTCGATGATGTGCTGTACGTAGTTTGATACCAATGTAGAATTGACCTTTTCATTCTTAATGCTGGTCAATGCATTAGCAATATTCGTAGGATTGGTCAGCGAACTGATCTGTGAAGCGAGAAAATCCAGAACGTCATTCAGGATATCCTCACGTTCAATGCCGTTGCGTTCAACAATATCCTTTACATATAACTCGCTATACAGAGAAGTCAAATAATCTTTTTTATCCTTTTCGTCATCTAATGCCAGAAGGCGTGGCATACCGCCATATAGCATATAGGTATCCAGAGCCTTTCGCTCATCACCGCCAATGTGGGAGTAAAACTCTTCAAAGGACAGCGGGAACACGTGAATCTGAGCAGCTCGGCCACGGAACTCAGTAGCAATATCTTTTGACAGTCCCTTTGAGTTGCTTCCTGTCACATACACATCCAAATTTTTATATGCTTTAAGTTCGTTCAGCATATCATAAACGGAAACTTCAATCCCGCTGTTTTCTTTATCAATGACTTTTGTGGTAAGTTGGACCTCATCGATGAAAAGATAAAACTTCTCATCTTTCTGTTCCATAACAATGGCTTCGACATACTCACAAAGTGTTATCGGATTTCTGAACTCGTGATATCGTCTCTGATCCAATTCAATTTTTATAATGTGGTCTTCCTGAACTCCCTGCGAAAGAAGATACTTATAAAACAGTTCAAACAGCAGTACAGACTTTCCGCAGCGACGGATGCCAGTGATAACCTTGACCTCTCCGTTCCACATATGATGAATCATGCGATTCAAATAAGAATCTCGTTTAATCATTATAGTCACCTCGTACTTGCGACGATTGCGTCGCTACTGTCTTGTATGGTATATCACGAATTTCTCAGATTATCAATAGAGCCGAAGGGAGTTCATAATAAAGTTACGACAGTTGCGTCGTAAGTACGAGGTACATTGTATTTGATTCGATAACGTAGCAGCATGGCAATATGTAGACTCAAAAAGAAATGTGCGCATAATATTATACGTTACCTTTCTATTAAATATTTTTGCGAGTAATCGCATTTTATATAAATATAATTACATAACCAGTATCCAGTAGCGCAATAAAAAATACCCATACATAAGACCACTGACATACGTTAACTGCGGCAAACCCATTTACCAAAGTCATAGTAAACAATTTACAAAACCGGACAAAATCCAGACGTATCCCACCGTGCTTCGTTTCACAACATTAAAGCTTGTATTCTACCCGCTGTCAACGCAAGAGATGCGTAACAGTTCTTTCATTGAGGCACCTCACAGCGGCGCGGCTGCGTCGCATAACGACAGTGAATGAGAATGGTCAGATACATGAATATGGCGTTTTTGGCGGGAAATGGAGGCCGAGGTCGAAACAGAGGCGTCGCAGATATGCAGATAGCTATTAACATGCCGGTATGGCAGCCTTTGTCAGATGAAATCTGCGACACGCCGGTAATTTCACCCACAGACATCCCTGCCGACGCGTCAGGCGGACAGCATCGGCCTTATCTGCTTCAACTCCGATTTTATATCAGACTCAATATTTCGGATATCAGTATCGTTCTGCAAATTCAGGAAGTAACGCGCTGAAACTCCAAAGTATTTCCCAAGGCGCACAGATGTATCCGCCGATATTTTTCTTCTGCTGTGCAGTATATCCTGAATCCTTGAAGTCGGCACATTAATATCCTTTGCTAGCCTGTACGCCGAAATATTCAGCGGATCCATAAACTCTTCAGTCAAAATCTCGCCTGCACTTACCGTCGCTATTCAACATCATCTTCTCATAGTCGCGGCGTGCGTAAATAACGCGCGAGACCGTTACCAGCTTTTTATCTTTATCAACACGGTAAAAAATAAGATAATTCCCCACCTTCAGCCTTCGATAATCATACTTTAGCGGCCTTATTGTCTGAAATACCGCGTTTGTATATGGGAACGCGGCTAAACTATCCATAGCGGCGTACATTTCATTGGCAAGCCTGTATGCCGCAGCCGGATTAGACAGTTCATGACTGATATAACTTACGACCGCCAGCATATCTTGCCGCGCCAAGGGGAGGACTTCTATCTCATACATTTTCGTTCGCGCCGACGGCATCCCTCATCGCTCTCAGAACCTCTTTGGGGGAATAGCGCTTATCCGTATATTCAGCTTCTCTTTCCGCCTCAAGCAGCTTGAAATAAACCTCGCTGTCAAATTGCAGCCTTTCATAAGCCTCCATGCTTAAAACGACCATGTCGCCATAACCGTTCTTTGTGAGGAAAACAGGCTGAGCTGTTTCATGTACAGTCTTTGATATATCCGAAAAATTATTTCGCAGATCCGATACCGGCCTAATAGTTTTCATTTTACCACCCCCACATTTATTTTAGCATAATTATGCTAAAATCTATGCGAAATAACGCGCAGTCAAATTGTGGCAGCTTGTGTTAGATTGTATCCCATCACTGTTCTCACAACCAGGCAGACATGTCATTATCCCAGTCTTTAAGATTGGAACATGAGACCGCGAGTAGTCAAAGAAATTCTATATTATGCAGAGCTTGCTGTCATGTTCACAGCGTCACGCTCGCGTCGCCTTTTGTGATATGCCAGTAATTTTAGCTTATGACACCTTTGCCGGCGCGTCAGACGGACAGCACCGGCTTTATCCTCTCCAACTCTGATTTTATACCGCATTCAATATTTCGGATATCAATATCATTCTGCAAATTCAGGAAATAACGCGCTGAAACTCCAAAATATTTCCCAAGGCGCACAGATGTATCCGCCGATATTTTTCTTCTGCCGTGCAGTATATCCTGAATTCTTGAAGTCGGAACATTAATATCCTTTGCCAGCCTGTACGCTGAGATATTCAGCGGCCCCATAAACTCTTCAGTCAAAATCTCGCCTATCTTTGGCGTCTCGATATAATCCGTCATGTTATAACCTCTCCTAAATACAATTTAATGATAATCAACAATTTCTACCGCATAATAATCCCCGCCTTTGGGAACAAAGCAGATACGATACTGTGAATTGATTCTTATACTATATTGCCCTTCACGATCCCCGTGCAGCTGTTCCAGACGGTTTGCCGGAGGCCTTCTTAAATCGTCGATACACTCCGCGGCGTCAAGCATCATCAGCTTTCTGAGAGCTATCCTCTGTATAGCCTCCGGCAGCTTTTTAGAGAAATGTTGATAATAAATTTTTTCTGTTTCCTTATCCGCAAATCCCTTAATCATGGCAATATTATATCTGTCTTAAATGTATACGTCAATCAGGCATAAGAAGATAAGAAAAATCCCTTTTACGCTTTCAGTCCCTCCATAAACAGTTCCTTTCCTCTACATAGCAATCAAAATAAGGTATAAGTTTTTCACTGGCAGCATGAGCATTATGGCTTTTCTCGTCATACGTTACTGAAATCCATGGGTAATTGAGAAGATGCTAATTGTGATAAATCGTAATCATGCCTTTCTATGTATTCGGTTAGTATTGAGGTGAATACATTGTCAATGTTTAAGTAATTCATAAGAAGTAGTATTACAGCGTCGTCTTTCTTTTGATTTTTCTCATATAGTGTTAATCCAAAAGTTACTATTGGTCGTTCTGCAAACTGATCCACTTTATAAAAATTATCAGTAAAAAATGGGATAGCAGTTAAAAAATAATCCCATTTTGTGTCATTGTAAAGCGTTCTGACAAATTCAGATGGATGAACTAAAGTTCCACACTTTTTTCGGTTATAGACCTTCTCAACATTTGGCGCCTGTTCAAAAGAAAAATCTCTTGGAGAGTGAGAAAACGAGTCTCTGTCTTCTTTTTCTATTTCCTTTCCATAACGGTAATAATGAGTTACATTTACAAATTTCTTTCTTTCATTATTGTATATTCTAAAATTCCCCCTGATAATTGCGTTGTTAGAGAATAATGGAAATATACTGTCCATAAAATTTTCACAAAATCCTTTAAGAAATTGTAAAAACATCGTGTTCGGTTGATTATTGTCCCATGGCAATATGTTTGGACTATTAGTATTCTCGTTCAATTTCCTAAGTTGATTTATTGTAAATGTACAAAAACACTCAGAAAGTTTTTTTATGATCTCAAGCTTTGGATAATCTATTATGAGATCATAAGGATAATCGTAAGGAGACTTTATCTTTATATTTGTAGCAATATTTGATGCCTGAATAGGAAAACAGATGTTATCCATCCCATCATAACAGCGATAATCATCACAAAATCCCAACTGGTTCCTCGCATTTCGGTAGTTTTTTCTAGCTCTGACAGAGCAGGTATTACTATGCGGCGTCAGGAAATATACGGAATAAGCTTGTTCTTCAAGAGTTGACGTTCCGCCGCAAATACCAGCAACAAGGGTTAAAATAGAATGCTGATAGCTCAAATATGTTGCGTTGACTACTTCATGCAGATGCCCGCACATCAATATATCAATATTAAGTTGCTTTCTTCTCAACTTTTCTACAAGCACGTTATGCTCAGTTGCTGTAAGCCAGTCCAATGGATGATGAGTGATTGCAATAGTGATGGTAGGCGTTGAGGAAGCTTCTTCTTTAATTCTTCTGATTTTATCAATAATATAACCTACTTGTTTTTCCCCTAATATAAGATTGCCAAAATCGCTTTTAGAATCGCATGAATAATAAGCCGTATCAAACTTTATAACAACCAGCTTAATCCCACACAAATCAGTTGTTTCGACACCATAGGTAAACAAATCTTCATCTTCTATTTTTTTATTAAAATAATTATAGATAGCGGAACGCACTTTGAAGAAATTCTCATAGTATTTGCTCTGTCGAATTCCCATATTGTAGTCTCTCAGTGTTGGCTTATCATGGTTACCAGGGACTAAAAATATGTCGTGAAAATTATCGCCTAAAATTTCTTTTAAACGCTCAAAAAATTGTTTAGCTTGCTGTTTTATTCCTTTATTATATAAATTTTTAAAAAGAATATCTCCAGATATTACTACAATGACAGGTGTATTCCCATACTTGGATACATTAGAATTGATGTCTTCTAGCATTTTTTCCATTAAGGGCATATCTAGTGAATTAGCCCTAAAATGTAAATCAGATAAATGAAGCACACAAAAAACATTTGAATAGTCATGGGCTGAATACATCTGCTACACCTCCATTTATTTTTCTTCTAAACATTTTCTTTATTTTATTTTATATTTTTTATGTAATCTTGTCGAGGACTACTAGTCAATAATCTCCAAATACTTCTTTGATAATTCTTCCCTCTATTCCTAATTTAATAAATACACTCATCATACCGTTGATATTTATGTTTGCTTTTAAACAATCTATTATAATATTATCAATTATTAACCTTTCGTTAAATGTATAGCTTGCTGTTTCCATAAACGTTTGCATTTCGTCCAAAGAATGGTACGCCAGCATTCCAATCCTAAGCCACAGATATTTAGTTGGATGCCTTTTCCCATTCATTAATAGTCCGATATAGGATTTATCAACATTAACCAGATTTGCTATCGTCTCATATGTGACGTTCCCTTTTTCTTTCCTCTGTCTTATTTTTACCACCTTGTATAAGGCATTAGATATCAATACTTTTTCGTTTATGAAAAGTTTTTGTTTGTTTTTATGCAAATATATGCTAATCTTTTCTACATGTTTTTCAATATTACTCTCGCTCATAACGTACTCCTTATTTGTAGAATCACAGGATTAGCTCGCAACACTTCCTTCATTTCCGTCCTGATAATCTACGCGCCAATGGCATTAATCCCATCCTATTCA
>JAUNJZ010000025.1 GCA_030533085.1 Synergistaceae bacterium
CATCGCGGAAACCGCGCCGTACGCGATACGGTTATGCTCATAAAGCTCTATCATGACGCTCTCGCCTCCCCACTACCTGACGGCTAACAAGGTGTACCTTTTTAGCCATGCAGTTATTGACAAAAAAAGCGGTTCGGTGTATTAATAATGAGTCGTAAGAAGCTTATAGATAGGGCTTATTCTTGTGATTTGAAAAGAAAAAAGGGTAATTGTTAAGTGGCTAGAAAGGTACACCTTATTAGCCACTTTGTTGTGTGGGGATTATTTCTCGGCTTGTTTATCTGTTCAGCCTTTGAAGGCCGCTCCCATAAAACAGAAAGCCAATGACGAGGTTTTCATGCAGATAGCGGAATTTTTAAATGCTCAATGCCGCGAAGGCTGCAAAATTCTGGTCAAACGAAGAAGATCAGCTTGCCTGTTGAAGATATCTTGGCGACAGGATTGCCGGCTGCCGGATAAAGTAAGGGACTCCGACAGCGGAGCCGTGTTTTTTTACGGCCGGCGGTCGGAGTCCTGTCTGTGCTGCTGTTTTCGCCTCTGCGGCGCTTAGCTGATGCGGCTGCCTGTCGGGATTGAATCGTCCATTACTGTCAGGAGCGTGAGTATCTCCTGGCGCGTTTCAGGGCTTTCGGCGGCGAGCAGCATTCCGTTGCTTTGCACTCCGCGGAATTTCGCGGGCTTGAGGTTGCAGAGGACTATTATTTTTTTGCCTTCCAGCTCTTCCGGCTTGTAGAATTCTCTGATGCTGGAGACGATGACGCGCTTTTCGCAGCCGAGGTCCAGGTTCAGAATGTAGAGTTTGTCGGCTTTGGGGACGGCTTCTACCTTTTCGACGAGGGCGACGCGTAGGTCGAGCTTTGCGAAGTCGTCGTATTCTATCTGCGGCTTCGGCTCCGGATATTTGAAGAAGGCGGTCGGGTCAAGTTTCGCGCGCTTTTCAAGGTCGCGGTTTTCTTTTTCTTTTTTCCATTTTTCCAGGTCGATGCGCGGGAATAGGACGCCCTGACGCTTCACTTTTACGGGGGCTTCGACCGCTCCCCATTTCCATTTCGCGCGGCCGCCGTCTGTCGGGTCGCCTGTCAGTCCGAGCTGTTCCCATATTTTCGCCGCCGTCTCCGGCATGAAGGGGGCGACGAGGACGGCCGCGAGGCGCAGAGCCTCCCAGAGTGTGCGCAGCACGGCGTCAAGGCGCTCCACTTCGCCCTCTCTGCCGAGTTTCCACGGCTCGGTCTCGTCTATGTATTTGTTGGCGCGGCTGACGAAGGCCCAGAGGCATTTCAGAGCGTCGTCGAAGGCAAAGCGGTCGATGAGCGCTTCCATTTCAGTAACTGTCTTTTCCGCCAGTCTCTCAATTTCTTTGTCAAGTTCGGTCGGGCTGTATGTGGCCGGAAGCTCGCAGCCGCGGAATTTGTCTATCATTTGCAGCGAGCGCGAGAGGAGGTTTCCGAGGTCGTTCGCCAGGTCGGAGTTGACACGCTGGACGAGGGCAAGCTCTGAGAAGTCTCCGTCATGTCCGAAGGGGACTTCGCGCAGCAGGAAGTAGCGGAAGGCGTCAACTCCGTAGAGCGAGGCCATTTCAAATGGGTCTACGACGTTTCCGAGGGATTTCGACATTTTTTCTCCCTCTACGGTCCACCAGCCGTGGGCAAATACGCGCACGGGAGGGTTGAGTCCCAGCGCCATGAGCATCGCCGGCCAGATGACGCAGTGGAAGCGGATTATATCTTTGCCGACGAGGTGACGCGCCACAGGCCAGAAGTTTTCCCATTTTCCGCCTTTTTCAGGGAAGTCGAGGGCGGAGAGGTAGTTTATGAGCGCGTCGAACCAGACGTAGATAACATGCGCCTCATCGCCGGGGAGAGGTATCCCCCATTTGAGTGTGGTGCGCGATATGGACTGGTCGCGGAGGCCGCTTTTTATGAAGCTGACGACTTCGTTGTAACGGTTTTTGGGCATGATCGCGTCAGGATTTTCTTCGTAGAATTTGAGCAGCGGCTCCGCGTATTTTGAGAGGCGGAAGAAGTATGTCTCTTCCGTCATTCTGGTAAGCGGTCTGTGGCAGTCCGGGCAGCTCTGTCCCTCGCCTATCTGTGCCTCGGGGACGTAGGTCTCGCAGGGGACGCAGTACCAGCCCTCGTATTCTCCCTTGTAGATGTCGCCGGAGGCCATGAGGCGGCGGAATATTTCCTGCACTACTTTTTCGTGGCGCGGCTGGGTCGTCCTGATGAAGTCGTCGTTTTTTACGTCGAGTACCTGCCAGAGGCGCTGGAAGTTCTGTACGACTTCGTCGCACAGTTCGATGGGTGTGACGCCTTTTTTGTCGGCTACGGTCTGGATTTTCTGTCCGTGTTCATCCGTTCCGGTGAGGAAGTAGCTTTTTTCCCCTCCCGCTTTGTGCCAGCGGTTCAGCACGTCGGCGGCTATCGTCGTGTAGGCGTGCCCTATGTGCGGCACGTCGTTGACGTAGTAGATTGGCGTTGTGATGTAAAAGTTCTTTTCTGACATGGATTATTCCTCCCTGGGGCAATTTTCTATTATGAATTTTTTTATTGCGTTCCTGTTTACGCCATGTTTCGCGGCAAGCGACGCGGCGATATCTTTGGTCGCCTCTCCGGCGCGCGCCATCGCGGCCGCTTCGTCGCGCCAGCTTTCGTCGCAGCGAATCTCTTCCGCCGCCCCCTCGATCACGCAGACAAATTCGCCGCGTATTTTTTCTTCCGGCATTGTATCACAAAATGTGAGCAGCGTGCCGCGAATGCTCTCCTGATGCACTTTGCTTATCTCGCGCACGAGGGAGGCGCGTCTGTCGCCGAGGACTGAGGCTATCAGCGCAAGCTCTTTGAAGAGGCGGTGCGGCGAGATGTAGAATACGAGGGTTTCCCGCAGCGTGCGCAGCTCTTCTAGGCGTTTTCTTTTTTCTTCATCTTTGCCTTTCAAGAAGCCGACGAAGATAAAGGATTCCATTTCCGCCCCCGAGAGGAGCAGCGCCGGCAGCAGCGCGTTTGCTCCGGGGAGCGCGTCGACAGGGAAACCGCGTTCGATTGCGGCCCTTATCATTATCGCTCCCGGGTCGGATAGTCCGGGGGTTCCGGCGTCGGATACCAGAGCCACGCGCTCCCCCGCCGCGAGGCGCGCCATGAGCGGTTCGACGCGCTCTGTCTCGTTGTGTTCGTGGCATGAGACGAGCGGCTTTTTTATCTCAAAGTGGTTAAGCAGCCGCAGTGTGCGGCGCGTGTCCTCGCAGGCGATGACGTCCGCCTCGCGCAGCTCGCGCAAGCCGCGCAGCGTCATGTCTTCCAGGTTGCCCACGGGGGTTGGAACTATTATCAGCGGCATCAGCGCCCCTCCCTGATTATGTATGCCTCTTTAAGCTCCGGCGTCTCTTTGCCGGCGGCGTCGGTGATGAATAAAGGCGTTTCTATTATAAGGCCGTGGCGGCCGGAGCGCATAGCCTCAATCAGCGCGACGGAGGCTTTTTCTCCGGGGCGCGGGTGGACGCAGCGCATCCGTTTCGGCGGCGTTTTATGGCCGTCGAGCAGCGCAAATAGCTCTCCTATGCGGTCGCCGCGCATTATAAGGTCAAGTCTGCCGCGGTTTTTCAGAAGGTAGTGCGACGCGGCTATTATATCTTTCAGCGTGCAGCTTGAGCCGTGCATCGCGGCGGAGCGTTCCTCGCGCGGGCTTGGACGGCTGCTCCACGCCTCGTCGTAGGGCGGGTTTACGACTATTCTGTCAAAGCTTTGAGGCGGCGCGAGTTTTTTATATTCTCGTATGTCGGCGACGGAGAAGTCGGCCGTCAGTCCGTTAAGCTCCGCGTTTTTCCGCGCCAGCTCTATCAGCCGCGGCTGTATGTCTATGCCGGCGGGGCTGAATCCGCGCCGCGCCAGTATCAGCGATATCGCGCCGTGGGCGCAGCCTATTTCCAGTATTTTTTCGCCGGCGCGCGGCTTGACGAAGTGCGCGAGCAGTATGGTGTCCACGTTGACGCGCAGTCCGCCTCCCTCTTCCGGCTGTATCAGCTTCAGCGCTCCGTCGAGCAGTTCATGGCAGTTTTCCATATTATGTCCAGTCGTCAAGGCGCACTCCGACGACCTGTGAAAGCCCCGGCTCCTGCAGTGTGACTCCGTAGAGAACGTCTGCGCGCTCCATTGTCGCGCGGCGATGGGTCATCGCGAGTATCTGGCGGCTTTTGGCATATTCTCTGGTCAGTTCGCTGAAACGGCGCAGGTTCGCCTCGTCAAGCGCCGCATCCACTTCGTCGAGCACGGCTATCGGAGAGCCTGCGACTTCCATTGTTGCAAAGAGCAGCGATATCGAAATTAACGAGCGTTCGCCGCCGGAATACTGGTTGAGAACCTGTGTGTGTTTGCCGGGGAGGCGCGCCTCTATCTCCACGCCTATGTTCCATATCGTCTCCCCTTCGGTCATGACAAGATGAGCCTCGCCGCCGCCGAAGAGCTTTTTGAATAGCTCGCAGAAGCGTTCGTCAACGCGCAGCAGCGCAGAGGCGAACTGTTTATGCGCCATCGCGTCCGCTTCGGATATCAGGCGTTGTATCTCCGAGGCGCTGGCGCGGACGTCGTCAAGCTGCGCGCCGAGGAATGCAAGTCTCTCTCTCAGGCTCTGATCTTCCGAGAGCACCCCCATGTTTACTTCGCCGAAGGCTTTTATTTTGCGGTCGCCGTCGCGTATTTTTTTGCGCAGCTCTTCCAGATTTATGTCTTTGGGCAGTTCTTCTGCTCCCGGATAATGGTATTGTTCCTCCCAGCTGTTGATCAGCTCGGCAAGCTCGCGTTCGTATTCGGATTTTTTCGCCTGAGCGAGAGAGAGTTTTTCCGCCTCTCCGCGCAGCCGCTCTTCCGCCTCGCCGCGCCTGGCTGCGATGTAGCCTCTGAGTTTTTCCAGCGCGGAGTAAAGCGCCCCACCCTCTTCCATCTGCGCGATGATTTCTTTGCGGCGCAGATGTATTTCCAGGCAGCTCCCGCCGATGCGCGCGAGGTTGGCGCGCTCTTTGACGCAGCTCTGGTCAAGATCGGATATTTCCTCTTCTAGTCTGCGGAGTTTGTTTTCCTGCGCCTTTACTTCGTTTCGCACGCGCTCCATCAGCGCGAAGCCGGAGGATAGGCTGCCGGCCGCCACGGAGGCGCGCGCGCGGCAGCTTTCGCGCTCTTCTATAAGCTTATGGTCGTCTTCGACGTCTGAGGCGTTGTCGCGTTTTTCTTCCAGTTCGTCAATAGCCTTGAGCAGCGCGGCCCAGTTTTTGCCTTCCGCCGCGATGGATTCAAGGATGCGTCCGCGCTCTCCCGCCGCGCGGCGCAGCTCTTTCGCGGCCGCCTCTTTCTGGTCTTCTATTATGGCTATTCTGCCGTTCAGTTCCCTTATTTTGCGGGTGTATTCTTCTTTTTCTTCCGATACCTCTATTTCGCGGCGCTCCGCCTCTTTAAATTTTTTGGAGAGGGTTTCGGCCGCTGCTGTGGCGGCGGCGGATTCTTCTTCGAGCTTCGCTATCTGCGCCTTCATTTCCAGTACGCGGCCGCTTTTCTGGCTGCGTCCGCCGCTGACGGCGCCGCCTGGCTGGAATACGTCGCCCTCTGTGGTGACGACCGGCCCTTTGAAGCCTCCGCGCACCAGCTCTTTTCCCACATTGTAGGAATCGACTACAAGCAGGTCGCCCATGATGTGCTGGATCGCCGGAAGCCAGTGTTCTTCAACTTTTATCAGCTCGATGGCCCAGCCGACCACGCCGCGCGGCGGAAGGCGGAAGGCGCGGTTCGGAAAGCGCGGCCTTGCCCTTTCAAGCGGCAGGAAGGAGGCGACGCCGGCGGAGTTTTGTTTCAGCCTGTCGATACAGCGTCCGGCCTCTTCCATGTTCTCTACAAGAAGCTGAAACTGACGCCCTCCAAGGTAGGCTTCAAGGGCGGCTGAGAGTCCGGCGGGGGCGGTGAATACGTCGATGACGGCGCGCGGGTCGGCGTCAAGCCGTTTGAGTTTCGCGGCCGACAGCAGATGTTTGACCGGCGCGGGGTAGAGGCCGGCCTGTAAGCTTTCCGCGGCGTCGTTAAGTCTGGAGCGCAGCTGGACGGCTTCGCGCTTCGCTCGCTGCAGTTCGGCGGCAAGCTTCTGGCAGAGGGCGTATAGCTCTCCATGCTCTTTGACGAGCTTTTCCTGTTCGCCGTTTTGCTTATCGCGTTCCGCCTCCAGCAGCCTGATTTGGCGGTCGAGATCTTTGCGTTCGTCTGGCGCTGCATCTTTTTTGTTGCGCAGCTCCAGCAGGTCTTTTCCCAGAAATGAGAGTTTGGCACGGCTCTTTTGCAGCTCTGTGTCGAGCCGTCCCTTTTCCCTGTTCCAGGACTCGCGTTCAAGGCGCGTCTTTTCCATGCGCTCGTTGTATTCTTTCCACTTTTTATCAACGGCCTCCAAGGCACGCTGGGCCTTCTCAACCTCTTCGCGCGCCTTTTTATTTTCGGCGGTCGTCTTTTTCTGCTCTTCCAGCAGCTTCGCGTAGTGTTCTTTTGCGGCCTCGCAGTCCGCGCGGGCCTCGCTGAGGCGCGCCTTTGAGGCGCGCAGATTCGCGGCTGAGGCGTAGCCGGATTTTATCAGCCCGTCGAAGCGGCTGCGGCTCTGCTCAAGCTCCCAGCTCTGCTGTCTGTTGGACTGAGCCGCCTGCGTCAGGCGCTGTTCCGCCGCGTCGCCGGCGCTTTTCCAGAAGCGCGACCAGAAGGCCCGCCCCTCGCGCAGCGACGCTGCGGCGGCCAGCTCTTCCGCTATACGGGCCAGCGCGCTTTCGCAGTCTGCGCGGCGCAGCCAGTAGAGCAGCCTGCGGTCCTTTTCTATACTGTCAAGTATGACTCTCATCTGCTGCGCGCGCGCCGCTTCCGGCGCTATTTCCTCACGGCGCGAGGAAAGCTCGCCCATCAGATGACGGAGCTGGTCGTATTCCTCCATGACGGTTTTCAGCCGCTCCTGCGCCTCCATGCGCTTTTTCCGGTAAACGTCTATGCCGAAAAGCACTTCAAGGTGCATACGGCGCTCGGCGGGGCTTTGTTTCAGAGCCTCCTGCACCTCGCCCTGCCCGATGAAGGCGAAGCGCGCGCCTTCCAGCTTCCAGCTTCTTTTTATTTCGTCAAGCTCAGACAGCGTTTTGCGCGCGTTATCGACAAAGAGGCTCGTTACCCCATCCGGCGCGGTCACTCGGCGTTTGATCGAGCAGAGACGGTCATCCTCGCGCAGATGCAGCGTCACTTCCGCCTCTTTGGCCCCCTCTTTGCCGGCGGAGCCCTGAAAGAGCAGGTCGCTCTGCCGGCTGATGCGCAGCCGCGCAGCGCTGCTGTCGCCCAGAGACCAGCGCAGCGCGTCAAGCAGATTGCTTTTGCCGCTGCCGTTGGGGCCGACGATGGCCGTGAAGCCGGAGGAAAGTATCAGGTCGTGCGAGCCGCCGAAGCTTTTGAAGCCTTTAAGCTGAAGACGACCGATATACAACTGCCCATCCCTCTCTTTTCTGCAATACGCTTATGCGGTGTTCGACCTGAGAAAGCGAGCCCTGACATTCAAGACGGTATTTGTTCCACGCGCTGTCATGGCAGCCGCGAATGAAGAGCCTGCGTTCAAATTCCTCTTCCCATGCCGGCAGGAACATATCTTTTATATATTCCGCTATCGTCGAATGACATTCTATAAGCAGCGCCTCCGCTTTCGACGAAAGGACTATTTTTCTGATGAAGCGCTTCACCTGCATCGCGACGCCTTCTTCTTTCTGCACCGCGCCAAGTCCTCCGCAGAAGGGGCAGCCGCGCATGAGGGCGGCGCGGATATCCGTCCGCGCGCGTTTTCTGGTGATTTCCACCAGCCCAAGACCTGTGACGCCGTAGACGCGGGCCTTGCAGCGGTCGTTCTTGAAAAGCTCTTGCAGCTGCTGAACGAGCGCCTGTTTGTCAGACTCGTTGTCCATGTCGATGAAGTCTATCACGACGATGCCTCCCAGCGCACGCAGGCGGAGCTGCCGCGCTATCTCCACCGCAGCTTCTAGGTTGGTCTTGAATACGGTATCGTTAAGGCTTCTGGAGCCTACAAATTTTCCGGTGTTGACGTCTATCACGGTAAGCGCCTCTGTCTGGTCTATCACCAGATAGGCGCCGGAGGGAAGCCATACCTTGCGGTCCTGCAAACCGGCGATTTGGTTTTCAATGCCGTAGACGTCGAAGAGCGGCATTTTTCCCCTGAATACGTTGACTTCAATCTCTTTGCCGGGGAAAAATTTTTTTACGATGGCCTCGATATTTTCCTTTTCTTCTTCGCTGTCCACGACGATCTCATCTATTTCGTCGGTCAGCTCGTCTCGCAGCACGCGCTCTATCAGGCCGATGTCCCTGTGTATCAGGCAGGGGGCGCTGTTATGCTTCGCGCTGCGCTCTATCTGCTTCCATTGGGCGACGAGGCGCTCCACGTCATCGCGCAGGCTCTCTTCGTCGCAGCCCTCGGCTACGGTTCTGATGATTATTCCGAAGCCGCGCGGCCTTATATCTTTAGCAATGGCGCGCAGCCGCGAGCGTTCCTCGTCGTTTTCTATGCGCCTCGAGACGCCGGTCTCGTGTCCCTCCGGTATCAGCACCATGTAGCGTCCGGCTATGGATATGCGCGGAGAGACGCGGGCGCCTTTGCCCTTGCGCGCGTTTTTCACCACCTGCACAAGCATTTCCATGCCGGGGCGGACCTCCGTCCCGCGCACGTCGTCCAGGTATAGGAAGCCGTTCCGCCCGTCTCCCAGGTTGAGGAAGGCGGAGTTCATTCCGGGCAGCACGCTGTCGACGCGCGCCTTGTATATCTCGCCCGTGCGCTGGTGCTCCAGCATTCTTTCAAGGAAAAAGTTATAGAGCTTTCCCTTTTCGTCGATTATCGCGATCCTTATTTCCTCGGGGTCGATAAGGTTAGCGATTATTTTTTTTGACCAGCCGGCCATAATTTCAAACCTCCTGAATAAGCGGCAGGACGGAGGCGCTTTCCTCGTCCCAGCGGCCTACGGCGGCGCGTTCCATAAGGAGGCCGCTCCAGCCGCCGCAAAGCCCGGCCGCCGTAAGCGTTTTGACGAAGAGCGCCGCTCCGCAGTGTTCAAGGTCGCCGACGGCAAGCGAAACGACGCCCTCATCCACAGTGCAGCTGCGCAGCGCGCCCAGCTTTTCCGCCTCTTGAGCTAGAAGCGACGCGGCCTCTTCGCCCAGCGTGACGCCAAGCCCCCTGATACGGTAAAGAGCCGCCTCCGTCAGCTTCGCGAGGCTTACTCCGTCCGTTTCCGCCCATTTCAATATTTTCAGCCCTTCGGGGAGCATATCGCTCCACCGACGGCAAGCTTCCGAATCCCAGCTTTCAAACCAGAAGTCCGCAGGCTCCGCCAGCCCCTCCACTCCTATCGCGAGCGGGGAGGCGAGGCTTATCCTCGGATGCGGCGAAAAGCCCTGTGTAAACTCCTGCGTCAGTCCGGCGCGGCGCGCCGCGCGCGAGAATATCACCGGCAGATCCATGTGGTTGACGAAGGTAAAAAGTCCGCGTTTCTCAAATATTATTCTGATCCTAGGCATTGCGGCACCCCTTCGCCTCGCTTTTGCCCTGCCAGCCGCAGCCGTTGCAGCCCTGACGGCAGTCCTTTGTGGTTATCCCGGCCATTGCCCTGTCATGTTCCCTCAATAAAAATTCTTTCGTAACGCCGCAGTCGATATGATCCCACGGCAGAGCGCCGTCGAGGGGGCGTTCCTTTGTGTAGCTCTCCGCGTCGATTTGCAGATCTTCAAAGACGCCAGTCCAGCGCTCGAAGTCAAAATATTCCGTCCAGCCGTCAAAGCGCGCTCCGCGTTTCCATGCCTCTTCAACCGCGTCGGCAAGCCGCGAATCGCCGCGCGCGAATACGCCTTCAAGGAAAGTCTGCTCCGGCTCATGGTAGGCGAGCGAGATCTTTCGGTTTCTGACGCTGTTTTTCAGCCTTCGCCCGCGCTCGCGCAGCTCGTCGCGCGACAGCTGCCCCTCCCACTGAAACGGGGTGTGCGCCTTTGGCACGAAGCCCGCAACGGAGGCGCTGATTTCTCCGCGCCTCTTATGCCTTTTCGCGATGGCCGCGGCGCGGCTGCATATCTCAAGTATCCCATCCAGATCTTCATCACTCTCTGTCGGCAGTCCCATCATAAAATATAATTTTACCCTATCCCAGCCGTGAGTAAAGGTGGCTTCCAGCGCGGCGCTGATATCTTCGTCCGTCACGCCCTTATTTATCACGTTGCGCAGCCGCTGGGTTCCCGCCTCTGGGGCAAATGTGAGCCCCCCCTTGCGCATCGATTCAAGGCCGGCGGCAAGACCGACGGAAAAGGCGTCGACGCGCAGGCTCGGCAGCGAGAGCTTTATCTGGTTGGCCGCCAGCATCGGCGCGAATTTTTCAAAGGCTTCGTTCAGCCCGGACCAGTCGCAGGTAGCAAGGGAAAGAAGTCCGACCTCCTCCCAGCCGGTCTTTTCGAGCAGAGCGCCGACCTGAGCGCATACAGACTCAGCGCCGCGCTCGCGCACGGGGCGGTCTATCATCCCGGCCTGACAGAAGCGGCAGCCGCGCGTGCAGCCTTTGAAAAGCTGCACGGCCACCCTGTCATGCACTATTCCGGTGTTCGGAACTATCATCGAGCTGTGGTAGAAGGCATCGTCAAGATTTTCCACGATACGGCGGCGCACACTGCCGCCGCTGAAAAGAAGCGGAACATATACCCCTTCTATCTTTGATAGAGCTTCAAGCTTCTCCGCGCGCCCGCGTCCCTTGAGGGCGTGCAGGCAGGAAAGCACATCCGGGATAAGCGACTCTCCGTCGCCGAGGAGAAAGGCGTCGATGAATGGTGCTACAGGCTCCGGCGTCAGAGCGCCCGGGCCTCCCGCGAGTATCAGCGGGCAGTTTTCTCCTCTGTCCTGCGAGCGAAAGGGGATTCCCGCAAGTTCGAGTATGGTAAGTATGTTCGTATACGACAGCTCATATTGCAGAGTGAAGCCGATCGCGTCGAAGTCGGAAAGAGGGCGTTTGCTCTCCAGCGCCCATATAGGCGTTTTTGACTCGCGCATTGCCCGCTCCATATCCGGCCACGGAGTATAGACGCGCTCCGCGTCGGCGTAGGGCAGCGATTTTGTGAGCGGGTAGAGTATCTGAAAGCCGAGGTAGCTCATTCCGACCTCGTAAAGGTCCGGAAAGGCGTAGCAGATACGCACAAGGCCGCTCCCCTCTTTTACCGGGCCGCTCCCCCACTCCCCGCCGATATAGCGGGACGGACGCTTGACTGCGGATAAAAGCCCACGCAGACGCGCCTCTTCTATTGGTCCATACATAAATTTTCCTCCCGATGTTCCCTGAAATTTTATTTCAACGTCCCTGCGGCCATGCCGCGAACGATGATTGCTTTTTTGTTTTCCGCCTGTCATTCGCAGGCGCGGCGCTTCTGTTAAAAACGTTCCTTTCTTGCCACGATATTCACGCTCTGCACAAGCCCCAGCCCTATGGCTATGACCAGCAGCGAGCTGCCGCCGTAGCTGAAGAGCGGCAGAGGCAGCCCCGTCACCGGGGCGAGTCCCATGCTCATCGCCACGCTTTCCATTATCTGGAACCAGAGCCATGCGGCTATGGCGACGCACATCAGCTTGGCGCGCAAATCCCTGGTGTAGAGCGAGACGCTGAGAATGCGCCAGAGCAGGACGGCGAAGAGAAGTATCACTATTGTCGCGCCGATGAAGCCAAATTCCTCCGAAAATACGCTGAATATAAAATCGGTATGCGGCTCCGGCAGAAAATGCAGCTTGCCCTGCGTCCCGCGCATGAAGCCCTTTCCGAAGAGCCCTCCAGAACCCACCGCTATACGCGACTGTATGACATTGTAGCCGGCTCCCTGCGGGTCTATCATAGGGTCGAGAAATACCAGCAGCCGCATTCTCTGATAGGGCTTCAATATCAGCCAGCCGAG
Source organism: Synergistaceae bacterium (assembly GCA_030533085.1). GTDB lineage: Bacteria > Synergistota > Synergistia > Synergistales > Synergistaceae > JAUNJZ01. Next base: position 11,973 of record JAUNJZ010000025.1, read on the forward strand.
CGGCAGCATGGCGGCGCCGGCGGCAGCCATAGCCGCCAGTATCTTCGCCGGAGTGCCGGCCGCCACAAAGACCGCCGCAAGCATAGCCGCGTAGACCAGCGCGCTGCCAAGGTCGGGCTGCAGCATGATGAGGCTGATAACGGAGGCGGCGGCAAGCAGCGCCGCGCCTATACCCTTTATGTTGTGAGGCGGCAGAGCAGAGCAGAGCTTCGCCAGCGTCAGCGCGAAAATCACCTTTCCCAGCTCCGAGGGCTGAAAGCGGAAGAAGCCCAGATTGAACCAGCGCTGCGAGCCTTTAGCCGTATGACCGGCGACGAGCAGCAGTATGAATATCGCGATTATCGCGGCAAAGAGCGGCCACGCGAAGCGCATCACATTGCGGTAGTCGGCCTTCAGCACCAAAATGTAGAGAACGGCTCCCATTGTCCCCCACGCCATCTGTCTCAGAACGAAAGATGAGACCGCGGCTCCATTCGCAAAGGAGGAGCTGGCGCTGTAAATAGCCGCGATCCCGCAGCAGAGGAGCACGAGCGTGACGACGACCATGCTCCAGTCCATATATGCGCGGATATCGCCCCAGCCAGTTGAATATTTCTCTGCCATCGGCGGATCTCCCTTATCTGAGCCTCCGGCTCTTTTTCATCTAACCGCGCCTACTTTTTCTGTCCCCTCAGAGGACGGCGCATGTTTTTCAGCGGAATGCTCGCAAGCAGCGCTACCGAGTGTTCCTCTTTGTTCAGGTCAAGCTCGATGCCGTTTTCGTCGATATCGAGATATTTCCTGATGGTCTCTATCAGGTCGGCGCGCAGCGCAGTCAGCAGCTCCGGCGAGATGTCGCAGCGGTCGTGTATCAGCACGAGCTGCAAGCGCTCCTTCGCTACGGAGCCGCTTTTCTGCGAGCCGAAGAGAGCCGAGATAAGCTCAAATATTTTCATTCTGCTCACCTAGCCCCTTGAGAAAATCCGGCGCAGCGAGGCGAGCAGGCCGCCCTCTTCCTTGAAGATATCCATATAGGGAACCTCTTCGCCGCATATCCGCCGGCAGATATTCATATAGGCCTGCCCCGCCTTTGAGCTGTCGCCGAGCGTCAGCGGCTCGCCTCTGTTCGACGAGACCACTATGGACTCGTCGTCGGGGATCACGCCGATCAGCTCTACCGCGAGGATATCCAGCACATCCTGGACGGCAAGCATTTCGCCGCGTTTGACCATATCCGGGCGTATTCTGTTTATTATCAGCAGTATGGGAGCCTTCTCCATTGATTCCAGCAGACCGATGATGCGGTCTGCGTCGCGCACGGCAGAGACCTCCGGCGTTGTGATGACAAGAGCCTCGTCCGCCCCGGCCGCCGCGTTTTTGAAGCCTGATTCTATTCCGGCGGGGCTGTCGATTAGTATGAAATCGAAATCAGGGCGCAGGTCGGCGCATAATTTTTCCATCTGCTCCGCCGATACCGCATCCTTTGTCTTTGACTGGGCTGTCGGTATCATGTAAAGATTTTCCAGCCGCTTGTCGCGGATAAGCGCCTGATTGAGGCGGCAGTTTCCCTCGATAACGTCGATGAGGGTATAGACGATTCTGTTTTCAAGCCCCATGATAACGTCAAGGTTGCGCAGTCCGACGTCGCCGTCTATCGCCACGACCCTGTGTCCGCCGCGCGCCAGCGCAGCCGCCAGATTGGCGGTGGTGGTAGTCTTGCCGACCCCCCCCTTGCCTGACGTGATTACTATAGTTCTGCAATCCAAAATTCCATCCTCCTCTTAATAAAAAACGCTGTTCAAACAGCTTCTTGCCGGTAAATAATCAGGCGCGGCCTCAAAGGCTAAAGCGCCGGCCACGGTATGACCTGCACTTCGCCCTCCGCTATTCTGATAAAGACCGATTTTCCCCAGAATATCGAATCTTTGTCTATGAGGCCAACCTTTGTCCCTATTCTGATTTGCCCCGCTTCAAGCGAGCGGGCGATTATATCCATGCCGTCGTCACCTTCGCAGCCGGCGTGTACAAGTCCGTTGAGCCGCCCTATAACGGTTACGTTTCCGCTGGCCGCTATTTCTGCCCCCTGGTTTACGTTGCCGACTATGATGACGTCGCCGCTGTGCGTGATTTTACTGCCGCCGCGCACCGTCCCGGCCTGCACCAGCGTCTCAGCTCCTGCGCCGCGCGTATGCTCGCGCCGTTCCGCCGGCTGGGAGCGCTCAGCCGTCTTGAAGCCCATGCGATCCAGCCAGTTTCTTGAGGTCGAGTCCTCCACTATCCATTCTTTCACGACGCAGCCGCTCGGCTCTATGAAATTTTTCCATATCTTCATGAGCAGGGAGGGAGAAAAGGAGCGGCTTTGCAGATCTATCACCAGCTCGCTGCCGTTCAGCAGGCGGCTGCCGGTCGATAAGAGAGAGCCGAATCCTTCAAAAAGCTGGCGCTCGCTCATATCCGACGGCACGACGCATATCAGCGACCCGGCCTGTCTGCCCTTTAACTGTATCATCTCGCAGCACCTCTGCTTCCATCCTGCGCCGCCGGCGTTGTCCGCGTCTCGGCGGGAGGCGCGGGCGGCACGTATTTTTTACCGTTTATCAGAAAGTTCAGCATCTTCGCCACTATCGGCCCCGCGACAGACGAGCCTCCCCTTCCGGCTTCCGCTATAGCCACGACGGCGTATTTCGGCTTGTCGGCGGGAGCATAACCGACGAACCAGGCGTGGTCGTCGCCGTGCGAGTTCTGCGCAGTCCCGGTCTTACCTGCGAGGCTCACGCCGTAGGCGCTCGCCCCTCTGCCAGTCCCGCTTCTGGTGACTTCATGAATGCCGTCGTCCAGCAGCTCAAGCACAGAGCGTTCCACGTCAAGCGGCTCGCTTTCCACAGGGGCTGCGGAGTTGAGCCGCGGCTTTAAAAGTTTACCACCATTTGCCAAAGCTGCGTAGGCTCTCAGCACTTGCAGCGGGGTCATCAGCACGTAGCCCTGACCTATGGAATAGTTTACCGTATCTCCGCCGTACCAGCTTTCTTTTATGCGCCTTTTCTTCCATTCCGGGCCTGCCAGCGTTCCGGCGGCCTCTCCGGTGAGGTCTATCCCGCTTCTTCTTCCGACGCCGAATTTAGCCGCAGTTTTTGTCAGACGCTCTATGCCCAGCTGCGTCGAGAGCTGATAAAAATATACGTCGCATGAGTCCCTGAGCGCCGCGATGATATTTTCCCGCCCGTGGCCGCTGTGCCGCCAGCAGCGAAATCTTCTGTCGCCCAGCTCGTAGTAGCCGGGGCAGTTGACGGTAGTCGAGCGGTTGGCGATTTTGTTTTCCAGTATCGACGCCCCGGTAATTATCTTAAAGGTCGAGGCGGGCGGATAGGCTCCGGATATGGCGCGGTTCATCATCGGCCTTTCGTCGTGGTCGGTCAGCGCCGCCCATTCTTTGTTCGATATCCCCCATGTCAGCGGGTTAGGGTCGTATGAGGGAGAGGAATAAAGACATCTTATGCCGCCGTCGTTGACATCCATCGCGATGATGGCCCCGCGGTAATTTCCCATCAGCTCCGCCGCGTAGCGCTGCGCCGCCAGATCTATCGTCAGCGTCAGGTCGCCGCCGCGGGTGGAGCGGACGTAGCTGATATCCCGCAGCTTCCTGCCGCGTGAATCAACCTCTATGACCTCTTCGCCGGCCGCTCCGCGCAGAATGTCCTCGTATTTGCTCTCGACGCCGTTTTTTCCTATGCTGTCGCCGCCGCGATATATACCCTCTTCCGCAGCCTCAAGCTCCTCTTTCGTTATCTCCGCGACGTAGCCCACCACATGCGCGGCGTACTGCGCCGCCGGGTATGTGCGTTTCCATACCGGGGTCGGGAATAGGACGTTTTTGAAATCCCTGTCCATTATCATCTCAGCCACCTGCGCGAAGGTGAGATTCGTCGCCACAGTGATAGCGCGGTAAGGGGCGGAATATTGCTTCGCCACAAGCTCCCTGAATTTTTCCTCATCCATCGGAATGCCGTTCCGCTGCAGCAGCGCCGTAACGGATTTTATATTTTCCTCCCTCTGCAAATCTACGGGATAGCCGTTGATGTTGAAGGTGCGGACGTTGACCGCGAGCGGCGCGCCGTTTATATCGACGATGCTGCCGCGCGGCGGCGTCATTCTCAATATGCGCAGCCTGTTTCGCGACGCGAGCCTGACGTAGGTATCCCCCTGCGCGATCTGAAAGAAAAAGAGACCGGCTATAAGCAGTAAAAATGAGGCCAGCAGCGTCATCTGCAATACGCGCGCGCGGCGCATTATGTCAAAATTCGAATATTGCGGGTTAGCCATTATCCGGAGAGACCTTCCAGAAAAGCCACGAGAAGAATATTATCACCGGCACGGCGATAAGCTGCTGAACCATGAGCTGCCGTATCGCCGTCTGGCTCGGTATTGTCCAGAAGAAAAAGTGTATGCCGGCGTAAAGCAGCTCGCAGATGGCCGCAATAGCCGTGAATACCGCCGTGCCGCGCCCCTGCGGCGGGGTTTTGTACCAGATGAAGCAGGCGAGCCCTATCACTCCGCCGCCGACCGCCGCGCTCAACCCCGGCAGGTTCGTCCAGCGCAGATCCCATATCAGCCCGCCCAAAAATGCGGCCCATACAAGCTTCGTCTGGCGGTCGCGCGAGGCTCCCGGGGCAAGCGCCATGAAGAGGACGGAGAGCAGAAAGAGGTCGGGGACTATGCATATCCCCATCATCAGAAGCTGCGCGAAGTCCTGCGTCAGCCATATAACGGGCAGCGCGGCCAGCGTCATTTCGTCCTCCCTTTTCCGGTAAATACCTCCACATTGTAAAGCTGGGTCAGATGCGCTCCTGCGCTCAGCCTCATTTCCCTGTAGCCCTCTCTGTTTTCATCTATGTCGATTATCGTGCCGATCGGCAACCCCGGAGGTATCATGTCGCTCATCAGAGATGTGGATATGGTCATTCCGCGTTTCAGCCCCCGTTCCTCCGGTATGTATAGCAATTTAAGATGGCCGAAGTCGTCTCCGTTGACGACTCCGAGGTCGCGCGTCTGGTCGACCGCGACTGCGAGCAGGAATGAAGAGGAGGTAATCAGCTCGACCCACGCGTAGCTCTCGCCGACGCGGGCGACGCGGCCGACAAGATAGCCCTCCGACGTGACGGCGGCGTTTTCCGCCACACCGTCGCGCGAGCCTTTATCTATGCGGAACTCCTGCCACCAGTCCTGCGGATAGCGCAGCGTCACGACGGCGCGCACGTAGGATTCCCGCTGCGCCGGCTCCCTGACTCCGGCGCGCTGCAGCGCCTCGGCCAAAGACTGGCTGCGCAGCTCAAGCTGCTCCACGCGCTCGTTGAGCGAGGCGCGTTCCAGCACCCAGTTGCCGCTCAGCTGCACAAGGTTGCGCACGTAGAGCGCCGGTTTTTCCGGGTAGGAAAGGACTGCGTTGACCGATTCCACGGCGAAATGTCTCGCCGCGGGCATGTATATCATGAAAAAAAGTATCCCCGTCCCGGCCAGCACGGATATCGCACCGCCGAGCCACGGACGCTGCTCCTTGCCAAGAAAGGGCATCGCCGCCTCCGCTCCCTACGCTCCCTGCTTTTCCACCGCTATCGACAGCCGGTTCGTGTCGCGCGGCCGCTCAAGTATCTTTCCAAGCCCCAGCGCCACGGAGAAGAGCGGCTGTTCCGCTATGTGTATGGGAACGTTGAGGGCGTCGGCAAAGCGGATATTGAGGCCGCGCAGGTTCGCGCTTCCGCCCGAGAGGACTATGCCGTGATCTACGATGTCGCGCACAAGCTCCGGCGGCGTGCTTTCCAGCGTCGCGCGAATGGTTTCTTCTATTCGCAGGATCACAGGCTCGATTGCCTCGCGCACCTCTACGGAGCTGATGCTCACGACCTTGGGCAGCCCCTCCACCAGGTCGCGTCCCTTAACATCCATTTTCAGCTCCTGTTCCATAGGAATTACGGAGCCGATGGCTATCTTTATTTCTTCAGCGGTGCTTTCGCCTATCGCAATCGTGTAATTCTGACGGAGCATGGATATGATGGCCTCGTCAAGCGCCTCGCCCGCCACGCGGACGGACTGGTTTATGACGATGCCGCCCAGCGACAGCACAGCAACTTCGCAGGTGCCTCCGCCCATGTTTACGACCATGTTGCCCTGAGCCTCGTCGATCGGCAGCCCTATGCCGACGGCCGCCGCCAGCGGCTCTTCGACGACAAAGGCCTCTTTCGCCCCGGCCGCGAGCGTGACCTCAACGACCGCGCGCTTTTCGACCTCCGTAACGCTGGCGGGGACGCAGACGGCGACGCGCGGGTGAGAGAAGAAGCCGCTCGACGAGACGGCCTGCGTCATGTAATGGCGTATCATGTGCTGCGTCATGTTAAAATCGGCGATAACGCCGTGGGAGAGGGGGCGTACCGTGGAAATGTCCATCGGCGTGCGCCCTATCATCTTCTTCGCGTCAGAGCCGAAGGCGATTATTTCCTTCTGTCCTTTGCGGTTGAGATTGCGCACCGCTATGACGGACGGCTCGTTTATCACCACGCCTTTTGATTTTACATAGATCACCGTATTTACAGTGCCGATGTCCATGCCTATTTCGTGGTTGAAGAGGTTGGGTCTGAAATTAAACAAAAAAAGCCCTCGCTTTCACTTAAAAAATTCAAACTGTCAGACGTGTACGCTGATTCTGTCCTTAGCCGCGCCGTGTATGAGGTAAAGCTCTCCCTCCGCGGCTATATAATGCCCCTTGAGCCTGATCCCAAGCGTGCGCAATGCTTTTTCGACATGCTCCGTCAGCGCGACATCCTCTTTGCTGGGATAGCTGCTCCCATCCGGATGATTATGGACGAGGATTATCTTCGCTGCCGAAAGGCGCACAGCATGACGAAAGAATACAGGCAAATCAAGGTACGCCCCAGATATCCCGCCGTATGACAGCTCCGCTTCGTCAAGCAGTTTGTCCCGAGCGCTGAGAAAGAGGGCGTAGATGCTCTCCCGCTCCTGAAATTTCGTATCCAGCGCTATCGATACGAGCCTGCTCTTCCAGTCCGTCTTTTCCCCGGAGCGCAGAACGGCCAGTCTCTTGCCAAGCTCCAGCGCTGCGGCCAAGGAGGCGGCTTTCGCCTCTTTCAGCCCCTTCTCCTGCATCAGCTCCGCGACGGAGGCGCGTGAAAGCCCCTCGAGTCCCCCCATCTTCACAAGCAGACTCTGAGAGAGGCTGACGACATCCTCGCCGGAGCGGCCGGTTCTCAAAACGACAGCCAGCAGCTCAGCCAGCGACAGCGCCTCGGGGCCAAGGCTGAGCAGCTTTTCGCGCGGGCGCTCGTCCGGGCTGAGACTGGCAAAGTTCATATTTTTCCCTATCTCGGCCAGTAGGGGTTATATTGCTTTTCCGCCCCGATAGTCGTCTCCGGGCCGTGCCCAGGAAATACTCTCATCTTTAGCGGCAGGCCGTCCAGCTTTCTCAGAGATTCGATAAGCGTATCCTCGTCTCCTCCGGGAAGGTCGCTCCTGCCGATGGAGCGCGCGAAAAGCGTGTCCCCCGATATCAGTATCTGCTCTCCGCCGTCTGTGACGACGATGCAGATTCCGCCCAGGGTATGCCCCGGCGTGTGTATCACATCGAGCGTCATCCCTCCGACAGTCAGTCTTTCCCCGTCGCGCAGCAGCCTGTCCGCCGAGGCGACCTCGACCTCAGCCCCCATGAAGGTGGAAAGATTCTTCTGCGCGCTTGTGAGACAGTCCGCGTCGTCCTCATGCACTGCGACTCCGTTCTCTGAGAGGTTGCGCAGCTCGGAAACGCCTCCTATATGGTCGTTATGGCCATGGGTGAGGATTATCCATTTCACCCGTATATCATGGCTGCGGATGAAATCCTCAACCTCCTTCGCGGGGCCTCCCGGATCGACGACAAAGCCGTCTCCCGAATCGTCCCATATCAGATAGCAGTTCGTCCATAACGTTCCCAGCGGAAATCTTTTGATGTTCATTCGCTTCACTCCTTAGTATCTATCATCAGCGTCACCGGCCCGTCGTTGCTGATATCGACGAGCATGTTGGCCTGAAATATCCCTCTGGCCGCGGAGACGCCTTTTTTCTCGATCTCTTCGATAAACTTCAAATACATCTCATTCGCAAACTCCGGCGCGGCGGCCCCCGTCCATGAGGGGCGGCGCCCCTTTCTGCAATCCCCGCAAAGCGTGAACTGCGACACTATAAGCATCTCTCCGCCGACATCCAGCAGCGAGAGATTCATTTTACCATTTTCATCGTCAAAGATGCGAAGATTTACTACCTTTTCCGCAAGCCAGTCAATATCGCGCTCCGTATCTCCGTGCGCCACGCCTAGCAGCACGACGATCCCGCGTCCGATCTCCCCCACCGTCTCTCCCGCTGCCGATACCCTGGCGCGGCTTACCCTTTGCAGCAGAGCCTTCATCCGATTACCCCCTGGTGATCTCCAATATGCCTGATATATTGTTCAGCTTCGCAATCACGCGATAAAGGTGCTCTAGATCCTTCACCTGCACGTCGGCTATCACCCTTGTGCGGGCGTTGTTGACGACATTGGCCCTGACGTTGGAGATGATTCCGTCCATACTGGCTACCGTCTGTACGATTTCAGCAAGCAGCGTCGGCTTATCCAGCCCCTCGACCTTTATCCGCGCAGTGTGGCGCGTCTGCCGCGACGCCCCCCACGATACGGAGACATGTTTGGCGGGGTTGCTTTTTTCAACATTGGCGCATTCTTTAAGGTGTACCGATATTCCGTGTTTCAGCGTAACAAGCCCTATAATCGGGTCGCCAGGTATGGGGCGGCAGCATTGAGCCAGCGTCACAAGCACCCCCGGAGCGCCGTCCACGATTATTTCGGAGTCGACCTCCTTGCGCTGAGGCGCGGGAGCCGGAAGAGGCTCCGCCGCCGGCTTGACCGTCTCGGTGATGATGCGCCCCAAGACGCTTGACGGAGAGTGGCTGCCGCTGCCGACGGCCATTATCAGCTCGTCGAGATTTGTATAGCCAAGCTCGCGCGCTATATGCGCAAGCTGCGGGCTGAGCGCCTCAAGAGGATTTTCCACGCCTGGGGCGCGCCGCGCGGCCTCTTTTTCAAGCAGCTCGCGCCCTCTTTTAACCTTTTCCTCGCGCTCCTGACGCTCCTGCTGACGGAACCATGACTTTATCTTCGAGCGTGTACGGTTGGATTTCGCTATTTTCAGCCAATCGCGCGACGGCTTTCCCTGCGGCGACGTCAATATCCTGACGATGTCTCCGTTCCGCAGCTCCTGATCCAGCGGGGCGATGCGCCCGTTTATCATCGTGCCTACGCATTTGTGCCCTATCTGCGTATGTATCGCGTAGGCGAAATCTATCGAAGTGGAGCCGCTGGGGACGGAGACTACATTTCCCTTTGGGGTGAATACGAAGACGTCGTTCGTAAGCACGTCTGTCTTGAGGTCGTCCATAAACTGCACGCCCTCCGGCTTGTCGCTCTCATTCTCATGGTTCTCCGACGAGGCTTCCAGCGCCTTGCGTATCCATGTCAGCCCTTTGTCAAGATTATCGACCTTACGGCCGCCGCCCTCTTTATAGTTCCAGTGCGCGGCTATGCCGTATTCCGCGAGCAGGTGCATCTCCTTCGTGCGGATCTGCACCTCGAGCGGCTCCCCGCTGGGGCCGACTACGGTCGTGTGCAGCGACTGGTACATGTTGCTCTTGGGGTTTGCTATATAGTCGTCAAAGAGGCCGGGTATAGGCTTCCATATCGTATGTACGATGCCCAGCACCTGATAGCACTCGCCCACGCTTCCGACAATGACGCGCAGCGCCAGAAGGTCGTAAAGCTGTTCAAGCGAAAGATTCTTGCGGCGCATTTTGTCGTAAATGCTGTAAAAATGTTTTGGACGCCCCTTGATGGAAGCGCCTATCTTTTCTTCCGCGAGCTTAGCGGAAAGTATCCCCATGGCCTCTTTTATTATAGTTTCTCTTTCGGGCAGTTTTTTCTTCACGCGACGTTTGATGTCATAGTACATGTCCGGGTCAAGCACCCTGAAAGCCAGATCTTCCAGCTCGCGCTTGACCTGATAGATGCCGAGACGGTGAGCCAGAGGGGCGTATATCTCCTGCGTCTCGCGGGAGATGGAGCGCTGTTTTTCATTTTTGTGTGAGGATATCGTGCGCATGTTATGCAGGCGGTCTGCCAGCTTGATCAGCACGACGCGGATGTCCTTCGCCATGACTACGAACATCTTGCGGATGTTCTCCGCCTGATATTCCTCCACGGACTTAAATTGCAGCTTTCCGAGCTTGGTGACGCCGTCTACGAGCGTAACGACGTCGTCGCCGAAGCGTTTCGCCAGCTCTTCGCCTGTGACTGGGGTATCCTCCAATACGTCATGCAGCAGAGAGGCGACTATCGTCTGGCGGTCGGCCTCCATATTTGACAGGATGGCCGCTACGCTTACGGTGTGTACTATATAAGGCTCGCCGCTGTGTCTCTTCTGCGCGCCGTGCGCCACGGAGGAAAAGACGAAGGCCTCGCCTACCGCCTTCATGTCTTCTTTTTTAAGATATTGGACGGCCTTGTTCCACAGCTCCTGCCACGCGAGGCGCAGCGGGGCTGAGGCGCGCTGATCTTCGGAGACGCGCCCCCAATAGCCCTCCATCAGGGCGCGGCTCTCCCTCTCCCCTACGGAGAGGCTGCCGGAGCCGCTTAGCTCCGCAAGATGCGCCGATCTGACATTCGCAACTGTTTTTTTATTTTCCGCGCTCATTAGCAATCACCGCCGCATCAAAATCAACTGTCCCGCATAACCATTTTTTCAAGCACGAACTGGAGCGACGTGACATTGCGCCAGGTGTCGAGCCGAGGCTTATAGACCCAGCCTTCCAGCCCGCTTCGCTCCTCGAACATATCCGCCGCCCCGAAGGCAAGCAGCGAAGCGGAGCCTATATCGACCTTGACATGTTTGCCGGTCTTGCCCAGAGGCGACAGATTCATACGCCCGTTATAGGGAGCGTAGAGCATCGGGGCGGGATTTTCCATTCCGAAGGGGCCGAGCGCCGCGGCGCCAGACCATATTTCCATATCAAGATTCACCGGATTCCAGTAAAGCAGATCCTCTTTTTCTCCTTTGACTACCACGCCGGAGAGCATCTCTTCCATCTTGCCGCGCAGCGTCTCCCAGTTTTCCAGCTTGACGCTGAAACCGGCGGCAAGCCTGTGCCCACCCCACGTGTTGAGAAGAGGGGCAAGCTGCTTGAGCACGCCGACCGCGTCTCCGCCGGCCGGCATACGCAGCGTTCCGCGCATGATGCCGCCCACCGGCGCTACGAGCGCCACGGGGGCGTTCCTCTCGCTGCATATCCGGCTGGCCACGCTGCTGAGCACGCCGACGGACCAGTCGTCTCTTGTCAGCACATATTTGAATTTATCATCTTTAAGCTTCTCCACCTGATCGAGTATCTTCGTCGAAAGCTCCCGCCTCCTGCGGTTGAGGGCGATAAGCTTGCCGACGTTGCTGGCGAGCTGGCTTCCGGGAAAGAGTATGTCTACGGCCAGATCCGCCAGATAAAGCCGCCCCGCCGCGTTGAGGCAGGGTATGATTTTCATGGCCAGATCCTCCGTATCTATCGACGATGGGGATATCCCAAGCTGTTCCATAAGTATATTGAGGCCAGGACGCGCGTTGGAGCGTATCGATTTCAGCCCTTCGCGCACCAGAGCGCGGTTCAGCGAAGAGGCGAGCGAGACGCAGTCGGCGACTGTGGCCAGAGCCACAACATCCAGCAGCCGCAGAAGCTCGTCGCGCGAAAGCAGCTCGTTCTGCCATATCCAGCTCCATATAACGCCGGTTGCGCAGAGCTTGCGCGCCTCGGCGTCGCCGGCAAGCTGCGGGTTTATCATCGTGTCGCTTTCGGCCCGTTTGCCTTCGACAAGATGATGGTCAAATATTATCACGGGTATCCCGCTCTTTTTCAGAGTCTCGACCGCCTCCGCATCCTGCGAGCCGCAGTCGACGACAATCACCAGGTCGCACTTTCGCTTCGCTATGGTGGCGGCGACGTCGTTATGAAGCCCATAGCCCTGATTGAAGCGGTGCGGGATAAAGTATCGCACATGCGCCCCTCTGGAAAGGGCAAGCTCCATCGCTATCGCGGTGGAGGAAATGCCGTCAACGTCGTAATCGCCGTAAACGACGACATCCGACGACGGCGAAAGCCCCCTCACAAGAGAGACGGCCTTTCCGTTATCAGCTCCCAGGTCGAGCTTCTCCAACAGGAGCGGTAAATGCGGAGAAAGCCAATTTTCCACCTCACACGGCATCACATCCGCGGTAAGACCGCGCATTTCGAGCAGTGACGCCTGTAATGGCGAACAGTTGAATTTAGCCGCTATTTCCGCCGAGACCTCTGACTGGGTGAATATGTTCAGTGAATCTTTGGCGCAGCGTACAACCAAGGTCTATTCTGCCGTTTCCGCCTCCGAAGCGCCGGCGCTCTGCTTAGCCGCCTCCGGCGTTTCATGCGGTTTTACCGTCAGGGAAGCGAGTATCGCCTTCTTTTCCTGTTCCAAAGCGGCGATTTTTTCGTCCTTCTCTTTAAGCGCTTTTTTAAGCTTCGAGCGTACCTCAAAGACAGAGAAAAGCGAGAAGAACCACATTATGGCTGCCCCCGATGAGAAGAGCACGACCTCCCACACTCCCTGCGGCAGAGTCCACTCAAACATCAGGAATCTGACCGTCACCTCTCCGATATTCTGGAAGGCAAAGAGCGCGGAGAGAAACATTGTCACTACGATCGCAAGAATATAGCTTCTCAAAACAAACCCCTCCTGTCGGCGAACGGCACGAACCGTCCGCTGAGCTTCATTTACCCGTATATGATACAACATAACGAAAAAAAAATCTCTCCCACTTGCCGGAGGGAGAGATTTTTAAGCATTTATGCTTTTGGGATATGGACGGCTCGTACAATCAGCGGCCGGTTAAGCCTCCTCTAGTATTTCGGGGAGCGCAGATACCATTCTACAAGCGCCGAGCTTGCGATATAGACGGAGCTGTATGTGCCGACTGTGATGCCTATCAGGAAGGCGAAGGCAAAGTTGCTGATCACCTCTCCGCCGAATATGTACATCGCGATGACCGGAAGCAGCGTGGTTATCGACGTGTTTATCGTGCGCGAGAGCGTCTGATTTATCGAATTGTCCACCAGCGCAACTATCCCCTTCGCGCGCACCTGTCCCCAGTTCTCACGGATACGGTCGAGCACGACTATGGAGTCGTTGAGCGAGTAGCCTGCGACGGTGAGTATGGCCGCGATGAATGTCACGGATACCTCCTTGCCGGTAAGGCTGTAGACGCCGAGCATGATAATCACGTCATGCACCAGCGACAGCACCGCGACCGCGCCGAAGCGGAAGCGGAAGCGGTAGGCCATATAGAGGAGGATTCCGGCGATCGCGAGCAGCAGCGAATATGTCGCCTGCGCGCGCAGCTCGTTGCCGACCACAGGGCCTATCTTGTCGATGCGCAGCACCTTATATGGGCCGATGTCGCTCGAGAGCGCCGCGAGAACGGCCTTGCGCACGTCGTCGTCCTCCGCCTGGAAGCGCAGAAGTATGTCTCTGTCGTCAAAGGCCTGGATGGTAGCGTTTCCATGCCCTATCTTGCTGAGCGCCGCGCGAACGCTGCCGACCTCAACGGGATTGTCAAATTCTACCTGCAGCACGAGGCCGCCTGTGAAGTCTACGCCAAGATTCAGCCCCTTCGTAAAGAGAAGGCCGATCGAGAGCAGAATACAGACAAGGCTGATGCCGACCAGCAGCTTTCTGTATTTCATGAATTGGAAATTGAGCTTTGAAGCGTCAAATGTAGCCATTGTCAACAGCCTCCTTTTCTAAAGGGTATGATTCTTGCGCGCGGAAAGAGCAATGCCGAGCAACGTGCGCGTTACCAGCGTATTGCAGAATACGGAGGCGACGACGCCTATGCTCAGAGTTACCGCAAATCCGCGAATCGGGCCGCTGCCAAAGTAGAAGAGAATGGCCGAGGCTATCAGCGTTGTGATGTTAGAGTCAAGAATGACGACGAGCGCCTTGCGGAAGCCGGTATCCAGCGCGGCCATTATCGTCTTGCCGGAGCGGAATTCCTCCTTCATTCTTTCGTAGATGAGGATGTTGCCGTCAACGGCCATGCCTATCGTGAGAATCATACCGCCGATGCCTGGCAGCGTGAGCGTCGATTTGAGCGCTATCAGCGCAGCCACCACAAGCAGCATGGCGACTCCCAGCGCGATGTCCGCCGCTATTCCCAGCATACCGTAGTAGACGACCATGAACACCACGACGAGCGCCGCGCCGATAAGCCCGGACTTCACGCCCTCATGTATCGAATCCGCGCCGAGCGTCGGCCCGACAGAGCGGTTTTCAAGAACTTCAACGGATACCGGAAGCGCGCCAGCGCGCAGCATGATGGCGAGCCTGTTGGCTTCAGCGGTTGTAAAGGAGCCGGTTATCTGCGCTTCACCGCCGGAGATACGCTGCTGCACGACGGGGGCGGAGATAACCATATCGTCGAGAACGATGGCTATCTGTTTTCCGATGTTGGCAGCCGTAGCCTCATCAAAGAGCTTCGCCCCCTCGGCGTTGAACTGCAGGGAAACGGCAGCCTTGCCGAACTGGTCGAAGTTGGTCTCCGCCTTCGTCAAATCTCCGCCGCCGACATACTGTTTGCCGAGAAGATAGGCGCTGCCGCTTTCGCTTTTAGCGACCAGCAGCTCAGGATTCCCCTTGACCGCCTCTTCCATCTGCTTTATATAAAGGTCGACCTCTTCCCTGGCTCTGTTCCAGCGCTCCTGAGCCGTCTGAAACTGTTCGTCGCTTTCATAGTTTGAGCGTATCGGCTGGGCCGGAACGCGCGGAGATTCCCCAAGCACCTGCCTGAATTGCAGGACTGCCGTGCGTCCTATCAGGTCAAGAGCGGCCTCCGGATCTTCAACGCCGGGGAGATCAACCGCTATACGGTCCTCTCCTTCGCGCTGAATCACAGGCTCCGCTATGCCGTACTGGTCGATTCTTGTCCGCAGGACGACGAGCAGTCTTTCAAGGCTGTCCGCGGTAAGCGGATTTTCCGGAGTTCCCTTGGCCTGCAGTACGATATGTACGCCGCCCCTCAGGTCAAGGCCAAGCCGCACCTTCCCCTTTATCGGGTAGGCTACGACCGCGGCTATAATGACGACGGCTATGACAACAAAAAGCCGCCATTTGTCTCGTTTAAGCATCTAAAATGCGCCTCCTCACAAAGAAAACGGAGTGGACCCTGTTATGTCCTCTCCGCGTAGTACAGAGAAATGTGTTTTTAACGGCCGGCTAATCCTTTTTTTCAGCCGCGTCGTCTTTATTTTCTTCCGAGGCGATGACCTCGTTCTCGACAACGGCGGATTCCGGTATTTCGTCGACCGCGGCGGCTTCAAGTACAGCGGTCTCATCGGCGGCCGTCTTATCTGCGGCCGATTCCGACTTCTTCGATTTCTTTTTCCGCTGCTGCGGGGCGGCGGAATTTCCGTCGCTCTTCTTCATTGATATGGAGCTTTTAAGAATACGCGCCTTTACGCCTTCGTCAAGCTCGATGATGTAACTGTCGTCAAGCGTCTCGCGAACTATCCCAAAGAAGCCTCCGGCCGTTATCACCGTATCCCCTTTGCTGATGCTGGCGAGCATATCCTCGTGCGCCTTCTGCTTTTTCTTCTGCGGCCTGATAATCATGAAATAGAATATCGCCGCGAACATTGCGAGGGGTAACATCATACCCATCAAACCGCCCTGCTGACCCAAAAAAACTCCTCCTTACAAAACTCGAATGATTGTTTCCTTATGCAACAACGGCTATTTTATCATGATATAGCCGCTTGTGACTATCTATTTTTTACCGGATATTGTTTTTCCTGCTCTTTAAGAAAAAAGAGCAGCTTCTCAAGCTCCACAAAGATATCAACTCTGTAGAAAAGTATTTTTTCAGGCACGACGACAGTGGCCGGCGTGAAGGCGAGAATGCCCCTCAGCGTCGGAGAGAGGGCCGCCTTGTCTACGCAGCCCTGCGCCGCCGCGGCCGGCACGGCGAGCAAAAGCACCTCTATGTTGCGCGCCTCCATGACCTCGGCGATATCGTCAACGTGAAAGCATTCTACCCCCATCACCTTTTTGCCGACCTTTTCGGGGTCTATGTCAAAAAGAGCCTCTACGCTGAACTTATAGCTCTGAAAGGCGGTGTGCCCCATCAGCGCTGTACCAAGGTTTCCGACTCCGGCCAGCGCGACGTGCCAGACATGCGGCGACGCGAGTATATTTTCTATATGCGCGCAGAGCCGGTTTACATGATAGCCGACGCCGCGCTTGCCGATCTCGCCGAAGTATGAGAGATCCTTTCTCACCTGGCTTGCCTTGATGCCAAGCATTTCTCCCATCTGGAGCGAGGAGACGACTTTGCGCCCCTCCTCCTTCATCAACAGGAGAAGCCGGTAATATTGTATCAGCCTCTCTACCGTCGGTTCCGCCACCTTCATAAAGCGCCTTCCCCCTCTACCTTCTGGGCATTGGCTTTCCTGCAAATTCGGAGCGTCCGCCCAGAGCCTCTTCGATGCGGATAAGTCTGTTGTATTTGCGCACGCGATCCATGCCGCGCGGAGCCCCCGCCTTTATCTGTCCGGCGCCTGTAGCCACGGCAAGGTCGGATATGAAAGAGTCGGAGGTCTCGCCTGAGCGGTGGGATATTATTCGGCTGTATCCGGCGCGCAGCGCCATCTCCGCGACGTTGAGCGTTTCCGTCAGCGTGCCTATCTGATTCGGCTTGATGAGCACGGCGTTGGCGGCTCGCTTTTCGATGCCGATCTTCAAACGTTCCTTATGAGTTACAAACAGGTCGTCGCCTATAAGCTGCACCTTGTCGCCCAGCCTCTCCGTGAGGGACACCCAGCCCTGCCAGTCATCCTCCGCGAGGCCGTCTTCTATGGATATGACGGGATATTTCGCGCAGATGTTTTCGTACATGTCTATCAGCTCTCCAGAGGTAAAGCGGCAGTCTGAGCCGGGGAAGCAGTAGCTGCCGTCTGAGAGGAACTGAGTCGCCGCGACGTCAAGCCCTATAGAAATATCGACTCCGGGCTGATAGCCGGCCTCGCTTATCGCCTGCATCAGCGTCAGGAATACCTTGTCCGTGTCCCTGAAATCGCAGGCGAAGCCTCCCTCGTCTCCGGTGCCTGTGAATTTGCCGCCGCGCTCAAGTATCTTTTTCAGCGTGTGATAGGTTTCCGCCCCCATGCGCAGCGATTCCGCGAAGGATGGGGCGTTGTGCGGTATTATCAGAAATTCCTGTATATTGAGGTTGTTGTTGCTGTGAACGCCGCCATTTATCACATTCATCATCGGGACAGGCATCAGGTCGGCGCTGAGGCCGCCGAGGTAACGCCACAGCGGGACGACCAGCTCATTGGCGGCGGCACGGGCCACGGCGAGTGATACCGCGAGCATCGCGTTCGCTCCCAGCCGCCTCTTGTGCAGCGTGCCGTCCAGCTCTATCATCGTGTTATCGACAAGCGCCTGCTCCGTCGGGTCAAGCCCTTTGAGAGCCGGGGCGATAACTTCATTTACGATTTTTACCGCGTTGAGAACGCCGCGCCCCGAATAACGGCCGCTGTCGCCGTCGCGCAGCTCGGTCGCCTCGTAGCTGCCGGTCGAGGCCCCGCACGGCGCGCTCGCCATTCCCAAAGTTCCGCTGTTCAGCCTGACCTCGGCCTCAACTGTGGGATAGCCGCGTGAATCCAATATTTCTCTGGCATGAATTTTTTCTATATATGACATTGTAATTGCCCCTTTCTTCTCTCGCTCTTTCGGATTGTTTTTGCCTTACCAGGGACGCTCCTCTTTCTCAGCCGGCCTCTCCTCAACGACGACATAAGCCTCCGCCTTTCTTTTCAGCGCCGTTTCGTCAGCCGACGTCACTCTGACGGTAAGTATGCGCCGCGGATATGCTATCTCAAGAATATCGTCGGCACGCAGCTCCGAGGAGGGCTTGCACTGCCGCTTATTTATGCGCACAGCGCCGATCTCCGCCATCTCCTGAGCGACGGTCCGGCGTTTTACCAGCCGCGACAGCTTCAGGTATTTATCAACTCTCAGTACTTACACCTCCCGACCACATAAAAAAGTATAATGCCAATCCACAATTCATGCAATAAAGCTCAAAGCGCAGGAACACCCGGCAGTTAGGCCGGGCGTTCCGATTTTTGTTTATTCAAGAAAATCCTTCAGCTTTTTGCTGCGGCTCGGATGCCTGAGCTTCCGTAGTGCCTTCGCCTCGATCTGGCGGATACGCTCGCGCGTAACGCCGAAGCGCCGTCCGACCTCTTCGAGCGTATGAGCGTGACCGTCCTCAAGGCCGAATCTGAGCCTCAGCACCTCGCGCTCGCGATCTGTAAGGTCGTCGAGCATCTCGTCAAGCTGTTCGCGCAGAATCTGGCTCGCCGCGGCGTCCTCCGGGCTAGGCACATCCTTATCTTCAAGAAAATCTCCAAGCTGGCTGTCCTCTTCCTCGCCTATCGGCGTTTCAAGCGAGACAGGCTCCTGGGCTATGCGCTGTATCTCCTCCACGCGGTCGGAGGGTATCTCCATTCCGGCCGCTATCTCCTCCGCCGTCGGCTCGCGTCCGAGACGCTGAACGAGCTGGCGCGAAACGCGGATGAGCTTGTTGATAGTCTCGACCATGTGGACAGGTATACGTATCGTTCGGGCCTGGTCCGCTATCGCGCGGGTGATTGCCTGACGTATCCACCAAGTCGCATAGGTGCTGAATTTATAACCCTTGTGGTAGTCAAATTTTTCAACCGCCCGGATAAGCCCCAGATTCCCCTCCTGAATCAGGTCAAGGAAAAGCATTCCGCGTCCGATGTATTTTTTCGCTATGCTGACGACCAGGCGAAGGTTTGCCTCTACAAGCGCGTCCTTACTCGCGGCGTCTCCGGCCTCCACTCCCTTGGCAAGCACGACCTCGTCATCGGAGGTAAGAAGCGGGATCTTGCCGATCTCCCTCAGATACATGCGCACCGGGTCTGAAAGGGGAAGATCCTCAAGGTCTCCCATATCCTCGCCGCTTGCCGCGGCGGAAAGTATTGTCTCTCCCTCGGAGGGGTCCACCTTCGTCTTTGGCTCGTCTATTACGTCAACGCCCAGCTCCATGAGGTTCATATAAAGATTGTCAAGAATGTCGGCGGTGAGGAAATCCTTGGGCATTCTCTTTTCGATGTCCTCGTACGTCACAAAGCCCTTTTCGCGCCCCTCATGCAGCAGGTCACGGACATTATCTATATACGCGCTGTAGTCCGTGCCATACTGGTCGTCGCCGTCGCCGTCCAGCGCCGCTCCCCCCTCCGCCTCAGCCTCCTCTATCGGCTCTATGACATCCAGAAGGGCCGCGTCTTCCGCCGGAGGGACAGCGTCATCAAGACTCGCAATATCTATTCCATCGTCAGCCGGCAGCTCTTCCTCCGAAAGCATTTCAGGCTCGACTTCCTCCTCCGCCTCGTCAAACACGGCAGTCTCGTCCTCCGCGGGGGATTTTTCTTCCGGCGTCAGATTCTCGTCAATTCCTTTTTTCTTTCTCATGCCTTTGTGTTCCCTCCTTTTAGTAATCTTGTATATTTTAAATACTCCGCGTACTCCGCGTCGCTTATCGTTCCCTGTTTAATCTTCGCCACCAGAGGGGCGATCTGTCTCTTCAAATATTTTAATCTGATAGTATCCATCAGTCCGGCTGAGCTTTCGCCGCTTATTCCCTCACGGGAAAGCAGGCTGTTGCCCTTCGCTATAATTTTCATGCCTCCGTCGTCATTCATCTGCCGCCAGCGCCTTTCAAGCGACTCAGGCTCGTCTCCGCCGAGAAGCGCGAAGATAATCGCCTGTATCGCAGGATCTGAGACGTAAAGCGCGACATCGTCCGCGCTGCACTTCGAGCGCAGCTCTTCCCTATTCCACAGCAGGCTGCAAAGCATATATTCAAGATCGTCGGCGCAGCTCCCAGCATCCGCGCCGTTTCCGCCGCCGGCGGCGCCCTCTCTGGCGCGGAGCGGACTCTTTTCCCTCTGACGCCTGTATCCCTCTATCTGGTTCTGGAGCTCGTGAGGAAACACCCCCAAAATATTGGCCAGCTCGTCGATATAGGGAGTAACGTCAAATACCGAAAGCGACGCAAGCCCCTCCAGCAGATCGCGGCGCGCCGCCGGCGCCTTCTCAGCCTCTCCCAGCGCTTCCCTTCTCAGCCTCGCGTGAAAGAGCGGAAGCGGAAGGGCGTTCTTAATGGAGTTTTCAAAGAGCTCCGCACCGCCGGGCAGAAGCAGAAGCTCGTCGGGATCTTTGCCTCCCTGCCAGAGCACGCGCTTCGCGGCCACACCCTCTGCCTGCAAAAGATACATCGCGCGTAGCGCGGCCTCCTGTCCGGCAGAATCTGAATCATAACAGATATAGCACATTCCTGTCATCCGTTTTATCAGCGATACCTGCTCCTGCGTCAGCGCCGTTCCCATAGAGGCGACTGTATTCGTATAGCCGAAAAGATGGGCGCGGATGGCGTCCATATAGCCTTCTACAAGTATTGTGGCCCCCTTGGCGCTCATGGAGGACTTTGCCTTGTCAAGCAGGTAAAGGTTATGTCTCTTGTTGAATACCCTGCTTTCGGGGCTGTTAAGATATTTCGCCCCATCGCCGTCCAGAATCCTGCCGCCGAAACCGATAAGCCTCCCTGTGATGTTGTATATCGGAAAGATGACGCGCCCGCGAAAGCGGTCGTAATATCCTCCGTCGCGTCCCTGCGCGGCAAGCCCGCTCTCGGCTATCTGTTCCGGGCTGTAACCCTTGTTTCGCAGCGCCCGCACGAGCAGATCCCATGAAGTCGGCGCCCAGCCTATCTCAAAGCGTCTGCATACCTCAGCCGGTATAGACCTCCGCTCAAGATATCTGCGGGCTGCCTCGCCGCCGGCGCTTCCCAGCGACTCCATAAAAAAATCAAGGGCGGCGCGGTTTATATCGGCGCTCACGCGGCGGCCGTCGTCACGGCGGCGGCCGGAAAGCTTCACGCCGGCGCGTTCCGCCAGCCGCTCCAACGCCTCCCTGAATTCAAGGTGCTCCGTCTCCATGATAAAGGTAAAAATGTCTCCGCCTTTGCCGCAGCCAAAGCAGTGAAAGGTCTGCCTCTCCGGCGAGACGCTGAACGAAGGCGTTTTTTCCGAATGAAAGGGGCAGCAGCCCCAAAAGGTCTGCCCGTTTTTCTTCAGCGGAAGATACTCCGACACGATTTCAACGATGTCGAGCCTTGATTTTATTTCGCGAACATCGTCAGACGCCATCGCAAGCCTCCGGTAAAAAAGATAATTAGAGGGAGAGCGGATTTACTCTCCCTCTACTCTATTATCACAGTTTACGCTTGAATTATAGCCTTACATGGCAAAAAGCGGAGCGAGAACGGTGGCCACGACAGACATCAGCTTAATAAGGATGTTGAGGCTTGGCCCCGCCGTATCCTTGAAGGGATCTCCGACCGTGTCGCCGACTACCGCCGCCGCGTGAGCCGAGGTGCCTTTGCCTCCAAAGTGGCCGCTTTCAATATACTTCTTCGCGTTGTCCCACGCGCCGCCGGCGTTGGACATGAATATCGCCATCATTACCCCTGTGACTATCGAGCCGCCGAGCATTCCGCCAAGCGCCGCCGCTCCGAGAAGATAGCCGACGAGGACAGGCGCCAGAACCGCCATTACTCCGGGAACTACCATCTCTTTAAGAGCCGCCGCCGTGGAGATATCAACGCAGCGCTCATATTCAGGCCTGCCTGTACCTTCCATTATGCCGGGTATCTCTCTGAACTGACGGCGAACCTCTTCTATCATCTTCTCCGCAGCGCGGCTCACAGCCTGAATGGAAAGGGCGCTGAATATGAAGGGAAGAAGTCCTCCGATGAAAAGTCCCACCATGACGTAGGGATCTTTAAGGTCTATCGACTGGAGGTTGGTCGCCGCCGCGAAGGCGACGAAGAGGGCGAGCGCCGTAAGAGCCGCGGAGCCGATGGCAAGTCCCTTGCCTACCGCAGCGGTGGTATTGCCTACCGCGTCGAGCTTGTCCGTGATCTCTCTGACAGACTCAGGCAGCTCCGCCATCTCGGCTATACCGCCGGCGTTGTCGGCTATAGGGCCGTAAGCGTCTACGGAAAGAGCCATTCCGGTAATAGCTAGCATTCCGACCGCCGCGCAGGCTATGCCGTAGAGGCCGCCGAAGAAGACGCCGGCTACGATAGCGCAGCAGACGAGTATTACGGGGATCGCCGTCGATTTCATTCCTACTCCGAGGCCGGCAAGTATGTTTGTAGCGGCACCGGTTTCAGAGGCGGCGGCAATCTCCTTGACGCTGGAATAGTCGCCCGACGTATAGTATTCCGTCGCAGCTCCGATAAGAAGGCCGGATACAACTCCGGAGAGAACCGCGTAGAAGAGCGTCAGGTCGCTGAACATCCAGTTTGTAAGGAAGAATGTGCCGACGAGCATGAAAAGACCGGTCGAGCCAAGGCCGTAACGCAGTGCCTTCGCAGGGTCTCCACCTTCTTTTACGCGGACGAAGAAGGTGCCGAGGATAGATGAGATTATTCCGACGGCGGCCAGAAGCAGCGGATAGATTATCCCGCCGTTGCCGAGCGCCATCGCGCCAATGGCCATTGCAGCAATGATAGAGTTGACATAGGACTCAAAGAGGTCTGCTCCCATTCCAGCGATGTCTCCGACGTTGTCTCCGACGTTGTCCGCGATAACCGCGGGGTTGCGCGGGTCGTCCTCAGGGATACCGGCTTCAACCTTGCCGACGAGGTCTGCCCCGACGTCCGCGGCCTTTGTGTATATACCGCCGCCGACGCGCGCAAAGAGCGCTATCGAGCTGGCGCCGAAGCCGAAGGCCGTTATTATGTCGGCGTTCTGGAAGATGAAGTACATGGCCACAACTCCAATAAGCCCTACGCCGACAACAGTCATGCCCATGACGCTGCCGCCCATGAAGGCCACTGTGAGAGCGTCGTTCATGCCGTGCATAGCGGCAAAGGCCGTCTTACCGTTGGATTTGGTGGCTACGCGCATACCGATATAGCCGGTAAGAGCGCTGCAAAGAGCGCCGCATACAAAACAGATCGCGCTGGGAACGCTTATCTTCCACGCCAGCAACGCGGCCACAATAATGACAAAGGGAACCAGAGCCTTGTACTCTCTGTAAAGAAAGGCCATAGCTCCCCCCTGAATAATTCCGGACAATTCACTTACTCTGTTGTTCTCAACCTTAAACGCGTTGATCTTGCCCGACGCATACAGCGCGAAGAGCAATGCAACTACTCCTGTTCCTCCTACAATGCCTAAAATATTCATTGTTGAAGTGACCCCCTTGACGGTATTATTATTGGCTCTCTGTGAGCTAATGCGATATTATATCGCCAAGAAGCGTATTAAGCAACATCACATTAGCGGTTAATTTAGTCAAAATAACAAGAAAAAATTCTTACTTCGCCTCTTTTTCGTCATTTTCGTCGATAAAAATGCGTATCGGCCCATCAGGCTCCTTTCCTCCCTTTAACGAGGCCAGCATTCCGAGCACAGCGCCGCGCACGAAATCGGCGATAAAATCCTTCATAGGCAGAGCCTTGTCGCCTATATAGACCTTCGAGCTTCGGTAAAATTTTCCGCGCACAGTGGCAGCCAGCCTGCGCGCCATCTCCTCTTCATCTCCCGCTCCAAAGGTAAGAGCGCCGTCGCCGCGCGCGGAGCGGTCATATATCATGAACACCCCGCCCACGTTGTCAGGGCGCTTCTCTTCTCCCTCCACCCATATTCTGGGCAAATCAAGATACTTTCCGCCCTCCACAATGACGATCTCCGCCTCCGGAAAATAACGCGCGGCGATATTGTGCGGAGACAACGCCGCCGCCTCCCTTTCTTCAAAACGCAGCCCGTCCGGCCCCCACAGCGCTCCGCGTACCCCCAGCTTCTCGACCGAAGAGCTGTCGCTCTCATCTTCCGTGAATATCTCCTCCGAGGTTCGTTTTATGTAGCCAACGCGCACGCCGAGCCTTTTCAGCTCCGCAAGCAGCCTGAGACAGAGAGTCGTCTTGCCGCTGTTCTTATAGCCTGAAACGGCGAATATCTTAATCATTTTTATAACCCTCCTCGCCTGAGTCTCCCTCCGCGCTCCTTACTATGCTGTGATAGATATCGAGCACAAAGAGCGCGAGCGAAAGCAGCAGCGGCCCGACAAAGACGCCGAGAAAGCCCCAGGCGTAAAGGCCGCCGAACAGTCCGATAAACACCAGCAGCATGTGTATCTTACTGCCCTCTGAAATGAATATCGGCTTGATGATATTGTCGATAGAGCTGACGACGAGAAGCCCCCACAGCAAAAGAATCACGCAGCCGGAAATATCGCCGTCGATAAAGAGCGCGCAGGCCCCCGGAAGCCAGACGGCGGGCGTGCCGACAAAGGGTATCATTGCCGTCATGAACATGCAGGAGCCGAAAAATACCGGATGCGGAAGCCCCACATACCACCAGCCAAGCCCTCCGAGCGTCCCCTGCAAGGCGGCTGTCATGATTATGCCGCAGACCACGGCCCGCAGCATGACCGCCGTTCTCCTTACGAAACCTTTGCGCTCGCTCTCCCTGAGAGGCAGCAGCTCCGAGGTGTAATCTATCATCGCCTCGCCGTCGCGCACGAGGAAAAAAGAGGTTATCGAAACAATGAGAAGTATAAAGAGCAGCTTGAGCAGGCTGTCAAAAATCTGGCTGGAGACCGCTCCGAGGAAGCTGGTTGCGAACTGCGCGCCGTCCCTTATCAGCGCGTCAACTATCGGAAGCTCCGTTATAAGGTCAAGCTCATTCACAAAACCGCCGAATATCGGCAGCTCCTTTATAGTATTGATAAGATCCGCGTAAGAGCCGGAAAGCAGCCCGCTGCTCATCAGCTGGCGGCTCATCCGTATCCCCTCCCTGGTAACGAACATCGCCAGCAGCAGCAGCGGAATCGCGATAAAGACAAGGATAACGCCGGTACTGATAGCGGCCGCCACATTTTTGAAGCGCCCCTTAAATATTCTCGCGTGCAGATATTTGTAAAGAGGATAGGCGAAATATGAAAAAAGAATCGACCACATAAGAGGAACGGCAAGCGGCTTGATAAGATACCAGGACGCCAGCGCAAAAAAGGCCAGCAGCACCACGAAAGGTATCACGCTGGCGCGTATCTTCTTCGCCGCGAATAAATACCTATCCATACTCACGCGCAGAACCACAAAGGCAGAGATGCGGCCTTCGGATGCTGATAAATAATTCCTTCGCGCAGCGCTGATATATTCAAAGACAACCCCTCTATCTTATAGATTCTCATATTCCCTCAGGCCAACCCGCCCCGAGAAAAAGATTATCAGCCGCCGGCTCCAAAGTCAAATCAAATTTCAGTTATTTTTCACCTTCAGCCCTTTTGCAGAAGCAAACGCAGCAGCGCCTGCTGTTTGCATTTACTTTTGCGAATAACAATTTCTCTCGCCGCTATTGACTCAATCCGAAAAATTGGTATAATACCCTTTGTTGGCCGGGGTGGCGGAAAGGTAGACGCACGGGACTTAAAATCCTGCGAACGCAAGTTCGTGCGGGTTCAAATCCCGCTCTCGGCACCAACGCAAAATGGTATCGCGGGGTGGAGCAGTACGGCAGCTCGTCGGGCTCATAACCCGAAGGTCATAGGTTCAAATCCTATCCCCGCAACCAATTCTGGCGCTGTAGCTCAGTTGGCTAGAGCATTCGGTTCATACCCGACAGGTCACTGGTTCAAGTCCAGTTAGCGCCACCAGAAGCTATCAGCCTCTCAGAGATGAGAGGCTTTTGTAAAGTTTACGGGGCGTAGCGCAGTCTGGTTAGCGCGCTTGGTTCGGGACCAAGAGGTCGGAAGTTCAAATCTTCTCGCCCCGACCAGAAACGGCAAGGGCTTTCGGAATTACCGAAAGCCCTTTTTTAATGTTCACTGTCCACACTTTCTTTTTACGTAAGGGCTATATCCATTCCTATTTCTTTATTCCTTCTATTGATTAAGCCCTGCTATCTTTTTAAGCATCTCCCTCGTATAATAAGTCAGCAGTTACAAGGCAACAAAACATCGGCCTTGTATA
>JAUNJZ010000026.1 GCA_030533085.1 Synergistaceae bacterium
CTTAACCCACAGGTTTTGCTTGACATCTTGTTCTTTCCAAAAAAGTAAATGCTGTTGCCCTGCAACTTCCGGCGCGGCGCTTATAAAGGATACAAAGCCGCGCCGGGCTTTATATCCAGTGTTTGCCGGAAGAAAATATCGGATGCGGCTCTATGCGGAAGCGTCCGCGCGGCGAAGAGCCGTAGCCGCCATCGGCGTAGTTTTCAAGGTAGAGGTCGAAGCCGTTTCTGTTTAGCGCGATGAAGGCGTCCTCAAAGGATTTAAAGCAGAGCTGGTCGAAGATGACGGAGCTGTCTGTCGAGAAGTAGACGCTCGCCTCGCGCGGGATTTCGGATTCCGTTACGAAGGCCCAAAGTTCCTCGCGTGTTTCCGGCTCCTTCACCCACCAGCGGCAGCCTCCGGGGTTCAGCTTCAGCAGCTCGTAGGGCATACCATTTTCCGAGGGGCGTCCATCCGCGCTCTCCCGGCCGCAGCAGAAGAAGTTGTACCGGGAATCAAGGTATTTTTTGTTGAATTCGCCTATGACTTTCAGCGCGTCCTGCGGCATCAGGATGTTGAGCAGCGTCACCCAGCGCTTTGAGAGCGGGCCGTAAAAGGCCTCCGCGACCGCTCCGGCTATGCAGGCCTGGGTGTCGGAGTCGCCTCCCAGCGATACGGCGTTGCAGAGGGCGTCTTCGTAAGAATCCGATTCGAGGAAGGCTATAAGAGCCTCCGGAACGCTGCCCTGACAGGATGAGTCGAAGCTGTAGTCCGGCCTTATATCGTCAAGCGCGCGGCTGAGGTCGTAGCCGAATTCTCTTTCAACATATTCTTTTATTTCCTCTTTTGAAGCCCCTTTGCGCGCGAGGAATACCGACGCGGCGACGGCGGAGGCTCCCTTTATCCCTTCTGGGTGGCTGTGGCTGGGGGCCGCGTTTTTCTTCGCCTCCTCAAGGACTTCTTCAATGCTGTCAAAGGCCCAGCCGATGGGGGAGACTCGCATGGCGGAGCCGTTGCCGTAGCTCTCGCCGATCTCGTCGCCGTCGGAGACGCACCAGCGGCGGAATTTCTGTCCGTAGCCGGCGTTTGGGTAGCTGCGTCCCCAGTATTTGAATACCGGCATGTATGCGTAGTCGTGGAGAAGCGCGTCCGCCGTCGCTACCGTCAATATGGAGTCGTCTGTGAAACGGCTTTGCTCAGAGATGAAATCAAAGTCTTTGCTTTTATGCGGATTCCGCTCGAATACCGAGCCGACGATATCTCCTATAAGTGCGCCTAACATTTATATCACTCTCTTAATTAAAAATAATGATACATTATACTATAGGAAGCGCTGATTAAATAACCCTGCATATTAATATTACAGAGACGATTTCCGGCGCTTACAGCCCCTTTTGTTCCGGGCGCTCAAATGGGTCGCCCAGGTGCGCGGCGTCGCCCATCAGCAGCATCCTGGGGGCGCTGCCTTTCTTTACTTCGACGACGGTTATGCTGCAATTCGGCAGCTGAAATCTGAAGAAGCTCGACAGCGGCGCGTCCAGCCAGTGGCAGAGCAGCACTTTTATTACTGCGTCGTGCGAGGCGAGCAGCAGGTCTCCTTCATATTTTTCGGCGGCGGCCTGAACTGCCGGCGCGGCGCGGCGCAGTATATCTTCCAGATTTTCACCCCGCGCCCCAGGCATTTTTACCTTTTCCGGCTCGCTGCGCCATAGGCGCATCAGCTCCGGCCACTCGGCCTCTATATCGTCGGCCAGCCGCCCCTCCCAGGAGCCGTGGTTGATTTCAGTCAAGGCGTCAACTGTAATAAACTGCCCGTACTCACATTCCGAGGAGGCGATTTCCGCCGTTTTTCGTGCGCGCGCCAGCGGGCTTGTCAGCACCGCGTCAAATTTATGTCCCGCCAGCCTATTTCCCAGCAGCCTCGCCTGACGCAGTCCGTTTTCGTTCAGCTCCGTGTCTTCCTGCCCCTGAAAGCGTCCCTCGACATTCCATGCCGTTTCGCCGTGTCTTATGACAAAAAATCTCATTTTATCCTGCTTTCGTGAAGTCTACAGTCGCGACCCAGAGCATGTCGCCGTTTTTGACAAGCTCCTGATTGAGATTGTCGTCTATATCGCCGTCTATCTCGAGAGCGCCGAGGGCGAGGCCGCTTCCGTCCTTGCGTCCGAGCGCGAAGCTTGCGATGTTGACCTTTGCCGCGCCGAGTATGCTGCCTATTTTGCCGATAACGCCGGGGCGGTCGTGGTTCTGGAATATCAGCAGCTTGCCGCCGGGGACGAAGTCCACCCAGTAATCGTTGACGCGGACTATGCGCTGGCGTCCCTCTTCCGTTATGGTGGCGAGCAGAGAGACGGGCCCTTTGGCCGTCTCCAGCTCCACTTCGATGGTATTTTTATAGGTGCGCGGCTCTCCGTAGCTTTCGTCGATGGAGATGTGGCGGTCTTTCGCGAGCAGCGGCGCTATCATGTAGGTCACTGATGTGCCGATGCTTACCTCAAGCATTCCTTTCAGAACTGCGATGGTGTATGGGCGCAGTTTGTTCGCGACGCATTTCTCTTCATCATCAAAAAGCGCGCCGCGCAGCGTCACGTGGCATTTGTGGGCCGCGGAGCCGCGCACCTGCGCAAGTCTGGCGGCCAGCAGGCCGAGTTTGCGGGCGAGGTTGAGGTACATTCTCTGGTCTCCGTTAAGCGACTGTTCCATGAATGGCAGGTTGACGGCGTGGTTGTAAGGCTCGCCGCGCAGCACCATCAGCATATTCCAGGCCGCTATGCGCGCCACCTCAGACTGCGCTTCGATCGTGTTAGCCCCTATGTGAGGGGTTATGACTATCCTGTCCGCTATATCTTCGGCAAGGAATGGGTGGTCGGCGGAAAGCGGCTCTTCGCTGAATACGTCGGTCGCGAAGCCGTAAAGGCGCTCTTCGCGGACGGCCTCCGCCACGGCAGCCTCGTCAACAATGCCGCCGCGCGCGCAGTTCACCAGATAGGCTCCGTGTTTGAAGGCGCGGAGCATCGCCGCGTCTATCATGTTTTTCGTCTCTTCGGTGAGCGGCGTGTGGATAGTCACCATATCGGCCAGCGATACGGCCCCTTCCAGGTCGCTCATCAGCTCTACGTTAAGGGAATCGGCGCGTTTTTGCGGAATGTACGGGTCATAGGCTATGACCTCCATTCCGAAGGCGCGCGCGCGCTTCGCCACCTCGCCGCCTATGCGTCCGAGGCCGATTACGAGCAGCGTTTTTCCGCTGAGCTGGCGGCCTGTGAATTTGCCGCGATCCCATTTGCCCTCGTGGAGCGATGTACAGGCCTGCGGGACCTTTCTCACCACAGCGAGCATGTTGGCCATTGTCAGCTCCGTGGCGGCGAGAGTGTTGCCGCTGGGGGCGTTGATGACAATAATGCCGCGGCGGCTGGCGACCGGCAGATCTATGTTGTCAACGCCGACGCCGGCGCGTCCTATGACCTTGAGCTTTTTCCCGGCCTCTATCTTCGCCGCGTCCATTGTCGTGCCGCTGCGTGTGAGGATGGCGTCGACGCCGGCGAGCTTTTCTATAAGCTCTTCCTCTGTAAGCTCAAGCGCAACTTCAAGCTCGACGTCCTGCGCGGCTCTGAATATGTCAAGCCCCGCCTCGCCAACCTTTTCAGTAACTAATACTTTCCATTTTTCGCTCATTTCAATCATCCAATCGTCATTCATTCTTTTTATTTCAGTTGCCGTTAAAAATCTGTTGGGCAGTTTTTAGATAACTATCGTCCTTTGTATCCGCGTCTATAGATGAGGCAATGGCTGTGAGGATATCATTCATTTCATCCCATCCCCAGTCGCTGTAATGCGCCGCGCGGATGATCTTTCCCTTGAGCGCCCCCTGTCCTCCGGCTGTCTCAAAGCCCAGCGCGGAGAGTATTTTGCGGGTAGCTTCACTGCCTCCCGCCGGAGCGGAGAAGGCCGTCACGCCGGCGGAGCGCAGAGCCTTATCCTTTACCAGAAGCTCGCAGCCAAGCAGTTCGACGGCGGCCGCAAAGGCCGATGCCCAGCGCCTGCGTTTCGCGAACCAGTCGCGCGAGCCCTTTGCCAGTATTACCTCCAGCGCCGCGTCGAGGGAGTAGTAGAGCGATACCGGCGGCGTGTACGGGTTGGCGTAGGATTTTTCCGTCATCTGCGCGAGATGGAGTTTCAGGTCAAAATAATAGCTGGGGCAACCGCGTTTGTCCAGCTCGGCAAGCGCGCGCGGCGAGAGCCATATCAGCCCAAGTCCGGGAGGGGTCATCAGCCCCTTTTGCGAGGCTGTGCATAAAACGTCTATCCCCCATTTTTCCGGCAGCGCTTCCATCGCTCCGACAGAGCTTACGCCGTCCGCCATTATCAGCGGCCTTTTAGCGGCGGGCAGCGCGGCGATTATATCCTTTAAGGGAACTGTGACGCCGGTCGAGGTTTCATTATGCGTTATGAGTATGGCGCGCGCCTCCGGATGCTCGCGCAGCAGCGCAGCAGCGCTCTCCGCATCCGGCGCTTCTCCGGCGGTAAAGTCGGCGGAGACGGCGCGCGCTCCTGTACGCGAGGCTATCTCCCGAAAGCGTTCGCCGAATACTCCGCAGGAAAGGGAGATGAACTCATCTCCGGGGCGGAGAAAATTAACCGCCGCGCACTCAAGCGCCCCGGTGCCGGAGGAGGGGAGTATCACCACAGGCGACTCGCTCTCAAAAAGCAGCCGCAGCTTCGCGGAGATTCCCTTGAAGAGAGAAGAAAATTCTTCGCATCTGTGGCTGATCATCTGAGCGGAGCCTGCTCCGAGAACTTCCTTAGGAAGCTGAACGGGGCCGGGGGTAAGCAAATATTTTTTCAAAGTCAGAACCTCCTGAAGCACAAATATGTAAACTGTAATAAAAAAGACCGAAAGTATCCTTTCAGTCTCAAAACGTATCCCCTCTTTTTTACTTTTATCGCCGAGGCAGCATTTCTGCTATTCGCTTTGAGACAAGCGCGGGAAAGAAAAACTCCCGCGAGAAGAGAGGCGCGAAATAGACGACGATGATAAAAACGAACATATATAACAGAACATCCCGACCGATCCCCTCTCAAACTTTTTATCAGTTTACTTTTATACGCCAAACTCCCTGTAATGTCAATAGTGTCATAGACTTACAAGCGTTGAAAATCACGCGCCGTTTGCGCGCTTACCGCTGTAAATTATTTTTTCTCTTCGCTCACAGGCTGTCATTTATAAGATATAATTTAGGACGCAATGTGAATGGGGTAAGGGAGATTCTCATGATAGAAAAATTGATAGCCGAAGCGACCGAGTGTGATTACAAGGCTGCACTGGAAGTTAAAAAGCCAAAGAGCTGGCTGAAAAGTGTTAGCGCCTTTGCCAATGGGATTGGCGGTACACTGTTTTTTGGCGTTGCCGATGACCGTGAAATTGTGGGATTAACTGATGTGCAGTCGGATGCAGAAACCATCAGCCGCCTTATTCGAGAGCGCATCACGCCGTTGCCGCATTTTGTACTTACACCTGTAAAGGAGAACGGAAAAGAACTTCTGATTTTAAAGATTGCTGCCGGACGCGCCACACCCTATTACTATAAAGCTGACGGTATTATGAAAGCCTATATTCGCAGTGGGAATGATAGTGTGCCAGCCCCGGGACATGTGCTGAATGAATTGATTTTAAAGGGTACAAATCAGTCCTTTGACTCACTTGTAACAAACGCCCCAAAAGATGATTACAGCTTTACGCTATTGGAAGCTGTCTATCTGGAACGCACTGGGCATCACTTTGAAGCTACAGATTATATTTCATTTGGACTGATAGATAAAAACGGCTTCCTGACCAATGCCGGCAGACTGCTGACAGACCAGCACAGCGTGTTCAATTGCCGACTGTTCTGCACACGTTGGAATGGTTTAGAAAAAGGCTCCATTTTCGATGACGCGCTGGACAATAAGGAATATGCCGGAGGCTTGATTTATTTGCTGCAAAGCGGCTATGATTTTATCCGCAACAATTCCAAAACTCGCTTTGCCAAAGAAGCGCGTTTCCGTGTAGACAAGCCGGACTACAGTGACCGGGCAGTAACTGAGGCTTTGGTAAATGCCCTTATACATCGTGATTTCATCATCATGGGAAGGGAAATCCACATCGATATGTACGATGACCGTTTGGAAATACAATCGCCTGGCGGAATGTTCGAGGGCAAGCCGATTCAGGAATGCGACATCAACTCCATTTGTTCTGTACGACGCAATCCCGTCATTGCCGATTTGTTCCACCGTATGAAGTACATGGAGCGCAGGGGCAGCGGTTTGAAAAAGATTTTAAGTGAAACCGCAAAGCTGCCAGGATATACTGAACAGCTAAAGCCTGAGTTTTACTCCACTTCTTTCGATTTTCGTGTGATTTTGAAGAATGTAAATTATAACTTGTTGGTTTCCCCACAAGTAATCCTACAAGATACCCCACAAGATAACAAACAAGTCAGTTTCGAGGAAAAGATACTTATATTCTGCAAAGAAGCGCGCAGCCGCAGGGAAATCGCGCAATATTTCGGTTATAAGGATGTACGGCACTTTTCCATCAGCTATTTGCGCCCCCTCATGGAGCAAAAAAGATTGCGGTTGACTATTCCAGATAAGCCCAACAGCCGCAACCAGAAATATATCGTATCTACAGCCAAGAAAGAGGGATAATATCACTTTACAACCGCTTGTTTATTTTAGTGGCAAACGCTGAAAACATGCTTTGCGGCACCGGCCGCTGTAAATTATTTTTTCTCTTCGCTCACAGGCTGTCATTTATAAGATATAATTTAGGACGCAATGTGAATGGGATAAGGGAGCTGCGGCGATGAAGAGAAAAAACGAAGAGCTGTTACTTTTTATATTTACGATTTCTGTTTACTGTCTCCTCTGTTTTTATCTTCCGTATAAATATCCAGAGCTGCCGGGGAGTCTGACCGAAGAGATAGAGTTTGTTATTCCAAGCGGCGTCAGCGCTAAAGCCGCGGCGGAGATAATCAAAGAGGCTGGCGTTGTGGACGATTCCGCCGCGCTGGTTCGCGAGATGGTGAATTCCGGCCTTGACCGAAGGATAAGGCCGGGGCGCTACAGGCTGCGCCGTTCCACGCCGGGCTGCGTCGTGCGGCAGATGGAGCAGGCCAGACCGGAAAGCGAGAGGGTGACGCTTATTCCCGGCTCGCGATATAAAAGGCTGACGTCTCTCTTTGAAAAAGAGGGGCTTTCCGCCGCCGATTTTGAAAAGGCTCTCGCTGACGACAATAATTTTTATCACAAAGCGCGCGGTTGGCTGCCCGCTAGGACGGAAGACAGGATGATATTCCTGCTGCCGGAGACATATTTCCTGCCTCCCGGAGCCGGCGCGGACGAGTTTGTCAAAGGCGCGTCGAGGCTTTGGTACGAACGGGTCGGGGCAGCTATCGCACCGGAAACGCCCCCCGATGAGGTCGTGCGTCGCGGCGTGCTGGCGTCGGTCGTTGAGGGGGAGGCGCGCGTCGCGGAGGAGCGCCCGCTGCTGGCGGGGATATTTCTCAGCAGGATAGAAAAAAGTATGCGGCTGCAATCATGCGCCACTGTCATATATTCATGGGAGGAGAAGAATATAAAAAAGAAGAGCCTCACATACAGAGACCTTGAAATCGATTCTCCCTACAACACCTACCTAAACGACGGACTTCCGCCAGGCCCCATCTGCGTTCCGTCGGAAAGCTCATGGAAGAGCGCGCTCGCCCCTGAAAAAAGCGATTATCTATTTTTCTTCGCGAACGGAGAGGGGCGTCACATATTCAGCGAAAGCTATGACGAGCATATCGCGAAACAGAGGAAGATGGGGCTGTGAAGCCGGAGATTAAGGCGCTGCGCTTCATCGTGCCGCAAAAGGATATATACTATATAAGCTGGATAATCGACGCGGCGGAGGGGCTTGGATTCTTACAGACCGACGACGCGGCGAATGGCAGGATAACGGTTTTCACGCCGGCGGAGCTTGTTCGCGATCTGCTGGGGCTGATGGAGGCTCTGCGCGCGGAGGGAGTGGCGGTGGAGAAGATCTGCGAAGAAAAGAGCGATATGGGAGAAAGAGAAGATGAAGGATAAATTTGAATTTCTGCACGACAACATTGCAAAGACGCTGAAAAGCGGGGCGCAGTACGCCGATATTTTTATTCAGAGCGGCGAGGGGCACTCCGTTCATTTTGAAGACGGCAAGATAGACGAAATATCATCCTCTACCGCCGACGGAGCGGGAAGCAGGATAATCGCGGGAGGAAAGACCTTTTACGCGCACGCCCCCGGAAACGGTGCGGAGACTGTCGGTGCTTCATTTGAAGAGTGCGCGGCTTCCGCCTTTCGTCAGCCCCCATCGCTTTATTCGTCAGAGGGGGCGCTGATGGAGGAAGAAGAGGCTATCGAGCAGCCTGCGGTCGATTTTTTCCGTGAAATCGACGAAAAGATAAAAAAGGAATCGCCGCATATCAGGCAAAGCTCCTACCGCTATACCACGTCGCACCGCCGTCTGCTTATCGTGAAGCCCGACGGCTCCGTCGCCTTTGACAGAAGATATTACTGTTCTTTCGCCGCGCAGCTGATAGTGGAGAAGGACGGGCTTTTGCAGACCGGCTCCGAGCGGCGCTGCATGTCCCTTCCGGCCTCCGGCTTCTGGGAGGGCTTTTCGCCGCTGGAAACGGCGCGCGCCGCGCTTCGCCGCGCGCTGCTTATGCTGGAGGCGCGCCCCTGTCCCGCGGGAAAGATGAATGTCCTGATGGCTGGCGAGGCCGGCGGGACGATCATTCATGAAGCCTGTGGCCACGGGCTGGAGGCGGACATAGTTGAAAAGGATTATTCCGTCTATCGCGGCCGTATCGGCGAGCAAGTCGCGCATGAGAGCGTGACGATGCTGGACGAGGCTGCGATACCGGGGCTGTACGGAAGCTACAATTTTGACGACGAAGGGACTCTGGCCGGGCGCACTCTGCTAATTGAAAACGGGATACTGCGCGGCTACCTCACGGATGTGATATCGTCGCAGCTTTACGGCCTGCCGCTTACCGGCAACGGCCGCCGCGAATCGTACCGCTGTATCCCCGTTCCGCGCATGAGCAACACCTATCTCCTGCCGGGAAATGACGATATGGATACGATGCTGGCGCGGGCGGATAAGGGGCTGTATGTCAGAAAAATGGGCGGCGGCGAGGTCGATCCCACCTCCGGCGATTTCGTATTCTACGTTACGGAGGGATATTTGATAGAGAAGGGCAAAATATCCTCGCCTGTGCGCGGGGCTATCCTAACCGGCAACGGGCCGGAGGCGCTGAGACGGATATCGGCGCTTGGAAATAATCTTATAATGGACCCCGGGATATGCGGCAAATCAGGGCAGGGGGTTCCTGTGACTGACGGTCAGCCCTCGATGCTGATAGAGGGGCTTACAGTCGGGGGAAGCGAAGCATGAGGGATAAAGAAAAAGCCCCGCTCAAAAGGAGACGCTCAGCCGCCCCCGCTCCGGAGGAAAAGAGAAGCGCCGCCGACATTTTCAGACAGCTCTCAGCCGACATGCGTATGGCTTTCAGGATATGCAGCATTCTGCTGACGCTGATCACTCTCTACCTGATTGCGTCGCTCTATACACCATGGACCGGAGATATCGGAGCGGCCGCTGCAAAATGGCTTTTGTCCGTCGTCGGCGGCTCTGTAATCGTGCCGCTGCTCTTCCTGCTTTATACGGCGCTGTCGCTGCTCTTCAGACGCAGCCTTAAAGGTTATGCGCGCCAGCTATGCGGCACATTCTTCGTCTTTCTTTTCATATCGCTGCTGCTTGGGCTGAACCGGATGACAGGGGGAGAGGCGCGGCTTGGCTTCCCTTTCGTATCGTCGGGGAGCTTCGGCTATCGTTTCAGCAGCGCGGTCTATAAATCGACCGGAGTGCTGGGAACATTCATCACAGGGCTGCTCATCATCTATTTCGCGCTTTTATCCTTTGGATTGCATATATTGTCATATCTAAAACTGCCCCAAATATCATTGCCATCTCTTTTTTCAAGAAAGAAGGGCAAGCGCGGCGCTAAAGAGAATGAGAGCGCCGCAAAAAAGAAGGCGCTGAAAGGAGCGCCGAACATCGCCGAATATGACGACGAGGGAAACTATTTCGACTACGGCGATGAGGATGAATACGACGAAGATGACGAGGAATACGAAGAAGCCTCCGACGACGAAAGAGAGACGCTGCCCGAAGAGGATATAGACTACAACGACCCCGAAAGCATAGCGGCCGGGCAGGGGGATTTGCCGGAGCTTATTCAGGATCCGAACTTCAATCTTGAAGAGTCAGGCGCAGGTCGGATCAAGCAGGGGATATTCCCGCCGCCGATAGAGATATTCGGCCCGGAGGAATCGCGCGAGGGTGAAATGGATGAAGATCGCGCCGCGCCGCTTGGGGATAAAATAGTAAGGACATTAGAAGAGTTCGGTATCGAGTCGCGAGTCGCGGAGATATTGGTCGGGCCGACAGTCATTCAATTTCGCATTCAGCTTTCTCCGGGAATTAAGGTCAGCAGAGTCGCGGCTCTCTCCAACGATATCGCGCTCGCGATGGCCGTGCCCAGCCTTAGAATAGAAGCGCCGATACCTGGCAAGCCCTATGTCGGGATAGAGATCCCAAATCCGAAGCGCCGCGGAATACCGCTGCGCACCGTGATAGGGGACGATGGCTTCAAAAAGTCAAAGGCCTCGCTGCCGCTGCCGTTCGGAGTGGCCGTCAACGGAGATTCCGTCATTGTGGGACTTGAGGAGCTGCCGCATCTGCTTGTCGCCGGCACAACAGGCTCCGGCAAGAGCGTATTTGTCAATTCATGTATAGTGGGGCTATGCTCAAAGCGCTCGCCGGAGGAGCTGCGCATGATACTGGTTGACCCCAAGCGCGTTGAGATGGCCGTCTACGACAGGCTGCCGCATCTGCTCACACCGCCGGTGACAGACCCCAAAAAGGCAGTGCAGGCGCTGGCGTGGCTGATACGCGAGATGGAGGAGCGTTACAGCACATTCGCGAAAATACGTGTACGCAACCTTGAAGGATATAACGAAAAGGTATTGCCGAAGGACAGGCTGCCCCATATAGTGATAGTGGTCGACGAACTTGCCGACCTGATGATGACGGCGGCGAAAGAGGTAGAAGAATACATATGCCGCCTCGCCCAGATGGCGCGCGCGACAGGCATACATCTGATGCTTGCCACACAGCGCCCGTCCGTCAATATCATCACCGGACTTATCAAGGCAAACATACCGGCGCGCGTCGCATTCACGCTGCCCAGCAACGCCGACTCTCGCACCATAATCGACTGCGCCGGAGCCGAAAAGCTGCTCGGTAAGGGCGACATGCTCTTCCTCTCCACGAAGCACCCCAAGCCCATAAGAATCCAGTCGCCGTGGATAGATGAAAAGATACTTGCCGACTGGCTCAAATATCTTACAAACACATTCGGCGAGCCTGACTTCATCGAGATAGAGGCTCAGGGCGGCGTAGGGAACGGCGCTCCGGGCGGCGGCGCGAAGTTTGACGACGAAATGCTGGAAGAGGCGATAGAGACGGTGCTTTCCACGGGAATAGCCTCCGCCAGCGGCTTGCAGCGTCGTCTGCGTATCGGCTTTTCGCGCGCCTCGCGGCTGATAGATATGATGGAGCAGATAGGCATAGTGGGAGCCGCTGACGGAGCGCGGCCGCGCGAGATACTTGTCGACGAGGACGGGGCTCAGGAGCTGCTTGACGACGCGAGGGGAGAGTAGGAGATGGAAAAGAGGAATAAAAAAAGAGCCGTGTTACACGGCCCTTTGTACTTTACCGGAACGGAGG
Organism: Synergistaceae bacterium; assembly: GCA_030533085.1. Classification (GTDB taxonomy): domain Bacteria; phylum Synergistota; class Synergistia; order Synergistales; family Synergistaceae; genus JAUNJZ01. Next base: position 11,843 of record JAUNJZ010000026.1, read on the forward strand.
CACTTCGTACAGATATGAAGTCTACGAGTCTCTCCTCCGCCTACGTCCACCTTTACGCTCTGAATATTGATGAGCCAGCGGCGTCTCGTATGGCGGTTAGAGTGGCTAACGGCGTTCCCTGTTACAGGCCCGCGCCCGCAGCAATCACAGAACTTTGACATTTGTTTTCCCCCCTTGTTTACCTTGAAACAATCAACTGGAGTATTGTATCATAGCAACGCTTAAAGATGCAACTGCCGACAGCAAAGAAATTTTATAAAGGAGAACAACTCACATGAATTTTGTCGAAAAAATGACCGAGCTTGAAAAGATACTCAAAGATCTGGAGGGCGGGGGAGAGGATTCCCTTTCGCTGGATCTCGCGCTCACCGAATATGAAAGAGGCATAGAGCTGGTACGCGAGTGCCGCGCCTATCTCGCCGACGCGCAGCGGAAAATTTCCATTCTTTCTCAGGATGGGGAGCTGACGCCGCTCGGCAACGGAACGAAAAAGGATCACGAGGGCAGAGACGATGAATAAAGACGAACTGAACGCCGTAAAAAAAGAATTTGAAAGATACCGGCTCATGATCGAGGCTTATATGGCCGAAAGCGCGGGGAAGCGGGCTGCCGGCGTTCCTCCGAAGCTGTTTGAATCCATGGAATATTCGCTCGGCGCCGGAGGCAAAAGGCTGCGCCCTGTGCTTTGCCTCGCGGCCGCCGAGCGCTGCGGACTTGCCGCTGAGGCGGCGCTGCCGATGGCGCTGGGGCTTGAGATGCTGCACACCGCAACGCTGATACATGACGACCTGCCATGTATGGACGACGACGACATGCGCCGCGGCAAGCCCTCAAATCACGCGCTCTTCGGCGAGACGATGGCGGTGCTGGCCGGCGACGCGCTGCTGGCTCAGTCGCTCTCATACCCGATGACGGAGCTCAAGGGCATAGCGGCGGCAAATATACTGCACGCTATGGCGATATTCGCTCAGGCTATAGGCCCCGCCGGCGTCTGCGGCGGACAAGTGCTCGACATGGACGCTGAAGGCGGAAAAGAAGAGGCTGACTACGTGCGCCGGATAGCCGCCCTTAAAACCGGCGCTCTGATACAGGCCGCGGTGCTCGCCGGGGCGGCTCTTGGCAGCGACGACGCGCAGCTTTTGAAAAAATATGGCGATTACGCTTTGCATCTCGGCTCCGCATTTCAGATTGTCGATGATATACTTGACGTGACAAGCACGGCGGAGGAGCTGGGCAAAACTCCCGGCAAGGACAGCGAGCAGGGCAAGCTGACGCACGTCACCGTCTACGGCATGGACAGAGCGCGCGAAATGGCGGAGAAGGAGTCGCTGGAGGCAAAGGCGGCACTGGCGGATATACTGAGCTCCGGCGATTTTCTGATGCAGCTGCCGGACTACCTCGTTCACAGGAGCTTCTAGCGCGCCGCCGTCAGGCAAAAATAATTTATGTCAGAGGTGGAATCAAAAATGAGCCTTTTAGAATCTATAAATGATTTCAGAGGCCTTTACGGACTGAGTGAAGCCGGGCTTAACGACCTCTGCTCCGAAATCAGAAAAAAAATACTGGACGTTACGCTGCAAAACGGCGGGCATCTCAGCTCATCGCTGGGAGCTGTGGAGCTGAGCGTCGCGCTGCTGCGCATATTCAACCCGGACGTGGACAAGCTGATATTCGACGTCGGCCATCAGAGCTACGCTTACAAGCTGCTGACGAAACGGCTCGACCGCTTTGATACGCTGCGGCGCGAGGGGGGGCTGGCCGGCTTCCCGCGCATGGACGAAAGCCCCTACGACTTTTTCACCACCGGCCACAGCAGCACGTCGATATCGGCGGCTTTAGGCTACGCGAAGGCGCGCGACCTCAGAAAAGAGAGCCACGAGGTCATAGCCGTAACGGGCGACGGCGCGCTGCTCAACGGCGTCTCCTTTGAGGCGCTCAATTCGATGTCCAACATAAAATCCAAAGTCATCATAGTGCTCAACGACAACAATATGTCGATAAACGCCCGCGTCGGCGGCATGGCCTCCCATCTGGCCAAGCTGTCTGTCAGCCCGACATACAGAAAGCTCAAAGACTACATAAAGTCCCAGTGCGCCCCTATCGATAACGAAAAAAGCGCCAACTCTACCCTCGCGCGGATAAAGCGGATAAAAATGAAGCTCAAATCGCTGCTGCTGCCGACGAACGTCTTTGAGGAGCTGAATATAAGCTACTGGGGGCCATTCGACGGACACAACGTGAGGGAGCTGGAAGAGGTATTCCGGCTTGCCAGAGATTATGACGAGCCGCTCCTTATACACGTAATGACCCGTAAGGGAAAGGGCTTCAAAGAGACGGAGGAAAACCCCTCCTTCTTTCACGGCATATCCCCCGGAACAAAGCTTTCCGACGCGCTGAAAAAAAACGACGCCGGCGACAGCTGGAGCTCCGCAATGGCGGAGTCGCTTTGCCGCGCGGCGGAGGAGGACCCCATGCTGACGGTCTGCACCGCCGCGATGAAGGACGGAACAAAGCTTGACCAATTCGCGAAGAAATACCCTGAACGCTTCTTTGACGCGGGAATAGCGGAAGAACATATGCTGGTCTACGCCGCCGGCCTCGCCGCCGCCGGTATGCATCCCGCCGTCTGCATATACTCTACCTTCCTGCAAAGGGCTATGGATCAGGCAATGCATGATATATGTCTGCCGAAACTGCCCGTATTGCTGGGAATAGACCGCGCCGGACTGGTGGGGGAGGACGGAGAAACGCATCATGGAGTGCTTGACACGGCCTGGCTGCGCGCGCTGCCTAATATGACCGTCGCCGCCCCGCGCGATGTCGTCGATCTGGAATTTTTCGTCCGGGAATGGCGCGCGAGGCGGATACCTATGGCAATCCGCTACCCGCGCGGCAAGGCCGTGAAATCGATCGCCGCCGGCGGCATACCGCGAAAGGCAGCCCCCTGGGAAGCCGCGGAAGTGCTGCGCAGGGGCAATGGGCTATGCCTCATCGGAGTTGGAAGCACAGTAGAACTGGCGCTCTCCGCCGCCGACAGGCTGCTGGAAATGGGAGCGGAGGCGACGGTCGTCGACCTTCGTTTTATCAAGCCCATTGACTTCCGGCTGCTTCTTCCGCTGCTTGCGGAGCACGAGCGCGTCATAACGGCGGAGGAAGGCTCGCTGACAGGCGGCGTCGGAGAGGCCATAGCCGCGCGTATGAAAGAAGAGGGGCTTGCCGCCTCTATATCCTGCGTCGGAGTGCCGGACAGATTCATCTCACATGCCGCGAGAGCGGAGCAATGGAAGCAATGCGGCCTCTCTGTGGATAACATAATAGAACTTGCCGGATTCAAAAAATGAAGGCGAAACCGCTGCGGCTTGATAAATTTATGACGGGCCGAAAGCTCGCCGCCTCGCGCGCTCTCGCTCAAAGCTATATAGAGGAGGGGCGCGTAAAGGTAAACGGCGTGGTCGCGACAAAGGCCGCCTCTATGATTTCACCGGAGGCGCGAGTACAGATAGACGCGCCTGAAAGAGAATGGGTCAGCCGCGGGGCCTACAAGCTGCTCCGCGCGATTGAAAGCTTTCAGATAGACGCCGGAGGAAAACGCTGCATCGACATAGGCGCATCCACAGGAGGTTTTACAGAAGTTCTGCTGTCAAATGGAGCCGCGATAGTCTACGCGGTTGACGTCGGTTACGGGCAGCTAGCCTGGAAGCTGCGCGGCGACCCACGCGTCAAGGTGATGGAACGCACCAACGCGCGCACGCTGACGCTTGCCATGACGGATGGCGAAAAGGCCGACCTCATCGTCTCCGACGCCTCCTTCATCTCGATAACGCTGCTGCTCCCTACGCTGGAAGCATTGCTGAAAGATGACGGACAGATGATCCTTCTGATAAAGCCGCAGTTCGAGGCAGGGCGCGAACGTGTCGGCAAGGGCGTTATAAGCGACCCGCGCATCCATCTTGAAATACTTGGCGAAGTCGCGGACTTCATTGAAAAAAATACCGGCCTGCTGCTGAAAGGGGCGGACTATTCGCCGATACGCGGGCCGGAGGGAAACATAGAGTTTTTATTCCTGCTTGGTTATAGAGGCGCTTCCGCCGCCCCCCGGCCGGATTTCCAAAAAATCGTAGAGGATGCGCACCTGCACGCGGCAGCCCATCCGCAACGGAGGTCTACTGAAAATGAATGAGAAAAAGAAAATCGGACTCCTGTTCAACACACAAAAGCCCGCCGCGATAGAAATGGCGTGTCGCCTCTGGAACTGGGGCAGAGAAGAGGGCATAAGCTTTATTCTGCCTCCGCACGAAGCCGCCGCCCTCTCGATACCGGGAGTGGAAGACGACCTATGGCGCAGAGAGGCGGCCTTCGCCGTGATACTGGGCGGAGACGGAACCTTCCTCCGCGCCGCGCGCTACACATTCGGACATCAGATACCGCTGTACGGCATAAATCTTGGGCGTCTGGGCTTCCTCGCGATCGGAAGCCCTGACTCGGCGGAAAATGATATCAGGGCGATAATCAACGGGGAATACAGCATACAGCGCCGCCATTTGCTCAAAGGCCAGGTCAGGCGCGGCGGCAGGCTCGTTCATGAGCTGCACGCGCTCAACGACCTCGTTATATCAAAGGGCAATCTTGCGCGGGTGATAGACCTTGAGGTAAAGGTCGGAAACGAAGTGCTGACACTCTTCCTCGCCGACGGACTGATACTCTCCACGCCGACAGGCTCCACAGCCTACGCCCTCTCCGCCGGCGGCCCCATAGTGCCGCCGCACGTCCCATGCATGATAATGGCTCCCATCTGCGCCCACACACTCTACGCCAGACCGGTCATCCTCAGCGAGACAGACATGGCGCTCGTCATACCGAAAGGCGACACGCGCAGCCTCATACTGACACAGGACGGACAGCTCGGCTACGAACTGCTCCCCGGCGACGAGCTGCAAGTGACGCTCGACCGGGAAATATCTGTAGAGACGATACAGCTCAACGGCCGCAGCTACTACGACCTGTTGAGAGAAAAGCTGCGCTGGGGCTTCAACGGCATAAGCGACGGAGGCGACTGATATTGATCGAAGAACTCTCCATAAGCGGGGTAGGGGGCATCAGAGAGGCGTCGCTGCTGTTTGACGGCGAATTTATCGTCATTACCGGAGAAAGCGGTTCCGGAAAAAGCAGCCTCGTGCGCGCGCTGGAATTCATATCAGGCAAGCGGGCGCAGCTGAACTATATCCACACTCAGGAAGAGAGCTGCGAAGTACAGGCCGTGATAAGCTCCGAAAACATAGCCGGACTTGAAGAAAGATACCAGCCGCAGGAAAAATCGCTGATAGCCCGCCGTTCCTTTTCCAGAAGCGGCAAAGGAAAATGCTCCCTACAGGGGCAGAGCGTCCCTCTGGCGCTGCTCTCACATGCTATGGAGCCAAACGTCGTAATACAGAGCCAGTTCGCGCAGCTCGGCCTCCTGGAGCCTGCCAGACAGCTTGAGCTGGTAGACTCCTGCGGCGGGGAAGGATTAAAAAAGGCGCTCTCCGAACTTGACACCGCCTTCGCCGCCGCCGTCGCGGCGGAAAAAAGGATAATCGCGCTGAAAAAACGGCGCAAAGAGGCCGAAGAACGTTACGAAGAAGCGCCCGCCGTGATAAGGCAGGTAAAGGCGCTCGAACTGCGCGCGGAAAGCGAAGAACAATGGAATAAGGAGCTGCGCGAAATAGAGAGCGGCGAAGCGAGCCTCCGCGCAATGCGCCTGCTGGCGGAAAAGATGAACGCTCCTGAAAACGGCCTACTCGACCAGCTTGAAAGAGCCGGCAAAAGCATCTACGACTCGGCGCGCGGCAAAGACGAACGCTGGCGCGCCGCGGTAGAAAAAATGCTAGGCGGCGCGCAGCAGCTATCCTCCCTTCTCGCCGCCGAATGCCGAGGAAGTGCGGAGCCGGAAGCCGCGGAAGAGGCAAAAGAACGGCTGGAAAAAAAGATCGGAGCGCTGCGCCGGATAAAACGCACACTCAACCTGCCGAACGCGGCGGCTGTGCTCGAGTATGCGGCGGAAGCCGAAAAAGAGCTGGAATGGCTGAAAAACAGCCGCGAAGAGCTTGAAAGGCTAGAAAGCGAAGCGCAGGAGCTGCGCAGAGAGACCGCAAAGCTGGCGATGGAAGTGCGCGCGAAGAGAAAAGAATCCGCGGCGGCGCTCGCAGCCTCCGTCAACGGGCATCTGAACGAGCTGGGAATGGAATACGCGACATTCAACATCGAGATAGAGCCGCTCGACAAAGTGCGCGCGACAGGCGCGGAAAATGTGAGCTTCACCCTGGCGCTGCCCGACCAGAAGCCCCTGCCCGTAGGCAAAAACGCCTCCGGAGGCGAGCTGTCCCGCATACTTATCGCCTTACAGCTCTCAGCAGGCGACGACAAACTGCCCGGCACACTGGTATTCGACGAAGTAGAGGCCGGACTGGGCGGCAAAACGGCGCTGCTCGCCGGCTGCAAACTGCGCCAGCTGTCCAGACGCTGCCGCACAGTCCTCATCACCCACCAGGCGACAATAGCGGCGATGGCCGATCAGCACTTCGTAGTCAAAAGAGATGGAGAAAACACCGAAATAAGCGAAGTCGCGGGCAAAGAGCGCGAACGCGAGATAGCAAGAATGCTATCCGGCGACGAAAACTCCTACGAAGCGCTGGAACACGCAAAGGCGCTGCTGGAAAACGGCGGCGGGGAAGTAAGGTAACCTAAAATCAAAGTAAAAAGAAAGGCCGTCATGAGCAGAAGAAGCTTCGGGCGGCCTTTCGCGCGCCGGCGCATTAAGAGCAGAAAAGCGCTGCACAGTGACATTATCTCAGAACATTTATGGGGTGACATTATCATAGACTAATAACACAGGCAAAATGCGCCCTTGACAGCGGCGCTTTTTATTCCTATACTTACTTGGTTTTAGAATACGCTTGGTGTGGGCCTTAAAATGTCGTATGACTGCCTGACACACAGCGGAGGAGGGAAAATTATATTATGTACGCAGTAATCGAGCAGGGCGGAAAGCAGTACAGGGTCGCGGCGGGCGACAAGTTCAGGGTGGAGAAGATTCACGCTGAAGACGGAACACAGGTGGAATTTGACAAGGTCATTATCCTCGGCAAGGATGACGGCGCTGTTATCGGCGCTCCTTACGTTGAGGGCGCGACGGTGACGGCGAAGATTCTTGAGAGCGGCAAGGACGACAAGGTTATCGTCTTCAAGTACCGCAGAAAGAAGAATTACCGTAAATTCCGCGGCCATCGTCAGCAGTACACGCTTATCCAGATCGAAGCTATTAACGGTTAGTTTTTTTACGCAAGGGGGATATTGAGTTATGGCACATAAAAAAGGACAAGGAAGCTCAACCAACGGCCGCGACAGTCAGCCTAAGTATCTTGGCGTCAAACGCGGAGACGGTTCTTTTGTAAACGCTGGCACGATTATCGTCCGTCAGCGCGGCACGAAGATTCATCCGGGGCAGCACACCGGACTGGGGCGCGATTTCACAATCTTCGCGCTTGTTCCCGGCAGGGTTCGTTTCCAGACGAAGGCGGACCGCAAGTACGTTACGATCGAGCCGGAAGCGCTTTAAATATTTAATCTGTCAGTCACTGATCGAAGGGCGATAACAGGCCAGTCTGATCAGCGGAGTCAGAATTTTCAGGGGGCCTCGCAGAGCAGGCCCCCTTTTTTCAGCTTGTATTACCGCCGCTTTTATGCTTATATTTATCAGTTACCGGCCATGAAAGAGCGCGTGTAAACATTTCATGAATGAGGTGAAAATATGAAATTTGTCGATTCTCTGCGAATGTCCGTGAAGGCGGGACGCGGCGGAAACGGCTGTATGAGTTTTCTGCGCGAACGCTTCAAGCCTAACGGCGGCCCGGACGGCGGCAACGGCGGACGCGGCGGCAGCGTGATATTTGAAGCGACCACGAATTTACAGACATTGGCCGATCTTGAATATATGCACCATATAAAGGGCGAAAACGGAGGGCATGGCAAGGGCGCCGCCAGAAACGGCCCCGCCGGTGAGGATAAGATCATCTACGTTCCATGCGGCACCGTTATTTACGATGCGGATACGGGGGAGGGCTGCGCAGATCTTGTGGAGCCTCACGACCGTTTTGTCGCCGCGCGCGGCGGCAGGGGAGGGCGCGGCAACCGCTATTTCGCCAGTTCGTCAAGAAAAGCGCCGCGCTTCTGCGAGCAGGGCGACATGGGCGAGGAGGTCAAACTGCGTCTTGAGCTTCGGCTGATAGCGGACGTAGGGCTCGTAGGACTGCCAAATGTCGGAAAGTCGAGCATTCTGGCCGCGATATCAAACGCACAGCCAAGGATAGCGAATTATCCCTTTACCACGCTCTCTCCGAATCTCGGAGTTCTGAACAGCGGTGAGGAGCGCATCGTCATAGCGGACATTCCCGGACTTATAGAGGGGGCGCACATGAATAAGGGGCTGGGGCTTGAGTTTTTGCGCCATGTTGACAGATCCCGCCTGCTTATCCATGTTTTGAGCCTCGAAAGCCGCGATTATGATACAATAATCGGGGATTTTGAAGTTGTGCGCCGCGAGATGGAGAAGTACGATCCCGCGCTTGAAAAACGTCCGTATTTCGTCGCGGCTAACAAGCTGGACGAGCTGGAGGAAGAAGGCGCAGCGGAGCTGATCGGGAGGCTGGCTTCCTATTTCAGAGAAAAGGGGCTGCTTTTCATTACGGTCAGCGCTTTGACGGAAGAGGGAATACCAGAGCTGGTCGAAGAGATAATAAAATTCACCGCCGCCCATCCGCGCCCAAAGAGCAACGTAAGGCTCTTCGCGCTGGATGAGAGACTGCCGGAGAAGACGCCGCTGCGCAAGCGAAACAGGATACAGATCATATCGCTGCACGGAGGCGGCTATCAGTTGTTGCACTACCAGCTCGAAAAGGCGGCGGAGCGCTACGATTTCAGTCAGGATGAAAATGTAGCGCGCTTTACAAAGCTGCTGCGCAGATATAAGGTGGAAGAGCTTCTTGAAGCGGCGGGAGCGCAGCCGGGTGATTCGGTGACTATCGGATATAAGGAATTCAACTTTTATCCCGACTATTACCCGGATGAAGAGTACGAAGAGAAGGAAGCCCCGGAAGAGGAAAAGAGCGGAGCGGACGAGGAAGATACGGAGAGCGGGCCTGTTGACGACGATGAGTAAATCCGGTGCTGTAAAATGACGGAAACAAGACGCAGGATAGGGATAATGGGCGGCACCTTTGACCCGATTCACTACGGTCATCTGCTCGCGGCTGAGGAGGCGCACACGGCCTTCTGGCTGTCAGAGGTGGTTTTCGTGCCCACCGGGCAGCCTCCCCACAAAGCACGGCAGAAGGTCACGTCGCCGGAGGACAGATATCTGATGACGGAACTGGCGACGATGGACTGCCCATATTTCCGCGTTTCGCGCGTGGAGATAGAGCGCAAGGGCGAAAGCTATACGATAGACACGCTGAGAACCCTTCGCTCATCCCCTGAGTACGCCGGTTCGCTTTTCTACTTTATCACCGGACTTGACGCGGTGCTGGACATAGTATCCTGGAAGGATCCGCAGGAGCTGATGGAGCTGTGCCGCTTTGTGGCTGTGAGCCGCTACGGATATACCCACAAGAGGATGGATGAGCTGCCGCAGGAGCTGCGCTCAAAGATAATACCGCTTGAAATCCCGCTTCTTGCCATATCCAGCACGGAGCTGAGAGAGCGTATAAAACGAAACAGAAGTATCCGCTTTCTGGTTCCGCCGGCGGTCGAGCAGTTTATAAGAAAGAAATCCCTGTATAAGAATCAGACGGAGGAATAATTTTTGAAGCGTTCTGCCATAAGAAAAATTTTTCTGGTAATCATACTTGGAATCTTCGCCTTAACGGCCGGAGCCGGACTTCGGATATATCTGGCCTGGAACACAAAGGGCGACGACCTGATAAACATAGCGAAGAAAGACGCGGAAAACAGCGATTCCGATTCATACGAGGCGCTTGAGAGTCAGGGCAAGTTCAATATACTTCTGATGGGGGAGGACGACGTGGAAGGCTCGCGCCGTTCCGATACGATACTTTTCATCACGGTGGATATTGACGACAAGAACATCAGGGTAATGTCAATGCCGCGCGACACGCGCGTTCAGATACCGGCGCACGGAGCGCAGAAGCTCAATCACGCCTTCGCTTACGGCGGGGCGGATCTGCTGAGGGCCACAGTGTCAAAATACCTGAACGAGCCGATACTCTATTATGTGGTGGTGGATTACAACAGCTTTCCTGAATTTGTAGACATGCTCGGCGGGGTGGATATAGACGTGCAGAAGAGAATGCGCTATGTAGACCGCGCCGGAAAACTCGATATAAATATAAAGGCCGGCCCGCAGACGCTGGATGGAAAAACTGCCCTGCATTTTGTCCGCTTCAGAAAGGACGCGCTGGGCGACATCGGACGCATACAGCGTCAGCAGCAATTTATAAAGGCTATGCTGAAAAAAGCTTACGACCCGCGCGTGATAATAAAATTCCCAGAGCTGGCGGCTCAGGCGATGAAGATATTCAGGACGGACATGTCCAATACTTTCGCGCTGCAGCTCGCCGGTTTTATCCAGAATGAGGTGGGGCGCGAAAGAGTGTTCTTCACGACGCTGCCGGGAGAAGCTGCGATTATAGACCGCCTCAGCTACTGGATGGGCGACGTGAAATCCGCGCGTGCCTTTATTAACGCCTCGCTGGAAGAGCTGATGGACGGCGGCGCGAGAGCCGGAGCAGGCGGAGCTGCATATTCAAGCGCCCTTGACCCTGACGAACAGCTAAAGCTCGATGAGGAACAGAGCGGCGACGCGCAGCAGGCGGAACAGCGGGGGAGCAGCAGCGCCCAAAATGGTATGACGAAAGACGAGCTGCTGGCCATCGTAAAATCAATACCGGATTCGATGGCGGTACTGAACGGAACAGGAAAGAACGGCGTCGCGGCGGAAATATCGACAAAATTGCAGCAGCTCGGCGTAGACGTGGTGCATACAGGAAACGCGAAGCACAGCGACTACCGCCATTGCAACATCGTCTATCCCACCGGAGCCTCCGCCAGCGTGAAGGAAACGGCGAGAATAATGGGGAGCCTTCTGAAAATCCCAGGAAATCTGGTAAGACCCAGCCAACAGGCATTTTACGCCTCGCTCATCGCGGGGCATGACTATAAGAAAATCGTAACGCTGCTTGACGAGCTGATAAAAACCGGCAGCACGAATAACTAGAACAGGGAGAGGATCTGCGCGTATGACCGAAGAAAAAGATTTTTGCGAACCATACAAAATACTCATCGAGGCGCTGCTTGACAAGCACGCGAAAGAAGTGACGGTGCATGACCTTAGCGAACTGTCCGGCTTCGCCGAGACATTTATAGTGGCAGTGTCGCGCTCTGAGCTTCACAGCCGCACGCTGAAAGATACGGCGGAGGAGGCGCTCGACAGGCTTGGCCTTCCCTACAGGATTGAGGGGGAGAACAGCAGCAAATGGACGCTGATAGACGTGGGGCATCTCATCGTCAACATACTGAGCCGCGAAGGACGCGACTTTTACCGCCTCGACTCCCTCTGGGGAGACGCGCCGACGAAGCGCTTTGTCGATCAGGACGACTGACATCTATGGAATGTATCTTCTGCAAACTTACAGATTATGCGCTGGAAAACGAGCTGGCCTACGCGGTATTTGACGTAATGCCGGTGAATCCCGGACATATGCTCATAATACCGAAGCGCCACGTGCAGAACTATTTCGATATAACGGTTCAGGAAGAGGCGGCAATGATGGAGCTGCTTCACAGAGGAAAAGAGCTGCTTGACGAAAAATATAAGCCAGACGGCTATAATTTCGGCGTCAACTGCAGCGAGTGCGCCGGACAGTCTGTGATGCACGTCCACATGCACCTGATACCGCGCTACAAGGGCGACACGGAATCGCCTCTCGGCGGCGTTCGCGGAGTTATTCCGGAAAAGATGGGATACCGCATAGGCTAAAAAAACGGCTGACTCTGTATCCGGCGCGAAATGGTATCTTCAGGCTGAAAAGAAGATATCCGCGGCGCACTGGGGCTGACCGGCGAGGCTTTCAGTGAACTTACAGCGTCTGATTATTTCTCCGAAGGCGCGGAGGAATAGTCAGACGCTTTCTCATTTACGCGGCGGACGCTGACGATATGCTTTTCTTCGGCTTTAGCGATTGCGGACGGCTGGCCGGAATGACGGCGGCGCGCGGCAGGCATATCTGCCTTTTATTTGTAAGAAAGATCTGTCAGCGCAAAGTGATTGAAAGCCCTCGTCGGCCATCTGCGCAGTGAATGCGCACTGGCGGAAACGCCAGCCAACTCAACGCCGCACGTCCGCAAATTTTACGCGCCATTGGCTTTACCGACACAAGCGGCGAAAAAATACAAGATACAAAACGCCATCAGATATATTCACATGAAGCTGGAAGAGACAGCATAAATATCTCATATATTTCATATATTATAATTACCGGAGGCTCCTTTCGATTTTATATCGATGTCCTATAATTTATCTTATGTTACATTTGACCCCCTCTCAGAATGGCCTGAGAGGGGGTCTGTTTGCTTTTCGGGTACTCTTTGTCCTCTTATTTTTTACAGCGCTTTTTTATTGAGCCTATTAAAGCGCGTTCTTTACGATCTGTATGAAGCTCTCCGGCTTCAGCGACGCGCCGCCGACAAGGACTCCGTCGATGTCGGGCTGCGAGATTATCCCTTTTGTATTTTCCGGCTTAACGCTGCCGCCGTAAAGGATGATAATCTTGTCGGCCGTTTCGCCGTCAAAGCGCTCGGCCGTCAGTTTGCGGATGTAACCGCAAATTTCCTCCGCGTCGTCGTTTCCGGCGGTCTTGCCGGTGCCGATGGCCCATACAGGTTCGTAGGCAATTATTATCTTTTCCGCCGCCGTTTTCGCATCTATACCTTTCAGCCCTTCGATGAACTGTTCCCTGATAACGTCGAAGGCTCTGCCGGCTTCGCGTTCTTCAAGCAGCTCGCCGACGCAAAGCACAGCGACCAGGCCTCCTTCAACGGCGGCCTGTACCTTTTTGTTCAGCTCTTCGTTGATCTCACGGAATATATGCCGCCTTTCGCTGTGGCCGATCAGCACATGCGTCGCGCCGACCTCCGTTATCATCGGCACGGATATTTCGCCTGTGAAGGCTCCGTTCTTTTCCCAGTGGCAGTTCTGAGCGCCGATAATGACGGGCAGTTCTTTTACGCCGTCAGCAGCCGCCGTAAGCGATATGGCGGGGACAAAGAGCGCTATTTCCTCGCTGCCGTCAGCAACCGCCTTTATTACCTCCGGCGAGGCCTTTATCTCTGCCGAGAATTTGTTAATAAATTCACTTGTTGCCTTTGGGCCGTTAAACATCTTCCAGTTGCCGGCAATAAATTTTCTGCGCATATCTGAGACATCCCTTCTGTTCTGACATTCTTTTATTTCTAAAAATTTCTGGGCAGTTATGACATAACGGTTATCAGCTTTTTTTTTGAAAAAGCGCCGCTCCAGCGTTATATGCCCTTCCCTCTTTACGGCGCGAAGGGCGGACTGTTTCTTCCGCCCTTCGCCTGTTTTATATTTTTGTCAGTCCAGCACGTAAGGCTCTATACCGGGTAGGCTTTTGCCCTCGAAAAATTCTAGGCTCGCTCCGCCGCCTGTAGAGACGTGCGAAACCTTATCCTCCATTCCGAACTGCGCTATTGCCGCCGCGGAGTCTCCCCCGCCGACGACCGTCAGCGCGCCCGCCGCGGTGCTGTCGGCCATTGCCTTTGCGACAGCCTCTGTTCCGGCGGCGAAAGCCGGCATCTCAAAGACGCCCATTGGGCCGTTCCACAGCACCGTCTTAGCTCCCTTTATTTCGCCGGAGAAGAGCTCGGCCGTTTTGGGGCCTATGTCGAGTCCCATTTCATCCGCCGGCATCGCATCCGCCGATACGACCGAAGCCGGCGCGTCGGCCTTAAATTCAGGGGCGACTACGACGTCGAGCGGAAGAAGTATCTTAACGCCCAACTTCGCTGCTTCGTCGAGCATCTTCGCCGCGAAATCCAGCTTTTCCGTCTCACAGAGCGACTTTCCTATCTCCGCCCCCCGCGCTTTCAGGAAGGTGAAGGCCATACCGCCGCCGATGAGTATCGTATCGACCTTTTTAATCATATTCTCGACTACCGCTATTTTGTCGGATACCTTAGCCCCTCCGAGAATGAGGACGAATGGCTTGCGCGGTTCGTCGCGCGCGGCGGAGAGCATGCTTATCTCACGGTCGATGAGCTTGCCGGAATATGACGGCAGTATTTCAGCCGCGGCCCGTGTCGAGGCGTGTGCGCGGTGCGATGCGCTGAAAGCGTCCATCACAAAGAGATCGAAGTTTTTCGTCAGCCGCCGCGCGAATCCCGCGTCGTTTTTTTCCTCTTCGGGATAGAAGCGGACATTCTCCAGCAGCAGCACTTCCCCATCTTTCCATGAGGCGACGGCTTCATCCGCCTTTTCGCCGACGCAGTCCGGAACAAAGCGCACGGGCCAGCCGGTCAGCCTGGCAAGTTCCTCGCCCACCGGTTCCAACGTATATTTAAGGTTGACGCTGCCCTTCGGCCTGCCCAGATGGGAGACGAGCGCCACCTTCGCGCCGGCCTCGCGCAGAGCGGTAAGCGTCGGAAGATGCGCCTTTATGCGGGTGTCGTCGGCGACCGCGCCGTTCGCGAGGGGGACGTTGAAGTCCACCCTCACCAGAACCTTTTTACCGGCTACATCCGATGGCGAAAAGGTTTTCAGCCGCATGGCCTACAGCCCTTTTTTGAGCATATAGTTGGCGAGGTCGATCACCCTGTTGCTGTAACCGCACTCGTTGTCGTACCAGGAAAGGAGCTTTATCATTTTGTCGCCCATCGCCATTGTATGTCTCGGCGCGAATATTGACGAGTTCGTGTCTCCAACGAAGTCCATAGAGACGAGATCTTCCGGCTCGTACTCAAGAATGCCTTTAAGATAGCTCTCTGCGGCCTCTTTCATCGCGGCGTTCACTTCGTCCACGGTCGCGGCCTTTTCAAGCACTACGGTAAGGTCTACGACGGAAACGTCTGGAGTCGGCACACGGAGGGCGAAGCCGTTAAGCTTGCCTTTCAGCTCCGGCATGACCTCAGAAATGGCCTTTGCCGCGCCGGTGCTTGTCGGAATGATAGAGAGGGCGGCGGCCCTTCCCCGCGAAAGGTTTTTGTGCGGGAAGTCCAGCGTCTTCTGGTCGTTCGTGTAAGCGTGTATCGTGTTCATAAGCCCCTCTTTGATGCCGAACTTATCCTGAAGCACCTTGCAGACGGGGGCAAGGCAGTTCGTCGTGCAGGAGGCGTTGGAGACGATATTGTGCTTCGCGGGATCGTATACCCCTTCGTTGACGCCCATGACTATCGTCGCGTCGTGGTTCTTCGCAGGAGCAGAAATGATGACCTTCTTCGCGCCGGCTTCAATGTGCGCCTTCGCCTGACTGGCGTCTGTGTAGCGTCCGGTCGATTCGATTACGAGATCCACGCCCATTTCCTTCCAGGGAAGCTTCGCGGGATCGGGCTCGGCGAGAGCCTTTATCTTCTGTCCGTTCACCACGAGGCAGTCGCCGTCGACCTCAACCGTTCCGGGGAAACGGCGGAAGACGGAGTCATATTTGAGCAGATAGGCGAGAGAGGCAGCCGGGGTCAGGTCGTTTATAGCCACTATCTCAAATTCATTTTCCTTCCCGTTCGTGAAAAAAGCGCGGAGCGAAAGGCGGCCGATACGTCCAAACCCGTTAATCGCAACTTTGTACTTAGCCATTATAAAACTTCCTCCTTAAATTTTTTTTCTTTATTTGTGAAAAGAGGGATAAAGTTTTTAATTTTATCCCTCTGCTCATTCTGACTCTTTATTAGGATTTTGTCAATAACCGAAGCTTTTCTGAATATTGCTTTTATTCTTCCGTTTCAAGATTCTCGTGGAGAACGCGCAGCAGCTCTCCGAGCGAAATCGCGCTCAAAACGTCTCCGTGCGGACGATAGGGCATCATCCCGTCGAAAAGCTCTGCGACGCCGCCAAGGCAGCCGTGGCGCAGATGCGAGTTGAATGGACGGATGAAGACCCAGCCAAGATCCCTGCGGGAGGGCGAGAGCTTCAGGTAGGCCGTGATGAACTGCCCGAGCAACCATGTCCAGGCCATGCCGCGATAACGCGCTTTGAGGCGCTGGTCGGCGCGTCCCTCGGAACGCCCCTTGAACTTATCGTGGCGCGGGTTGAGTGTGCGCAGGCCGTAGGTCGTGTAAAGCTCGTTCCAGCAGAGGCGCACGACCTTTTGAGCCATTTCCGGCTGCAACGGGCTGTACGGCAGTGATACGGCCAGAATCTGATTCGGGCGTATAGAGGCGTCGTTCTTGAATGTCTCAGGGTCAACGCAGTCGTAGAGGCCGTTCATATCGAAGCTCCAGAAGGCGTCGCGGAAAGCTTTCGCGCACTTCTCCGCCGCTTCGCTGAATTTCTTTTCGCCCTCCGCGCCGTCAAATTCTGCCGCGCATTTCGCTGCGACACGCAGCGCGTTGTACCAGAGGGCGTTTATCTCGACAAGATAGCCTTTGCGCTCCACCACCTGCTCCTCTCCAGCCAGCGCGCCCATCCAGTGACGCGCGGGATTGTCGGAGGTCAGCTTCAGCAGCATGTTCGGGTCGCAGACAAGGTCAAGCTCAGGGATACCGGAGAGATATTTCAACGTTATCTCCCTCACTGCGCGGGCAAGTTCGGCTCTGAAAGCATCCTTGCCGTCGCTGTGCGAGAGATATTTATCCGCTGCGTAGACAAACCACAGACCGTTGTCCGCTCCGCCGAATTTTATTCCGCTTTCGGAGTCCAGCTTATCGGGCATGACCCAGCCGTTGTTTTCGGCAAGCTCAAGCCAGTAGCCAAGCGTCTTTGCCGCCACCGCTTCCCTGCCTGTGGCGATAAGCAGTCCGGGGAGCGATATGAAGCTGTCGCGGGCGTTCGTCCCGACTGAGGGATAGCCGGTATAAATCGGCGCTACGCTCTCGGGGCGATCGTCCACCAGATGGTAGGAGGCGGCTATCATATCCTGCTCGGCGCTGCTCAAAGCGGGAAGATTCGCCTGTTCGAGGATATTTTCAAATCTGTCGCTGGCCTCTTTTTCCATGTCGGCCAGCTCTTTGAGGCTGTAATTCAGGGGACTCTGCGACAGCACCACATATACGACGTCGCCTTCGGAAAGCTCGTTGGAGATGAAGCCGGGCGACCAGAGGTGATCGACAGAGGATGAATCCGGACGGTCGTCATGTTCGTAGATGAGATTTTCAAACCAGAGCGGTTTCAGCGACCATGTCCCCGCCGTCACGGAAACGCAGCTTGTATGGCTCCTTCCGCTGATGCTGATGCTGTGCGCGCTGTCCGAGGATACGCTGAAATCGTTTCCCCTTGAATCAGGGCAGACGCTGCCGCTGGAACGGTGAGCCACCAGCGGACGCAGGTCGAGGCGGATCTTGTCGGGAGCCGCGAGCAGTTCGTACTTTATCACCGTACATTCTTTGCCGTTAGGCATGAAGATGGATTTTTTCAGTAGGATACTGTGAATAACAAAGAGCATACTCGGAAAGGGATTGCCCTGACATTCCTGCAGATATCTGTACCCGTCCGGGTAAACCAGATCCTTGTAACGATTTGTGGAAAGCTGATATTTTTTGTTTTGATCAAATATCGTCTCTTCAATTTTGCTTACCAGTACCGAGTGCTGGCTTTTATCTTCCGGCCTCACAACCAGAAGGCCGTGTTCCCTGCGCGTATTTGCCCCTATGACTGTTGAAAAGCCGTAACTCCCGCGCCCGTTCGAGATAAGAAACTCTCTCCCGGCGCCTTTGTCATAGGTGTTAACGTCCGCCTTTCCCAAGTACATTGGCATCATCCCCTTTTGATTGCTGTTTAAGCATATTCTCTAATTTACGCCACCTATATTCTACCGTACTTTTGCTAATTGGTGTTGGTAAACTTTGTCCAAGTTCTTTTAAAGATACGCTCGGATTTTTTTTTCTTGCGATAATAAGCTCTCTGAGCGGCGCCGGAAGCTCTTCCGTCATTCCAAGCTCGTCCATTTTATTTATAAGCGCCATCTGCTCTCGCGCCGCGCCGAGGCTCTTGTTGATATTCGCGGCGTCGCAGTTCACCAGCTTGTTGGCGTGATTCCTCATCGAGCGGTAAATGGCGGTCTCCTCCAGGTCAAGCGCCGTCTTTACCAGCCCTATGCGCGAAAGGAAGGTCACTATCTGCTGCTGGTCGCGCAGCATCAGCTCGCGGCAGCCGGTCTTTTTCCTCACGCCAAGCGCGAAGCCGCAGGAGCGCAAGATGGATTGCAGCCGCTCCGCCGCGCCGCTTCCCAGCGGCGGGCGCATCGCCAGATAATATCCCGCCCTCGGCAGATAGAGAGCGCCGCAGCTTCCGAAGATACCGCGCACCCAGTTCCAGTTCCGCCGTCTGCGCGACATCGACTGCGTGACGGAAAATATTTCGGGGACGACCGCGCCGTCAACAGCGAAAACTATCCTGCCGCCGCCCTGCGTCCGCACGAGACGTATTCCGCCGTCGCTCTTCCAGCCGCAGTCGTTCCAGATGCGCATAAGCCTGCGCACAGTGAAAAGCCTTGAAGAGCTGAAAAGCTGTTCCTCTCCCTCGACGCTGCGCGAAAGCCCCTCCATGATACCGGCGGCCTCGTCCCTTACTGGCGGAGTCGGGGCAAGAGCCCCCCATTCGTCCCAGATGGTGTGATTAAGCCCCTCCATCCCCGATCCCCTTAGCCGCCTTTGTTCCTGCGCGCAAGCTCCAATATCGTCTCCGAGAGATGGCGCGCATTGTGTCTCAGATACTTTCCGTCCTTTATCTCGCAGTAGTCGCCGTAAATGACCTCGCAGCCCAGCGATTCGAGATACTGCTCTTCCTTCGCGGAGAGATAAAGAGGCTCAGCCCCTATCTTCCCGTAACGCGACAGAAATTCTTCCGGAATGGCGGACTGATTCGCGAGAATATAATCGGGAACAGCCCCCAAAACGCCGGTTATCCAGTCCACATGGGCAAGGATATTCATCCCCTCAGTTTCTTTCGGCTGAGTCATAAGATTGGCTATATAGGCGATGGGAAGCTGAGATTCCCGCAGCAGCTCCGGCACCTTGGCGATAAGCAGATTCGGCATCACGCTGGTAAAGAGGCTTCCCGGCCCCAGCACTATTATATCCGCCTCGGCTACCGCCTTTTTTATCCCCTCCAGCGGTTCCGCGTCCGCCGGCTCCAGCCAGAGCCTGGCCAGCTCGCTGCCGTTGTCGGAGATCTCAAGCTCGCCTGAGAGGGCTTTTTTATCCTTCGTTTCCCCTTTCAGCCTGACGCTTTCCGTAGTAACGGGCAAAACCTGTCCGCGTATCGCGAGCAGCTTGTTCAGCTCCTCTACCGCACGCTGAAAATCCCCCATCATCTCCGTTGTAGCCAGCAGAATGAGATTCCCGAGGCTGTGCCCTTTCAGCTCGCCGCGGTCAAAGCGGAAATTGAGCAGGCTGTTGAGCGAGCTGTCGTTCTCCGCAAGCGCGACAATGCAGTTGCGTATATCGCCGGGTGGAAGCATCCCCCACTCCTGGCGCAGGCGGCCGGAGCTGCCCCCCTCGTCGGTCACTGCCACCACCGCCGTGATGTTGCGCGTAAAACATTTCAGCCCGCCCAGAAAGGTCGAAAGCCCTGTCCCACCGCCGATAGCCACGACATGCGGCCCCACGGAAAGCCTGTGCTCCTTTGCGTTGCTCATGATGATCGAAGTCTTGACCGGATTCTTCATACGCTTCCTTCGTCCGGCGGCAGCGATATAAACGGAAGCGCCGCCCGCCGCGAAGGCCGCGGCCACGGCGATAAGAAAGAAAACGGCTTTCACCATATATTCCCCTTATCAATATCGCGGTGCTGCACCTTGACGCGCCTCCCCGCCTTTTTCAGCGCCTCGCCAAGCATTTCCGTCACTGCGACGGAACGGTGACGTCCTCCGGTGCAGCCGATACAGATGTGGAGCTGCTTCTTCCCCGTTTCGCCGTAGATGGAAGCGACATAGCCGAGAAGCGCCTCCGCGCGGGATAGAAATTCGCCGAGCGCCGGGAAGCCTTCGAGATACCTTCTCACCGGCTCGTCTCGCCCGGAAAGCAGATGCAGCTCATCCACATAATTGGGATTCGGCAGGAAGCGGACGTCAAGAATATAATCCGCGTCCTGCGGCGGACCGTACTTGAAGCCGAAAGAGCTGACGATGACAGCCGGCTCCTCCGCGGACATTCCTGCCGCCTCCAAAAGGCGCGCCTTGAAATCGGGCAGTTTAAGTCCCGTTGTGTCTATAATAATATCTGAATTTTTAATAATCCCATTCAGCAGCCTGCGCTCATCCTGAATGCCTTGCAGGATCGTCTTCCCCTCCGCCAGCGGATGGCGGCGGCGCGTCGTCTCAAAGCGGCGCACAAGCGTCTCGTCTGAGGAGTCCACGAAAAGGATATCAGTCTGGACATTTTTCTCCCTCAGCCTCGCTACTACATTTGTCAGATCGTTCAGCAGCTCCTGACCGCGAACGTCCACAACGGCGGCGACGCCGCCGCTCACAGCCGACTGATGGCTCCCCAGCACCTCGAGGAGCTGAGGCAGCAGCGTCGGCGGCAGATTGTCTATCGCGTAAAAGCCCTGATCCTCAAAGACATTCAGAGCGGAAGACTTGCCCGCGCCGGACATCCCTGTGATAACCACGCAGCGCTTGATCTCTCTTTTTCTTTCCAGCTCAATCATCTCACTTTACTTTTTCTTCTCCGCGCCGCTGTCATAATAGCACGGATAACCGAAAGGACAACGGAGATAACGCATATCTTCATTTATGTGCATTATAACAAATCTTTCCGCCTTATGTTTATCAGCCGCGCCGCTCTGTAGTAAAATTAAAAGATAAATTTTTGGAGGTGAAGCGATATGCCGCACAGCCGCGCATTTTTTACCTGAGCCGCTCTGAATGCAGGGACTGCATTGCGTTTAACAGCGAGCGCGCGGCGGAACGGCCGCTGACGGAAGCTTCACGCTCCGCCGTCATCCTCCCGTTGCCCCTCCGCGCCGCTCCCGGTTCCGGCGCGCAAAGCCGGTTTGTTAATATCAAAGAGGGAGAACGAAAAAAATGTACAACGACATAGATAAAATATTCGACGAAATGCGCGAGGCCGTCCGGCAGGGGGCTGTCGCGATAAAAGAGCTGAAAGAGGCCGGACGTCCCGTTATAGGAACATACTGCACATTCACGCCGTGGGAGCTGGTCAACGCAGCCGGCGGCATCTCCGTATCATTATGCAGCACAAGCGAAAAACCAATAGCCGCCGCCGAGAAGCATCTGCCGCGCAACCTCTGCCCGCTGATAAAATCCAGCTACGGCTTCGCCCTTACCGACACTTGCCCCTACTTCCATTTCTGCGACATGGTCGTCGGCGAGACCACCTGCGACGGTAAGAAAAAGATGTACGAGCTGCTCGGAAAGCTGCGCCCGACTCACGTAATGCAGCTTCCTCAGCGCAGGGAGCACCCGATGAGCCTCGAACTCTGGAAACGCGAAATAATCGCCCTTAAAGAGAGGCTTGAAGAGCTATGCGGCACGGAAATCAGCGACGAAAAACTCGCCGCCTCCATCTCGCTCAGAAACGCGATGCACGCCGCCGCGCTGCGCTTTTACGACCTATCAAAGCTGCCTGACGCGGTAATAACAGGCAAGGAAATAATGCTCGTCTCCGACTATCTCAAATTCACATTCGACTACGAAGAAAGCATAGCGAAGGTCAACGAGCTTGTGGACAAAATAGTGGAAAATTACATCGACGGGCAGCGCCGTCAGGACATAGCCGCCCACCGTATACTCATCACCGGCTGCCCGATGGGCAAATCCCTTGAAAAAATCGTTGACGTCCTTGAATCGCCGGAATGCGCCTCGCTAGTCGTCGGCTTTGAAAACTGCGGCAATCTCAAATGCTCTCACTACAAAGTACGCGAGGAGATAGCCCCACTCGACGCGCTGGCGGAAAAATACCTCTCCATCCCCTGCTCCGTCATGTCCCCCAACAGCGAGCGCGAAGAGCTGCTGCGCCACTACGTGGAGAGATACAGAGCCGACGGCGTTGTCGACGTCATACTCCAGGCCTGTCACACATACAACGTAGAATCTTACTCAATCCGTCAGTCGCTCGCGGAAGAGGGAGTTCCCTACATCGCGGTTGAGACGGACTACTCGCAGGGCGACCTTGGGCAGTTAGCCACAAGATTCGGCGCCTTTACGGAGATGCTTTAATGGCAAGCGTAGGCATTGACATCGGCTCCACCGCGACAAAAGGCGTTCTATGGAAGGGCGGCTGCTTTGAATGCTACCTCACCCCTACCGGCTGGACTCCGGGCGAAAGCGCGGCAAAGGCGCTGGCGCAGGTCAGAAGACGCGGCCGTCTGCCCAGAGGCGAAGAGCTGCACGTAACGGCCACTGGCTACGGAAGAAACGTCTTTCAGGCAGACAGGCGCGTCACGGAGATAACCTGCCACGCCGCCGGCGCGCACTACCTCGCGCCGCAGGCCTCGACAGTGCTCGACATCGGAGGGCAGGATTCAAAGGTAATAACCCTCTCGCCGAATGGGAAAGTCACGGATTTTCTGATGAACGACAAATGCGCCGCCGGCACGGGACGCTTTCTGCAAAATATGGCGGTACAGCTCGGCTGCTCGCTGGCGGACTTCGGCGATATACCGGAGGAGACGCCATTCCAGCTTATAAACAGCATGTGCGCCGTATTCGCGGAATCCGAAGTGATAGGGCTGCTGGCGCAGGGAGTAGCGAAAGAATCCATACGCCTCGGCCTGCTAGACTCAGTAGCCCAGCGTGCCGCGAACCTCGTCTCGCGGATATCAGACCACGGCGACATCTGCTTCACCGGCGGCTGCGCGCAAAACAGCCTGCTTGGAAAGCTGATAGAAAAAAAGACAGGAAGACATGTAATCATCCCGGAACGCGCCCAATACGCGGGAGCGCTTGGAGCGGCGCTCATCGGCGCCGGCCGCGCGTAAAAAACAGCGCGCTGCAAAGGCCGATAATAAATCCTGCCACCTGAACATTATAATCGCCCGCTTTCATACAGAAAAGCGGGCGATTATAGGCCGTGCATGAATACAGCACCGGCGCAGCATATTATTCGGCGCAATGGGTCAAATAGCTATTTCTCCTGAGTGCAGAGCGAAACCGTTACGCCAGTCAGCAATGAAGCGACAAAACCGACCAACATTGCTGTCACTTTAGCATCCAGTCCCGACGCTATCCAGAAAATGGTGAAGAAAAGACCGACTATGATTGTCCACAGTGCCGCCTTGGCGGTATACTTTTTCCAGTATATCGAAAGCAGCGTGACAACGGCGAACGGGCTGCCAAGTCCGGCCCATACGTAACTGACCATTGTAAATATCAGCGTCTTGGGCAGGATAAATGCGAAAATAATCGCCAAAACAGCCAGGCCTATCGTTATCAGCCTTGATATTCTAAGGCTGGCTCGCGACGAAAGCTCCTTGCCTTTCATAAAATACGGTTTGACTATGTCTTCCGCAACTTCAGCCGACGTAAGTGCAAGCAACGAATCCGCCGTTGACAGCATAGCCGCAATTCCGCCTGTGATGAACAGCGTCGCCAAGGCAGGATGGAAAAGTGTTTTCATGACATTCGGCATTATCTGTTCTGTGTCTTCGATACCGGGGCCAAAGATGGCAAAGCCTACAAAACCAACCAGAATAGCGCAGATATAACTCAATACGATATACGATACAGAGATGATACGTCCGCTCTGGAACGCCTTCTCGTCCTTCATAGACATGAATCGCGTATTAAGCTGAGGCAATCCTCCAAGATAGGCGAACATCCATGCCATCCCATTTCCGAAAACGACGCCCTTACCTATTCCCTCCGCGCCTCGGAATAACTCTCCGTAACCGCCTCCAGCTTTTGCCCAGGCAGCCCCGATGCTGCTCGCATAAACCTCAGGGTTTGACGCGATATAGCCAAAGCCGAAGATTGTGCCTAACAGGAGCGCGGAAAACAGCATCACCGCCTGAAGGCAGTCGGTGTAGACAACGCTGCCAAAACCGCCGTACATCGTATAAGAAACGACCACCGCGGAAGTTATCAGTATGCCGATTGTTGTATCGAGACCAAAAAGAGAAAAGAATGTCTTTCCCCCTCCTATAAGCTGGGCACTGATATACAGCGTGAAGAAGAAAATTATCGTAAGGCTTCCAAAAACGCGGATACCTTTTGCATTGGCGGAATGCCTCTTTGCTATCCAGTCAATATAGGTAACGGCGTCAAGATCAGCTGATTGCTTGCGCAGCTGGTTGGAGACCAGCCACCACGCTCCCGCGGAGCCGATAAGGCAGCCGACGGCGGCCCAAATACTGCTCATTCCAAGAGCGTAAGCGCTGCCAGGCACGCCAAGCAGCATCCACGCGGAACAGTCCGTGGCTCGTTCAGAAAGCGCGGCAGCCCAGCCAGGAATATTTCTGCCGCCTATTGCGTAATCCTTGCCGCTTTTTACTTTGCGCCCGGCTATGAATCCTACGGTTATCAACACTCCGAGATAAAGAGCGAGTACAACAACAGATACGTTCATAATCTATGTCCTCCTTATTATTAACGTAACAAATTGAAAAGCACACTCCATCAGCAACAGATATCTGAAATCTGTCGGCAAGATCAGACACAGATACTGACATATACATCATTTACAGTGTACTTTTGTTATGAGCTGTTATGGTTTTTACGCAGATATTGGGAAATAAAAAATGCTGGCCGTTTAACATCGTCGTATCGGTAGAAACAAACCCTGCGTCTCTTGGCGTTTTTTGTATCTTTTTCCATCGAACGCATCAGCAATATTGCCTTCTCTTATCACAACTCTCACTCCCTTCCTCGCGGCGCTGCTATTTCTGCCGCTCATTGTCAATTTTTGTAACTATGATCATTATAGATATTTTATATAATTTGTAAAATGAATTATTTCTATAGCATAGATTAATTTTACTAATTAAGCTCTTTTCTCACTTTACATTTTTATGGAAAAAGCCTTTTGCATAAGTGAAAAATAGTGTATGGAGTAGACGTATCATATTGATAGCAGCGGATGCGTAACCTTGCAGTCCTCGCACACCTGCAAGCTAGACAAAGACAGCTCCGACAACAGCAACAGAGCCGGTCCCGCGGCCGACTCTGTTGTTGCTTGTGCGCCCGGCATGGTCAACAACTAGGTGGTGAAAGTCCACTACGCGCTC
>JAUNJZ010000070.1 GCA_030533085.1 Synergistaceae bacterium
TTGTTATCACATCCTGATGTTGATCGGGGCACCTCAATTTGCAGCTTGCGTTTACATCTGCAAACTTGCGCTTACTTTTGCTATTAACCAAATGTTATTAGTCTGTGATAATGTGTTAATTGCCAAAGTAACCGCGAGTAGCATTTTCTCAAAGTCGCGTTTAGTTCAGCAAGAAGTCAGCATTTTGTCATTGGAAGCACGCTCGCCATAAGACATGACATGGTAACAATGACAAGAAAAGAATTCGTGCGTTGTGAGGCAGTCAGGCTGGCTGGAACGCGCACATGACATGCCAGACTCAAGTCGAGCTTGTGTCGAGCCTCATCGAGCTGCTGCTTAAATATTTCTTATCGTTTTGAGGGATTTTAGCCACGCATTTCAGAATGCCGTCAAGATATCAAGCTAAATTCTGTAAGCATTTTGCTATTAATTTACTGGAATAAAGCCGCGTGGCTCTTTACGGCATCCGGCTTTGTATATTGTATAATAGCCGGGATGTATCTTATATTTTATGTTTTGAAAGGGATCTATGATGTTTCTGGTTGACGCGCATTGTCATTTGAATAGAGAGTATTACCCCGACGGCCTAGCGGATATTTTCGCGCGCGCTGCGGAAAATGGGGTGCGGCGTCTGCTCTTTGCCTCCGCCGATGTTGCTACGAGCCGCGAGGCGGCGGAGCTAGCAGAGCTTCAGAGAGAGGCGCCGGAGCTTTACGCGCTCGTCGGCGTGCATCCGCACGAGGCCGAAAGGGCTGCGCCGGATTATATCGCACGTCTGGAAGAGCTTGCGGGGGGTGAAAGGGTCAGCGCTATAGGGGAAATCGGCCTTGATTATTTTTACGACCATTCTCCGCGCGATGTTCAGCGCCGCGTCTTTCGTGAGCAGATAGGACTGGCGAAGAGGCTCGGCAAGCCGATCGTGATACATGTGCGCGACGCGCAGGAGAAGGGCGCAGGCGACGCGAATGGCGAGCTGCTGCGCATTCTGCGTGAGGAGGGGGCGGCGGAGAGCGGCGGCGTGATCCACTGTTTTTCAGGCAATAGGGAGGAAGCGGAAGCGGCGCTGGAGCTTGGCTTTTATCTTTCCTTTGCCGGCCCCGTAACCTACCCAAAGAATCAGGCGCTGCGCGAGATTGCGATGGCGACGCCGCTTGACCGTATTCTCTGCGAGACGGATTCCCCGTATCTCGCGCCGCAGGGCTTTCGCGGGAAGCAGAACGAGCCGCGGCACGTGCGCTCGGTCTACGAGTATCTGTCGATGCTCAAAGGGCTTTCTCTGGAGGATTTCGCGCGGGCAGTGAAGGAGAACGGCGAAAGATTATTCGGATGGGCGGCTAAAGAGGATGTTTGAGTATAGGCTGATTGCGCGCTGTCCGGAGACAGGCGCGCGCGCGGGAGAGTTTACCATGCCTCATGGCGTGATTGAAACGCCGGTCTTCATGCCGGTTGGAACGCAGGCCACTGTGAAAGCGATGACGCCGCCGGAGCTTGAAGAGCTGGGGGCGCAGATCATTCTCGGCAACACCTACCACCTCCACATGCGCCCCGGAGAGGATATTGTCGCGGAGGGGGGCGGGCTGCATCGTTTTATGGGCTGGAAGCGTCCAATACTTACCGACAGCGGCGGCTTTCAGGTTTTTTCGCTCGCCAATATAAATAAGATAAAAGAAGACGGCGTTGAATTTCGCTCTCATATAGACGGCAGCAAACATTTCATGCGCCCGGAAGATTCGATGGATATTCAGCAGAAGCTGGGCGGAGACATCGCCATGGCTTTTGACGAATGCGTCTCGCTGCCTACGACGCCGGAATATTCCCGCGAGGCGATGGAGCGCACGCTCCGATGGGCGAAACGCTGCCGCGAATATCACAGCCGCGGAGATCAGGCGCTTTTCGGCATCGTGCAGGGGGCGCTCTATGAGAGCCAGCGTATCGAATGCATAGAACGGCTGGAGGATATCGGCTTCCCCGGCTACGGTATCGGCGGCCTTTCCGTAGGAGAGAGCCACGCCGAGATGTACCGCATACTTAATGCGCTCTGCCCGCACATGCCGCAGGACAAGCCGCGTTATCTGATGGGGGTTGGCTTTCCTACGAATCTTGTCGAGGGGATAGCGCGCGGCGTCGATATGTTCGACTGCGTGCTGCCGACGCGCAACGGACGCAACGGGCAGCTGTTGACGAGCTTTGGTAAGATGAATATAAAAAATCTCGCTTTCGCGCGGGATTTTACTGCCCCTGACCCCGAATGTGACTGCTACGTCTGCCGTAATTTTACGCGCGCCTACCTGCGCCATCTCTATACGGCGGGGGAGATTCTCGCCGCGCGGCTGTGCAGCTGGCATAATCTTCATTTCCTCGTTAATCTGGTGCGCAGAGCGCGGCAGGCGATTATCGAGGGCCGCTTCCCAGCCTTCCGCCGCGCTTTTATGGAGAGCTTTATGGAGGGCGCGTATCTTAATGAATGATATCCATGGCGGCAAAGCGGCGGAGACGATGGGATTTGAGGCCGCGCCGGGAGGCGGCTCTTCTGACGAGCGCGCGGCGAAAAGAATTGCTTCGCTCACGCCGGAGCAGCGCGAACTGATTGACAGAGGCGCGGAGATAATAAAGGCCGGCGGCCTTGTCGCCTTTCCGACGGAGACTGTCTACGGTCTCGGCGCGAACGCGCTTGACGCGGAGGCTGTAAAAAAAATTTACGAGACTAAGGGGCGGCCGTCGGATAACCCGCTTATTCTGCATGTATCGTCTATCAGAATGACGGAAGCCCTAGTTGAGATAAACTGGCGCGCCCGCTTTCTGATGGAGAAATTCTGGCCCGGCCCGCTCTCGCTCGTATTGCCGGCAAAGGATATAGTCCCCGCGCGCACTCGCGGGGGGCTGCCGACGGCGGCTGTGCGTATGCCGGACACAGCCGCGGCGCTGGCGCTCATAGAAAAATCTGCTCTGCCCATAGCCGCCCCAAGCGCCAATATCAGCGGACGTCCCAGCCCCACAGATGCCGAAACGGTACGGAAGGAGATCGGGAATATCATTCCGCTTGTAATAGACGGAGGCGATACGCGCCTCGGCCTTGAATCAACTGTCATCGACATGACGGGAGAGCATCCGGTGCTGCTGCGTCCCGGCGGCCTGTCAAAAGAGGCGGTGGAAGAGGCGCTTAACATGGAAGTGCTGCTGCCGCAAGATCAGCAGATGATAAAACGCTCGCCCGGCACGAGATACCGCCACTACGCCCCCGCGATACCGCTGAAGCTGGCGGCTCCGCAGGAGCTTCCGGCGTCCGGCGAATGGGGCTGGATCGGTACAAGAGAGCCTGTCGGAGCGCCCTGTGTTAAAATAATATTCAAGGACGAGGCAGAATATGCAAAGGAGCTGTTCCGCGCCCTGCGTACTCTCGAAAAGAGCGGAGCGCAGGTCATTTACGCCGAACTCCCCGAAGAAAAAGGTATAGGGCGCGCCTTAAAAGACCGCCTGATACGAGCGGCCGGAGAGTAGGTCAAAGAGCTTTTCGCCTTTGCCGGCGAACAGCGCATTTACGCCGCGAGTTTAAGCTCGCGTGGATTAAAAATCGTTCGATATTGCGGCCACAATCTTCTCGTAATGTCGCGCGTTCCACGTGCAGGGCGACAACATTTACTTTTTAAGGTTAAATAAGACGTCAAGCAAAACCTAAAACCTGTGGGTTGAGCACAGCCTTGAACATCATCTTTTTCTTGCTCCAATTGCTTTCCCGTCGACCGCTATCACAGAGCGTTTTTCACGTTCAACTTTCAGCCAGTTTAAAAGACATTTTGATAGTTCAACTAGATTTAAACGTTCAAAAATACGGCGAAATGTATTGCTGTCTGGTATTTCGTTCGTTCGTCTCGGTTCCGTGATATTATTGATTTCTTCTTTCAATGTTTTTATTTCCATTCTCTTAGTTTCTCTCTAATTGCACAAAAAGCACATACTGTTGCCCTGTCTGTTGATTTGGTCATTAACTATTGTTTTTGGTATATATTTGCATTAAAATAATAGTGGTTTTATTTATCAATATTTATTTACAATAATAAGGGAGGCTTTCAAATGGCAAATGTGAAAAAACTTTTAACTCGTGCTATAACAAAAATAGGACATATGAGCAACGGTGAAGAATTTATTGTAAAAGAATTATTTGAAGAAGATGAATGGAGCCAAATACCTATAGTTGATAGATTATCATTGGGGAGTCGCTTTTTACGCCATGTACGCACATCAAGAAGTAATTTAGAGCCGACAGATAAAACTTCAGCAGGACAACAAAGATATAAGGTTAACAGGGGCTGATGATTTTATAGTAGGCTCATAATCGCCTAACCAAATGCGGTATCACTGGGGGGTTCTTCTGAATACTTTAGACTTCCTATAGCGCCTTGTGATTCGTGGTCTGGCATTAAGCGGCATTGCTCACCGCTTTAGCTTTCCGTCTTTGACAGTGATGGACGGAAAGGCCGCGATAGCAACGAAGCCGGAGCGGGGTTATGCCGCGCTCCGGCTTCGTGTTTAGCCTGTGTTTTCTGTCTTGTTTACAGGAATGAGCAGGTTGAGGATGGAGCGCCGTATTTTATGCCGCTTATCTCGTCTAGCTTCTGGACGTTGTGGACGGCGTTGATGTAGCGCAGTGTGCCGCTCTTCGCGCGCATGACAAGTGATGAGGTCTCGATGCCGTCGCCGGAGTAGCGCACGCCTTTGAGCCAGTCTCCGTCTGTAACGCCTGTCGCAGCGAAGAATACGTTTTCGCATTTTACAAGGTCGTTGAGGTGGAGGACTTTGTCAATATCCATGCCCTTTTCTTTGCATTTCTCGCGCTCTTCGTCGTTGCGCGGCCAGAGCTTGCACTGCATGTTGCCTCCGACGCATTTGAAGGCGCAGGCCGTGATGATAGCCTCAGGGGAGCCGCCGACGCCCATGAGGAGGTCTATGCCGGAATTGGGCTTGCAGGTGGAGAGAGCTCCCGCAACGTCTCCGTCGGGGATGAGGCGGATACGGGCGTGGAGCGAACGTATCTCTTTGATGAGCTCTTCGTGGCGCGGCCTGTCAAGGACGACGACTGTAACGTCTTCCACTGATTTTCTAAGCGCGCGCGCGACGGCGCGGATGTTGTCGGTCGGCGTCGCGTCGATGTTGATAGCGTGCGCCGCGTAGGGGCCTGTGGCGATTTTGTTCATATAGAAGATGTGCTGCGGGTTGAAGAGCGTGTTTCTTTCCGCGAAGGCAACGACGCTGACAGCGTTCGGAAGTCCGTTGGCGGTGAGGCGGGTGCCGTCAATAGGATCTACCGCTATATCGACCTGAGGTTCTTTGCCGCAGCCAAGTTTTTCTCCGTTAAAGAGCATTGGAGCTTCGTCTTTTTCGCCTTCACCAATAACAACTACTCCGTCCATATCGACGGTATTGAGGATGAAGCGCATCGCGTTGACCGCCGCTCCGTCAACGCCGTTCTTATCCCCGCGTCCCATCCAGCGGCCTGCGGCCATTGCGGCGGCTTCTGTCGCCCTTACCATTTCAAGCGCTAGATTTCTGTCCGGTGCAGACATATAAAACCCCTCCGTTTTTGTATTTTGAGGGTACAGCCGTGCTAGGCTCTGTGAAGCGGCTGAATACCCGTCTGTATGTATATGATGATACCCCAAATCAAATAAAGATTCCAGCATCGAATCAGCTTTTTAGCTGTTTTCCGTCACTGTTTTGATAAATTCGCCTATTTCAGGGCAAAAGGAGCAGAGCGCCGCGCGCTATGATACTGAAAGCGTCAGCGGATTCTGTTTTCATGAATGATGAAATATAGCTCGCCTCGTGTAATGTCCAGCGCGTTTTCAAGCGCGGCTATTTTTTTCGTCGGCGGGAATCTTTCCTGTTCCCAGGCGACAACTGTTGTACGGTTGACGCCTACCAGCGCCGCAAGCTCGCGTTGCGTTAGTTTTAAGGCGACGCGCCTCTTTTTGATTATTTCTCCGAACATTATATGTCACCGCCTTTATTAATGAGGTCTGCTTTACAAGACTTATTATAAAAATTCCTTGAAGTATAGTCAACTGTACGCAACATTCATGTAACTTAAATCCGTCTTGACCCAACCCTTTGTTGTTTGTAGTCTATACACAACATGGGGGATGGCGATGGATATTTCTGAGAAGATAAGGATGCTGCGCAAAGAAAAGGGGTTAACTCAGGCTATGCTGGCGGAATCTCTGGATGTCGCCCGTTCGACTGTCATTGCCTGGGAGGGGAACCGCTGCCTTCCCGAGGGTGAAAATCTTAAAAGCATTGCCAGAGTCCTTGATACGACAGTAGCCTTTCTTCTTGGTGAGAGCGCCGCTCCCGCTCCGGTTCCAGCTCTGTCTGAGCGCGGCGACGGCAGAGTGCAGGGGGCGGCCTCGATAATATTAAAGCTTTCCGAGGCCAGATATATGTTGGAGACGCTTGACGAGGAGTCGGATGCGAGCGACGTGCATATTATTGACGAGCTTGTCAGCTCCTGCAAAAAGATATCGTGGAGGCTGCTTTCAGAAAAAAAGAACTCAACGCTGATCGAGTAGGAGGCTACCCATTAGTTGAGCAGCCGACCTCTCACACCACCGTG